>PAAX01000031.1 GCA_002698995.1 Ignavibacteriota bacterium | reverse complement strand
CTTGCCAATAGAACTCATATACTTTATATTTAATTATTGTTAAATAATTATATGCTCTTCTTATGAAAGAAATACTAACCATCTTGACGTTTTTACTACTCAACATTTTAACGTACAGCGAGATTAGGTATGTAAGTCCGCAAGGAAATAATACCGCACCATTTATAAGCTGGGCAACAGCATCTACTACAATACAAGGATGTATAGATGTATCAAAAAAATGGACTATGCATATAAAATAACATTATAATTATTATGTAGATTGTATTTCGATATATATAATTATTAAAAATAGGAACAAAGATGCTAAGATTATTAATGTCTATTTGCCTTTTCGTAATTTTAAGTGTTCAAATATCTTCTCAATGGAATACTATGCACAGCGAGATACGAACCGATTTTTATACTATTGATTTTGTTAATAAAAATGTTGGCTATATTGGTGGTGAATCTAAGATTGCAAGAACAACCAATGGTGGGCGATATTGGTCAACTGTTTCATCATTGCGTGGCTGGGATATACTTTCATTAAAATTCGCTGACCAAAACAATGGAGTTGCAGTTGGGCAAAGATATTATGTTGGTCCTGGATTTATAGTTAAAACTACTGATAGTGGTTTTAGTTGGTATAATGCTTATTCAGGCAATACTACAGCAGTAAATGATATATTTCAAATCGGAACTGAGGGTTGGGCAGTTAGTGAAAATGGTAATGTCTTTAAAGCTTCTCCCTTTATGGGTTCATGGCAATCCGTTTTATCACTTCCATCAAATTTAAATTCAGTATTTTTTATTAATGATAGTATTGGTTGGACAGTTGGTTGGGGGGACTTATTTAAAACAACTGATGGAGGTAATAACTGGTTTGAGCAGCAAACAGGAATTGACAAGATGTGCTATGATATCTACTTTCAAGATGAAAATAGAGGCTGGATAGCATCACGAAATGAAGTATTACGTAGTACTGATGGAGGTGCAGTCTGGGAAAGCATACCCTTGAATTCAAATGTTCTTTCACGTACAAAATTTGTAAATGATACTCTTGGTTTCATCACAGGAATTGGTAAAATTTTCAAAACCACAGACGGTGGTAATAATTGGAGAATGATTTCCATACCTGGGTGTTCTCGCATAACGGACATTAAGTTCTTAGACGAACAAACAGGCTTTTTGGTTGGTATATTTAATTCTCTATTTAAAACGAATGATGGCGGAGATACCTGGAATTCCTTCAACTTAGGCGAATACAACAACTTGAATGATATTCATCTAGCTGATCCAACGCACGGTGTGGCAGTTGGAGAAAATGGAACAATTTTGAGATTTGTTGGTGATTTATGGGTGTCTGGCGATAGTCCAACTATGAAAAGATTAAATTCAGTAAATACATTGGACCTGAGCACTGCAATCGCAGTCGGTGACAGTGGAGTAATAATAAAATCAACGAACTTATACCGCAGTTGGGTCAAGAAAAATTCTGGAGTAACAGTAAATTTAAATTCAATTAATTTTGTTAATTATTTTAATGGGTGGATTGTTGGCGATAAAGGTACTTTATTAAGATCAACTGATTCGGGAAATAGCTGGAATCCCTCAAACACAGGCAGATCAAACAATTTGAATACTATTGAATTCATAAATGCTTCTTCTGGATGGATAGGCGGGAATGATGGTTTAATTCTCAGAACAACAGACGATGGTCAAAGTTGGTCAATACATTATTTAAATGAATTTTCTAATATATTAAAGCTGCATTTTTTTGATTCTAACATTGGATTAGCACTTTCATCTGGAGGAAAAATTCATAGAACCGAGAATGGGGGAAGCACATGGACAACGATCTATAATCATCCATATTACGAATTCTGGGATTTTGACTTTTTAACCTCAACTCAAGGTTTTCTATGTGGCCAAAATGGTTCAGTCTACATTACTAATGATAGAGGTTTTTCCTGGAACAGTTCAAGTACCCCACCATATTTAAATCTTCATACTATTTTTGCAATTGAAAATAACTTAATAGTGACAGCAGGTGAGAATGGTATTATTCAGTATATTGAAATTGGCGAAAATGTTCCAGTCGAACTAATCTCATTTTCTGCAGATGTATCCGGAACTGGTGTAGCCCTGACATGGTCCACTGCCACTGAAATAAATAATCACATGTTTGTAATAGAAAGAAAAAACGAAAATAAAGAATTCCGAATGGTTGGTTATAGAGAAGGTAAAGGCACAACAACAGATATAAATAAATATACTTACTTAGATAAAGATGTGGAGAAGGGGAAATACTATTATAGATTAAAACAAATAGATTATGATGGTTCGTTCGAATATTCTAAAGAAATTGAGATTGAAGTAAAAACAGCGAATAATTTTTCACTTAAACAGAATTATCCAAATCCGTTTAACCCTACAACCAGTATTGAGTACACAGTACCGAGTAGTGAGTACGTTACATTAAAAGTTTATGACATACTTGGAAATGAAGTTGCAGAATTAGTAAACGAGCAAAAACAAGCCGGAACTTATGAAGTAAACTTTAACGCTGGTAATCTTTCAAGCGGATTGTACATATACAAGATTCAAGCAGGCACGCACTCCCAAGTCCGCAAGATGTTGCTGCTTAAATAAACAAGAAAATAAAATTCTTAGCATTTTAGAAAAGCTCTGCTTCGGCGGGGCTTTTTTTAACTTCAATACTTAATTGAATATGCTCATTTTTAGTATCAACTCACTGTCAACTAGGCTTCGTTTTCAGCGCAAAAACGCAACTTTTTATGTTGTCATTTTCTTACACAAATATTACTCAAAAATTACAATTGGACATAAAAAAAGCCCGAATTCAAAGTGAAAACGGGCTTTATGTAGTAGCGGGGCTAGTCCGCCGCGGCGGATTGAACCTGCAACCTTTTTAATAACCTCTTACATTTTTCTTCAAAAAATCTCTTCCTACTCCGCTTTTTAACCATTTTTCTCTTTTTAGGGCTTCTGTCTTATTCTCATACTCTTCAATATAAATTAATTTCCAAAATGTGCCTCTTTTAGTCCAAAATGATAATTCCTTATTATTATGTTCTTTAATTCGTTTTTCAAGGTCTTCAGTAAAGCCAGTATATCTAAAACCTTCTTTACTTTTAATTATATATACAAAATATTTACCCATACTCTTTAAAATAAAAAAAAGCCCGATTAAATAAATAATCGAGCTTTTTGTTGTAGCGGGGTCAGGACTTGAACCTGAAACCTTCGGGTTATGAGCCCGACGAGCTACCAATTGCTCCACCCCGCGATGTAATATCTATGTCAATCTTTTTAAGAACTCATTTCCATAAGGACTCTAAATATATGATTGTTAAATGAGATTGTCAAACTTTTTGGAGAAATTAATACTTACTCTTAACTTTGCATAAAAATTTTGGATTAAAATGTTAATCTCACTTCAAATTAAAGATTATGCGTTAATAGAAAATATTAATGTTGAATTTGGGAAAGGGCTCAATATTATTACCGGTGAAACCGGTGCCGGTAAATCAATATTAATTGATGCTCTTGGTTTAATTCTAGGCAATAGGGCTGTGACTGAAGTGGTAAGGAAAGGTGCGCAGAAATCTGTAATTGAAGGAATTTTTGATGTAACAAAAAATAAAAAGGTAGAAAAATTACTTTCGGAAAATGAAATAGAATTTTTAGATGAGTTAATTGTAAGAAGAGAAGTTTCGGTTAAGGGTTCAAATAGATGTTTCCTTAATGATACTCCTGTTCAATTAAGTTTAATTAAAGAAATAGGGGAATTGCTAGTTGATCTTCATGGACAGCATGAACATCAATCTTTATTGCGAACAGAAACTCATATTGAAATGCTTGATGATTTTGGAGATTATCAAAATATAATTAATGAATTTAGAGAAATAATTAATCGATTGAATGATCGAATAAGTAATCTGAATGATTTAAGGAAAAAGGAAAAATCGCTAAAAGAAAAAAATGAGTTGTACGAATTTCAG
This sequence comes from Ignavibacteriota bacterium, assembly GCA_002698995.1. Lineage (GTDB taxonomy): Bacteria > Bacteroidota > Ignavibacteria > Ignavibacteriales > Melioribacteraceae. The sequence goes on along the minus strand of PAAX01000031.1, from coordinate 59,558 downwards.
ATAAAGGAAATAGATGCAGTAGCACCGTTAGAAAATGAAGATGAACAAATTGAGGAAGAATTAAACATACTAGAGAATGCTGAGAAACTTTTGGAATTGACAAATGGCATTTATGACAGATTATATGATTCGGATGAAAATTTATATGATGCATTGGGACACGTAAAAAATGATTTGGAACAATTGACCTTAATTGATAAGTCTTTCATTTCAGTTGATGAAAGTTTTGAATCAGCTTTATCTTTATTAAGTGAAATAGCACAAAATATCAGAAGCTATAGAGATAAAATTGATCTTGATCCGGAAAGACTGGATTTTATGCGGGAAAGATTAAATGCAATAAAATTACTAATCAAAAAATACGGCGGTTCCTTAAAAGCTGTTTTAGAACATAGAGAAAAAATTGGAACTGAATATGATTTCTCATCTAACTTTGAAGAAAAAATTAAAGATTTGGAAACGGAAATCAATAAACTCAGATTTAATGCCGGCGAAAAGGCATTATTGATCAATCAAAAAAGAAAGGATGTTTCAAAAGAAATTAAGTCAGGTATTGAAGCTTCTCTTAAAAATCTTGGTATCTCCGATTCAAATTTTGAAGTAAGGATTGCAAATAATAATCCAGCTGCGAACAGTGAAAAATATTTGATTGCAAAAAATCAAAAATATGTATTTGATTCAAATGGAATTGACGAAATTGAATTTTATATTTCCACAAATATTGGGGAAGATCCAAAACCACTTGCCAAAGTTGCCTCGGGTGGAGAAGTATCCAGAATTATGCTGGCTTTTAAAACAATTTTAGCAAAAAATGATAAGCTTCCTCTTCTAATTTTTGATGAAATTGATACGGGAGTAAGCGGAAGAATTGCACAAAAAGTCGGTGAAACTTTGAAGTCATTATCTGAATTTCATCAGATAATTGCGATTACACATCTTCCTCAAATTGCAGCACTCTCTAAGAATCATTATGCTGTATTTAAGACTAAGGAAAATGACAGAGTTGTAAGTTCAATAAGAAAATTAGATGATAAAGAGAAAATAGAAGAAGTTGCAAAGCTAATGAGCGGCGATCAGGTAACAGAATCTGCATTAAAAGGGGCTAAAGAATTAATGGGTTTGAAATAAAGATAAACAGTAAATCACTTTAAAAAAGAAAAGCCATTTCATTGCGAAATGGCTTTTCTGTATATGAAAAGATTAACAAAAATTATTCACAGAATTCATTATCACCAGGAAGGTCAATGTCAATATTTTCAGTTGTAGAAGTTATTGTATATGATTCAGTGTAATATTCACCGTCATAATAAACTCTGAACTGATATTCTTGACCGATTTGTAAACAGTTAAGACGAATAAATCCGTCAACAATTCTTCCTGCTAACTGCCAGTATCCATTCTTAAATATTTCTACATCAAGAGTACCTTCATCCAAAACGTTACCGTTTGGACAAACACCTCTGATAAATACGTCTATATTATCGCCGGTTTGATTTGTAGCTGCCTGTAATGTATAGGTTATGTCTTGAGTTTGACATAAATCGTCAACATTAAGTACGCCAACATTATTATCAACACCGTTGTAATAATAATTATAATAATCATTCCAGCCTTGGAAAGCTCTTATAGTAACTGGTCTGTTATCGGGAACATTCATTAAATTCAATACAGGATCATAAGAATAAACATAACCGTTATATAAATAACCCCATTGAACATCTGGTTGAGGAGTTTGGAATTCAACAACTAAGTATAACCATTGCCAGCATCCGCCGTCAACGGCAATTTTAACGTTAGTGTTGTAACATCCATCATAAAACCAATCCATATTCCACCATGAAAGGTGAGTCATATCAGTTTTTCTGATTGTTAATTTTCTGTCCGGTCCGTTAGAAGCAGTTACAGTATAAGTTCCTTCATTTTTCCAAGAACCGGTATCTTCATCATAACTCCAAAGAGGAAGTTGATCACCAGCTTTTATTTTTACGCCAGTTTCCGGATTAATTGTATTCGGATTAATATCTAGTTGAACATCAACATTTTTGCTGAATGATTCTACTTCCACACCATTTACAGACATATCGATTGCTGCAAATCCGGCACTTACAAAGTTACCAACGTTGTTATCAACATCTCTAATTGCAAATCCACCCGGGAAAGATGCCAAAGAAGCTGGTTCGGTTGCATCAAAATAAGTTACTCTTGTAGCAACAGTTCCGGAAAGAGCATTTCCATTTGCGTCTCTTAATATTGTTCCGCTTGGAACTGTAACTCTTGCGCTAACTGCAGAACTTGAAGTAGAAGAACTTGCTACTATTGCAGCAGATGTACCGGTTGTTGAATTTGTAGAGCCGGCATTAGAAACTGCATTTGAAGTTACACCGGGAATATTTGTATTAAGATTTACCATATTTACAGTAAATCCGTTAGCACCGGGTTTAGTAACAATAATTCTTTTAGAAGTAGCCAAATAATTGTTTGATTTTACCACTACAACAAATTCAACAGGATTAGTTGCACTTGGTGTTACATCATCGGCAATAGCGAAGTTTAATATACCAATTGATGTACTTGTGCTAGCTAAAGGTTCGTTTGTAGTTGAAATAACTTTTGCTGCATCTAATCCGCCGAAACTAACATTTAATGGAGAAGTAACCAATTGACCAACATTCTGATCAATAAATTCAACTCTTACGGTTGTTGTTCGAGGAATATTTTTTATTCTAACGGTAACGCCTTCAACCGGACTTTTAATATCACAGCTTTGTATTGCAAATGCCGTAATAATAATTGCAATTCCGGTTAATATTGTAAATAGTTTTTTGTAAGTATTCATAATAATATATTCTCCCAATTAAAACTTGTATGTTAAGCCAAATGAAACTACAGGATACCATTTAAACCAATTCAAATTATCTTCAATAAGTGCTTCTTGTTCCGGAGATGCTGAAGGTGAAATTAATCCGGTTGCTTCAAGATCTACAGATGGAGCACCTTGATAAACGGTACCAATATCAAAAGTAAAACCTAAACCTGAATCTCCTGCTGTTGGATTACCGAATCCAATACCGATATAAGGAGCAATTTTATTGAAATCTACGGTTGCATTCATTGTTCCTAATTTATCCGGAGTATATTGGTCTCCTCCAACAATATAAGTTTTAGTTGGAGTCATTTCTGCAGTAGCTTTATTTAAGTTAATTAAAAATCCGGCAGAAATTCTAAATCCTCTTTCCCATGGGAAATAATCTGCCAAAGCAGAAATAGAAAATAAATCTAAAGCTCCGGAGTACTTATAATCATCTCCTGTACCCCCGCCGCCGTCGGCAGAATAACTAAAAAATGCAATTCCTAATCTTGCGTTAAAGTTTGGTCCGAATGATCGCATTGCCTCTGCGCTAATACCTAAGGTATTGATTTTAAGAGCTGCAGCATAATCTTGTGCTGTGTTTTTCTGGGGCAGCAAAAATAAAGAAAACAGAATTATGAAAATTGGTAGTGCTTTTTTCATATACACCCTCCGATGTGATTTTATGTTGTTATGGTTTACTAGATGTCTATTTTATTATAGCGTTTAATCTAACTTAATAACTCTATTTAAGCAACAAAAAATTGTTTGGAATACATTGATAGTGAGCTAGCTAACACAATTAATTAATTGCTTTATTCCATTAAAACTATATATTTGATGCGCCTTAAATTAAATAATATATAATGTCATTAAATATTGAGAGGAAATTATATGAGAAAAATGTCTTACGCATTTTTAGCATTGTCGTTTTTATTTTCATTGAAAGCACAATCATTAGAGGAGACTCTTTCTAATTTATCTTCTTCAGGTGCATCAGCTTATGTTGCTCCAATAACTGGAGCTTTTGGTGCTAACCTTAACAGCGGCTGGTTTAACGGCGCTCCTTCGGCTTCAAAATTCACTCCGAATATTGAATTAAAAATCGGCGCATCCGGTACTTTCTTTAGTGATGAGAATAAATCGTTCTCATCAGCCGGAACTTATCGCTATACATCCTCACAGATTGATATGATTTTACAGAATGCATCTAGTCTTCAACCTGGCACAGCAATGTATAATCAAGTTAAAGCAGAAATGATGGCAACAGAATTTTCTGTTCAGTTTTCCGGTCCAACTATTGTAGGTAATAAAAATGATGTATTAGAAGTTAAGTTTCCAGGAGAAACAATTCAAGGGCAGGTAGTTGGCGAGTATTCTGTTCAGCTAACAGGAGTATCAGGATTTTTAGATGAAATTCCAATTCTCCCACAGCCAAGTGCTCAGCTTAATCTTGGTACTGTTTTCGGAACTGATGTAGCATTTAGATATTTCCCGGAAATTGAAATTTCTGATCTCGGCAAATTTAGTATGTTCGGATTTGGTATTATGCACAATCCGGGCGTATGGTTGAAGAATCCACTTCCATTAGATTTAGCAGTCGGATATTTCTATCAATCACTTGAAGTTGGTTCTTTATTTGTAGCTTCGGCATCTCAATTCGGAATAATTGCCAGCAAGCAATTCGGTGCCGGTATTTCTGTAACTCCTTATGCCGGATTAACATTTGAATCATCTTCCACAAAACTTTCATATAATAGAATTTTTACTTCTCCTGCTGGAGATATTGCAGTGCCAATTAACTTTGAGAGCGAAGGGGAAAACAGCGCTGCTTTTACTTTAGGTGCCACCTTTGATATTTTTATTATGAAACTGAATGTTGATTATAAATTGGCTTCGGTTAATACTGTATCTGTAGGATTATCCTTCGGTTATTAATATTTTTTAAGGGACTGATTTAATGAGACATTTAATTCGGTCCCTTTTCTTCTATTTATTCAAAAGAGCCAAATATCCTTTGAAATTCTGCTGAAATGAAACTTTTTTAGCTCTCCAATCCTTTCAACTATTAACTAAAGACCAAACAAAAATCATAATAATTTTGTATCTTTGCATTTCTGTAAAGGGCGATAAAATAAAATCTAAAAATGAATGAAAATTGTAAATCATAAAGGAATAAATTATGTCAGATAGTAAAAATAATGATATGTCATTAGAGGAACTTGAAACCCGCGAATGGCTTGAATCTTTAGAGTATATACTGCAAAGTGGAGGTCCCGAAAGAGTTAGACAACTTTTGCACGATTTAGATACCTATGCACACGAAGCCGGTGTTGAACTTCCTTTTACTGCAAACACACCATATATAAATACAATACCAAAAGAAAAACAACCTCATTTTCCGGGAGGAAGAGAAATTGAGAGAAGAATAAAATCTTTGATCAGATGGAATGCAATGGCGATGGTTGTAAGAGCTAATAAAGAATTAGCGGGAATAGGTGGACATATTTCTACTTATGCTTCTGCTGCAACTTTATATGAAATTGCTTTTAATCATTTCTTTAAAGGAAAAGATAATAATAAAGAAGGAGATATTATTTATTTCCAAGGGCATGCTGCTCCAGGTATTTATGCAAGAGCTTTTCTAGAAGGAAGATTATCAAAAGAAGAATTAGAAAACTTTAGACGTGAACTCCAGAAAGGACGAGGACTTTCATCATATCCTCATCCATGGCTAATGCCCGATTTCTGGGAATTCCCAACAGTATCAATGGGATTAGGTCCCATTCAAGCTATTTATCAAGCCAGATTTAACAGATATTTAGAAGACAGAGAACTTAAACCAAAATCCGATACAAAAGTTTGGGCATTTTTAGGTGATGGTGAAACTGATGAACCTGAAACTTTGGGGGCTATTTCACTTGCTGCTAGAGAAAAATTAGACAATTTGATTTTTGTTATAAATTGCAACCTGCAAAGATTAGACGGACCCGTTAGAGGGAACGGTAATATTGTTCAAGAACTGGAAGCTGTTTTTAGAGGTGCCGGCTGGAATGTTATTAAAGTAATTTGGGGAAGTGACTGGGATCCTTTATTGGATGCTGATAAAACCGGACTTCTGACAAAAAGAATGAATGAAATGATTGATGGTGAATCTCAGAAATATATTGTTGAAGGAGGTTCATATATTAGAAAACATTTCTTCGGTAAATACCCAGAGCTGCAGGAATTAATTGAGCAGTTTTCCGATGAGCAGCTTGCAAGAATGAAACGAGGCGGACATGATCCCGAAAAAGTTTATGCCGCTTATAAAGCTGCTGTTGAAAATACAGGAAAACCTACTGTAATTCTTGCTAAAACAGTTAAAGGCTACGGTTTAGGTGAAGCAGGTGAAGGAAAAAATATTACTCACCAGCAGAAAAAATTAAATGAAGATGAATTAAGGGAATTCCGTACAAGATTTGGAATTCCAATATCAGATGAAGATATTGCTTCTGCTCCATTTTACAGACCTGCCGAAGATTCACCTGAAATTACTTATCTAAAGCAAAGAAGAAAAGAATTAGGTGGTTATGTTCCTAAAAGAGTTGTTAAGCATCAGCCAATACAAACTCCTTCCGAGGAATTATTTGAAGAGTTTTATAAAGGAACTGACGGAAGAGAAGTTTCAACAACAATGGTTTATGTAAGAATATTAACCAAATTATTGAAAGATAAAGAAGTTGGAAAATTAATTGTTCCAATAGTACCGGATGAAGCCAGAACATTTGGTATGGAAGCTTTATTCCGCCAGATTGGTATTTACTCTCATGTCGGTCAGCTTTACGAACCGGTAGATAGAGACAGTCTGCTTTATTATAAAGAAGCTGTAAACGGTCAAATTTTAGAAGAAGGAATTACTGAAGCCGGATCAATGTCCTCATTTATTGCTGCCGGTACTTCTTATGCTACTCACGGAATAAGCACAATTCCTTTCTTTACATATTACTCAATGTTCGGATTCCAAAGAATTGGTGATTTGGCTTGGGCTGCTGCTGATATGAGATGTAAAGGTTTTATGGTTGGTGCAACAGCAGGACGCACAACTCTCTCGGGTGAAGGTCTTCAGCATCAAGATGGTCATTCACACCTTCTTGCTTATTCAATTCCAAATTTAGTTACTTATGATCCTGCATTTGCTTATGAATTAGCTGTAATTATTCGTGATGGAATTTACAGAATGTATGAAAAGCAGGAAGATGTTTACTATTACATTACAGTTATGAATGAAAACTATGCTCAGCCTGAAATGCCGAAAGGAACTAAAGAAGGAATTCTAAAAGGAATGTATAAATTTTATTCTTCCAAAAAGAATTCTAAAGCTAAAGCTCATTTAATGGGAAGCGGCTCTATTCTAAACGAAGTTATTAAAGCTAAAGATATTTTAGAAAAGGATTATAATGTTTCTGCTGATATTTGGAGTGTTACTTCTTATAAAAATCTTCATTTGGATGCATTACAGACTGAAAGAGAAAACTTGCTTTCAGGAAATAAAAAACCAAACCTTCCTTATGTTGCCGAAATAACAAAAGGAGAAAAAGGAGTTTTCATTTCTGCCAGCGATTATGTGCAGATACTCGGTGATTCAATTTCTAAATGGCTCCCAAGTCCTTTACATACATTAGGCACTTTCGGATTTGGCAGAAGTGAAGGACGCGATGAGTTAAGAGATTTCTTTGAAGTAAATACCAAGCATATAGTTTATGCAACATTGTATTCTTTAGCCAAAGAAGGAACAGTTAAATGGGAAACTGTTAAAAAAGCTGCTAAAGATTTAGGTATTGATTCGGAGAAAAAGAATCCATTTAAAGATTAATTAGAAATTATAAGGTAAAAAAATGTCAAAAGAATTTAAGTTACCTGAATTAGGCGAAAATATTGAAACAGCTCAAATCACTAAAGTTCTTGTTGCTGTTGGTGATAAAATTGAAATAGATCAACCTGTATTGGAAATTGAAACCGATAAAGCAACTGTTGAAGTCCCTTCCGAAGTAAGCGGTGTTGTAAATGATGTGAAGGTTAAAGATGGTGAAACTGCAAAAGTTGGTCAAGTTATATTTTCTGTTGATTCAGCCGATTCAGCTAAAAGTGAAAATAAATCAAAAGTTGAAGAACCAATAAAAGAAGCACCTAAAGCAGAAATACAAGAAGAACCTAAAAAGGAAGAACCTTCAGTTCCTAAAACAGTTACTTCTAAATCTGAGTTTAAACTTCCTGATTTAGGTGAGAATATTGAAACTGCACAAATAACAAAAGTAACAGTTAAATCAGGTGATAAAATTTCTGAAGATACAGTTGTTTTAGAGATTGAAACTGATAAAGCCACAGTTGAAGTCCCAGCAGAAATGACCGGAACCGTAAAAGAAGTTTTAGTAAAAGATGGTGATACAGCAAAAGTTGGTCAGACAATCTTTACAGTTGAAGGAGGTTCTGTTTCTGCTTCAAAAGAATCTCCTAAAAAAGCAGAAACAATGAGTGAACAAAAACCTGCTCATGTTTCCGAGCAAAAAGCAGAGAAAAAAGCTGAACCGCAGATTACTCAACCTCGTCCTTCAGTTGCTTCTGCAGGTTCCTTACCTGCTAGAAAAGAGATTACAAATAAAATTGCTCCTGCATCTCCAACAGTAAGAAGATTTGCAAGAGAAATTGGAATTGATGTTCATCAAGTTACCGGAACAGGTCCTGGCGGAAGAATTTCCATTGAGGATGTAAAAACTTTTGCTAAATCGTTGAATGAAAGTATCTCAAAAGGTGCCGTTGGCGCCGGTGTAATTGGCATTGGTAGAGAACCTTTACCCGATTTCTCAAAGTGGGGAGAGATTGAAAGAACAGCAATGAGTAATGTCAGAAAGAAAACCGCAGAACATCTCTCTTATGCTTGGGCAACAATTCCTCATGTTACACAATTTGATAAAGCAGATATTACTGAACTGGAAGTATTGAGAAAGAAATTCTCTAAGAAAGTAGAAGCTGCCGGTGGTAAATTAACCGTAACAGCAATTTTATTAAAAGTGATTTCCTCTGCATTAAAAGTATTCCCGCAGTTTAATGCTTCTGTTGATATGGAAAACAAAGAGATCATTTATAAAAAATATTACAATGTTGGAATTGCAGTTGATACCGAGAAGGGCTTAATAGTTCCGGTTATTAAGGATGTTGATAAAAAGAATATCGTTCAGTTATCAGTTGAATTAAAAGAACTTTCAGAAAGAGCAAGAAACAAGAAAACGACTCTTGATGAAATGCAAGGGGGCAATTTCTCAATTAGTAATTTAGGCGGAATTGGAGGAACATACTTTACCCCAATAGTAAATTCACCGGAAGTTGCTATTCTAGGTATTTCGAGATCAGCTTATGAACCGGTTTATCAAGATGGAGAGTTTGTACCAAGATTAATGATGCCGCTTTCATTAAGTTATGATCATAGAGTTATTGATGGAGCTGATGCAATAAAGTTCTTGAGATGGGTGATTGAAGCATTGGAAAATCCTTTCTTGCTAAGTTTGGAAGGATAAAATTATATTTTAAGAAATTACGATGATCAAGATTATGATCATGATCAAGAATATAGGAGTTTAAATTGACAGTTTATTTCGATCACGAAAAACTGAATGTTTATAAAAGGTCAATTGAATTTATTAACTTGGTTGAAAAATATTTATCCAGTATAAATAAGAACTCTAATATTTATTATCAACTTGATAGAGCAGCAAACTCAATTTCATTAAATATTGCTGAAGGAAAGGAAAATATACAGCAAAAGACAAATGCAAATTCTTTGATATCTCAAGGGGTTCAGCATTAGAATGTGCCAGTTGTCTTGACATTCTTTATGTTAAAAAACTTATTGATATTGAAAAGCTGAATAAAGGAAAGATTATCTTAAAAGAAATTGTTTCACTGTTGATTGGATTGATTAAAAGTCATTTCAACAGAATTTATGAAGATGAAGAAGGCTACAATACTTAAATCATCTTTTTGATCTTAATCTTGATCATGATCTTTTGAACAGTATAGAAAATTTAATCTGGAGAATAAAAATGTCAGATAAAAGACAATTAGTTGTAATTGGTGGCGGACCCGGTGGCTATGCCGCAGCTTTTTTTGCTGCTGATAAAGGAATGAATGTTACATTAGTTAACGATGAAAATAATCCCGGCGGGGTTTGTTTATACCGTGGTTGTATTCCTTCAAAAGCACTTCTTCATGTTGCAAAACTATTACATGAAGCTGAAGAAGCAAAAAATTGGGGAATAGAATTTTCAAAACCAAAAATTGATTTAGATAAACTTCGCGATTTCAAAAATAAGGTCGTTAACCAAATGACCGGCGGATTGGGACAGTTAACCAAAGCAAGAAAGATAGAATATATTCAAGGAAGAGCTGCGTTTGTTAATTCATCAAGACTTCATATTAAAAAAGTTGATGGTACCGAAGAAGATATCGAATTTGAAAATGCAATTGTTGCTACCGGTTCAGTTCCAACCAAAATACCGGGATTGTCAATCGATTCACCAAGAGTAATTGATTCAACCGGTGCGCTTGAACTTAACGATGTTCCTAAAAAATTATTGGTTGTTGGAGGCGGTTACATTGGTTTGGAAATGGGAACTGTGTATTCTGCTTTAGGCAGCAAAGTCAGCGTAGTTGAAATGACTCCTTCTTTATTACCCGGTGCGGATAAGGATTTGGTAAATGTCTTAAAGAAAAGTATCGATGCAAAAATGGAAGCAGTCTATTTGAATACTAAAGTTGTTAAAATGGAAGATACCGGCAAAGCTGTTAAAGTTACTTTTGAGGGTAATGATATAGAGCAGAAAGAACAATTATTTGATAAAGTTCTTGTCTCTATTGGTAGAAGTCCCGTTACACAAGGACTAGGATTAGAAAATACAAAAGTAAAATTAACCCAAAGAGGATTCATTCAGATAGATAAAAAATGTCAGACTGACGATCCAAAGATTTTTGCAATTGGTGATATTGTCGGCGGTGCAATGCTTGCTCATAAAGCTTCTGCAGAAGGTAAAGTTGCAGTTGAGGCTATATTAGGGCACAAAGTTGCGTTTGAACCGAATGCAATACCTGCTGTTGTATTCACTGATCCGGAATTAGCTTGGGCTGGAATTACGGAAACAGAAGCAAAAGAAAAAGGATTGAAAGTTGAAGTAGCTAGGTTTCCATGGGCTGCAAGCGGTAGAGCAACTACACTTGATAGACCTGATGGTTTAACTAAACTTATTATTGATTCTGAAACCGAAAGAATATTGGGAATGGGAATTGTTGGTTACGGTGCCGGTGAAATGATTGCCGAAGGTGTTTTAGCTGTTGAAATGGCTGCTCTTGCAAAGGATGTGGCTTTAAGTATTCATCCGCATCCAACATTATCTGAAACCGTTATGGAATCAGCTGAAGTTTTCTTTGGTGAAAGTACTCATCTTTACAGACCAAAGAGGAAATAAATATTATTAGATTTTATATAATTTGGGCTGTCTCAAAAAATTAAAATCGTCATTGCGAAGCGGTTTTTGCTGAAGCAATCTGTTGAATTCAACTCGAAAATGAGATCACTTCGCTTCACTCGTGATGACTTAGCTATTTTTGAGACAGCCCCTTTTATTTTAAAGAAAAAATTTATCATTAATTTAATTTCTGAAAACCAATCAATTCATCCTTTGTAATAATATTTAATCTAAGTAATTCTTTTATTACTGTTTCGGTCATATCACTCATAAATGCAAATTCATATCTAATATCAAGTACGTAAGCTTTTAATCTAAGTTTAAGCACCGATCTTGATTCATAAATCTCATTTTTAAATCTTACCGCTATAGGTTTATTTAAGTAAACGTATCTTGATACTTGAGCCGATTGAATTGCGATTTTTCTTACTAACGCAGTATCAATATAAGGAGGAAGATATATCTCGGAGACAACTTGACAGTTAGGTTCACCGCTGTTTGAATTTGAAATTGACTGTGCCATCAGTTCACCGTTTGGCAGAACTACCATCGAATCGTCTTGTGTAACAATTCTTGTTGATCTTAAACCAATGCTTGTAACTTCTCCGTAATACTCACCGACTTGAATCTTATCGCCGACTTGAAAAGCTTTATCAAAAATTATTGTTATTCCACCGAAAATATTTTTTAATATATCCTGAGCTGCAAAACCAATAGCAATACCAAGAGAACCGGCAACTAATAAAACAGATTCCATTGGAGGCTGAAAAATTCCAACTATAACAAGAGTAAAAATTCCAATCCATCCGATAATCTTTACAATTGGGATAAAACCTTTAATAGTAATTCTGTATGAAATACTTCTTTCGGAAAGTTTATCTAATAAAGTGGTAATAAGCTTAATAACATTATAGCCGATAAAAATAAAAATGATAGTCCAAATAATCTTAGTTAAAGAAAATATCTCATTAACTTTTATAGGAGGTTTAATATTTTCTACCAGCTTATTCGATTCAGCTTTAACCGTATCCTGTAAAGTTTCTACAGTATCCGGAGCTGCCTTGGCTTTTGTGTTTATAATTGAATCAACCGCCGCTTGAGCGAAACTGATCTGCAAAAATAAAATTATATATAGAATTGTCTTTTTCATTTTATTCAATGAATTATGTTTTTATCTCGTAAAATTTTAATTACACCGGCATATAAAAGAAAATTAACTTTGTAACCATCCGGAGTTTCTATTGAAATACCGTCATCTACCATTGAAGAAATTAAAAGTTCGGCTTCATGTTTCTGAAGATTGAATATCTCTATACATTCATCAATTGTAATTCCGTCATGCAAAATCATAGCCATCAAAGCAAAAAGTTTATCTTCATCCAGTTCTTTGAGGAAAGAAAAATTCATATCGCTTAATGAATTTATTTTAATTTTCTCACCGTCAAATTCATTAATTGATCTTAACCAGAAAAGCTGCGACAGTCTTATATTTCCAATTGCAAGGGTTTCCAATTTATCAAAATACTCATTCATTAAAATTTCCTGCTGAATAGAAAAATCTGAATTAAGCAGTTTACGCGATGGATTCTGCGGAAGTAAAAATTCTAAATCATAACCGCTGATTGCATGTCGCTTTAGGATCAACTCTTTTACTTCATTTTTAGAAATCTTTTTTAGCTCTATTATTGTCTGAAAGAAATCGCTGATATTTACTACTTTATTTAAAAATTTCCATGAATAATAATTGCACGTACAAACCCATAAGATTTTGCTGTTTGTTAGTGTAATTATTTTAGAAAATAATTGAATAGGTTCAAAACCGCCGACAACCCGCAGAAACATTCCTTCTATATTTTCCAACACAAAGATTAATTTTTCGTCCTTATTTTTTATCTGATTTAATAAATCCTCTTCTTCTGTACATCTCTCCAATTCTAATTTTTCGGTAATTAAATCAAACAAATCTTGTTTGGTTCTAATTGTATTTGAGATTTCATGTTTAACAATTTTTCCATGATAATTAATACTTTTAAGAGCATTGATAACAACAGTTGAATTGCCGTTTCCTTTTTCTCCTACAACTACAACTGAAGATTTTTTCCCTTGATTCCAGTAATTGTATGAATCAATAATTCTATTTTGCTCGGCAGTTCTACCAATTACAAATCTCTCATCCTTAGATGCAGTCTTACTGAATATGCGCTGATAAACTAAGGGAAGTTTTTTTATCTGCTCTTCGGTTTTTAATAGGAAATCCGTCAGTTCAACAGATAATGATTCCGTAGTTTCTGTTATTCCAACTTTTAAACTTAGATTTGATAATTTGCTTTTTATCGAATGAAAAATAAATCTGATTTTCCTAAAAAGTATTGGGACGATGTGCTTTATTGTTACAAAGATTTGCTTAATAAATAACTTAAGTTTTTCCTCTGCCTTTGCCTTAGATACTTGAATTCTAATCTTTAATAGATTATCAAAACTTTGCAGATCATCCAACTTAGAGGCAAACTGAAAAGTAATTTTATAAATGTCAGAGATACTCTTATGAACCGCCTTTATAAAATTATCATATAATGTAGTAGATCTTGTTACTGCTCTTTCAATTCCCTCAACGGCAGTCTGTCTGGAGTGATTTAACGGATCATCATCATCTGAATCCAAAATTGATATTGCCGTTTCCAAGTTGTAATCTATTACTTGTCCAACTTCAATTAGTTTCGAGCTTATTTTTTTAATTTCCAGATCAGCTTCTTTCTTCAATCCAATTAATTTTTCCTTAAATTCAATTGCAATGTGAGATTGAATTAAATCGTGTGGATCAATTTTTTGAAAATCTTTTCTGCGAATGGTAAGATCAATTTTATCCCCTTTAACAATAAACATTGAAGTAGGAAGTGTATCAATTGTTTTTAGGAATGAATCTTCAACTGCAATTAAAAGATTAAGCTGATTTTCAAAGGCTATTCTATGAATTAATTGATCGATAATTTTTAGATTGAGGCTGTCATTAATTTCTTGTTTTTTCTTAATCAATAATGTTTTATAATCTTCAGAACCATCTTTTAATTTGGAAGCAGTCAATTTCAACTCGTCTATAAATTTATTGAAAAGACTTTCAATATTATTCTTAATTCCATCTCGTAAATTTATCTCGTTTATAAAACATTCTTTAAACTGCTTTATGTTTATTAATGAAAAATTTTTAAAAGCAAGCCAGGTTGAATTTACAGCTTCGTTATAAAATTGAATCTGCTGATTCTTTTTTGAAAAAACTTTTTCAGCTTTATCTTTGTAACTGGTGATTTTTGATTGAGAATATCTGCTGTTGGGGAATTCAATAGTTCCGGCTTTAGTATAAAGATTTTCTGCTTCATTAAGAAGAATGACTAAATCATCATCGGCATTTTTTTTAAGTTGATCTAATGAATTATCATAAAAAGTTTTTAGAACCTCAAACTGTTCAATGAGTTTATTTACTGCGTGTTCAACTTTTTCATAAGATGATTTTGATTTCTGCGTTTCAATAAATAATTCATAAATACCTTTTACGCTTAATAATATTTCTTTTTTTTGATCATCAAGCTGAATTAGAAAATCATTAAATCTGTTCTTCTCCTTATAAATAAAGGGGAGAACGAGAGTATGATTTATGTAATTACCCAGCTGAACATTTCTTTCCCAAGTAAATGCTTCAAAATCAAAATCAGATTTTTTTATTTTCGATATGATTTTTGAATAACTTCTGGAAAACTTAAAAGAAGGAATTTTTATCAGTTTCTTAAATTTTACGATGAGATTATCTTCCGAATTTGAAATGAATCTTTCCCTGCTTTGTTTCTCTTTAACCGACGATTCAATTTGATTGATAAAACCGGAAAAGCTTTCATTTAATGATGCGGAAAATTTTTCTGTTAATTTATTGTGAATTGCAGTTGAGAAAAAATCATATTCCGAAATTTTGTTTAATAAAATCTCAATCTTGAAGATGATATTCTTTTCATCAAAATTTTCATTTAGAATTTTACTTTTTGTATACCCAATTACTTTGCTAATCTCATCCGATTTATCTACAAATACGTGACTTAAATCATTAGATAAAAGATTGAAGTATAACGAATTTATTTCTTCTCTTATTTTTAGTTCTTTAATTCTATCCATAATTTTAATAAGATTTTATAATTGCATATTAACAAGAAATATCAAGCAAATCTATCAAAATATATTAACGAAAATTCATATTATAAAATTTCACTTGAGTGAAAAAGAAATGGGATAAATTAAGAGACCGCTTGCTAGTATGCGGTCTCTATTGTAAAAGTTACTTTATCAGCATCATCTTTCTGGTTTGAATAAAACTTCCAGCTTGGATTTTATATATATAAATTCCACTGGCAAGTGAAGAAGCATTAAAATTGACTCTGTATTTTCCAGAATCTTTTTGCTCATTTACTAATGCTGCAACTTCATTTCCTAAAATATCATAAACCTTTAGACTAACATACTCACTACTCGGTACTGAATACTCAATACTGGTAGAAGGATTAAAAGGATTAGGATAATTCTGCAGAAGTTCAAATTTAGTAGGAATTTCATCTTTTGTTTCTACAGAAGTAATATTAAGGTTTCTGTAATAGTGGAAAGTCCCTTCATAATCGCCAATTACTAAATCTAAATCACCATCATTGTCCAAATCCGCTAATGCCGGTGCGGAATTTTGATCTACATAAATTTCTTCAAATAATTGATTGTTCTCTCTCCAGCCGTCTATTGTGTAATTATAAAATTTAATATCGCCAAATAAATTACCGGTCATTAAATCGAGATCGCCGTCATTATCAAGATCGGCAAGAGTTGGAACAGCATTCCCACCGCTTATTAAAATATCTTGAAAAATTTCGGGACGCTCAACCCAAACTGCTGAATCAGGGTTTCCTTGATTTTCAAATAAAAATAATTCACCATCTTCATTTCCAACTACAAGATCCAAATCATTATCATAATCTATATCAATTAATCTCGGAACCGAAAATCCGCCGAACGTCTTTGTAATTCCGCTATTGGTCTGTACAAATCCGTTTTGAGTTTGGATATGCAAATAAACATTACCGCTCAAATCCCCAACAAATAAATCGGGAAGCATATCATTGTTAATATCACCGGCAGTTACTGATGAATAAATTGAATGATCAATAATACTAAATAATGCCGATCTATCTTTCCAGGCCGGGGATTCTTTCGTTCCGATATTTTCGAAGTATTTAACTGAACCAAGCTGCGATCCGCTAAGCAAATCATAATCACCATCATTGTCAAAATCATAAAATGTTGGTGAACTAGCTCCTCCAATATCAATAGAGCCGCCGAACAGACTTGAGTTTTGCTGCCAAACCGGTGTGGAATTTGAACTGCTGTTTGTATAATATTTTATTGGTCCGTCTGCTGTACCATAAATCAAATCGGTTTTATTATCTCCGTTCATATCTACTAACGAAGGAGAATTCCAATAAGTATCACTTCCTAAATTTTGGAAAACCGAATTTTTACTTGTCCAATTGTAATTTGCAGAATCTCCGGTATTTTCATAATAGTAGAAATTGAATCCGTCTCTTCCTACTAATAAATCAACTGCACCATCTTCATTTAAATCATAAAATAAAGGATATGCATAAAGACCAACATCAAAGAAAAGAGTTGAATTATTCTCGGAGAAAACGGGCATTTCTGCATTCCCGGTATTTTCATAAAAAATTACACTTCCGTCTTCACCCAGACCAACAGCCATATCCAAATCACCATCGCTGTCTAAATCAGAGAAAGTTGGAACGGGCGTATTTCCAACATTTAAATTTGTAAAAGGATTTTCAGCTTCACTAAACATAGGATTCTGTATATCGCCAACATTTTTATAAAAATGAATTCCGGTATAACCGCCGCTTATAAAATCCAATTTACCGTCATTGTCAAGATCAGCGAAAACTCCCATTTCTGCATCAATAGAATTAATTCCGCTTAAAACCGATTCATCTTTTTGAAATTTGGGATTCTGGCGGGTTCCAATATTCTCAAAGTAAATTGGAGCATTTGAAAGACTTCCTAAAACCATATCAAAATCATTGTCATTGTCTAAATCGGCAAACCGCGGTTGAGAGAAAGATAATGAAGGAACTCCGCTTGGATTAAACATAGAATTATCTGATTCAAAAGGCTGAGCATTAAGTAAACCTAAGAATAAAGAAATAACGAGGAGTAAAAAGTTTTTCATGTTGTCACTTTTATTTTGTTTGAATAAAAGAATAAATTTACAAAATAGAGGTGAATAAAGTTGGATTTGTATTTAAATATTTATTGCCTCATAGCTAATAGAAAGTCATTTTGATCAATTTTTTGAATAAAGTTAATAAGATAATTGATCCTTGAAATTTTCAAAAAGAGGATTAAAGTTAAAGTTGTTTTTGAATTATTTGTGGATTATTATTGAATAATAGTATATTCAGAATGAATTAAATCGAAATAAGTACCTTAATATCTACTTAAATAATTTATAGAATTGTAAGTATGGCAAAGAAGAAGAAAGAAGAAATAATAATTATTGGTGTTGGCGCATCTGCCGGAGGATTAGAGGCAATTCAAGAATTATTAACCGGACTTCCTCCAAAATTAATTAATGCCGCAATTGTTATTACGCAGCATTTAAGTCCTTCTTATAAAAGTATGCTTGTTCAGCTTTTAAGTAAAAGTACAAAGCTGAATGTGGAAGAAATTACAAATGGAATGAGCATTAAAATTAATACTGTTTATATAACTCCTCCTGATAGTGAATTGACAATTAAGAAAGATAAATTATTTCTTGTAAAACCTCCTCTAAGTGTTGGACCTAAACCATCTATAGATGTTTTCTTTACTTCCTTGGCGCAGGAAAAACAGAATAACTGTATTGGAATAATTCTATCCGGAACCGGAAGCGACGGAGCCAATGGAGTTAAAGCTATTAAGAAGAACGGCGGATTGACACTTGCCCAAGAACCTCATTCAGCAAAATATGATGGAATGCCTCTTTCAGCAATTCAAACAGAACAGATTGATTTAGTTCTTTCACCGGAAAAAATGGGAGAGGAAATAATTGAGTTTTTAAGAAATCCTCATATGATTTTTGTTTCTAAGGAGACAGAGAATGATGCTTCCGACTCGATGACAAAATTATTTAATCTACTTTCGAAAAGAACTCAAACTGATTTTAGTCAATATAAGCAGTCAACAATTTATAGAAGATTAGAGAAAAGATTAAACATACTTAAAATATCTTCTATTGATGATTATCTAAAGCTAATTCAAGAGAAACCAGCCGAACTCGATAATCTTTTTCAGATGATACTAATTGGTGTAACAAGGTTTTTCAGAGACGGTGAACCTTTCAAAGAAATAAATAAAATAATTAAGAAGATTGTTGATCAAAAAAATGAAAAAGATAGTATTAGAATCTGGGTCCCGGGCTGTGCTACGGGAGAAGAACCATATTCGTTTGCAATTTTACTTTCGGAAATACTAAAAGAAAAAATAACTAATTATAACATTCAGATTTTTGCAACGGATATTGATGAAAAAGCATTAAGTATTGCTAGAAAGGGTATTTATCCCGCTTCTGCATTGGAAGATGTTTCGGCTGGAATAGTAAAAAAATATTTTAGGAAACTTGATGATGATTATTATGAAATATCAAAAAGTATAAGATTGATGGTTCTCTTTTCTAAGCATGATGTAGCTGTTAATCCTCCTTTCTTGAAACTTGATATGATAAGCTGCAGAAATCTGCTGATTTACTTCTCTTTGCAGCTCCAGAAACATGTTATCCCAATTTTTCATTATGCACTTAATCCGGATGGAATTTTGTTCCTTGGTAAGTCTGAAACTGTAGGACAGTTTGCAGATCTTTTCAGCAGCATCGATCCTAAATCAAAAATATTTAAGAGAAAAACTGGGCAGAGCCTTAGTGCACTAAGATTTGCAAATGTAAAAACAATACGAGAAGTAAAATCTGTCGTAATTTCTAACAGAGAGAAAACTAGAAATTCTCTTGCTGAAATTGTTAAAGATACTTTATACAATACATTTGAGCATCCTTATGTTGTTGTTAATGATAACATGGATGTTCAGGAAATTTTTGGTGATGTAAGATTATACTTGGGACTAAATGAAGGGAGTATGAATGCAAATATTCTTAAGCTTATTAACAAGGAACTATCTTTAGATCTACATGCCGCATTAACAAAAAGTGTTAAAGACAGAACTACTGTTAAGGGTAAAATTAAGAAGTTCAGCTTGTTTGGTAAAAACCATTATGTAAGATTAATAGTAAAGCCTTTAATTTATACCGATGTAAGCAACGAATATTATTTGATAGTTTTTGAATCCTTTAATCCGGAAGAAGAAAAAATTTATAATTATGAGGATTCTAACTTAAGTTCAGATCCAAGAATAAAAGAACTTGAAAATGAATTACAAGCGACAAGAGAACATCTCCAAACCTATTTAGAAGAATTAGAAACGAGTAATGAAGAACTGCAGTCCCTAAATGAAGAATTGCAGGCAACAAATGAAGAACTTCAATCTTCTAACGAAGAGCTTGAAACAAGCAACGAAGAATTACAAAGTACTAATGAAGAACTCCATACAGCCTATATGGAGCTAAAAGTTATTAATGAAGATTTGGAAAAGAAGGAACTGCTGTTAATTGAATCGGAAAAAAATCTTCAGGCAATTCTAAATATTACTACTCATGGGTATCTATTAATAAACTCCAATTTCGAGATTAACTCATTTAATAATGAAGTTAAAAATAGACTAAAGAAAATCAGCGGTAAGTCGATAATAAGAAAGAAAACTATTTTACAGTTTATTCCTTCGAATATTGTTGAGAAATTTCATATTGATATAAATACTGCTTTTTCAGGTAAAAAAGTTTTGAATAAAAAATATACATTTATTGGAAAGCAAAAAGAGAAGACAGAATTAATAGTAAACTTTATACCGGTTAAAGGTAAAGCAGATAAATACAGTTCAGTGGTAATAAGTTTTATTGATATGTAATATTCATAAAATATGATTTTCAGTAAATCTTTTTGAGAGAGAAAACGAAATTCTAAATAATCTTATTTGAGTTAAGCTTATAATTACTATAAAGCTGTAGTTGTATTTAATAAATTTGAGGGATATTAGTGCATGGGTGCAGGGAAAGCAAACCAAGCTGAATTCTGCTTGTCAAAAAATAGGCTGCAGAAATTAAAGAAAACAGCCGAAGAAATAATTAATAAAAAAAAGAAAAATTCCCAGTCCGAAATTGAAAAAAGTCTAAAACAACTTTTACATGAACTTGAAGTTTATGAAGAAGAACTGGATGTTCAAAGTGAAGAACTTAACAGAGCTTATACAGAGATTAACGAACAGAATGAAAAGTACAGCGATTTATATAATAATGCTCCCGTTGGTTATGTTACAATTACTCCTACCGGTAAAATTTTAGAATCAAATAAGCAGGCTGTTGAATATCTAAATCTTCCTAAACGAAAAGATAATAAAGCAGTTTTTTCAATTTATATACATCCTAAATCAAGAAAAGCTTTTCTTGATGAACTAAAGAAAGTATATAAAACAAAAAATTCTTCAAGCCTAGAAGTACAAATAGCAATGACTTCATCGGATAATAAAGAAAGATATGCTATTGTAAATATTTCACCAACATTTAATGGCTTTATCGTTCAGTATTTTAAGCTTGTTTTTACTGATATTTCAAAAGAGAAAGAATATAAAAATGAACTAGAAGAGTATCAGAAAAATTTAGAATTGATGGTTCATCAGAAAACCAAAGAATTACAAGAATCAGAAAGCACTTTCTTTAAGTTGATAAACAATGCGGAAGATTTAATTTTTATACATCCTTTAACTACAGGGAAAACTTTTAAGAAGTTTACAATAGTTAATAAATCTGCTTGCGATAAACTTGGTTTTACGGAAGAAGAACTTCTTAAATATAATCCTAAAACATTAACTCATCCGGAAGATTCAAATAAAATATTGAAAGATGTAAAAACTGTTAAAGAAAAATCAAAATATGTATTTGAAAGAAAATTATTAAAGAAAGACGGTAGTTATCTTTTAACAGAAATGAACTCTGCAGTTGTCGAAATCAAAAACCAAAAAATGGTTATTACAATTGCAAGAGATATTGAAGATAGAAAAAATCTTGAAGAAGCATTAATGAAACAGAATAAATTATTTGAATTTTCTGAATCATACGCAAAATTGGGCAGTTGGGAAAAGAACTTATTGAATGAGGAATTATCATGGTCTTCACAAGTTTTTAAAATTTTTGATATAGATGAAGCAAAGAAAGTTGATTACAAAAAATTTATGTCAAAGGTACTCTCAGAGGATAGAACTAAACTAAAGCAAGCTCAAAACGATTTAATTAAAAACGGAACAGAGATCAATATTGATTATAGAATTAAAACTAATTCCGGTGGAATTAAATTTCTGCATGAAGAAGGGTATATATTAGAAAAAAACAGCAAAGGTAAGGCAGTAAAATTAGCAGGATTTGTTCAAGATGTAACTTACAGCAAGGAGTTATTAAATAAAGTACTTAATAATGAACAATCCCTTAAGAATATACTATCATCAACAGAGGATTTTATTTTTACACTGGATAAAAAGCAAGTTCATACTTCCATATACAGCAGCTTAATAAATAAAGGAATATTTAAAGCCGAAGACTTTATTGGCAAAAATCCCGATGAATTATTGGGAAAAGAAAAAGCAAAGTTGCATAAGAAGATGAACTTACGAGCTCTGCAGGGAGAAAGCTTAACTTACGAATGGCAGAATACAATAAATGATAAAACAATATATTATCAAACATCTCTTTCTCCATTATATGATGAAAGTAGAAACATAATTGGTGTTGTTGGTATTGGCAGAGATATTACTACCGCTAAAGAAATTGAAACAGCATTAAAAACCAGTGAAACTAAATTTAAGGTGATGCATGAAAATGCACCAATTGGAATTGCATTAGCAGATTTTGAAACCGGTGAAATTATTGACTGTAATGAAGAATTAACCAGACTTGTAAAAAGAAAAAGAGATGAGATAATTGGTAAACCTCAATCAATTTTACATCCTCCTAACACAATTAGAGGAAAGTATTCAAGAAGCTTTGAAGCACATAGAAAATCAAATCCGGTTTATTCACTTGAAGATCAAGTTATAGATAGTGAAGGGAATATAATTGATGTAGCAATTCAAGCTAACTTTTTAGAATTAAGCGGAAGAAAATATATACAAGGATTTTTTGTTGATATAACCGAAAGAAATAAGAATCTTAAAACTATTTCAGAAAGTGAAGAAAGATACAAAAGTCTCTTCGCAAAAAGTTCTGCTGTAATGATGCTTATTGAACCGGAAACAGGTTTGATTGTAGATGTAAATGAAGCCGCTATTACATTTTATGGCTATACAAGAGATGAATTTATAGGGAAAAATATTAACCGGATTAATTCACTTTCTTCTGAAGAAATTAAGTTTGAAATGGAGAAAGTACGTAATGGTAAGCAGAATCATTTTATATTTAAGCATAAATTGGCTGATGGTCAGATTAGAGATGTGGAAGTTTACAGCGGTCATTTTAATTCTGCAGGCAGACGTATAATATACTCTATTGTTCATGATATAACTGAGAGACTATTGGCAGAAAAAGCTCTTAAAGAGAGTGAATTGCTGCTTAAAAATCTAACTAATCAAGTACCGGGATTAATATACCAGTTCCAGTATTTTCCTAATGGAAAAAGCTGCTTGCCTTATGCTTCAGAAGGAATTGAGAATATATTTGAACTAAAACCGGAAGATGTAAAAGAAGATGCTGCCATTATTTTCTCAAGAATTCATCAAGATGATTATGATAGATTCATCAACTCAATATTATATTCCTATAATAATTTATCCGTTTGGGAAATAGAATGCAGAGTTAATCTTCCTCAAAAAGGAATTAGATGGATCAAAGGGATTTCTAAACCAATCAAACAAGCGGATGATTCTGTTTTGTGGCACGGGTATGTAAATGATATTACTGAAAATAAATTATCAGTGAAAGCACTTAGAGAAAGTGAAGAAAATTTCAGACTTTTATTTGAAAGCATGCATGATTCTTTTGCTCTGCATGAAATAATTACTAATGATAAAGGTAAACCAATCGATTATATCTTTAGAATGGTAAATCCCGCTTTCGAAAAGGCTACAGGTCTTAATGCAAAAGATATAATTGGCAAAAGAGTTAAAGAGGTTTTACCGAATACTGAAGATTATTGGATAGAAACATTCGGGAAAGTCGCTTTAGAGGGGACTTCCACTAACTATAGAAATTATTCTATTGAACTGGATAAATATTATGAGACTATAGTCTATCAATCAAAACCAAGACATTTTGTTGTTTTCTTTTGGGATGTTACAGAAGAGGAGAAACAAAAATTAGCTCTTATGCATAATGAAGAATTACTTAGATCGGTTACAGACAACAGCATTGATATGGTTTCTAAGATTAATGAGAAGTTTGAAATTACTTTCGCTTCTAAATCTCATGAATTTTTTCTCGGTTTCGAAGTCAAAGAGCTAATTGGTAAAAATCCAATTAGTATTGTTCACGAAGATGATAAAGATAGAATTGAGGAAATTGCAAATAGAATGTTTAAACTTATTACGCCGCCATATTTTCAAAGCAGACTAAGAAAAAAAGATGGTGGTTATATTTGGATAGAAACCAGTACTAAACTATTGATAGAAAATAATAAATTTGCCGGGGCAGTTCTTACAAGTCGCGAAATTACCAAGAGAGTAATTGCAGAAGAAAATTTGAGAAAACTACAAAGGGCTATTGATCAAAGTTCTGCTTCTGTGGTAATTACTAATATTGACGGAGAAATTGAGTTTGTAAATCCTAAGTTTACGGAAGTTACTGGTTACACAAAAGAAGAAGCAATCGGAAAAAATCCACGAATTTTATCTGCCGGAAATCAATCAAAAGAATATTATAAAAAACTGTGGGATGCCATTAAGGCTGGTAAAGATTGGAAAGGTGAATTTCTAAATAAAAGGAAAGATGGAACACTATTTTGGGAAACTGCAACTATATCTCCAATTAAAGACAGCAATGGAAAAATTACTCATTATGTTGCCATTAAAGATGAAATTACTGATCAGAAAAAAATGCAGGAAGAATTAGAAAATCATAGACTAAATCTAGAGAAACTTGTTGAGAAAAGAACAGAGGATTTGGAAAGACAGAATAAGTTTTTACAGACTTTATTAGACACAATTCCAAGTCCCGTATTTGTAAAGAATCTTAAAGAAGAATACATAGTTGTTAACAAAACTTTTCTTGATGAAGTAGATACTAAAAAAATTGACCCGATCGGAAAAACAGTTTTTGAGTTATATCCAAAAAGTATAGCTGATTATTACCATAAAATGGATCAAGAATTGTTTGAAAAAGGCTTACCTCAAACTTATGAATATTTATACTACGATAAAAACGGGAAAGCAAAAGCTTCAGTCTTTCACAAAAATGTAATAAAGCACAATAATAAAATTACCGGGATGGTCGGAATTGTAATTGACATCAGCGAAAGAAAGGCGATGGAAATACAGACAAAACAAGCTTTGGAACAGGAAAAAGAATGGAATGAATTACAGAAGCATTTGATATCAATGGTTTCTCATGAGTTTAGAACTCCGCTTACTTCAATTCTATCATCTGCAGATTTTCTTGAAATGTTTGGTGCAAGAACCAGCTTAGAAAAAAATGCTGTACATATTAAAAGAATTCAAAACGGAGTAAATATTTTAACAGGAATGATTGAAGATGTGCTTACAATAAGCAGAGCAGATAGAGGTAAAATTCAGTTCAATCCGGAAACATTTGATCTATTAAAGCTTCTTCATGAATTAATTGATGAGACAAATATTGCTTCGGGAAATAAAAATAAAATTGAATTAAGTTACAGCATCAATCAAAACAAAATTTATTATGATGAAAAAATAATTCATCATATCATTTCAAATCTTCTTTCCAATGCAGTAAAGTATTCGGAGGAAGATAAAAAGATTGAAGTAGCTGCAGAAATACTTGATGAACAATTGATTTTGAAAGTTAGCGATGAAGGAATCGGAATTCCCGAAAAGGATATTCCTCATTTATTCCAGCCCTTTTCAAGAGCTACAAATACTGATGGTATTGACGGACATGGACTTGGTTTGGCAATTATTAAAAAATTCCTAGATTTAGTTAATGGAAAATGTGAAGTGCTAAGTAAAGTAAATGAAGGATCAACTTTTATTATAAAACTACCTTTGATAAAAAATGAGAAAAAATCATGAAAAAAATTCTAATTGTAGAGGATAATCAAAGTGTAAGAGAATCAATAAACGATATAATTGATTCTGCCGGATATGAACCGAAGTGTGCCGAAAACGGAGAAAAAGCAATTCAAATTCTCAATTCAAATTATACACCCGATTTAATAATATCTGACATTATGATGCCCGGAATTGACGGTTATCAGCTTAGAAATATTATTTCTTCAAAACCAAATTTGGCACAGATTCCCTTCATCTTTCTAACTGCTAAAGCACAGGTTGATGAAATAAGAAAAGGAATGAATACAGGTGCTGATGATTATATAACCAAACCCTTTAAAGCAGTCGATTTACTTAATGCAGTAGGGATTAGACTTAATAAAAAGGAAACCTTAGATAAAAAGCTGGATATAATAACTAAAAATTTTGCAATGTATGTTCCTCATGAATTAAGAACTCCTCTTGTTTCAATACTTGGTTATACGGGAATGCTGCTTGCAGAACGTGATGAAATTTCTAATGATGAAATGTTTTATATGATTGAGAGAATTAATAATTCGGCAAAAAGACTTCATGATACAATTGAAAAATTTATTCTGTTTAACGAGATAAATAGATCGGAAGAGGACAAAGATTATCTTAAATCA
The DNA here is from genome assembly GCA_002698995.1 of Ignavibacteriota bacterium. GTDB lineage: Bacteria > Bacteroidota > Ignavibacteria > Ignavibacteriales > Melioribacteraceae. The sequence continues at coordinate 33,165 of PAAX01000031.1, read as the reverse complement.
TTAACCCCTTCTGCATCTATTAATACTTCTAAAATAATAAGCGATACTTCTTCGGAAATTTCAAAAAATTACAACCGAGAAGAAGATTTAATCCTAAATGTAGAAACAGCAGATGTTAACATGCCTGAAATTTTGTTTACAACTGTAATCAAACAAATTATTGATAATGCTTTTAAATTTTCGAAAAAAGAAAATCCGGTTAACATCAGCACAAAATTTGAAAATGGCTGCTATATTGTGTTAGTAAGAGATCATGGAATTGGAATTTCTAATGGTGAAATTGAATTAATGGACGCATTTGTTCAATTAGAAAGAAGCGAACAACAGCAGATAGGCAACGGTCTCGGATTAATTACAGCAAAAAAAATTATGAATAACTTCAACGGTAAAATCGATATCAAAAGCGTTAAACATGAATTTACTGAAGTTATGTTATTGTTTCCTCTTTTAGAACCTGTCTCAAATTGACTGCTGTCATCACGAGCGCCCGCCTTGCTGAGCAATGCGAGGCAGGAAGCGAAGTGATCTCTTTTTTAGCCAAAAAAGTAAGATTGCCCGCCTTGCAAAGCGAAGCGAGGCAGGCTTCAGCATAAATCGCTTCGCAATGACGATTTTCGATATTTGAGACAGCCACTACCTAATTAATTTCAATCCCTCAACTTCCCAATTGGTTTTGTAAACTGCATTAGTTTCATCTTCGGTTATAAAAAGAGTTTTAAAATCTTTTCCGCCAAATTCCAAATTACTCGGCTTTTTGCCTGGAGTAATTATTTTCTCAATTATATTTCCATCCGGATCAATTTTATAAACTGCACCACCTCCAAAATGAGCTGCATATAAATTTCCTTCATTATCAAATGCTAATCCATCCGGATCTCCTCCTGGAAGTTCCACAAAAACATTTGGACTTTTTAATTTACCGCTGTTATCAAATTCATAAACTAATATTCTATTTTTTACCGATTCGCAAACATAGAGTTGAGAGTAATCCAAGTTAAATGCTATTCCGTTTGGAAATGCCAATTCATTATCAACTTGTAAAAGTGATTTGCTTTCTAAATTATATTTATAAAGTGCTCCATCCAACATTTCTTTGCCGTATGATTTGGGATCTGTAAAGTAAAGATTTCCTTTGTTGTCAAAGGCTAAATCATTTGGTCTGTTGAACTTATTCCCTTCATAACCTTCAATCAGAACTTCACAATTCCCATTCATATCAAAAGTTAAAATTGCTCCAATTCCAAAATCACAAGCATAGAGGATATCATTGGTATCAAAAGTTAATCCGTTTGTTTTAGAAAAGTTAAAGGGTTTTGTAGGTTGAACTACAAAAGTATCGGGGACATCATTATTGATATTTAAAATCCAATCTGAATAACAATTTGAAACGAATAAACCATAATCTTCATTCCAAGCCGGACCTTCGGGAAATGCTAATCCATCAGCAATTTTAATCCACTCAGGTTTCGTTTCCTTAGGCTGCGCATTAAATATTGAAAAAAATAATAAACAAAAGATTGCAATTAATTTCATAATACCGGCTCCAAATTTAGGATGCAATATAATCAATTGATTGAGATGTAATTAAATTTAATCCCGAATTAAACTGATTTTAACTCGATTGAACATTAACTTTGAGAAGATGATTTTCAATAAAATGTAAAAGGATAACCATGCAGCAAATAAAATTTCATTTGGGAAATTTAAATCCCTTGTTAGAAAAAGGAATTCAAAAGTTTAACGAAGAAAAAATTGCAGAAAGAATTTGGCAAAAAGATCATACCGTTTGGAATGAAAATCCGACTGAAATATCAAACAGATTAGGCTGGCTTGATTGCAGCAGAGATACTGCTGAAAGCTTTGATGAAGTTCAATCGTTTGTAAACGAAATTAAAAATGAAGGATTTGAAAATGTTCTTTTAATGGGAATGGGTGGTTCAAGTCTTGCTCCAGAAGTTTTCAGTAAAACTTTTGGAACCGAAGCCGGTTATTTAAATCTGTTTGTAATTGACAGCACACACCCGGCAGCAGTTTTGAAATATGAAAAGGAACTCGATTTTAATAAGACATTATTTATAGTTTCAACAAAATCGGGTGGTACAGTTGAAACAATTTCGTTCATGAAATATTTCTTTACAAAAGCCGCATCAAGATTGGGTAAGGAGAATGCCTCTAAACATTTTGCTGCAATTACCGATCCGGGAAGCGGATTGGAAGAAATGGCAAAGGAATTAAACTTTAGAAAAATATTTATTAATGATCCGAATATTGGTGGAAGATATTCTGCTCTATCTTTGTTTGGAATTGTTCCAGCGGCTTTAATAGGTGTTGATTTAAACAAACTCTTTGAGGAAACGAAAAAAGCAGAAGAAGAGAGTAAATTAAATGCAATTTATAATCATGCAAATTTTGTTTCTCAAATCGGAATTTTAATTGCAGAACTTTCTAAAATTGGAAAGGATAAACTTACTTTCGTTTTCAGTAATGAAATTAGTTCTTTCGGTTCTTGGGTTGAGCAGTTAATTGCGGAAAGTACAGGCAAATTAGGAAAAGGAATTCTTCCGGTTGACGGGGCAAACTTAACGGACATTGATAAATTTGATGATGATAGAGTTTTTGTTATTACTCATTTAGTTGATGATGGTTCATTTAAAAATAGAATTGATGAATTAACTTCAGCCGGATTTTTAGTAATTGAAATTCTTCTTGATTCAATTTACGATTACGGTGCCCAATTCTTTACATGGGAATTTGCAACTGCAGTCTCTGGCTGGGCTTTAAATATTCAACCATTCGATCAGCCTGATGTTGAGTCGGCGAAAATATCAGCAAGAAAAGTAGTTAAAGAATTTAATGAGAAGGGAGAATTACCAAAGCTTGAAATTAATCTTGAAGAAGAAAATATTGAATTAACCGGATCTTTTAATTCAGAAAGTATAAAAGAAGTATTTCAAGAATTCTTTAGCAGATTAAGTAAAGAAAATCCTAAAGGGTATATTGCTCTCCAGGCATATACTGATCCATACGGCGTTATGAATGAAAAACTTTTTGAATTAGCAGAACAGCTTGAGAAAAAGTTTAGTTGTGCTGTAACAATTGGATTCGGACCAAGATTTCTTCATTCAACCGGGCAATTGCATAAAGGAGATTCCGGCAATGGTTTGTTTATCCAATTTTTAGATAATCAAAATGAAAATGCAGATATTCCGGATAATGCCGGTGATGAAAAATCTTCTATTTCATTCGGTGTTTTAGTTAAAGCTCAGGCTCTTGGCGATAGAGAAGCATTGCTGAATGCCGGAAGAAACGTATTAACGTTTCAACTTAGTACCGATACCGAAGAAGCAATGAATTATTTGTTATCACAATTATAATTTGATTTAATGAAAAGCCTTGATTTTTCAAGGCTTTTCCCAATCTTTAGTTTTCTGCATAGAACGAATTATACTTTTCTTTTGTTACTTCATTAAAAGGATGATTTATGGAGTTGAATAAAGAAGAAATACTTCATTATGAGAAAAATTATCGGGCTAATCTAATAAATTCAGTAAGCGGATTTAAAAGTGCAAACTTGATTGGAACAGTTAGCTCAAAAGGAAATACCAACTTAGCAATTTTTAGTTCTGTGATTCATGTAGGTGCAAATCCACCGTTAATTGGATTGTTGATGCGTCCGGTTTCGGTTCCTCGTCATACTTATCTTAATATAAAAGAAACAAGCCAATTTACAATTAATCATGTGAATTCTTCTATTTATAAAAATGCTCATTTAACTTCTGCCAGATTTAATGAAGAAGAATCTGAATTTACTAAATGTGGATTAACAGAAGAATATCTAAATGATTTTAAAGCTCCATTTGTAAAGGAATCTAAAATCAAAATGTCCGTAAAATTTATTGAAGAGAATGAGATTAAAGCTAATAGTACAATTCTTATAATTGGAGAAATTCAGTCGATTTACTTACCCGATAATATAATTGAAGATGATGGTTCATTGAATATCGAAAAGGCTGATACTGCTGCAATCAGCGGATTATACAGCTATCATAAAACTACTCTAATTGAAAAATTAGCTTATGCGAAAGCATTTTAGGAGCAAATGAAAATGAAAATTTTAGTCACCGGAGCAACAGGTTACATTGGTGGTAGATTAATTCCTCGTTTGATTGAAAAAGGATATTCAGTTAGATGTATGGCTCGAGATGTGTCTAGACTTCAAAACCGATGGACCGGGGCCGAAATTGTTTATGGTGATGTACTAAAATTTGATTCTGTAAAAGAAGCATTAAGTGGAATTGACACAGCATATTATCTTATACATTCTATGTCGGCAGGCGAACATAATTTTGCAGAAAATGATTTAAGAGCGGCTGAAAATTTTTCACAGATTGCTAAAGATTCCGGTGTTAAAAGAATAATTTACTTAGGAGGATTAGGTTCGGCTGAAGATAATCTTTCACCTCATTTGTTAAGCAGACAGCAGACCGGAGACATGCTGAGAAAATCGGGAATTTCTGTAACCGAATTTAGAGCCGGAATGATTGTCGGTTCAGGAAGTTTATCTTTTGAAATGGTTAGATATTTAACTGAACGAGTTCCGATTATGATTTGCCCTAAATGGGTAATGACAGAAACGCAGCCTATTGCTGTTAGAGATGTTCTTCGTTATTTAATTGAAGCACTTGAGAAAAAAGAATCGGAAAATAAAATTTTAGAAATCGGTTCTGATGATATTTTAGCTTATGCCGATTTGATGAAAATTTATGCCGAAGTGAGAAACTTAAAAAGAGTTATGATTAATGTCCCATTCTTAACTCCTAGATTATCTTCTTACTGGGTTGATTTTGTCACTCCGATTCCAAGTAATATTGCCAGACCTTTAATAGAAGGACTTAAAAACAGATTAGTCTGTAATGATAATTCTGCTAAACATATTTTTAAGTTCCAACCAATCAGCTATAAAGAAGCCTTAACCTTTGCGTTAGAAAGAGAACATTCAGGTAAAGTTGAAACCGTTTGGTCAAGTGCACTCTCAAGCATAAAAGCAAAAAATATTATTCCGTTGAATTTAAGTCAGAAAGAAGGGATGATAATAGAAAAGAGAGAAAGAATTGTTTATGCAGATTCAGAAAAAGTATTCAGCGTAATCTCTAGTATTGGAGGTAAAAACGGATGGTATGCAAATTTTCTTTGGCAGTTAAGAGGAATTTTGGACAGACTATTTGGTGGTGTTGGAATGAGAAGAGGAAGAAGAGAGCCAAACAATTTGCTGGTCGGTGATCCTCTTGATTTCTGGAGAGTTGAAGCTGTTGTTCCAAACAAACTGTTAAGACTTAGAGCAGAAATGAAACTCCCCGGGAAAGCATGGCTTCAATTTTCTATTGATGAAATTGAGAATGGAAAAAGTGTTTTGACTCAAACTGCATTTTATGAACCTAAAGGATTATTCGGAATTTTATATTGGTATTCAATTTATTTTTTGCATGGTTACATTTTTGGTGGAATGATTAAAGAGTTAGCTTTAAAAGCTGAGCGAAAAATGTAGGTGCATTTTATTGACTGTTGAAATATACTAATAAATAAAAAAGCCCGAATTAATCGGGCTTGAATTAACATAATTCCATAATATAATTTACTGATTAAAAATCGTCTTCCACTCCCATTCCACCGCCGTCATTATCTCCGCCGTTTCTGTTTCTTTCCTGCTTAAAATTATTGAAGTTATATTTCAGATTAAGCATTATTATTGGAGCTTCCATTGATGCATCTCTGTAACTATAGAAGTTAGTTCCTTCAGATATACTTTCCCATCTGGCAGAATCAAGTACGTTACGAACTTGCAGGGTTGCAGTTAATGCTTTTTCAAAGAATGTTTGTCTAACTGCTAAATTAATCATAAAAAATCCTTCTCTTCTTCCTTGTGAAGAAACAGTAGGACTATTATACATTCCGTTTATTTGCAGACTTGTATTCTCGGCAAGCTTAATGATGTTGTTTAATCTAGAAGTCCAATTAAAACTTTCTCTTGAGAAATCTCTGTTGTTAATTTTTCCTTCTATTCTATAGTTGTAAACATTGCCTAGTAGATTTACATTCCAGCCTTCAATAATATCAAAATTGAACATCATTTCGGTACCTAGTGAATAATCTGTACCAACATTTTCAATAGTATTCAAAGTTACAGTTTCACTGAATACAGATCTTAGTCTCTCTATCTTATTATGATTTACTCTGTAATAACCTTCCAATGAAATTACAACTTCGTTCCACAAAGTTTGGAATCCTAAATCGTAAGAATCTATATATTCCGGTTTTAGAGAAGGATTACCAACACGAATATTATTTTGATCAGTCCAAGTTTGGAAAGGTTCTAAATACCATCCTCTCGGTCGATCAATTCTTCTTGCGTAGCTTCCCATAATCTGATTATCATTATCAAACTTATATGATAAATGAAGTGTTGGGAAATAATCCCATCTTTGAAGCGAGAATTCTTGAGGATTAGTCAACAATTCAATTTTTCTATCTGTTAGTTCTGCTCTTAATCCGGCTTGATAACCTAAAGCCCCAAACTGACCTCTGTAAATCGAATAAATAGAATGTATATTTCTTCTATATCTTGTATCGTTGCTGAACTGCTGTTTGAAATCATAATTTGTTGTTGCTGTATTGTATTCAAAAAACCCGATTAAATCTGTAGAATTATTTATCTCGCTCTGAACACCGGCTTCAATTTTGTTATCTTGATTTAATGGTAAAACATAATCGGTTTTTAATCTTATGTTTTCTCCGGGTCCTCCTTCAGTTGTAATAAATCCCTCAGTAACAATATTGTTTGCATCAATTGCCTCGGTAACATTTCTTTCATCGCCATCTCTTTTACTGTAATAAGCTTCAGCAGTAAGTTCGTGTCCTTTAGAAATTTCTAATTTATAAGTCGAGTAAAAATTATATCCGTTATTTTCTCTATTTCTTCTGGTAAGATTACTGTATTTAATTGCACTTCCTAAATTGTTGTCTTCTGTAGTTGTTGAATTTGAATTGCTTTTTGAATCACCATTTCCATATCTGCCGCCAAGAGTAATAGAATTCTGTTCATCAATCAGCCATGTAAATGAACCTCTTAAGCCGAAAGAATTTCTACCTCTATTGCTTAATCCAATTGAGTTTATTGTGGTTGTCGTACCTTGAAAAGTAGTAATACTTCTTTCGGAATTATCCATTTCAAAAATTCTATCATTATAATCCAAACCAAAAGTAAATTCAAGATTATCATTTTTTATATCGAATAGTCCCTGCGCTCCATACTTATCATTTAATCCGCCGTCAAGTTCTAATACACTGCTTACTCCCAGATTTTTATTTTTCTTCATTACAATATTTATAATACCTGCTGTTCCTTCAGGATTATATTTTGCAGAAGGATTTGTAATAATCTCAATATTTTCTATTGCACTTGCGGGAGTTTGCTGAAGTGCATCATTTGCATCCAGAATTGTCGGTCTTCCGTCAATTAACACCGTAAAGTTTGAACTTCCTCTTAAACTGACATTTCCTTCAATATCAACGGTAACGGAAGGAACATTTTCCAAAACCTCAACGGCGCTTCCGGAACTTGCAGTGTACTGCTCACTTACATTAATAACTTTTCTATCTATTTCATAAGAAATTGGAGAGCGTTCTCCTTCAACTACAACATCGTTTGTTCCGTATGCGGTAAGCTCAAGTTTAAGAGTTCCAAGGTCAACTGAATTTCCTCGTGTAATTTGTATATCATCCAAAGTTATGTCATCAAATCCAATAAAACTGATTGTTAAGTAATAACTTCCAGGTCTAACTCTCTGCAGCTCAAAAAATCCCTCTTTATTTGTAACGGTTCCGGTAACTTGAGTGCTGTCGTCAGTTTTGTATAACACAATGTTTGCAAATTCTAAAGGTTTGTTTGATGAAGATTCAATTACAATTCCGGTAATTTTATTCCCCATCATTTGTCTGCCTGCAGGCTGTGCAGTAAGATTTATACTAAAAACCAGTAGAACAATTAGAACAATATTTTTCATAGAAATTCCTAAAAAATTAAAACAGTAGTTGGTTAAAAACGTAATATCGAAAAACTTTAGACAAATAAAATTGTCAAATGGTTTAACGAATAAAATTACTTTAGAGTTCAGAATAATCTTTTGCTTAAAGTAGGATAAAATTACAACCGATTTCAATTCATTGATTTTAAGTGCTAAAGTTTATGAAAATTTTGAAGTACAAATTTAATCATTTATTTACTAAGAAAAGACTTAAAGATAAGTTATCTTACTTGGTTGTACTTTTTTTAATTCGTATATATTTAGAAATGGAGTTTTTGTGAAAGAAATTAGAAATATTGCAATAATTGCACACGTTGATCATGGTAAAACTACGCTTGTGGATCAGATACTGAAACAATGTGCCGTATTTAGAAAAAACCAAGTTGTAAGAGAAAGATTTTTAGATTCTAATGATTTGGAAAGAGAAAGAGGAATTACAATTCTAGCTAAAAATATTAGTATTCCTTATAAAGATTTTAAAATTAACTTGATTGATACTCCTGGTCACGCTGATTTTGGCGGTGAAGTTGAACGTGTTCTTAAGATGGCAGATGGAGTCCTGCTTCTAGTTGATTCATTTGAAGGACCAATGCCGCAGACGAGATTCGTTTTGGAGAAAGCATTAAATCTGCATTTAAAACCAATTGTTGTTATAAATAAAATTGATAGACCTGATAACCGCCCTACAGAAGTGTTAAATGAAATTTATGATTTATTTATAGATTTAGATGCCGATGAAGACCAATTGGAATTTCCTGTAGTTTATGCATCGGGCAGAGACGGCTGGGCAATAAGAGAAATCAATGATCCGAAAGAGAATTTAAATCCATTACTTGATTCAATTATTGAGGATATTCCGGCTCCACCTGTGCAGGAAGGAACAACTCAAATTCAAGTTACAACACTTGATTACAGCGAATATGTTGGCAGAATTGGAATTGGTAGAGTTTTTAGAGGTATATTAAAGAAATCGGAAAAGCTGAGTATCATTAAACGTGACGGTTCTATTCGGGAAGTTGTTCCAAAGCAGTTATTTGTTTTTGAAGGATTGAATAGAGTTGAAGTTGATGAGGTAAACTGCGGAGATATTTGTGCAATTGTTGGAATTGAAGATATTGATATTGGCGATACAATTTCTGATGCTGAAAATCCGGAACCTCTTCCTTTAATTTCAATTGATGAACCGACAATCAGTATGACCTTTACCGTAAACAATTCTCCTTTCTACGGAAAAGAAGGTAAGTATGTTACATCAAGACAATTAAGAGATCGTTTATATAAAGAACTTGAACATAATGTGGCTCTTAGAGTTAATGATACAAATTCACCCGATTCATACAAAGTATCGGGAAGAGGAATTCTTCACCTTTCAATTCTTATTGAAAATATGAGAAGAGAAGGATATGAACTTCAAATTAGGGAACCAAAAGTAATTTATAAAGAGATTGATGGAAAGAAAGCAGAACCGATTGAAATTATGGTTGTAGATGTTCCTCAAGAATCTGCCGGAAAAGTTATTGAACTGGTAGGACAAAGACGCGGTGAACTTGTTAAGATGGAAAATAAAGGATCAATGCAGAAACTTGAATTTCATATTCCCTCAAGAGGAATTATGGGATTGAGAACAAGAATTCTTACTGCTACTTCCGGCGAGGGAATTATGCATCATCGTTTTTATCAATATGAATACTTCAAAGGTTCAATCGGTAAAAATAAAAATGGAGTGTTAATTTCTATGGGAGAAGGACAGTCTACTGCTTATGCAATAGACTCTTTACAGGATAGAGGTAAGTTCTTTATTGAACCTGGGGAAATTGTTTATAAGGGACAAATAGTAGGTGAATACAATAAAGAAACCGATATTGAAGTTAATGTTCAGAGAGGAAAAAAACTTACTAATATGCGCGCTTCAGGTTCTGATAAAGCTATTAAGATTACACCGGCAATTAAATTTACTTTGGAAGAAGCATTAGAATATATTCAAGATGATGAAATGGTTGAGGTTACTCCAAAGTCAATAAGATTGAGAAAACTTTATCTTGATACAAATGAAAGAAAGAGATTCAATTTAGGTAAAAATGTTTAAGATAAAATTTATTTACTTAATCGAAAGAAAATTGCATATTAACTTCCTAACATTTTGGGAGGTTTAATGCTGCAAGAGTTCAAAAAATTTGCAATGCGGGGTAATGTTATCGATATGGCAGTCGGTATAATCATCGGCGGTGCGTTCGGTAAAATCGTATCATCATTAGTCACTGATGTTATTATGCCCCCGATTGGTCTGCTCTTGGGAGGTATTGATTTCAGTAGTTTTTCTATTACCTTAAAAGAAGCCACAGAAACAGCCGCAGCGGTTACAATTAATTACGGGGTATTTTTAAATACCATAATTAACTTTTTAATTATTGCTTGGGCAATTTTTGTTGTTATTAAAGGAATGAACTCGTTGAAGAAAAAAGAGGAAGAAAAACCTGCTCCGGCTTCGCCAAAGCCTTCCGACGAAGTTTTACTTTTACAGGAAATTAGAGATCTATTAAAAAAATAATTTATTAAAACGGAGATTTCAATTACTGAAATCTCCGTCATTCATTTCTACAAATTATACTTTACAGATGTTATAAAATTTCTTCCCGGTGCTGTAATTGCGGAAGAATAGGTTCTGTATCTTTTATCTAAAATATTTTCGACACTTACATTAATTAATAAATTATCAATTACTCTAATACCTAATTTTAGATTTAGCGTAAACCAAGCCGGAGAATAAGGATTTCCATTTTCATCTGAAGCATAAATAGCGGTTTTTTCTCTTTCGCTTGGAGCCAGATTGTTGTATGAAATTTCACCATTATAATCTGCATAAAATATTACCGAATACTTATTATCATCATAAACTAATCTTGTTGTGCCAAATAGAGGAGGAGAGTGACGAAGAGGAACTTTATTGCCTGATTCATCTTCTTCTTTTCCCTGCTGATAGTTTATTTTGGAAGTTAATTTGAAATTTCTTGCAAAGTTAAAATCTATTACTCCATGCAGACCGTAACTAAAAGCAAATGCGGCATTTTGAATCGATTCCACTTTACTTAACGCTCCATCATAAATAATGCTGTCTTGTCCCTCCAAAGTAAAATCTCTTCTTATTAAAGCATCTTGTAAGTAAGAATAAAATCCTACCAATTCTAACTTTAGATTAGAAGAAAAAACCTTCATCAAACCAAGTTCTGCGCTGTAGACATATTCGGATTTTAAGTTTGGATTTGGAACTACAACCGAACCCGGTTCAGAATCAAAAACTTTTCCGATATCATCTATGTTTGGTGCACGGAAACCTGTTGATAGATTAAAATTAATCTGCCAATCTTTTTGTGGATGCCAGACTAATCCCGCACTTGCAGTTAATGCACCGGTATTCAATTCTGCATTAGTGAACGGGAAAGGGAAAAATGTTGTATCAAACTCTGCATTTATATCAACAAGATTATATCTAATTCCTGTTTGAAGAATATACTTTTCACTTAGCTTATTTTTATAAGCAAGATAAGCACCATAAGAATTCCAAGTTGATCCGTCGGGATATCGCGTGCTCTCAGCAGATTTTACTCCATTATTAATATTGGTTTTTTCGCCAGTTGAGTTTACTTTGTTGAATATAGTTTCGATTCCGTAATAAATCTGAGATTGAGGATTTATATTTTTTACAAAATCGATATTAGCTGAAAATGCATTAACCTTTTCTGTTCTGCTTCTTAATGTGGAACTTTTGTAACTTCTGTCATTTCTGCTTTCTTCAAAATTCTGAAAAGCCAGTACAACTTGGGAAAGATCAAATAATGTATTAACAGAATAATTAGTAATGGAAAGATTATTCATCATCCATTTCTGCGGTCCGTAATACCATTCCGCTGATCTAGGGGAACCGTTTCTAAGTTCAATTAATCTATCATAACGGGGCACGTTTGAAGAAGTTGAATAATGAAATCCATACTTGAATTCCCAATCTTCATTCGGTTTAAAATTAATTTTCTGCATAAAATTAATCTGTTCGTAACCGGAATTAATTTGAAGTTCGGGATCGGAATTAACAAAAAAAGTATCAACTCCATTTAATCTTGTCTGGTAAAAAGGACGAAGATACTCATCCGGTCCGTCTGAACCGATTCTTAGATCATCAAATTTACTGTATGTAAAGCTTGTTAGAAATCCCCAATTCTCTAAGCCTAATGATAAATTAAAACTTCCTGTTCTTTCCTTATTTGCAGTTGAGTATCTAGTTAAAACGCTGCCGTCAATTAGATAATCGTTTCCGTAAGCATATTTAGGGGACAGTGTATTAAATTCCATCACGCCGCCAATTGCATCACTTCCATATACAACTGAAGCCGGACCAAAAATAACTTCAGAATTTGCCAAAGAGTTTGCATCAAGAGAAATTACATTCTGCAGATTACCGCTTCTAAAAATTGCAGTGTTCATTCTTACATTATCAACCACAAGTAAAACACGATTGGTTGCAAAGCCTCTAATCATAGGGCTTCCGGCCCCTAATTGACTTTTCTGAACGTAAACATGCCCCGATTGACTAAGCATATCTGCGGCGGTCTGCGGATTCTGCAATTCTATATCTTTTGGTGTAATTACTTCAATTGTATGAGGAATTTCACTTCTGTCTTCTTCCCATCTTTTTGCAGATACAATTACATTTTCAATTGATATTGCCTGTTCTTTCATTTTAACAATAAAATTCATTTCTTTTAATTGATTGTAGCTGAAAGACAATTTTTCATATCCAATCAATCTGAATATTATTTCATTGCTCTTGTTCAGCGACTTAATATCAACTTGACCGTTTGGATTTGTAATTAGTGCTCTATTTAAATCATTACTGTAAACCGAAACAACTTCCAGCGGTTTTTCGGTAGCTGCATCTTTAACCGTAACTATTTGTGCGTTTAAAGAAAAAGTAAACAGTATGATAAGTGAAAAAATAATTTTCATACTTCACCCTAATAATAATTTCATGAAAACAATAATTTGAAAACTTAGCTTTTTTAGGCAGTTAAGTTATTAGGAGGATGAATTTCCAATTGCAGAAATCCGAGCTTTAAATTTTCCTCAAATGAATTATAGCTTATTTCTGCTGTTTGGGAATTATTAAGATTTGGATAGTTATGCGGCACAAAAAATTTATTAAGTGATAATACTAATAAAGTTATTTCATTTTTTTTATTTGGATTTTGCTCAAGCAGATCGGCAATCTTATCATCTAAATTTTTGAATAACTTAGATTCTTTCATATCATGATAAACTAAAAAATAAACCGAATCCCCTCTGAATTCAGATCTGATAACATCATACATCTCGTTGTTAAATCTGTATTCATATTTTTTAATCCACTTAAAATTAGGATGTTCTTTTTCAAAAATTGATCTATGAAATTTATTTGTGATTAAATTATTCTCTGGTAAGCCGGCTTTAATAATCTGCTTTACTTCCTTTTTATATTTTGCTTCAAAGGATTTAAAAATTATTGTATGCAGATTTCCTTGAAGTAAAATAACAGTCGTAAAAATTAAAACAGCAGTTATCTTTAAAGCAGTTTTAACAATATCTTTATATTTATTGAAGTTATTCAATAATCCATTCTACTTTTGATTTGATTACAAAAGTAATAAATGAAATCGAATTAATGATATGAAATAATTTTCATCCCTATGAAAGTTTGGGTAGAGTTATTATAAATGTGCTTCCTTTATCTTCATCACTTTCAACAAGAATAGTTCCATTATGCTTTTCTACATATTCTTTGCAAAGTACTAAACCAAGTCCTGTGCTGCTTTCACCATCAGTTCCCAATCGTGAAGTCTTTTCTCCAACAACAAATAATTTATTCAGCATATCTTGTGGAATTCCAATACCACTGTCTTTAACAGAAATTTCCACCGAATCTGATTTGTCTTTCGCACTAATTACAATTGAACCGTTATGTCTTGTATATTTAACCGCATTCGAAATTAGATTTCTTATAATTGTTGTTACCATATTTACATCGGCAGAAATATAAAGATTATTTGAGACGAGATTTTCTAACGAAATATTTTTGTTTTTTAAGTTTTGTGATTGTATTTCAATAATTGGTTCAACCAGTGAGTTAAGGTTTACTTTAGTAATTTGGAATTCGATCATATCTCTTTGAAGTCTTGACCATTCCAATAGATTTTCAAGAAGCTTGTAAATACTTTCTGCGGAATTATGAAGAAGTGAAGTATATTCCTTAATCTCTTTTAGATTGAGTCCTTCAATATCTTCAACTATTATGTTTGTTAATCCCAATAAACCTTGGAACGGACTTTTCAAATCGTGTGAAATGATTGAAAAGAATTTATCCTTTTGTTTAATAGCTTCTTCTAACTTAATTCTTGTTCCTTCCAATTGATCTACAAGAATATTTTTCTCATACAATGTATCTTCAATTTGTTCTCTTGATAAGACCAGTTCTTCATTAATTTTTTCTAATTCATGTGAATAGCTCATCAAAGATTCCTCGGCTTCCTTTCTTTGCGAGATATCTCTGGTAACTCCAAGAATTCCGATAAAAGTATTATCGTCCTTGTAAATTCCGGTTACCGTTGCTTCTGTCCAAATGGTTGAACCATCTTTGCATGGCTGTTCTAATTCTACTGTAACATCTGGAAATTTTTTACCTTCAGCAACAGCTTGGTGAATTACTTTCATCCCTTCAGTAAAATGACTTAAGGAATTTTTAGTAAGAAATTCTTCGGGTTTTTGTTTCTTAATTTCTTCAACAGTAAATCCTCTAAGTTTTTCAACAGAAGGACTTATATAAGTGAACTCACCTTTTAAGTCCATAGTCCATATAACATCACTTGCGTTGTCGGCTAAAAGACGATGTCTCTCTTCGCTCTTTTGAAGCTGTTCATTCATTTCTTTGAAAGCAGTAATATCTTCAACCATTTCGATTACATTAACAACCTTTCCTTCAAAATCAAAGATAGGTGAAGAAACTATCTTTAAAAATCTCGTGCCATTTTCATTTATTATATTTCTTTCCAATGAATGTGATTTACCATCTTTAAATGTTTCAATAATTGTACAGTCACCGCAAGGATGGGCAAGCTCGGTATTATTAAAAGCTTGATAGCATTTATATTTGTTTTGGTCATAACTCTTTGGAAAAATATTTTTCATCATTGTATTAACGGTAATTACATTTAAATCTCTATCCAGCATTGCAACACCGATTGGAAGATTTTCAATCAGAACTCTGAATTTTTCTTCACTGGTTTTTAATTCCTGTTCTGCAGCTTTTCTTATTGTTAAATCAATTATTGAAGCTACTCTAACTTCAGTTCCCTCAAAGATAGTTTTAAACCCTTTAATTTCTATTGGAATGATTGTTCCGTCTTTTTTAATTCCATTTATTTCATAAGATTCTTGAAAATCTTCTGCAATTTTTTGTTTAATTATTTTCAGATCATCTTTATGAATTAATTCCTTTAAGATGTTTTTACCAATTAACTCATTGTAAGAATATCCGCATATTTCTTGTAAAGCTTTGTTGCAGTCTATAATTATTCCATTATTATGAATTACAATTCCTTCATTGGCACTTTCGGAAAAGAATTTAAATCTTTTTTCACTTTCAGAAAGTTTAACGGCTTCATCCATTAGTTTTGATTGATATCTTCCCAAAACAGTTGAGCCGGATAAGATTCCAATAAATCCTATAATCCCTATTATTGAATGAAAAATTATTGTTTCACGAATATGAGTATTAGCAATTTTTAAGTACGGCTCATATGAAACGGTTATACTGATTCCACCTCTAATATCTCCTACTTTATAACCTTGACTTTCGTGACATTTTAAACATGATTTTTCTGTAACTAACGGAGCCATATATTTTAATGCAGATTCCTTTTCATCAAGAAATGCAAATTCAGATTTTCCTTCATCAAAAGACTGTAATGCTTCTGATTCCCAGTCTAATGGTTTGTTATTGGGGTTAATGGGATTAAGACTAGTAATGTGTCCTTTTACTCCGTTTCCGTCAATTTCCAACTGATGTACTAATCTTGTCATGTAAGCCGGATTAACAAGAGTAAGTTTAATTCCTTCAGTTGTTTCTAAATCTCTGTTCGGAACTTTGAGGTAAGGATTTGGGGGAGTATAGTCAGATGGAATTACATAAACTCCACCTTCCATTGCTGCCCATTTTCTGTATATCACATCTTTATTAAAACTTTTTTGAGCATCTTTTAATGCTAACTCATATACATGTTCATTAATTATATACTTATCCCTTAAAAAGAAAAAGACTAATAAAGAAGACCAAATTAATATTATAATAAGAGTAAGAAGATGCCTTCTTTTCATTAAGAGTTCCCGGTCATTATAATAAACTTATGATGATTTATTTACTATTATTGTCGGATGAAACTGATTTTTGTAAAGGGATAAATCTTAATAATATTTGAAAAAAGGGTGAAATCAGACTTAAATTTAAATTGGATTTATGAAATTATTCCCCAAAGGGAAGTAACAATTAGGATAGTTACTGCAGTTATGCAGATTACTATTATATAGATTTCATAAAAACTCTTTTACATATCAGATTGCAAGACCAAAACCGATTTTTATGATATTATGAATTTTGGTTTCTTTTGTAACTGCTTTTAACTGATCTATATAAGTGTCGCTCCCATAAACTGGATTGCTTAAATTAACTTCATAATTTATTTCGAAGAGAAGTTTCTTATAAGCATAACCAATTCCCAGATTTACGAAAGCAAAAGTTTTTGAATCGTTTATAAAAGCCTGCGAATTCCCATCAATATCATTAGAAGGAAAAAGGAAATTAACTCCGGCAGTTGCATAAAATTCCTTATAAAAATTTTTCATGAAATATCCCCCTAAGGTAAATCCCCTTAAAGGATTTGAATAATAATATCCGGGGCGCAGACTTAAAGTGAAATCATCTTTTACAAAGTTTATTAGGAAAGTTGGAGCTAAAAAGGGCATTAATTTGTAATTATTTTCAAACTTGGCTTTCTGAATATTTTCAAAATGAGAAATATGGGAGTTAACCATAATCCCTAATCTGGTTTGCGCAGTTAAGATAGTAAAAAATAATAGAGAAGAGATAATAAACATTTTCATCGTCGAACCCAAATAATTAGAATATTTAGATGGTTTAAACTACAAAAAAAAGAATAAAAGCAAAACTATTTTGATAGCAGTTTGGAAAATTAGTCAACTTATAATTTCTCTTTTCATTATCGATTATTTTTGTATGCAATTTTCATTTATTTCCTTTCTTTGCTGATAGTTATTTTAAATAATAAATAAGACCTTAGTTGATTTTTGATTTAAGTTAAACCAAAAGTTGAAACTTATTCTTGACTATAATACGGTAAGAAATTATATTTGTGTATTGTTGTATAATGTTGTATAAGCATGGGCACATAATGGCAAAATTATATTCTATCGCAGAAGCTGCTGAAATTATTGGGGTAAATAAAGAAACTTTAAGAAGATGGGATAAAAGTGGAAAATTTCCATCATCACGCCATCCTATAAATAATTATAGAGTATATTCATCTGAAAAGTTGGAGTCGCTCGTTAAAGAATTACAGCTAGAATTTTCAATTAATAGAATTGCTGAGCCTTTACCAATACCTTATCTTGAAACAAAGTTGGGTAAACTTTATAATTTGGATGTTATTAAATTTTTTAATTCCATTGATGACAATTCTGTTGATCTCATTTTTGCTGATCCTCCCTATAATATTAATAAAGCTGAATGGGATACTTTTCAATCACAAAAGCAATATGTTGATTGGAGTATGAATTGGATAAATGAAGCTTATAGGGTTTTGAAACCTACAGGTACATTATATATCTGTGGATTTTCAGAAATTCTCGCAGATATAAAATGGGCATCCAGCCATTTATTTAAAGGCTGTAAATGGCTTGTTTGGTTTTATAGAAATAAAGCTAATCTGGGTAATGATTGGGGGCGTTCTCATGAAAGTATTTTACATTTTAGAAAAAGTAAAAAGTATACTTTTAATCTTGATGAAATAAGAATACCTTACAACGAACATACTCTGAAATATCCAATTCGTCCGCAAGCAGAAACTTCACAATATAATAATGGTAAGGGGAAAAAATATATTTGGGAACCGCATCCCAAAGGTGCCAAACCTAAAGATGTTCTTGAGATTCCCACTATATCAAATGGTTCATGGGAAAAAACAATACATAGTACACAAAAACCTATCGAATTGGTAAAAAGATTAGTCTTATCTTCATCTAACCAAAATGATTTAATAGTAGATCCATTTGGTGGTTCTGGAACAACCTATGCGGTAGCTGAAGCTTTCAATAGAAAGTGGCTAGGAACTGAATTGGAAAAAACATATTGCCAAGTTATAAAGGAAAGAGTTTCGAATTCGGAAATAATCAACCGAATTTTCTCTCAAAAGGACGAAGAGGAAGCAATTAAAAGAAGACAAAAATTACGTTCTAATTAACTCCCAAATATCTTTTAACAAGAAGTTTGAAAAGGTATCAATATACTGATTAAATGGTTTTTCAAAAGCCCGTGAAGGTTTATCCAAATAGTAATATCCTTCTAGTTCTATTAAAAACTTTGTATAAACCATAAACAGATTTGAAACAAAAGTATAACTAATCTTGTCGTCACCTTTTCGTTGTATATCATTTTGAGAAATTCCAACAACCCGTATAGGGTGATTTAGAAAATTTTCTAATAAAATTTTATCAATGAATATTTTGGGCATGCGATCTTTAGTAGTTGTCTTTAATGATATTATTAATTCTTCTTCATCGATATTTTTTGAACTGGATTTTACCTTATTAAAAGGTGAAACAACAATATCAGTCTCACATTTATAAAATTTCTCACCTTCTTCTGTCTCGTATGGAATATTTATTATGATCTTCTTTAAGGAAATATTAATAGACGATAATAGAACTTTTATTAATTCCTCAAATCTATTACCTACATGTTTCTTAGCACTATTACTTTCAACTAATAAATCTAGACCAATACCAAATGCCTGTTGAATTGTGTATATAGTTTTATCAATGATAATAAAATCATCTTTAGTGAAATTAGTTTTTCTTTTTTTTAACTTATCAGTAATATTTGCTAATTGATTAAAGCTTTCCGAAAAATCATCTGAATTTCTAATAAATAATTCTTTATTAAATGGACGGATTTGTTTTCTTGTACCTGCTATGTTTGAAGAACAAAGGACATAATTATTGTAAATTTTTTCTTCATTTATAACGTTAGGTATATAATTAAGAATTTGTGTTGTAACTACTTTGAATTCTTTTAGACTTTTTTTTGGCAATTGTAATTCTTCAGCTAAGGACATTGTTTAATTCCAAAATTATTAACTATTTTTTCGAGTCATGATAAACTTATTTAAACTCATATAATTATTTTTAAATTTGAAAATAATATTTGTTGGAGTTTTTGACAAATAGTAAATTCAATAAATGTTATTTGTATAATTTTGACTAATTCAAAGAGTTTCAGAAATGACCATTGACGACTGACTAAGTTCCCATTTACAATCATAAATCCTATTAAAAAATTAAACTTCGATACTGATTTAAAAATATCGAAGTCCCGAAATTGAAATATGTTAATTAATAAATGAGGACATTTTATTTTAACTTATTTGGTTAGATCAGCAATCTCAAAAATTGTGGGAGTTTATTAATAGTCTTGTGTCCAATTTCTTATATCTAATGGTATTCCATCGAAAAGTCTAGTTCTCATAATTTCTCGAAATGATTTAATTCCAAAGTCAATAAGAAATGCACACGATTTTTTTATATCGTTGGAATAGTATGAATTATATTTTGAGTGGAATAAGAATTATCATTTTTATGCCAGATTGTAAATAGACATTCAACAAGCCGCTCTAAATCTTCTTTGCGGTGGTCTGCCATAAGACTGATTCTGAATCTCTGTTTGCTGATCGGAACAGCGGGATATTCAATTGCATTAAGGAAAATTCCGGCTTGATGGAATTCGTATGCAGCTTTTCTGATGTCGATTCTTTGAGGGACAATAACAGAAATTATTGGAGTTTGTGAATTAATTTTAATTCCTATTTCACTAAGGAGGAGTGAAAGATATTCCGTATTCTTGTGCAGTTTTTCTATTCTTTCCGGTTCATTCTGTATAACTTCCAATCCTGCAAGAACAGCAGATATTACAGTTGGAGGTAAGGAAGCCGAAAACATATACGATCTTGCAAAGAATCTTAAATAGCTGATTAAAGCTTTTGAAGCGGAAATGAATCCCCCCACAACTCCGAAGGCTTTACTGAAAGTTCCCATATTAATATCAATCAAATTTTCTACGTTAAAGTGCTCGCCGGTTCCTCTTCCGTGCTTGCCCATAACTCCGGTTCCGTGTGCATCGTCAACAATTAAGATGGAATTACTTGCATTAGAGATTTGAGTAATTTCATCAAGCGGTGCTAAATCTCCATCCATTGAATAAACACCTTCAACACAAATAAATTTTTCTCCCATGACTTCTGTATCAGTTATAATATTTTTAAGCTCATCAATATTATTATGCTTAAATGATTTTGAATTTGCCCGAGCTAATTTTAGTCCATCACACAACGATGCGTGGCTGTATTCATCGTGTATAACAAGATCATTTTTGTCAACCAAGCCGCTTATTAATCCCACATTTGCATTATAACCGGATGAAAATAATAAAGTATCTTCCTGCGATTTTAACGCAGAAAGTTTTTCTTCCAATTCTCGATGAAGTGAAGTATAGCCGTTCAATAATGGTGGTCCGCCTACACCAACTCCGTACCGATTAATTGCTTCTTTCACCTTTTCTTTAACGTAAGGATGATTTGCAAGTCCCAAGTAATTATTTGAACCGAACATCAACATTTTACGTGGAGTGTTTGTCATCGCATCAATAATTTCAACCTCTCTGTCGCAAGCGGAGTTTACAACCCGCGAATAAAGACTCTCAATCTTGTCAACTTTTTCACTTATGAAAGTACCGAATAGGGCGACTCTTTCATTAAGTTTTCGTTTTCTTCCGTTTATTAATACATCACGGAGATTAAAATTTTCACCACCTCTATAAGTTATATTTTCCATCGCATCACCTTAAAATGATTCTTCATAAATATTGATTAACTCGACCAAGAATTGAGTCGGATTAGAATAAAGGAGAGCAGAAAGATTTCTTATTTTAGCTGTATTAACAGATGATAATTTCGATTTATTCTGAATGAATAGTTCCGGTTTTTCAACTGCTATACCCAATTTAACAGGCTGCCAGTTTACTTTCTCAGCACTTTTAAGAAATTCATTTTCTCTATTTTGAGGAATAGAAAAAATTAGTTCATATTCACCAACCGGTCCAGCTAGCATTAGCCATTCTGGAATATCGTACATGCGGCATATTTCTTTTGCATCTTCACAAATGATTAAACTGATCTCACCGAATAAAGTAATTCCGCTTTTATTTAACCGAATTAATTGATCGAGAGAAGCAAACAAACCGTCGCTGCTGTCAATGCAAGAAGCCGCAAACCGAGAAATGATCTTTGATTTATCGAATTGAGGTTTAGGTAAATATTTAATTTCATTTCTGCCGTTAACAAATATTCTTGAAAAAGCAAAAGCATTTCCTATACCAAGTCTAGAAGTTGAATAAAGAATATCCCCTTCATGCATTCCAATCCGTGATAAATATTGCTTTCCGTTTGTTAAGCCTATTGCAGTTGCACAGAAGTTGAAATGAGAACTAAAATTTGTATCGCCGCCTAGAATAAATGTGTCTGCAGATTTGCAAGCATCACTAATTCCAAGTTGTAAAGCGTTAATAAAATCACTGCCAACTGTTTTCTCAAATGTTTGATTTAGCAATAATCCGATGGGTTCAGCCCCAACTGCAGCAAGGTCACTTAAATTCATTAATACAACCATCCAGCCTATTAAATAAGGATCAGTGAAAATATTTAATTCAATTTCTTCTGATATTCCGTCTGTTGTTATTGCAACTAATTTATCCATGCCATCAAGCATAATTATTTCACTGTCGCTTGTATGAATTCTATTCATCTGAAGCGGGGATTTCTTAAATCCACTAATCAAATGATTGATGAATTTGATTTCTTCTATTTCATCTAAGCGGTACATACCTGAACCTTATTA
This sequence comes from Ignavibacteriota bacterium, assembly GCA_002698995.1. Classification (GTDB taxonomy): domain Bacteria; phylum Bacteroidota; class Ignavibacteria; order Ignavibacteriales; family Melioribacteraceae. Next base: position 10,822 of record PAAX01000031.1, on the reverse strand, counting down.
TTAATTATTGAGAAAGTAACTTCATTTGTTTGAAATGTTTCGCCGTCATATTCAATTACAAAATTATGTTTCGATTTAATCTGAACTTTTTCTGTACGCCAAGTCTGTTTTTTTGATGAAGGGGTAAATCTTTGTTTTGTTAAATTGAATAGAACCCCGAGAGTTTCTAAAACTGACATATCTATGCAAATGTAAATCTGCATAAATCCATCACTTGGATTAAATGCTGAAGGATAACAAAGGCTTCCCGAAATATGAGGATTCTTTACTATGGATAGATTTGTTATATGCAAAGACCGAAGAGAATATTCATCCGACTCAATATCAATTACATATTTTTTGTTTTTAAATATGGTAGAAATTGATGCGAAATAAATTGCTAATGATGTGCTGAACTTTTTTAATAGCTGTAATAATTTATTAGGGTGATTAAAAAAATAGTTTGCATCGGCAATTACACCAACCCCGGCGTTATTTAACCAAATTAGTTTTGAGTTAGTGTTATAAGGAGAAATTGTTCCCAGATCACGAAAGCTAGTTCTATTTGTATCAATAAGTATCGGAATATTATTTATGTGTTTTAATCCGTTATAAGTCTTAAAGTAATCCATACTAGAACCTAAACCGATTGCACCAAATTTAATTTCGGAAAATTGTTTGGAGGTTGAGCAGAGAAGTAAATTTGTAAGAAGATAGTTGATCGTTCCATCGCCGCCGGCAGCTACAAAATTTCTTTCTCCATTTTCAATAAGCTGCTGCAGACGTAAACATAGATTATTCATATCGTCGGAAACGACAACATTATTTTCTGAATCTGATATTTCATTCTTGATCGAATTCCATTTCTTCTTTCCTAAACCACCACAGCAATATTTATTTAATAAAACAAACATTTCAGTATTCCTATATTTGATTTTGTACCGGTCTGCTTTTCATTGCCGATTGGAAGCCTAGATAGAAAACAATCAGCAGAAGCAGCCAAGTAGGTTTGTTCAAAACTGTAATAGCTGATAAAATTAAAATGTATGAATGGACAACCAGAGAAATTGCTTTATAGGCAGCAGTTTCATCTTTAACTTTAGATAACTTTTTTTGAGCTAAGATAGTTGTGATCAATCCGGCTATAAAAAATAATGCTGCAAAAATTAATTCTATTAGTGACTGAAAATTAACTGAGAAATAAATAAATACGCCTGCACTTAAGATGAACAAGAGAGCAAGCAGATGACTTACAATTGAGGAAATTCTGAATCCGAATTTAACAAGCAGAGTATTATAACCGGTTTGTCTATCTGCGTTCACATCCTTGAAGTAGCCGGTTAAAACAAAATTTGCGTATCCGAAAAAGACTGCAAGCATTGCGGCAGCAATTGAATTTGAAATATAGATCGAATTGTTTTTTAAGCCGGAGATATATCCAATAAAAAACAGAACTGCAACAATCCAAGCATTATAAAAAGGACCGCTCCACCATTTTCTTTTAAAATAAGTATAAGTAGCTAATCCGATTACAGCTAAAATGGTAAAAAGTAGATTGATTAAGGAGAAGTAAATAAAAACTATACTGCAAATTACTAATCCGGCGAGACTCACAATCAAAACATCGTTTCGGTTTATTAATCCTTTCACAAGAGGGCGGTAGGGTGATGAAATTGAATCCGTATCAGTTTGAAAACAATCGGTGAGTGCTTGTCCGAATCCATATGATAGAAAGAAAGCAAGAAACAAAACTACAGCTTCGATGTTAGATATCTCTGCTGCGAATGACATCCCGGCCAGTCCGGTTATTCCTGAAATAAATAAAAGATAGGGACGCATTGTAATAATGTACGATCTCAAAAATCCGATCGAAAATATTGAAACTGTATTTGCCATTTTTTTCTCATTCTATTTCCCGAAATTAAAATGGCTAATTCAAAGGGGAGTTATGTCAAAAAAGTGTAAAGGAGTTGTAAAACTTTTTTAACTAAGTCATGGCAGACTTGTACACTTAAACTTATATCCCGCAGTGTGGATAGTTAATAAATACTTCGGTTTGGAGGGAATCTCTTCTATCTTTTTTCGAAGCGATAAAATATAATTATCAACTGTTCTGGTTGTAGGGAATGATTCATAACCCCAAACATCATCAAGCAGCATATTTCTTGTAACAACTTCTCCTTGATGTTCAATCAAATACTTCAGTACATTGAACTCAGTTTCAGACATCTTAACCAGGCTTCCGTCATTAAACAATTCATGGTTGATAAAATCGACCGTAATCTTTCCGAATGAAAATTTATCAATTGTTTTTATATCATGGTTTTCATAACGGCGAAGAACCGCTTTTATTCTTGCTAAAAGTTCGCGGTTATTAAACGGTTTCGTCACATAATCATCGGAACCCAATTCAAGTCCAACTATTTTATCACTATCATCTTTTCTACTGGAAAGAATTATAATAGGTACCATAATTTTATTTTCTCTTAACTCACGGCATACATCAATCCCGTTTTTATTCGGAAGTATCAAGTCCAGAATTATTAAATCGATTCCCGGTTTAAGAGCTTTGTTATAACCTTCAATTCCATCAGAAGCTGTATCTGTTTCAAATCCTTCTTCGTTAAGAAAGATTGATATTCCTTTTGATAATGCCGGGTCATCTTCTATTATTAATAATTTTTTCATAGCTTTTTTCAATGATTATTGGCTTTGACAATTTATTTCATACAGCTTTACCGGAGAAGTAATATTCTTTAATTGGAAGTTTCCTTTATCATCAATTTCACATTTTACTTTATTGATTATCGTATTGTACACTTCTTCCGAAATGTAAATTCTACCCGGTTTAGACTGCTGCTGAATTCGTGCCGCAATATTTAATGCATCTCCTTTAAGTTTCCCTTCAACTTCTATTAAATCCCCAATGTGAATACCAATTCTAATTTCTATTTTTCTATCGGCGGTTTGTTCGGAATTATAATCTGCAAATGCTTTCTGAATTTTAATTGCACAGTTGACGGCATAAACCGTACTTTCAAATGCTGCTAAAAAAGCATCACCGATTATTTCAACAATTGATCCTTCGTATTCTTTTATTTTTTCTTTTATAATTTTGTTATGAATATCCAAAAGCTCGAGAGTTAAATTTTCGTTTACATTCATCTTTTGTGAATAATTGACCATATCGGTGAACATCACCGCAAGAAGTTTTCTTTTTCTTGCTCGACCGATTTTATCTTGTTCATAAATTTCAGAGTTTCGCTCATATCTTCTCAACTGCGATCTTATTCTTGAGATAACCTCTCTTGAGTTAAAAGGTTTTGTTATATAATCATCGGCACCGATTTCCAACCCGATAACTTTATCAAATGAATCTGCTCTCGAAGTGAGTAGAATAATCGGTTGATTGAATTTACTCTCCCTTAGTTTTCTGCAAATATCAAATCCATTCATTGAAGGAAGATTAACGTCGGAAAGAACCGCACAAGGATTTAGCTTCATCGCTTTATCCAGTCCATCTAAACCGTCCGAGCTTGTTATAACTTCATAACTTTCGTTTTCAAGGAGCTGTTTTAATCCGATCAAAGTTGCTTGATCATCTTCTATAACAAGAATTTTGCTCATGGTCTTATTCCTGGAAATTTCAAAGTAAATGTACTTCCCTCGCCTTTAGAACTTGTTACCGTTACTAAACCTTTATGCGCATCCATTGTATGTTTAACTATTGCTAAGCCTAAACCTGTCCCTTGATAACGAAGGCTGGAGTTAACTTTTGAAGTTACATATGGTTCGAAGATTTTATCAACTTCATCATTCTCAATCCCTGCTCCAAAGTCTTTAACTTCAATGCATGCAAGACTGTTTTGACAATATGTTGAAACCGCAATCTCTTTTTTACCGGTTGAAAATTTTATTGCATTATTTATTAAGTTAATTACACTTCTTATAACCGCATCTTTATCAGCATAAACTTTTAACTTTTCTCCGGATGTTGTTTTAGTGATTTTCAGTCCTGACATTATGATTTGATACTCTAAAATATCTAGAACTTCATCAACAACTTCGGCTAATTCTATCTCTTCAAACTGATATTCTTTTAAATTCTTTTCGATCTTAGTTAAATCTAGGACGTTATCTATTAATCGAGTAAGCCGGTTGGTTTCTCCTTCTATTATTTTCAAGTACTCTTCTTTTTTTGAAGAGTTGTCTTTATTATTTCTTAGAAATTCAGTGAACATTTTTATTGAAGTAAGGGGTGTTTTTAAATCGTGAGAAACACTCGAAACAAAAAACGATTTCATTTGATTTAGTTCATCAAGCTTTTCCATTTCTAATTTATTTCTGATAATATTTTCTTGGAGATTTATACGCTCAATAGTAGAGGCAACACGTGAGGAAACACTTTCCAATAAATCAATATCTTCGATTGTGTATTTCAGTCCCGATTGTTTTGAACCAAGAATTAAGAAACCGTAAAATTCAGCTTCGGTTCTTATTGGAATCATGATATCAGCACCTAATAGATTCATTAAGTCTGATTCAATATTTGGAATTGACAGACCGGATTCAATTTTATCAGAATTAGCTGCGGTTTTGTTTGAGTTTATTAATTTCTCATCAATTTCAAAGGTCTTATTATAATGCTCATCAAATCCTCTTTGAACTGTTATAGCGAAATTGTTTTCACTCTTATTTAATAAGATAAATCCGATTTTATTTGTAATTATTAGATCATTTATTCGCTCAAAAACTTTGTATAATAGTAATTGAATGCTGTGAACATCCTTAATTTCTTCAATAATATTTTTTAATGCTTCTCTGAAATTATATCGGATACCGTAAAATCTTTTATCAATAAATTTTTCTAATCTAATTCGAATCGGATGAAAAAGTAAAGCTGCAACACCGAATGATATTACAGAAATAACATTTGGTGTCTGCAGTATAGAATTGGTTAATTCGGATAATACATAAATCATCAGTAAATAGAGTGAATACAGAAGAGCTAACGTAAAAGAATAAACGAATCCGCGTGTTATAACAAACTCAATATCCATCAAACGGTACTTTAGAATTGCTATCGCAAAAGTTACCGGGATTGCTGTCATCATAATCAAAATTATTTCTTCGGAAACTAAATTATGGAATGATAAGAATTGCGGAACAGCCCAAAGTGCTGCAAAGCTTCCCGGACCGATAATGAATCCGAGTATGAGCCAAAGCAGTTTCTGCTTTTCAGATTTGTAAGGACTTGTTCTGAATGATTGAATAAATACAATTATTGAAGTGAGTATCCATAGAATAACGTGCAGACGGAAAAGATCGAAAACAAAAAGGTAATCTTGCAAATAATCTTGACTTTGCTTTGAAACAAATAAAAGGAACAGTACCGATCCCGCATCAAACAGAATAACGGCGAGTGAATATGATGTGACTAGAAAAGTTTTTCTGAAAAATTCTATTCGCCTTGGGAATGAATAAGCAAAGTGCAGAAATAAAACGGGAGTAAAAGTATAACTTAAATGAAATCCGATTCTTGCAATTTTACCGGCATGGAAAAATTCGATATTATAATTTCCCCACGTTAAGGATATTATTCCCGCTACACCAAAACACAGCCAATGAAAAATTAATGCATAAACTTGATCTGGTTTTTTTAGATATACAATTATTCCGATGAAAACAAAAACGATAGTAAGAAATGAACAAGTTATTATGTAAAAGTTTGAGTAGAATTCTGTTAGAGTAACCTTAGTGTTAAATATTTTACCACTACTCGTATATGTAATTTCAACAATATCCCCGGGAGATTTTGCATCAAGAACCATTTCTAGTTCATCTTGATTATTTACTCTAAAACCATCAATCTCGGTAATCAGTATATTTGATTTATCATATATCTCTTGAACAAGAATTCCATTATTGTTAAATGAATAGTCAAAAGGGAGATTGGATTTTTTTACTATATGAATAATACCTATTAAAAAAAGGAGCGTTAATGAGAAATCGAAAAGTAAAACGTAATATGTCTTTCTTGAAGTAAACATATTCTTTTATTCGATGTTGCACCACCACAACTTATACTAAGGATAAATTAATTAATTGAAATATCAGTTCAAATGAAAATTCGCATTTGTACAAGGGTTAACAAGACATTGCATACATTTTGAATTGCAAGAGAGTAATTTCCATATCATGCATTACTCCAATTCAAAATAACATTTGCAAAAAAAATTAAGTGAGATAAGTGATTAGGTTTACTTCAATTAACTTTTATTGGGAATAAACTTGTTTGTCAAAAAATACCTTTAAAGTAATTTGACTAAATAATTCTATTAATTTAATCAGCCGGTAAAAGATAAAAGTACACTGATATAAAATGGCAAGCACTTCCAATCAAAACTAAAATGTGAAAAATAGCGTGATTGAATTTTATTTTTTTTATTGAGTATAAAACTGCACCTATTGTATAAGCAGCTCCGCCTGAAGCAAGCCAAAAGAGACCATCGGCAGATAAATTATTAATTAATGGTTTAACTGCAAATACAATTATCCATCCCATAAACACGTACATTAATGTGGAAACTATCTTAAATCTTCCTGTAAAGAAAAGCTTTAACACAATACCAATTAAAGCGATTCCCCAAGCAATTCCGAATATAACCCATCCTGTTGAACCTGCTAAAGTAATAAGTGTAAAAGGAGTGTAAGTCCCGGCAATAAGAACAAAAATTGCTGCGTGATCAAAAACTCTTAACCTTTTTCGCAAATCCGGATTTTTAGCACTGTGATAAAAAGTAGAAGCTGAGTATAAAGTAATTAGACTTATTCCGAAAATTGAAAAACTTATAATGTGCCAAATATCTCCAAACATAACTGCCTTTGTAAATAAAAGGACTAGAGCGAATATACTTAATCCGATTCCTATAGCGTGAGAAACTACATTAATTCTTTCTTCGGCTGGTGAGTAATATTTTATTTTTTTCGTATCTTTCATTTTATGGACTTAATCAATATCGTTTATAAAACTAAATATATCTTACACAAAATACGGGATTTATTATTAATTAGTTGATTTCATAAATGGGGATAAATATACAGAATTGTTTTTCTTTTTATATCCTTTAACATCAATTAAATCAGAAGTTCAGAAGGAGTGAAATATTTCAGGTTTATAAAAAAATTAGAATCTCGGTTGAATTTTCAAAACAATATTTAGAATGAAAACCTGATAGAAAATCATTAATTTATTTTTTATTCAAGAATGACTATATACTTGCAGGTTTTTTAAAATATTTGAGGTATTCATAATTGGAGCTGTTATGAAAAATAATGATAAATATAAAATCCCTTCTAAAGCTGGAATAGGTCATGTTCATCTTAAAGTATCTGATCTTCAGCGGGCATTGAATTTCTACTGTGGTTTATTGGGATTTGAGTTGACAACAACATATGGAAAGGATGCGGCATTTGTTTCAGCAGGAGGATATCATCATCATATTGGTTTGAATGTTTGGTTCAGTAAAGATTCACCCCCTCCGCCAAAAAATACAACCGGACTGTTTCACATTGCGATTCTTTATCCCGCCAGAAAAGATTTAGCTGAAATTTTTTACAGATTGCGTAATGCCGAATATCCCATTACCGGAGCATCCAATCATGGAGTTTCAGAAGCAATTTATTTAGAAGATCCGGACGGGAACGGCATAGAATTATATTGGGATAAACCAAAGGAGCAATGGCCTGCTAAACCTGACGGAACATTGGATATGTTCACAAAACCACTTGATTTGGAAAGCTTATTAAAGGAACTTGAAACTTGATTTTAATAAATAAAACAATTGTGTTAAATAAAAAAATATTTGGCAACACCTAAGAAATTACTCAGTTTGTATTAGAATGATAAAAAAATACTAGATTATTAAATTATTAATAAAATTTCTAATTATCAGAATCGCCAATACAGTTTAGTGCAGAATAATCACATCAAAATTTTCATTTGATTCTCAATTATTCTGAACTTCCTCCACATAAAAATTTATTACAGATAACCATAAAGCAATTTCAGTAACATTCTATTCAATATAATACCCGAAATTTCAAGAATTATTTGTGTGTCTGAACTAAAACTTTTCTCATCGCATAAAAATGTTATTGCCTAACAAGATAAAATCTCTTATTATCAATTGTATTCATTTGATTTTTGAAGAATTCTACTGATACCTTTGTTGTTTTGTTATCTTTTAATTTTGAAGTAAAAGACAATCAAGATTTTTAGAATAACAAATAGCAAAACTTGGCTGGACTGAAATGCTATTAACATTTTTTTAAAGGTAAACATCTATGAAGACATTAAAACGACACTTTGTAATATTTTGTTTTCTTTTTGCCGGTAAAACTTTACTTGCTCAAGGTATTGCACCGGTTGATACGGACAGTGACGGCAAACTTGAAATTGCAACGAAGGATAATCTGCTCTACCTTTCTCAAAATCCTTCCGCGGATTGGAGCCTAGATTACGAACAAACCGCGGATATAATTTTTGATGATGCAGATTTCCAAAACGGTGGTGATTTCTATAATAGCGGTTCTGGATTCTCACCAATAGGTAATTCTTCTACCGGTTTTACAGGTACATACGATGGTAACGGATACAAGATAAGTAATCTATATACCAATAGAGGAGCGACTGATTTTATTGGATTTTTCGGTCAAGCTGGTAATAATGCAGAGATAAATAACCTTGGCATTGTGGATGCGGAAATAAATGGTAGAAACTTTGTAGGTGGATTAGTTGGTTCGATTTCTAATTCAAATATTTCTATAGCAAACTCCTACTTCTCCGGTTCCATAAATGCAACGGGCAGTGATGTTGGCGGTTTGATCGGATCATTAAGTAATGGATCATCGATCATTGAAAGATGTTTTTCAACAGGTTCGGTTGTAAGCACAGGTGTTAATGTGGGCGGGCTTATTGGTACTGTATCGGGAAGCAATATAGAAATAAAGAACAGTTATTCAACAGGTGTCGTTAGTGGTTCTGAGTATTGTGGCGGCATTGCAGGAGCACTGATAGCGTCCACAATTCAGAACTGTTTTTCCATAAGTCCTGTAAGCGGCAGTAGCAATATAGGCGGGTTTGTTGGATATAGATATTCAGCGAATCCAGGTACAATTTCAAATTCTTTCTTCAATACAGATTCAACCGTATCCGGCGTCGGTAGCGGTCCATCAACCGGTGTTGAGGGAAGATCAACTGCCGAAATGACCGATCCGTTAATTTATTTTTTTGGCGGCTGGGATAATACAGTGTGGTATTGGGATAGTGATTTTAATAATGCTTATCCGGCTTTAGCTTGGCAAAACCCGTCCGGGACTCCTTTACAAGCAGATGTATTTTCAGGTGGTTCGGGCACATCGGAGGATCCGTATCAAATCGCTTCAGCCGAGGACTTAAATATGGTTCGTTATGCATTAACTAAATATTATATACAAACAACTGATATTGATTTAAATGTCTCCCCATTTAATACTGGAGCGGGATGGGAGCCAATAGGTGCAGATGCAAGTAGATTTGCGGGTGAATTTGATGGAAATGGTTACAAAATATCAAATCTATTTATAGACCGTTCCGGCAGCGATAATGTGGGATTATTCGGACTACTTGATGGGGCAACCGTAAAGAATGTAAATCTTGTGGATGTCAATATAACCGGTAAAGATTTTGTTGGGGCAATTGCAGGACGAAATTTTGCGGTTATTCAACAATGTTATTCAACCGGAAGTGTAAATGGAGCAAATTATGTAGGCGGTATTACGGGTCATACTATGAATGGTTCAATTACCGGATCAATCACAAGGTGCTATTCTTTCGCAAGTGTATCGGGAACAGCTCATGTTGGCGGTCTTATTGGACGATTGTTTGAAGGTTCTATAGATCAATGCTATTCGGCAGGAGCTGTTGCGGGTTCAAGTAGTACAGGCGGACTAGTAGGTTCGCACGGAGGTGGAACCGCTTCATCGATCTATTGGGACAATCAAACAAGTGGATATGGCGGTTCGGCAGTTGGAGTCGGAAAAACAACCGACGAAATGAGAGGCATAACCGCTTCTAACGGTATAACAGATTGGGGTTGGGATACTTCAATTTGGGAAAGGATAGGGCACAATTACCCAACTCTTAAAGTGATGCGTGAAGTTAATTTGGATAATATCGGCAACTCGGATTTTTCAACTTCAGATTTCAGAGATATCGTCTTTAAATCTGAAACCGGAACGATAACAGTTGATTTTGAGTTCTTCGCTTCAACAACACCGCCGGACCTACCGGACGGAAGCATATCAGTCGGTAAATATTGGGATGTAATGAGCTTAAGCGGAAACACTAAAATAAGACTCTATTATACAGCCGATGAAAAATCACAGTTTACCGGCACACCAAAAATATATCATTACACCGGGGGACAGTGGGTAGAATTGCCTACCGAACCGGAAGTTGATATCGATGATCTAGGCACAGATTTTTATGTAGAAACAACAAATTACTATTCATCATTTTCACCGGTAACTGTTGGAGATAATGCGTCACCGTTGCCGGTAGAACTAGTTTCGTTTGAAGGATACAATACCGAAGAAGGAGTAGAACTGAATTGGGAAACCTCAACAGAAGTAAACAATTACGGATTTGAAGTTCAGCGCACTTCCGTAGGGACAACTCATGAGTTGTCCCTACAGTGGGAAAAAATTGGATTTGTTGAAGGTTCAGGAAACAGTAACAGCCCCAAACAATATACATTTACAGACGAAAAAACCTCAGAGGTTTTAGGAAACCTCGGAGGTT
>PAAX01000030.1 GCA_002698995.1 Ignavibacteriota bacterium | reverse complement strand
TATGTTAATTATTTTACGCAATTACCCAGTAACTCCGCTACGCTTCGTTACTGGGTAATTAACCATTTACACAAATCTTTTTACACTACCACAATCTTTTTATAAATGAAAACGTAACAAATTTCACTGTTTGTCTTAAAAGATGATTCTTGCTATCATGATCCCTGAGACTCTCAGTGCAATTGGTTAAATATATCTTTCCACCAAATTCTTTTATTGGTCTTTACGCCTAAAAGTTTATAAATCGGATACGTCATTTCATGACTTACTCATCGTAATCCGACTATATAAACTTTCCCCTTTTCAAGGTCGGCTAACCCAAAGGTTGAATTCTAATCTAATTATTGTTTACTTGATTCTCTACGGGGTCTTAAAGAGTGAAGACCCCGTCAGAGTATGTCGGCGGGGCAAGGAGGTAAGAAGATGAAATCAGATAAGTACAAAGTTGTAAGAGCAATTCGAGAGCTTGAAAACAAAGATGTATGTCACGAGTATTTTGATGTACTGGATTATGGAGTTGATGTAGTTCTTTCTTGGTATGGAATAATTGAAGAATGGAGCAAGGAGGATAGTAAAATATTAAAAGAACACTTACTTGATAAATCTTATAGAGATGAAGTTAAGGAAGTAAGAAGAATTGTTGAAGAAGAAGAGGAAAGATTGCTAGCTATAATTCCAGATAGCGAACTTCCAAGTCTTAAACTGTTAATACTTGAACATCGAAAGTGGAAATTGGAGATGGCAAAGAAAAGAGAGAATCAGAAAGATTCTCAACTTACTTTTTGTGAGGTGCAAAAATGAATGGAAATAAACCGATAAGAAGATTCAAGGCGGGAGCGATAAATGCTTCCGTTTTTGAAAACATAACCATGATTAAAGGTGTTGAGACAAAGATGTATAATGTAGTGGTAAGTAAAACTTACAAAGGGGATGATGGCAGCTGGAAATCAACAAACAGTTTTTCTGTCTTTTATGAATTACCCAAAGTTATTTTGGTGCTGCAGAAAGCTTATGAATTTGTAGTTACTAATTCTAGTGTTGAGAAAGAGGGGGGAGTAGCCACAGCTAAGTGACTAGGAGAGTTATATTACTCTTCTAGCACAGCTTAAAATTATTTTAGGGTTTTGATGTAAATCATTAGCCTCTAATAATGATTTTACTTTTGACTCAATCTTCTCATTGATAGCAACAACAATGATTCTGTCAAATTCAGCTTGTAGACATTTATTGATATTTGATAAAATATCTGACCTACCCGTTTCAACTTCAACTGCAATTCGAATTTTATTTTTAGTTGCTACAACATCAACGGATTTTCCTTCACCGATTGATTTTTCAAAAGTTATATCAAAACCCTTATTTTTTAATATTTGTGCATATTTATTTTTCCAATATTCATGAGTTACTCCACCTTCTTTAATGTCAATAGACTTTTTCTCTATTGGATTATTTAACAGTCTTTTACCAATCCGAGTTAATTTAAGGACTATAACTCTACCGCTTTTTGTTGGGATTTCCTCAGTGTCAATGAGTTGCTTTTTTAGTAATGAAATTTTCAATTCATTACCTTTTCTTCTACTCCATTGTAAACGTTTATATCTTTCAACAACTCCAGATAATTTATTAGAATAAATATCTTGTAGTAAGATTTGTTCTTCTGAGGTTATTCCAATCTCTTTATTCCGTTGTTAATTCCAGTCCAAAACTGACCAGTTTTCCGGATGAAAACTGACCAGATTTAGCTGTCTTATTTTAAGTTAATTATTCTTGTTTTACAACATTTTTTAATCTGTAACTCTTCCCGTTTATAAAAAATGGATATGCATGATGAAGCAGTCTGTCTAATATTGCAGAAGCTACTATATCATCATTAAATATCTCTCCCCACTGTTCAAATGGCTTATTCGATGTAATTATTATTGATCCTTTTTCATATCTCTTAGATATTAATTGAAAAAATAGTTTTGCCGTCTGTTTTGATAATGATAAATATCCAAGTTCATCTATAATCAGTAAATCTAATCTAGCAAGAGATTCTAACTTTTGATTAATATTACCCGATACTTCATAAGCTGCTAATTCTTCAGTTAATTTCTCTGCCGAATAAAACAACACTCTTTTTCTACTCTCAACTGCTTTAATACCAAGAGCAATGGCAAGATGTGTTTTTCCTACTCCCGGAGGCCCTAGAAGAAGCACATTCTTTGCTTCGTCTAAAAAGTTAAGATTTGATAACTCACGTATTAGTTTTTCATTTATCTGTGACTGAAAAGAAAAATCAAACTCCTCTAATCTCTTTATCTGTGGAAAAGCTGCTATTGACATCTTTCTATTTATCGATCTCTCGGTTTTACTTAATACTTCTTCCTCTAATAATTTCTCTAAATAATCTTGATAACCATACTTTTTCTTTGCCGCTTTTTCTGATTCTGTTTTATAGATTTCACTTATTTTATGAAGTGATAAGATTTTTAAGTATTCTTCTATTCTATTCATTGATATTATTCTCCACTCTGTAATAACTTAAGTTTCTTCTGATATTTATCTTCTGGTATTCTTTACTTATTTCTATTTTCTGAAGTTCAAAAGTGTGTTTGAAGCTCTTCTCCAAATATCCGGCCATAAAAGAGAAGTTAAATACATTATAGAGTAGAGATTTATTTATTGCTTCTATAAAATCTTCCTTTCTGTATAACTTAGCTAGTTCTATTATCTGTGATAATTGATAATTTGCATTGATTCTTTTCTGTGCTCTAAGCTTTTCTATGAAGAGTTCATTATCGGGGAATGATTCTAAGAAGATTTCTTTAAGTCTGTTAAAATTACCCCCTCTTTGATTATTCCCTCTGTAATGTGACTGCTCAATAATAACAGATCCTTTCTTTAAGGATATTTTGTGACGTGCAGCTAATTTATTTGCCTGCGAGTATACTTCTAAATAATATCCCTTTGATACTTTTACCCAAAGATGTTTTCCCGCATACTGCCATGGAACGGAGTATTTAGAACCATTATACGAGATCAGACAATCATAAGATGATTTTCTAATTTCTTCTTTGATTCCTACATATCTGTATTGGGGAAGGGGTAATAATGACGATTTCTCTTTTTCAAATAATTTGTAAGGTTCTGTTTTTACTACCGAATGTGTTCTCTGATTATACTCTTGTTGAAACTTCTTTAGCTTTTTATGTAAATCCTCAAACGACTCAAATTCTCCTCCTTTTATAAAATGATTCTCTACATAATAAAATGGCTTTTCTACTTTCCCTTTTGACCACGGATGTCTCGGGAATGATCTTGACGGAGTAAATCCATAATGTCCGCAAAAATTAAGATAATGCTTATTCCACTGAAAATTATTCTTCGAGGCGTTCTTTACAAATACTTTTGCATTATCCGTTTGTATTCTTGAGCATACTCCTCCCGATTCAATCATACTATTTTCTAAGGCTTCAAATACTGCTGTCTGATTTTCTGATAAAGATACTTCTAATACCTGATATCTGCTGAATCCATGAACATATGAATAAAGATATATCTTAGTTATTATTCCACCGATATTTACCGTATATGGACTCCAGTCAAATTGTCCTTGTTCTCCCGGTGATGTCTCATACGGAGTAAATGATTTTATGTTGATCTTTTTGATCTTTTGGTAATGATAATAAAATGTGGTCTTACTTCCGGTATATCCCTTTGATTTTATCTCGTTGTATATTCTAGAGCCTATAAACTTACCATCATCTACCATCTTATAGATATCTTTTTCAAAAGGAACTATTTTATCACTTACTTTTCCCTCTCTTTTATACTCCGGCGGAGAATCTCTAACTAATGCTTGTTTTACCGTGTTATGACTTACACCCAGTAGTTTACTTATCTGACGTAAACTCATATTTGGATTTTTTGCTCTAAGGTTTTTGATTGTTACCCAGTCTTCCATACTGATCACCTTTCTCTCCCGAGTTTGTTTTACTCAGGATTAAGTTATTATTTTACTTTTTTAGGTGGTCAATTTTCAACCGGATTTTTGGTCAGTTTTCAGTTGGAAAAAACATCCGTAGGTATTCATTTCCCGGAATCTCTCTCTCCTCAACGATAGTAACATTTTCAGATGTGGAACAAGTGGAATAAGGTCTCATCATCTCACCGATCATTTTATCAATAACTGATCCCTTTTTAATTGGTATGTGTGGGACATTGATCACAAAAGGTTTATGCCATCTCCCCTGAATTTTTGCAACAGCCTCACCGATGTCAAGCCTACCTAAAATCTTCTTTTCGGAAGCCTCTAATAACAAAGAACTTGCTGCGGAATTAACATCTTTGGCATCTTTAAGGTTTAACACAATTGTACACCAAGTATTTCCTCTTGCGGGTAGAGACAAAAGACTGGGACACTGATCAATGATAATAACTGATTCACCGAGTTCCCTGATTTCTCTAATTATTACATCTGTAATAGACTCGCCACCTACAAGGTCGCTCTTGTCTTTTCCGATAACGTGATGTGCTTCTTCCAAGACAATTGCGTGATCAAATTCTTCTCTCTTTTGACTAGGGGAAGATAATCTGTAATGATGAATCCACAACAAAATACTCTCAACCAAAAATATTTTATCTGTATTAGTGAGTGAATCCATTTCAAGAATAACTTGTTGATCTAACAAATCGACCATATCAGATTGCTGTCTAACATTAAAAGTTTTTCCTGTTTCACCAAATGTAAGAGCTCCAAGAGCTCTTAAAGTACTACTCATCCAACCTGCTTCTCTACCTTTTGCATCAGTACTTTCTATTGTATTCAATAAGTCCTTAAGCGTTGGATATTTAACAACGGGTTCAGAACTATACAAACCAAAGTCCAGATAGGTTTTATCCAAAGCTTTCTGTAACAAGTACATCACTCCCTCGCCTACAAATGTTGCATGGGCAATAATTTCAATAAGTTTCTTCAACCAAGTCTTAGGAGCAGTCCCCGGAGGTGGAATCAAAGGGTTAAATCGGAAAGGAGCAACATCCCTTCCAACTGTGTAAACACGAACATCCTTCCCGTAGCTTTCTTGAATTATATCACGATAATTTCTTTTCCAATCCAAAACTAAGAAAGGCTTTTTTTTGTAAATGAAATTCTTTAAAACTTGAAAACATAAATTTGTTTTACCCGAACCCGAAGCACCTACAATTAAAACATGTTTAATCCAATCATGTTCTCTCAAACAAAAAGGATACAATTTTTTCCCGGCATAAGTAATTTCGCCAATAGGGTATTCTCCACGAACATATTCAGCTGGAGGAGGAGCAAGAATATCATTATTCTTATTATCAAAATCAGTACTAATATTATCTACGTACATCATATTTAGAATCTGTTCGATCTCTCTTTTGCCATCAGCATCTTCTACCAAATAAGCCCTCCAGAGACGATCTACCTTCTCACCTAGTATTGGTCTTAACTTCACACAAATCTCTTCAGCTAACAACTCTAAAAGCCCCCGGATAGCATTTTTGATCTTCGTTGAACATTCTTATGTTCTCCCAGAGTCTCAAGAAGTTCTTTGTAGAGCGGACTATTATCCTTCCAACACTTTGTAACTTCTTGTCTTTTTTCCAATTCTAGTCGCTGGATTGTATTTTGAAAATCAGCTCGCCTTTTCTCTACCATAGGATTACTAAATATTGGCCAAGATTCCATGTTCATAAGTGCAGTGTCGCATTCCATGATTTTTGAATCAAGATCTGCTATATGATCATCACGAATTTTAGAACGTTGTTCAATTTGTGATTTTAGATGTTCAGCAGTTGCATACAAAAATTTCGATTTATCATTAGTAATGACATCGGCAATATCTGAACCACTTGTTGATTTATTTTCAGATTTAGTGATAGAATAATCCAGACTTGGGAAATATGA
Organism: Ignavibacteriota bacterium; assembly: GCA_002698995.1. Classification (GTDB taxonomy): domain Bacteria; phylum Bacteroidota; class Ignavibacteria; order Ignavibacteriales; family Melioribacteraceae. The sequence continues at coordinate 119,979 of PAAX01000030.1, read as the reverse complement.
AAATCCCACATGATTATTCTCGATAGAATTTTGATCCTTGGATTGGTTATAGTTATTCTCAACAATATAACTCGGCTTATAGTAGTTGTCTAATTTGGGTAAATATTCTTTTGTAAATATCACATTTGTCACCTCGTATACTATCATGTGGAGAAACTAGTATATAAATATTTCGGTTGTTCACTACCTTTTAGTAGATAACTGCTTAGAAATTTTTAGTTTGATCTGAGCCCTTTCAAATATTTTTTTACAAACAAAGATCTCGTGTTTACCGTTTAAATTTGGATCAATATAAAATTGATTACTTAATATATAACGAATGGTCCCCGGACTTTTTCCGATTTTATTAGCTATTCTTTTAATAGAAACATTATTAAAATAGTCATCGAAAATCATTTCAACAGATTGCTTAAACTTTGTATCAACAACCACTTCTTTTCCTACTACCTTATAACCAAATGGAGGTCGATTCATAAACCGTGAATTTCCTCTGGCTTTTTCTCTACCTCGATTAATCCTCGACTGCCTGAGATCAGTCTCGAACTCAGAAAACACCGCTCTAATTTTCTGGAATGCTTTCTCGAAAGGGCCCTCCGCCTCACGCTCGTTAACCAACAAAAGTTTTACTCCTTTCATTGATAAATGAGTATCGATCCAGCCAAACTGAAGAGTGTTTCTAGAAATGCGATCTGACTCAGTAGCAATAACAAAATTAGGTTTTTCAATATCAATGCGGTCAAGCAATTCCATCAAACTTTTTCTTTCGGTAAGTTTTTTCCCACTCATCGAATCAGAAAAACTTTCGATAATAATAATTTCTTTAGTCTCACAAAACTTTTTGATTTCATCAAACTGAGCATCCAAGGAAAAACCCTTTGCTTGTTCGCCCGAACTTACTCTTAAATAAACAAAAGCCCTTTTCAACTAAAACCACCCACCTCTCGTACTCTCAAAACCAAATCCCCGCGCTCAATAAATACCTCTAGTACATCACCACCCTTCAATCTTAAACTTTTTGCAAGTCCTCTTGGAATAGTGATCTTAAACTGACCATTAGATTTTTGAAATTGTATCCGAATTAAATTATCCGGCAGACGCGGGCGACGAACTCCATTATTAATTTTACCAAAATCGGGGGTTGAATCCATACTAAATCCGAATGTATAAACTTATATATAAATCTATCGATAGATAAGCCCCAAATGGGGAGGGGTAGAAAAGTCTAACTTACTACCCCCTTATTTTTTCAGCTATATTTATTACCACCGGGAAATAGATGTTTTCAATTAAGCACTCATAAGTGGAAAGTCCAATTCTCTATTTGTTAATGAGAAATCCTATTCTTAAGTAGTAAACCTTTCTATTTACTCAAAAGTGATAAAACCGAAAAATATATTAACAAATAGTAATTACCCAAAAGTTATGACACCCACAAACAAAACATTAAAAAACAATAAGAACAATTATCAAGATGAAGCACTGAAATTACTAAAGGAAGTAGATCAAAAATTAGATTATATAATTAAATTACTTCGAGAAGAAGAATATAAATATCCCTTCCACAATTACTACCTTGAGACTTTTGAAAACAATGAACCAAAAAATTAATAGGTCACTCTTCATTTACATTCATACTCACAACAACTAATTGAATTGCAGCACGCGAACATCTCCACGATCTAAAAATCGGGATTGATAAATGCTGCTGTGATTCAATTAATCACAACGTAGTTTTCAACTAAACGAAAACACATATTTGGCCCGTTCCGGCTTTGAGAAGCCAAAATACGACCAAATTACCTAGATGAAAGACTGCACTTCAAATTCTATAAAATTAACTAACAAAATCACTAAATCAATTTATACAGCCTCAATCACTTTGCACTTGAGTCTGTAAAATTTAAGGAGGAAAGAACCATGAACATATTAGAAAAACAAAACAATGGGTCACTATACATAGTGGCATCAAGAGCTGTAGCAGCAAAATTAAATCCAGCAGAAATGCAAGAAGCATTACAGAAACTAGAAGTAAAAATGCAAAAACAAGATCCACTAAATCCTGATCTTTGGACAGTATTTGTAAGCAACTACAAACTATGGGGAATACTAGATCACCGAGCTGGACCAAACGGTGAAGACTTACTAACAATTCTATTCCCGGAAGATTACTAATCTTCCAACAAACAATTTTCTTAATTAAAAAAATGGAGGTCAAACTTATGGCAAAATAAATGTTTAGAACCCACCCCTAATATCTCACCAAAACATATTCATCAATTGCAATACTACGAGGTAGTATAAACCAATACTATACCGGGTGAACTATGTCCATTTCTAAACAACCACCATTCAAGTTTGATCTCCATAAAACCATAGGAGATCAAAACAATGCAACACCAAATCAAGCAGCTAATATGTCTGTGTGAAGACAGAAAATACAGACTAAAGAAAAATTGTATCAGCTTTGAAAACAACTGGTATGAATCCGAGTACCTTGAAAACGAAACAATCTTCTACGATGAAGAAAGATACTGGATAGATGACTGCAGATACTCAGATTACTTAGAGGAATATTTACCCGAAGAAGTATTTATAACTAAGCATTTTTATTGCGAAGGGTGTGAAAATTATTTCCATGAAAACGAAAGGACGGAACACGTTTATGGAAATACTAGCTATTGCAATGACTGCTTTTATGAAAACCACACCTACTGCCGCCAATGCGATGAATCAATAAGAACTGATGACTCGCGCTATTCAGAGATTACTCAATATGACTATTGTGAATATTGTTTTGGGGAACTGCACAGTTACTGTGAAAATTGTGGAAACGATTATTGGGCAGAAGACGGATGCAATTGCGGTGTATCAATACACAACTATTCATACAAACCTGATCCAATATTTTTTAAGAATCCAAATGAGAATTCAAAATACTTTTTAGGAGTAGAACTTGAAACAGAATCAAAAGGTAATTGCAGATCAAGCTGCGCCGAAGAGATAAATGAAATATCAAAACTATACTACTTAAAAAATGACAGCAGTATTGAAGATGGATTTGAAATTGTAACTCATCCATTCAGCCACTCCTGGTATAATGAGAACAAATCTATATTCAATGATCTACTTGATACTCTGAGAGATCATGGATTCAGATCTTACAACACATCAACATGCGGCATCCATATCCACGTAACTAAAAGCTACCTATCCGGTTTGGACATAGCCAAGCTGCACTTATTCTTCTATCAAAACGAAGAGTTCATAAACGTGATATCTCAAAGAAATCTTAATAACCTAAATCAATGGGGCAAAATTAAAAAGGATAAAAAAGCAATATACGACCAGAGCAAAAAGAAAGGTGGCAGCGAGAGGTACACAGCAATAAATCTTCAGAACCATAGTACCATCGAGTTCAGAATATTCCGGGGAACATTAAACGACAGCTCATTCCACAAGAACATTGAATTCGTTATTGCCATCTGCAATTTCGTCAAAGTAACATCCCTTCAACAACTCACCAAAGAACAATTCTACAGCTACATCGATACTGACAAAAACTACAAAAACTTAAAAAAATTTATGGAGACAAAACAATGTGTATAATAGTACTAAATAGAAGAGAACAATTAACTGAGGATCTACTTAAAAGATGCTGGTTTTCCAATAATGACGGAGCAGGATTAATGTATTCAATAAATGGTCAGCTAACCATTTTTAAGGAACTAAAAAACTTCAAGACCTTTTATGAATATTATTCAACACTCAGAAATGAATTTAAGAAAACAACAATTGCGCTGCACTTCAGAATAGCAACATCAGGAAAAGTAGATACAAACAATATTCATCCATTTAAAGTAAATGAGAATCTTGCCTTCATGCACAACGGAATAATCGATATTCCATGGCAGAGAAAATCGAAGGTAAGCGATACAATAGCATTCAACCAAAAAGTATTGAAACAACTGTCCCAAAATTTCTTAAACAATGTCGCGATTAGAGAATTAATTTCGAGATACATTGATGGATCAAAATTATTGTTTATGAATAACCAGGGAAAATACTGGATAATAAATGAACAGCTTGGACACTGGGATAAAAAAGGAAACTGGTTCAGCAATTACAGCTATTGCGAATCAACATTCCTCAACGAAAGAAACGCATTGTTGAAATACGATATTGGAGACTATGAATATTGCCAATACTGCGGAATAGAATTACTTGAAGATAGAGAAATGGTTAATGAAACTTGTTATGGCTGTATGCAAAGATTTGCAACTGAAATCGGAGGTTGTGTGATCGATGAGATTTAAATTATAACCATTCAAACCAATAAGAGCAGAATACCTAGTGTGATTCTGCTCTTTTCTTAATTTAGTTATTTAATAGTCTTTTAAAATTTCTATAAACAATATTTTTGCAAACCTCAGGAGTCTCCATATAAATCTGAGATAAACTGTTAATAATTATTGGTATTGCTAATGAGGAACAAGGACTACCTCTATATTTTGCAAAAGGTCCATCAGATTCAGTCAAAACTCTCTGGGGAGGAATGGATTTTATAACTTTCTGTCCAGATAAACTTATGGTCATTGGCAAATTGACAGAAAAATAGAATCCATATTCAACAGCCCGCTCAAGTTCTTTTAATGACCCGGAATACCAATGCAAAATAACTTTGTTTGAAAAATCATTTCCTATTATATCAATTACATCCTTATAAGAACCCCTTGAGTGAATTGTTAATACTTTATCATTGTGGATTGAGCATGCGCCAATTATTTTTTCAAATACTCTCTTTTGTTCTTTTTTATTTTCAGTGCTTTGTTTGCCGTAATCAAGCCCTATTTCACCAATGTACCTGGTCTTTTTAAGATTCTCTAAGAAAAGGGGTAATTCACTTTTCCTTTGATAAACAAGCTCGGGATGGAATCCTAATGCAGGTCTGATATATTTAGATTTTTCAGTAAGATTATATGTATGAAAAAAAACACTGGGTGTGTTCGTGACTGCAATTGTATAAATTTTGTTTTTTTCTATTTCTTCAATGATTGATTTTGGATCGGCCCATAAATCAAGATGGAAATGAGTATCAATGAAATGCATCAGTATTACCTTATTTAATAAATTCTTCTACTTCCTTCATCCCTCTTTTGTAAACATCCAAATAGTTTTGCAAATCTTTTTCAGAGCCAGGTAGACTTCCTGCTGATAATAGTGAAAAGAATACTTTTTCTTTATCACTATTAAATCTTTCAATCCCTATCTTGAATGCTCTCAAATCTCTCCCACTCTTTTTCTTGGGTGAAGGGGGATTACTTACGATATCACAAAAATATTTTGAATCATAATTATCAAATTCAGCTTTTTTTATTGCTGATCTTCTTATAATACACGGAGTACAGTAACCACATTGTTTCTCGACTGCATGGTACCATTGTTGAGAGTGACCTACTTTCGCACAAGATAAAGTTTTACTCACATATTTTTTTAATATATCTGGACGTTTACAGTTTTGGAGCATTTCCCCTTTAGTAAAAAAACCATATGGATTAATTAATTTGTTTTCTATTTCTAAATTATGTAGCAATTTATTTATTTCATCAACAAACTTTGGATGAGTCGTCTTTGTACTGTATGAACCGAGTCTCGTCTTTGTTAAAGGTACATTTAATGAAATTAATCCGTTTTCTGGTATTAATAAATTTGTTTTACTGCTATATGAATTAGCGACTAAAAGACCAAGTGCTATAAAAAGAATAGAGCGAGCTCTTTGATTATCGTCACCACTGAAGTTTTCATTTTGCTTTTTGGGTTGAACAAAAAAGGAAAAATGAGTTATATCTTTCAATTCAAATTCTTCTTTTAATGTTATTGCCAACTGGGATTGAATAGTTTTTTCACCAGAGTTACCTCCTTTATGATGGCTCACAAGGACAGTATCCTTGTATTCTTCAAGAGCATTAATACCGCCAACAAAGGAATCAAGCCCACCAGAGAAAAGACACACATTTGCTATATTTGGTTTTACTCCTAACGTTTCATTAAAGTAATTATTTCTTGAACGGAAAAATATTTCCCACTTATCACCACTTAAAAATGATAAAAGTTGCTCAACTAATTCTTTATTGTTATCCCAAAGTTCCTTATTCATAACTGGTAGATGTAATTTAAAGTGGCGACTCCAATTGAAAAACCCATATTGTGCCCTTGAGATTAGTTGATCTGAACAATAGACTGCTAAACCCAGATTCATAAAATCTGAAATTTCTTCTGAAGGTGATAACTTATACTGAGAAAGAATACGATTGATGTTATGAGAAATTGGATAAGCTCCCCCTTCATAGTTGAAAGGAGGTAAACTAATTGACTTCTCTTCAGCGGATTCTGCTACAGAGAAGTCATCATCTTTTGTTGATTTTAATACAATATTGAAAATCATAATTCCTCTAATGATTGATAAGCAGTTTCAAAAACATCATCCAGAATTCTATTAATTTCATTTTTCTCAAAGGTTGATTTGTTTTTAAAATCAATTTCAGAAAACTCAAGCTTAATAGAATCTTTAATAAATTCTTTCATCTGTCTTTCTATTTTCACAATCTGAGTTTCACTTATTTCCTTATTTTCAAGAACAATTCCAATTTCATTAATCCATTTTGAATAAATATATGATGAAGCATAGCTAGTAAATATATCTTGAATATTTTCATTGGTGATATTATCGAGTACAGATAAATCATTGTTACTCAAATCAAAATCTTTATATATTTCATATAAGGTTTCTGTAACTGCATCTGTTGTGATTGAATCTTCAACAGTGCCATCATGGGGGGAAAGAAAATCAACAATTTTATTAATGGCTGATTCAAGTGATAGTCTATCAAAATCTAAATTGAAATATTTTCTAAATGTATTCCCAACCCCATTATTTGAAAAACTTGAGAGCAGAGAACCTAACCTAACGCCAGCTTTTTTCCCTGAAATAATTGATTTAGAAATTCCTTTTGCACCACCTCCATTTCTAACATAAGACTTAGCTGCTGATTTGAATTTGGCTGAATTAGGATTCTTACCATAGCTTGACAATAAATTTTTTGCAGGCTTCCATTCACCAGACAATGGTATTTCTACTCTAGGAGGCTGACTTACATCATCTTCTGAAGTTGGTTGATTTCCAATTTCACTTTCTTCTGCCTCTTCACCTCCAGCATCCGGAGAAGGCAGATTTTGCTTTGTTGAAGTATTCGAGAATAAGTTTATTTTTCATGCCGGTTAACTTACACCCTTTGGATTGATTAAATTGTGAAAGTATTCGTCTCTCTAAAATTAAACAATTTTTTATTCGTACAAAATGATATTAATAGAAGACATTAGGTTGACCCAGAATAAAAAAAAATATAAATAAGCGCTGCAATTAATACGTATAGCGAAGTTTATGCGGGGTAAAGTAAATGGACATGAAAACGTACATGCTGGAAAAAAGAAGAATTATAAATGATCAGTCAAAGTCAATAATTAACTACTCAATATTTGATTTTAATTATGTACCTGAAAATCCGTTGATCAGAGAAGAAACGAAGCAGATCATCGATGCTTTTCTAAAATATGAAGAGACCAACATATCGATCAACCAGGTAATATTTGGTTCAAGGGGCAGTGGGAAAACTTTGATGATCAAATACCTTGAGCAATTATTTACTGAGGGATCTTCATTAAATATTTTATATGCCAATGTAAGATATTATTCAACATCATTTAAAATTCTTGCACACTTGTTGAATTTAAGTTCACGAGGTCTATCTTTATCGGAGTTGTACAATCGATTCAGGGAAAAATATAATTCCAAAACAATAATAATTTTAGATGAAATTCATCTATGGGCACCAAAAGAGAAGCAAAGGGAATTACTATATTTTCTTTCACGCGACAAAAGAAATTATATGATTTTTATGCTTTCAAACGATCCTCGTTTTTTGAATGATATAGATCAGAGTGTAAAGTCAACACTTCAGCCTGAGTTAATCCATTTCAGAAATTACGATGCTCATGAGATACAAAAGATCCTCGATGAGAGAACTGCTTCCGGCTTAAAGAAAGTTGATGCCGGTATAAATTCAAAAATTGCTGCTTATACCGTTAGAGAGGCAAATTCCGATGTTCGAGTAGCGATAAAGTCCTTATTTTATTGGGCAACACAAGGGGGCGATAGTATTGAGAAGTGCTTTGAGAACGCAAGACGGGATATTTATGTTGATCTAATTGCAGATCTTTCGGATACAAACTTATTAATACTTAAAGCAGCGAGTCAGATATCGGATAAGTTTGCTAAAAAAGTTCATATGAATTATGTAGACATTGCAAGAAGCAATAGGGAACAACCGTGTTCTTACGTGCATTTCTACAATCAGCTTTCATATCTGCAATCACTTGGATTGATAATGATGCTTTCCACAAAGGTGAATCGAACATATGCGAATAGGATTACAATTTTATGTAACGAAAAAATTGTTCATCATGTATATAAGTTGAGGTATAAATAATATTGATGAGTTATTCCCTTTATTTTTGATAAACATTTTATTAAAACTATTAAAAGTACAAGTAAAATCAGTCAGCGAGGTACATATGTCATACTCAGATTATTTAGATGGTTTAAGGGATGGACTTTATATTGGTACTAGGGTCGGATTTGAAGTTGGATATAGAGTTGGTAAGATTTCTGGATTTTTAGATGGTTATGATGAAGGATATCTTGATTCACAATGTAATCTTCCATATCAACCTAAAAAACGTTTGCTAGAAACATATTCAATTCTACCCAAAATTGAAACACCAAAACCATTAAAAATACCTGATCCAATTCTACCTAAATTTGAAACACCGAAACCAATAGATCTTTTTGATACATCGGTAAAGAAAAATCATAAAATTAAAAATTATTGGGATTTCGACGGATAAAAAATTCCTTAAATAATCAGTGAATCTCTATAGAATTCCGAAATACGATTACTATACTCTGTGCAGTTAATACGTACACCAATTTTAATTGCTAACGTTAAAATCAATATAAGTTACTACTGAACAATGAAAGTTTGCTTTAAAATATGAGATATTTCTTTACGCATAAACTCCACACCCTTTGGTTAATAATCATTCTTAATCAATAGTCTCTTGTGCAATAATTTCTATCTGTATACGATATCTATTGGTTAATTGAGATTTCTTTAATTTCTTTTCCAATAAATCTTTCGAGTTTTTTTTCTAGCTGCTCCATTTGTTTAATTGTTTTGAACAGGTTCTTCTCAATTTTGATCGTTTCATCAATTTGTTCAACGGCACTTTTTATTTTATTTGATCTTAGGGACACAATTAGTAGTTCGAGATGATGATTAAATGAATGATCATATTTTCTTAACACTTCTTCTAATTTGAGTAGCTGTTTTTCCACATCAAGTTTCTTCCATTCAGTTTTTAACTTTTTTTCTAAAAATTTTCTTTCATTAACTGGCAGAGCATTGTAATCATTTTGAAGATTCTGAAAATTTTGGATATCAAAATTAGAGATTTTCTTAACAAGTTCTCTCAGAGCTTTAATTTTCAAGTGAATCATTCGCTCTCGGGGTATAATTGATTCAACTTTTCGTGAAATCAATTCTTTTCCTTTTTCGGAACTGCCAAACTCATGAATGAGCTTTCTAATTTCAATTAAGTCACTGATTATTTGTTTGGAATCTTTGCCCACATCACTCGTAATTTTTTCCAGTTTTTTCTGAATAAAATTTTTTTCGTTTTTTTCTTCTTTCAACTGATTGAAAAAATCTTTTGGTTTTGATGAAACGTTTTTGAAAAAACCTTCTGAACTATTTTCCTTAATAGCATCTTTTTTGAAAAAGAATAGCCTGAATAACTTGTAGATAGAAATTAATACTGCAATCAGAATAATTGAATGAAGCCAAGACAAATACTGATTGTTTATCATGTAATCAAAAAAGCTTGGAGAAACTGATCTAATTGAAAAATAGGTTATCACAAGAGTAATTGATGCGGCTCCAACGATTTCCATACCGGCAGACTTTATTCCTAAAAAGATCACCAATCCAACGAAGAAGATAAATATTGCAGCTGCTAAAGGACCAAAAGAACGAAGATTAAAGCCTATATAAGATTCACTTATTGCCAATCCGATAGCCAGCACAAGTCCAATAGCTACGACAATAGCTTTACCGCCTTTCGATTCAAATCTTTTACCAATAGTCACCTGTGATAACCCAACGAACAATACAGTATAAATTATGAAATCAATTATGGAATAATAGGTATCATATATGTCAGAGAAATTAGTCATTTCAAAGGGTGACAATAATTCAGTGAATAAACTGGCACTTGCTAGAGATACGGAACATAAAAATATTAGGAAGAATACAAAAATCATTATTCTTCTTTTGTTCTCGAACATCAGAGACCTAAAGAAATACTACTATATAAATGTTTTTATTTTGATACTTATTAAAAGAAATAACTCACTGGATGAGATCAATACCTGACATCACTTCAGAGCCACCATAAGTGCTCAAATTTAAGCGATCTTTTTCTAAAGGTGCAACTTACCCCATTTAGAAAAAAGGCGCTCAAATGTAAAGTATGACATGAATTAAGAGAAGCTGGGAATGATCAATAATATCAAGCACTTTGGCAGTTTTTAATATTGTATTTATGCGATTAATTAAATATAATAAAGCAATTGATAATAGCCTGTTGAATCTTATTGTGTACTTGCATTGACTTGATATGAATGATGATTCTCAAATAAAAAAACTTTCAACGTCTGAGCTTATTAAAAACATTGCACTCAACTCGGATAACATTTCACTTAATCTTCTTCTGGCAACACGAAAACTTTTTATTTTAGATGGGAAAAGATACCTTCTTCCGGAATATCTATGGAATTTAAAGCAACGTGGCTTTTACCCTTTTATATCAATTAGTAATAGTGAGGGGAAGGTCGATGAGAAAATTGATTTAACGTATGATCGCACACTCCAAAAATTTTCGATTCTAAAACCGGATAGTTCAGTAGATGAAGGCGAAGGACCTTACTGTGATAATCAATACAAGGTTCTTTACGAAAAAATAAATGAATTAAAAAGTGAAGGTTTTTTTACAAACGAAATTGAACTCGAATTGGAAATTGAAAAGAATTTCAGAAATATGGTTTTAAGACATTTAAGATATTCTTGGTTGGAAGTATGCAGAAAAACAAATCATTCATACCATAGATACAGATGGGAATTACCTGATGAAACGATTGAGCTGATGAAACCACGATGGATAAAAGGAAATGAGTTCAGAAAATGGCTCGAAAAAAATATAGAAAATACCGAAGCTCAAAGATCACCTGAAAGAGAACTTGTACAAAAACAAATATATGAATGGTTTGGTTATTCTTATGATACGAGTATGGATCAAGAGAGCGGTTTAACAAATATTTTAGACTCGAATGAGGATCCGATCAAGTCGGTTGAAGAGGAAATTTTTAGAGGTAAATTCTTTAAGGAGATTGCAACAGAAAAATCTTCAAATTCTCATCACCTTAGACCAGCAATACGAATTCTTGGAAAAGAAAAAATCTATCAGTTAGTTTATAGGATTTTGGATAGTTTTGGGTACGATGAAAATAGTGATGCAAAAATTGCAAATGATTTTGGTTTATCGAAGGCTACATATAGCAGGTTTGCCGGCAGAGATTGGAGAAAAGGAGATTCATTTGAAATCCCAGATCTATGGAAAAATATAGCACATGTTGTAGCATCAGATCCAATATTTTTTGAAGCAGCAATAGACTACGGACTGAAAGACAGTATCGAATTTGTTCTTGAAGTTATATCGAAGGAGAATTAGATGATGGACAATAATAAGAATTTATATTTCATCCCAATTATTGCAAAGGCTTTCGATAGACCTCATCCGGATGAGTCAATCCATGTTGCCATAGATGAAATATCCAATCTCGGGAAACTTGATGAATATAAATATGGATATGAACTATTCAAAAAATTTGTGGAAGAAGTAATTCGTTCTCATGCAATAAACAAAGAAAATAAAGACAAAGTATTTGATAATATTATAACCCGAATACTTTCTGAAGATAAAGATTTATCGGAAGAAAAATCAAACATCCTTAACATGTTTAAGAACAGCGGGATGCTTAATGTAAGATATGAAAAACTTTATCAGGAATACTTTAAACGAATTCCGCTGGAAATTGAATTGTATAAGGAGGGTAGTAAAGTAAGTTCAAAACCGATAGAAAAATATTCAACTGAAATTATTTTTAAAGAGATCGAGCCAGGGCATTACTCAATAAATTTGTCAAATGGTCGGATGCTTTGGGAAAGTGAAATCACGAAAAGAGAGATAATCTGGGATGATGCATTCCCGGGAGTATCTTATCCAATGGCAGCGGATTCCGGTGAAGAAAAGATACAACCAACCATATCTAAAGAGTTAGTTGTGGGGGAAATAGCTTTATCTATATTTCCGGGGTTAGAAACAGGTATGATAGTCTTAAAACTTTCAAGAGAAGTGTTGTGATTAGTTAAATGGAAAATAAAACATACATAGGTAGAGCAAATACTGCTCTGGTCTCCGGTGAGGGAGCAGCAGTGATTACTGAAATCATTGCTAAGACTTTTGAGGAAAAAAAATCGCAAAAAATATATTTCAGCGGGAGCGTAAATTTTGATGAACCAGTGAAAGACCACATTAGAAGTACTATTTTATACTGTGTAAATGAAATTATCCAATCATTAAAAATACCAATTCAATCTTTTGAAATCTCTGCGGTAAATATTGGAGCTACTTCCTCTTCGGATATTGGATTGTCAATACAAGGATATTCGGCAGATGTATCAATATTTATGGCGATGCTCTCAGCAAGTATGAAATTACCAATCGAAAAAGATATTCTATTTACCGGTCATATTGCATCCAAAGAGGGAGATATCTCTCAAGTAAAAATGTTGGGGACCAAATCGGAAGCAGCGGTTATTTACAAAGAAATATCAGCTTTTGTATTTCCCTCATTAGAATCTGACTCATCATTAGAAATACTCAAACCAAAGGAATATGAAAATTCAATTTCGGCCATTAAAAGTTGTCGGGGAAAAATTAAATTGGTACATGTTCAAGATACTTTGGAGTTGATTCGAAAAACATTGAGTGATGAGTCTATCATCCTAGCTTCTTTGAATAACAACTTCTTTATGACACAGTATGATGGAATTCAGAATGGGAACCATAAACCTTTTTTGAGTTTTTTCCTTCAGGATAATAATACGAGATTTTGGAAGTCTTTGGAATATCGTTTACTCAATAAACATGTGAAGGAAAGTCATCTGCTGCTCAATGCTTTTGTTGATTATTATATAAGAATGAAAAGATACCCAAGCAACTTCGGGAAGAAATTAAATGAATTAGTTCTTTCATTACCTTACTCGGTTAAGAAAATGAATGAGTTATTTCCGCTAATTAAAAAAGATAAATTTATTCAAATGATTCAGCATGCTAAAAATAATGACCATGATGATATTTCCGAATTACACAAAGTGCTTTATGAAAGTATAGAAGGAAAAATCAAATTTAAAAAATCGTTAGATGAAGTGAGGGTAGAAGAAAGAGATGAAAGTGATAGGCTTGATTACATTTTTGATCAAATTAACCCGGATTTTATTGATTTACACATCACTAAACCTATTGATGAAGCAAGAGCTAGTTATGTTATAGACACACGAACAATCACCTTGTAGATATTAGTAATGAGAAATTTAATATAGAAGCTTTGGAGTTATTTAAAAACACCTTTCCTAAACAAGCTGAATTTAAGGAAGCCATTTCAATTGCTTTGAATGGGAATAAGGGCGGTTTAAGATATATTTTAGATATGATTACAGAATTTTTAAAGAAAGATACCAGAGATAAACATATTTTTGCAATAATAAATGATGCAATTAATCCTCTCGATTATGAGCTTAAAAAAAGATTAATTGAAAAAATTATGGATCGAGAAAAAGACCGGTTAAAATTAAATCCGGAGAAAATGAATGCAGAGCAATATGTAGAGAACTATAGAGCAATCATTCAGGAATATGCACAGTCGAAAAATTCACTAAATAGAATATTTAAAATTTATTAATAAAGGAAAATAAAAGCATGAGTACATTAGATAGTATACTTCGTGAATTAGATGAAACTTTTTTGGTAGAACAGATTACCAAAAAGCATGATGAAGCAAGAATACAATATCCGCTTAAAAGTATTACAGTTGAGAACGATACAGCTTTTGATGATCTAATTGCAGATTACTACAATTACCATTTTACAAAATGTATATCCTCCGGAGGTGAACTATCTAGAGCTGAAGCAGCAGGACGAGCAAAAGAAATTATCATTAAGGAGTATCGAAGAAAGAACTTGGATAAACTCAATGCTTATGCAGATGGTAAAACCGGTACAAACGGCGGTATGAGAACAATACTGGATATAATTATGGAATCGCTTAAAGAGGAAGCTGTTGAGAGACATATTCGCGATGTTATCGACAGATATATTCAACCAAGCAGCTATGAAGAACAAGTAGCAATTGTAAAGGATATTCTTAAAAAAATCGGAAGAGAAGCCCCATATATTGATTATGACAATCCTGAAAGATACGCACGCAACTATGAAGAACTAATTAGAGCACTTGTTGCTCACATTCGGAATCAATCAACAATCTTTAGAAGATTATAAGTTATAATGAACTCAAAACTTAAACAGCTGCTCGAAAAGATCGATTACAAAAACTTATTTGAGGCAAGTGAAAGAAGAGTAGAAAAAATTCTTGCTGAATATAGAAGTGAAAAAAATACTATTGAAAATTTTGATGAATTTAAAGAATGTCTAATAGAATTTATTAGCAAAATTTATGGTGCCATTATAAATTCTCCAGATGCATTTGAGGAAGCAGCAGCTTCAATTATGTATGAGCGAACAATATACTTTCTAAAAGATCAATATCCCCAAAATACAGAAATGACGCTATATGAAATAATGCATTCCGGGGCTGAAGGGGGCGTTTATCAAGTCTTGAAGATCCTCGCGAAAAGTATGACAGATCAAATATATAAAGATGGCGTCGAACACTTTGTTTCTGTCTATATCAATGGATTGGACTTTAGTGAAAGAGAGACTGCGGCTAAAGAATATCTTGAAGAATTTGGCGATATATTACCTTTGAATTATAAAAACGATCCTTTCAGTGTAGTAATCTCATTTGAGAGAGTCCTGATTGAGCATCCTTTCATGATTAAGCGGTTGCAAGAATTAAGTTAGATAGAATCCTCTCCTGCCAATTTCAAAAATCTTGAAACGGTAATAATATTACTACCACTAAGTAGTAAATATCCAAATAATAAAATGTCAATAGAACAATCCATAATTTCTAGAGCACAACCATATGTAATTTCTACTGCTGCAACAGAGGTACTTGAGAGAGAAGCCTCCAAAGGATGCATGCCTAATTTAACTTTACACCCGGTAAACCTTGAACCTAAATATATCAACTCATTGAGATGGATGATAAATAATAAAGAAAAAGAAAATGAAGATTTTGAAAAATTTAATAGATTTCAATCAATGTCGGAGTATTTAGAATGTTGGGTCGATGCGGAGCATGTTTTACAATGGTCACGAGCAGAAAGATTTATTAAACACTTAGTAGGATCAAGCTATCCAATTGGTTTTGAAATTATCGGAAATTGCAAAAAAATAGAAATACGATTTCTTATTCACCCTATTGATACAACGTTGCTTACGACTGCATTCAACGGAGAGTATACAAAATGCGAGTTAACAATTTCGAAAGAGACGAACTTATATAATGGTAACATTTATTTTTGTGACTTTTTCCCACGTCCGCCATATCATCATCTTTTCACGCGCCCTAATGAATTAGTCACTTCTCCCTATGATTCATTTATTTATTTCTTGGCAAAAATCCCTGAAGAATCTCAAGGTTTTGTACAAGTTATGTTTGAGCCAGTCAGGCATGATTGGCATCAGAATGTTGAAATTCTAAAAGACATAGAATTCCTGAGTAAAACTATAACAGATCCTCGTTCTGCTTACAGAATTAAACAGCAGTTACCATCCGGAGATATAAGAAATATGGCTTCAGAGGTTGAGTCAAAAGCACATAACGATAAACCATTCTTCTCTGTTGCCCTCAGAGCAGGAATTGTCACCACTAAGAATATAGATGATTTAAGAGCACTTACATCCTTCTCAAATTTATTTCAGCATGGTGGAAGACCGCTGCAAATTATTACAGATGGTGATTATAAAAATATCCTTACTGATGAACAAATTAAAGAAATGTTTCAACGAGGATTAGTTTATAAACCAGGATTTTTACTCAACTCTGATGAGCTTGCGGGTCTTATTCACATTCCAAATACTGAATATTTTAAAGAGGAAGGCATACCATTAAATTATCTTGAAAACAAATCAAAAAATATTAAGAAAGAGAGTGTAGACGAAGGTATTAAGATTGGATTTAGCTCTTATGCGGGAAAAACTACTCCAGTTTTTATTAATAATATATTAAGAAAGACCAGCACACATATTATTGGGCGATCAGGTTCTGGAAAAAGCACCCAGATGGAAAATATGATAATGCAAGATATTAAATCCGACCAAGGAGTGGCTGTGATTGATCCTCATGGGGATACAATTAAAAGACTGCTAAAACTTATTCCGGAAAATAAGGTCGATTCAACAATATATATAGACTTTGGGAATAGCGATTGGATCCCAATATGGAATCCGCTTCAAAGGATTCATGGCCAGGATAATGGAAGAACTGCAGACAATCTGGTAAGTTCGTTCAAAAGCATAATAAAAGGAAATACCTGGGGGGATAGATTAGAACACCTTTTGCGCAATGGTATTTACGGGCTACTGCATTTGGACAACTCAACGTTTTATGATCTACTAATTCTTTTTGAGCAAAATTCAAAAAAAAGTAAACAAAAAATCTATCTAACTAAAAAGATTCTGAACTCAGTCCAGAATGAAGTTTCGAAAAGGTTCTGGAGCAATGATTTTAATGGATACCGAAGAGATGACTTTGCCCCAACTCATCATAAATTAAGTAAGCTTCTAAATTCTGACGAAAGTATATCCCTCATGCTGACTCAACCGGATAACCTGATTGACTTTCAAAAAATTATGAATAATGAAAAAATTCTTTTGTTAGATTTATCAAATATCAGTTCAGATTCACGAGGGATACTTGGTTCATATCTATTATCTTTTTTGCACAATCTCTTGCTTGCAAGAAGTAAACAAAAATATTCTGATAGGAAATCATTCAATATCTATTGTGATGAAGCGCATATTATAACTACAGACAGACTTGAAGATATGATAATTGAATCAAGAAAATTCGGTGTTAACTTAACTCTTGCCCATCAATATCTATCTCAGTTCAACAATAGTCAGCGTGATGCTCTATTAAGCGTAGGTACAACAATAATCTTTAATGTCGATCTTTTTGACGCAAGATTTTTTACTAAGGATCTTCAAGGTAAAGTTGATGCGAAAGATATTGCAAACTTAGAGACCGGTGAAGCGATTGCACGAATTGGAACTGAAATTGTAAAAATTAAGACGGCACCACCAATAGCTATTCCTCAAAAAAATTACATGGATAAAATAATTACAAACTCATATGAAAATTTTTATCGGAAATCAGAACTTGTCAGAATGCAAGTAAAATTAAGGCTTCTACAATTTGTAGGAAGTTCATTCACAAATAACTTAGCGGATGATTTTGAATTGCCGGAAAGTCAAAATTATAATTTTACATATGACGAATTTGAATAAAATAATGGATCTTCTTAATGGGGATGAATTATTTATAAAGATAGATGAACTGCTTGACGAAGCTTTGAGAAAGTTTATTTATTCACATTCAGAGGATATCATTCAAAAAGAGTTTATTAATGTTATTCATGCTTTTTTCGAATACCTTAACAATAATCAACTAATAATTATCAGCAGCTATACTACAATAACAAAGTCCTCAGAAGTAATTTTATTTTCGGAAAAATATTATCAGGGGCACGATACACATGGTTATGAAGGAGCTATTTATGATATTACGAGTCAGGGAGGGGAGGGAATTGAATCAGTTTTAGAAGCTATAGTCGAGAGGATAAAAACTACTGAAAAAGAAAAGTACATTTCATGGTTAATTACAAAATATTTCACTCTCCTGGACTGGGATACAAAAGCAAAAATTATAAGTGAAATTATAGAGCAATTTGGATACTTATTTCCCGAACAGATAAAAGAATTACAAATAACTAGACTTGTCCCAAGAATACAGGAATTAGTTAACCTCATCATTACCACCAAACGGACAGTGTTTGGAATTCTAAATCGTTCATAGATTGAAACGATTTAGAATTTCCTGCCACACAAGAATCAAGTAATAAAGAATATATGATGATGAAAATGGTCGATGAGAAAAGATTATCAGATTATAAAAAGAATAAATTATTTCTTTCACTATTCAAAGGGTTAAAGAATGTTTACGGTACCTATAGTACAAAAAGTGGAAAGCACTGGCAAATAAAAGGAATGGTGATAGAAAAAATTATCTATAACCACTTAATAGGAAAACAACCTTACGGATTTTATCCGCTTATTAACGATAAAACTTCTGTAGGTATTGCTGACTTCGATGATCATAATCCACTTCCAGCAATTGCATTTATCAAACGAGCAGCACACTATGGATTGAATGCCTATTTGGAGAAAAGCAAATCAAAAGGATACCATGTATGGTTGTTTTTCTCCGAGGAGGGAGTATCTGCAAGAAAATTACGAATTGTTATGAAGTATATTCTTGATGAAATAGAATTGCCGAACACTGAAATTTTTCCGAAACAAGATTCAATCAACCAAAATAATTCCTACGGAAATTTTATTAACGCTCCGCTCTTCGGTAAACTTGTGCCTGAAGGGAAAACAGTTTTCATACACGCAGATAACTCCCTGAAACCATATCCGGACCAGTGGGAATTTATTGAAACCATTGTTAGAAATAGTGAAGATATATTAGACTCAATCATAGATAATAATATTACAGATGTAATTAAAAAGAATAGGAATACTCTTCCAAAAAATACGACAATAAATAGCAGTCAATATGGATTACCTCTATGCATAAAAAATATTCTATGCCAGGGAGTAAGCTTTGATCAAAGAGTAGCCTGTTTTAGAATCGCTGTAAATCTAAAACGGGTTGGGTTACCTGAAGAGTTCTCCGTTGAAGTGCTAAACAATTGGAGAGTGAAAAATAAACCAATCAACAACAAGAGGATAATAACGCAAAGAGAAATTAAAAACCAGGTAGGATGGGCTTACAAAAAGAACTATAACGGAATAGGCTGTGAGGAGCCAATAATTAATTCATTTTGCAATTCAAAATGTAAACTGCGGCAGAAAAATAATAATATGAGGTAATTGAAATAGTTTTGTTAAAATTGACAAAAAAGGATTTGAAGGTAAGCAGAATGGTGTGGGCGGAAGAAAACTTCTCCTCAATTTACCCAAACAGATCAGAAGAAAATAATGAAGGAAATAAAAGTAATTCACAAAGCCCTAACCGATGAAGCAGCTTTACAAAATCTGGATCAACTCGAAGAAAACTGGGGGAATAAATATTCTTTGGTTGTGAGATCATGTAGAAACATCTGGGATAATCTTGCTATATTTTTCAAATATCCCGCAGAAATATGTACCTTTATTTTCATCACCAATGCCTTCGAAGCACTTCATCGGCAGTTTAGAAAGGTAACAGAATCAGAATTTCTTTTTCTCACTGATGATGCTTTAAAGAAAATGCTCTTTTTATATTATAGAGATTTATAAAAATTTTGGACAGTGCCAATTAGAAATTGCGCAGTTGTACTTTCAATCTAATCGATGAATTTTGTGGGCAGTTATGATGATTTTACTTAAAAAAACATTTTTATAAATTATATTGAATTCTAAATAGATGAATTTAATCATATGTAAGTTTTTTAAATTTATTATAATCAGAATCTTTAAGTGAGTTTAGAATTTCCAACCTTTCAAAAAATATTCTCTTACCTAGACGTTTAAAGGGAATTTTATTCTCAGCTTTCCATTTATTTAGTGTGGAGGGATGAATTCCTAAGTACTCGCATGTTTCTTTAAAATTTAATAAATCCTTTGTCTGTTCTGGTCGTACCATTTCACTTACAATTTCACTAACCGCTTTTTTAATTAATATGTAAAGTTGATCTATTTCAATTACTGCTAGTTTGTTTTCCATATTTCAATCCACTTTAATATTTACTGAATTCCTAATTCGTTCAATACTATTAGTGGTAGAAATAAATGAGTTGTTTCGCTAAGTTAATATATAATTCATAATTCTTATCTGATATTCCACAAAAGATTAACGATTTATAGAGTTATTTATTTGATTTTTAGAACTCAATCTATGATCTAGATCCTAGAGTTGGAAATATTCTACTGGTAGAGACTTACCACCGATACCCAGCCAATTCTTTTATTTAACCTAGGCAAATTGTTTTGCATGCGCTGTTATTATTGAAATTGTCAAATTTCATAACACTATAGACAATTGGAGTCATTTTTTTGAAGAATATAACCTCTCAAAAGAAGTTTTCCCCACAAAAGCCAATGAGGATTTTTAGATTATTAAAGTTCTCCCACTCTTTTAAATCAACATTTAGATCAACATCATATGTGTAAAAAAAACTGATAAAACCCGTCTTTGTCAGTTCTATGGGATCTTTCAACCTAGGGTTGGTTTGGGGAGCAGATTTTGACTTCTTAATTTTACTCTTCCCCCTTGTTCCTATTATTCTTTCATTCAAAGCATGAATATCTGGGAATACCAAATTCTCTACAAGTTTTCTAACAGTTCCAGAAATTTTAGTAAACTCTAAAATTATTATTTCCTTCCTTAAAACCAGTTTATCTTTATAATACTTGATTCATTTCTCATACCCTATCTGTTCTAACAGAATTAGTCAATATCACATCGCAGCTATATTGTTACCGCTAAAAGAAAAGAGGAATAGATTTTAATCGGCGATCTTCTGCTCTGTAGAAACATTTAACAACTTATAGAGGAGACAAAATCCCGTAAAACTTGTAACCAAAAAAACTAGCGCGAAAATTCCCAAAATTATCGCTGCTAATCCGCTTAGATCCCCGGTTAAATAGAAAACAATTACAAGCAAAGCTAAAATTATTCTTATTATTCTGTCGACTGTTCCCATGTTATTTTTCATAACGACCTCATTTTTTTCGAAAAATAAATTGAGCGGACAAATTTTTTGTCCGCCCATTAATATTATTTGTTAAGATAATTTTCCAATTCTTCATCCGTAGGCAGTGATGCATCAGGAGAAGCGCGGAAAACAACTTCTTCGTTTACAACAAGGTTTGGTGAATTACGTATTTGATATTTTTCCATCGCTTCGGGATCATCTTCAACATACTTTACTTTGTAATTTACATCCAAATCTTTAAGCTCCCTTTCTAATATTGGTCTGTGTGCGCAATTTTTGGTTGCTAAAATTAATATATCCATTTCCTCTCCATTTTTATTTGTCTGTAAAAAAGCATTTATAATTTTACGGGTTCAACCGGCAGTCCCAACGTAATCCAATCGTGCATTCCGCCGCGGTAATAATATATTTTATCGTGCGGATATCCTGCTTCCAACAAAGCTTGGATTGCTGTTGGCGACTGCGGGCATTGGGGACCGTTACAGAAAAAGACAGTCGGATGCTCCCGGCTTAACTCGTCCATTCGCTCAACTATTTCCGAATGCGGAATATTCTTTGATCCCTTGATTGTCGGTGTTCCCGAAGTTTCGTGAACTCTCGCGTCAATTATTTGCAATTTCTTTTCCTGATGTTCAATTACTTCAAGTTCGCCTACCGTAACAACTTTCTCATCAGCCTTTATCGGCTGAATCATTCCCCACGTTGTATCAACGATTACAAGTCCCTCTTCACTTGGCATATTTTTCGGTATCATTTGGATATGGTCTCTTTTCTGTTTTCTCATTTCAGATACTTCCATTAAATTTCCTCTTTTTTGTTCATAAATAATATAGTTGAATTTACCTAAGTTCTTTTTTCATACGTTCATATTCTTCTGTATTTATTTCACCTTTTGCGTAACGCTTTTTTAATATTTCCAAAGGGTCTTCTTCATCAGCACTATTTCCCGCTCTGTTATTTCTAAATAGATTATTCATGCCATCTCTACCGGTAAACTGGAAGATTCCCCAAATAACAAGTGCGATTAATATGATTCCAATAATTCCGCCACCCATCATAATGTTTTCTCCTTTTATTTTACACTTTTAATAGCTTCGCGTTTATTGCAACTATCACGGTACTGAGAGACATTAATACAGCTCCAAGTGCCGGACTTAGAACAATACCATATGAAAACAAAACTCCCGCTGCCAAAGGAATAGCGATAACATTATAACCTGTAGCCCAAATTAAATTTTGGATCATTTTGCTGTAGGTTGCTTTTGCAAACTTAATAAGAGAAACCACATCTTTCGGATTACTTCTAACTAATATAATATCGGCAGTTTCAACCGCTACATCGGTTCCGGCACCTATTGCAATTCCTACATCTGCTTGTGCGAGAGCAGGGGCATCATTAACTCCGTCACCTGTCATTGCAACTACCATTCCACGGCTCTGTACCTCTTTTATTTTTTCAGATTTCTTTTCCGGCAGCACCTCTGCAAAATAATCGTCAAGACGAAGTTCATCAGCTACCCACTTGGCAACCCGCTTATTGTCACCGGTTAGCATCATCGGTTTAATTCCCATTTCTTTTAACTGCTTAATCGCTTCTTTGGATTCTTCACGGATTATATCTGCGAGAGCAAAGGCTGCCGTTAATTTATTATCAACTAAAAGATAGATGACCGTTTTTCCCTCTCCGGAAAGTTTGTTTATTCTTTCTTCATCCTCAACTTTGATGTTTTTTTCTTTTAAGTAACCTGGACTAACAACTTTAATATCTTTCCCGTTGACTTTTCCTTCAGCCCCTTTGCCGGGGATTGAATTAAAATCTTTTAAATCATACTTCTCTTCGTTCGTTTCATCAGAAGAAGCAACTATACCTGCGGCAATCGGATGTTCGGATTCCGATTCCACAGCGGCAGCTAGTTTTAGTGCTTCTTTTTCATCTATACTTTCATCAAAAAGAATCGTATCGGTCACACCAAATTCACCTTTGGTTAATGTGCCGGTTTTATCAAAAATTATTGCTTGGATATTCCGAGCATTTTCAAACGCAGTACGGTTGCGTATCAGCAAACCATGTTTGGCGGAGAGGGCTGTTGATACTGCCACAACAAGGGGGATTGCCAAACCAAGCGCATGCGGACAAGTGATAACCATAACAGTTACAGTTCGTGTAAGAGCAAAATTAAAACTTTGTCCTGTAAACATAAGCCATGAAAACATTGTTATAGCGCCGGCGCTTAATGCAATTATTGTAAGCCAAAAAGCGGCTTTGTTTGCAAGGTTTTGAGTCTTCGATTTACTCTCTTGTGCATCTTTAACCATCTTAACAACTTGGGAAAGGAAAGTCTCATCGCCGGTTTTTTCAACAACTATTTTTAATGAGCCTTCGCCGTTAATTGAGCCGCCGATTACTTCATCGCCTTCACCTTTTGAAACCGGTTTTGATTCGCCAGTAATCATCGCTTCATTTATAGAAGTTTTACCCTCAATAATTCTTCCGTCTGCCGGGATTTTTTCACCCGGTTTAATAAGCAGTTTATCTTCGTGTTTTAGTTCGGTTACAGATACATCGACAACATCACCGTTCTCCTTAATTTGATGAGCTTCGTCAGGCATAAGTTTAGCAAGTTCTTCCAATGCCTTCGAAGCGCCCATAACTGAACGCATTTCAATCCAATGACCGAGCAGCATAATATCAATAAGCGTTGCAAGCTCCCAGAAAAATACCTCACCGTTTACGCCAAAGACTACTGCAGCGCTGTAAAAGTAAGCTACAGAAATTGCGAGCGCTATAAGAGTCATCATCCCGGGTTGTTTCTTTTTTAATTCATCAAAAAGTCCTTTTAAGAAAGGATAACCGCCATAGAAAAACACAAACGATGATAAAGCAAAAAGAAGATACAGATCCCCGGTAAAATTGAATGTTTCCTTTAAACCGATTAACTCCTGAATAAGAGGTGAGAGAAGTAATATGGGAATTGAAATAATTAGAGATATCCAAAAACGTTTTTTGAAATCTTCTACCATGTGGGCATGATGATCGTGATGATCATGGTTTTCATGTTCATCTTGATTTGCGTGGTTATTATGACTACTATGCTTTTTATGATTATGTTCATGCTCTTGATGTTTATGTTTATTACTATGATCAGTCATTTTTAGCCTCAGATCTTATCTATTAATTTTCAAACAAATAATTTTTTCGTTATTTAATTTATTCCCAAAACACAGAATTATTCGACTAAATAATTTCGCATCATTCCCATATCTTCATGTTCTAAATTATGGCAGTGATATAAATACATTCCTGTAAAATCTTTGAATCTTAATAAAACTTTAACTCTTGTTCCGGGTAACAGCAAAAAACTATCCTTCCATCCTTCGTCGATAAATCCGTCTTTGAATGAATCGAATGTTTCATCAAATCCGCCGTCATTGATTCGTTCGATTATTTTGAATTGTAAACCGTGAATATGAACCGGGTGAGGCATTTCCATCATACCCCCCATCATTCCTCTTCCGCCGCCACCGTTTACAAACTCCCATACTTCAGAAGTATTGAGTTTAACTTTTTCATAATCCGCCACTTCATTCATTTCGAAAGTTCTGTTGTTTATAGTCCACCGCATATGACTGCCCATTCCGAAAACGAATTTTTTCGGATCATTATAATTGACAGCGTTTTTCGGGTCATTATAATTAATAGTCGATAGCTTTGATGGAAGACGAAAACTGCTTGCAACTTTATTTCTAATATTTATAGAAAGTAATTGAAGTCTGGAGCCCATATCCGGCACGGATTGATCGCTATTTCTATTCCCACCCATCATGCCTCTTCCCATCATTCCGCCATCCATCATTCCACCCATGCCTGATATTGTTGAAGGGAAGGGGAGGCTGATTAATTTAATTTCATCGCCCGGTTCTTTATCGGAAAAGTCGACAATGATGTCAAATCTTTCGGCTGGTCCAAAAGTTAGATACTCTTTTTCAACCGGTTTTTCGAGTAATCCGCCGTCTGTCCCAATTACGGTAAAAGGTGTACCGTCACTCCATGCTAATTTGTAAATTCTTGAATTTGAGCCGTTCAATAAACGTAACCTGTATGCCTTTGTATCCAAATCTAAAGAGAAATTGGACTTGCCGTTCGCAACAATTTGATCTCCTAAAAAGCCTGTCATTCTATCCATCGGGGAATTGATATAAACAAGCTGGTTATCGGAATCGAAGATTCTATCCTGAATAACTATCGGAATTTCATCCTTGCCGGAAGGAAGATTCAATTTTTGCTCTTCTTTATCACTAACAATGAATAGACCGGCTAAACCACTGTAAACCTGCGGACCCGTAAGTTCGTGGGGATGGGGATGAAACCAATACGTTCCCGCGCGGTCTTTAACTTCAAATTCATATACATATTTTTCGCCATGTTCAATAACATATTTCGGATGACCGTCCATTTCTTCCGGAACATGCAAGCCATGCCAATGAACAATTGTAATTTCATCAAGCTCACTTTTAAAACGGACTCTTATTTTATCGCCGGTTTTAACGCGGAATATTGGTCCGAGATAATTATCGTCTAATGTTTGAAGAGCATCCTTTCTGCCGCTTATTACCTTACCGCTATATTTCCAAACTTTAGTTTTAGCGCCGGGCAATATTGATACATCGGAACGATGCGCGGTCAATTCAAATTCAATATCGGGGATAAAGCTGGGGTCTGCTTCCCGGTTCGGAGCAGCGTCATTCTCGCATGAATTTAAAAAGAAACCAGGAAGAAACATTAATGCGGATGTTCCGCACGTTACTTTGAGAAAATTTTTTCTCGTAATCTTTGAGGTGTTCATTTTAATTCCTACTTATCATTTCTAATTGTTATTAGTTTCAATATATCTAACCAAAGGTCTTCAACAAAGATGTTTTTGAAACCTGCTTTACGAAGATTATCAACAGTATCGCGATTGATATTTGCACCATATAGATGAAAAGGAACAGGATTTAAAATATCCATAAACGGGGCAAGAACCGGTTTATTGCTTTTTACATGTTCGAGCATTAAAACTTTACCACCATTTTTACATACCCGTTTGATTTCTTTCAACACTTTTACAGGGTGGGGTACAGAACAGAATACACATGAAGTTACAACCGTATCAAATGTGTTATCAGCGAAAGTCATATTCTCCACATTCATTTCCAGAACATCTTTTATATTCTTAAGGTCTTTTGCTTTCTCCGATGCAATCTTAACCATCTTCGGACTGAAATCGATTGCAGTAACCTCAACATTGTCGGGGTAATAGTGAAAATTCTTACCTGTTCCCACACCGACTTCCAACACATTCCCGCATGCATTTCGAAGCATTTCTTTTCGATGTTTCGAGAACATATTTTCCATCGGTTTTTCAACGACGTCGTATAATTTTGCAATCCTGTTATACCGATGTTTTATCTTTTCTGTCTTCTTAGCATCGGGCATAGTTTAGCATATAGATTATTAATAATTGATTTATCAAAAAAAAGCTATTGTAAATCATTCTTCATACTTTCGAATTCTTCTTTTGTAATCTCGCCGCGCGCATATCTTTTCTTTAAGACATCAAGCGGGTTTTCATTCGATTGAATATTTTGACTGCCAGTCTTTTGATTTGTTAATCTAACTATCAAAAAAATTACTAAGCCGATTATAACAATCCAGAATAGCCAGCCGAACCACATTCCTCCACCCATAAATCCATCGTGAAACATGTTAAATCCTCCTTACTTATTTGTAAATGTGCAATAAAACAGACTAAATAGTCTTATTTTTTAAAGCCGGAAATAATGTATGCATATCCGACGAATAACTCCACTCTGTTAACATTATACAAATTTTTGTTAAAAAAGCGAATTATTGTCATCCATGGTTTCTGTTTGATATGATAATCGGTGACTGCGAAGGGCTTTACAATGGGGAGAAATAAAAACTTAAACCTACCCCAGAAATTACCGGGTACTTTAAGATCCAACACAACAAAATTTGAACCCGGTTTTAATATATCGAAGTAATTTTGAAGTATGGTTTCAAGATTTGGGGATAACGATATAGCAAATGAAGTAATTATACCGTCAACACTCTCCGAAGGCGCAAATTCTGCGGCATCAGCATTTATGAGTTCAACATTTTTCCAGTTGTTTTCTTTTACTCTCTTTTCAGCTTCTTTTAACATTTCTTTTGTAATATCAACGCCGATGATTTTTCCGTTCTCTCCAATTATTTTCTGAATTAGGGCGAAATTCAAACCTGTTCCGCACCCAATTTCAACAACCGTATCACCATCTTTTAGCTTTAACTTCTCAACGGCTCTCTTGCGATAAGCCCATTCTCTAAAACCAAACAAATAATAAAGTTGAGCAGTTAAGTCATATCTCTTCGCTCGTTTTTTATAAATGTGTCGAACAAAGATATTCATTTTTTCGGCTAACATAATATCCAATTTTATTTTACAAAGACTATCTTATATCATTTTTTCCATTTTAAAAATTAAAATGCATACCGCCGGAGAGGGTATAATCCGGATTAAGCTCGGATAATCCTTTTGATACGAAAATATTATACCCCATCATGTGAGAAGAATTCAGCATAATTCCCAACGATGCTTGCGCAGGGGCGGCATAACCGTCAATCACTTTCGAGTAACCGCTGTACGAAAGAAGAAGTCCAAAATTTTGATTTGTAAAAAATGTTCCTACGCCTACATTGTAAGTTAAAGGATTATTATAATTTATTTCTTGAGCATCTCCCAGTACCAAGTAACCTAATTCGGCAAAAATCATAAATGATTCTATATTTTTTCTTAATCCCATCGAAAGGCTGTAATCGAATTTACCGGTTCCGAGTCCGTTACTTTCATCGGCAAAGGGAACTTTAACATAACCGTTAAGATATAAATCAAAAATAGAATTACGTTGATTTGTTAGATTGTATTTCCCATTTAAGTAAAGATCGCCTATCGAAATTTCCTTATCGGATAAAAACCCGGATCCCATCATTCCGCCATGAGAGTCGTTTGACGGGTCTTCATTGCTGCCGTGCATTTCATTTTGAGTTGGGATATATGTATTTCCCAATTGAGAAACCGAACCGCCGTCGCTTGCAATCACCGGAATGTTTGCTGATATTCCCCATTTTTCGGTTTCATATCCTAAACCGCTGTAGAGATAGTATGTCTGCATATGTGTATCGAAATAATAATTACCGCTGTTCATCTGCAAACTTGCTGAGGCAGTCCATTTTCCCTGGGCGAATGATACGCTGCTTACCAAAAGTAAGCAGAGTGTTATCAGATTGAAATATTTAATTTCATTTCGCTGTATCATTAAACGTCCAATTAATTTTCAATGTTATTAATATTTTCAAGAACTTTCTCGTAATCTTTCATCAGCATATTCATATTCTTCATCATATCATTCATACTATTCTTCATATCTTCATTATGCATAACCTCGTCGTTCTGCATTACCTTATCCATGTTTTCAATTAAACCTTTCATATGCCCGGTCATCGAATTCATACTTTTCATTGACTGCATCATATTTTTATCATTCATATTATTCATATTGTTTTGATTCATCTTATGATTTCCCATATTACCTGAATTCATTTGCTGCATCATATTATCAGTCATCGTTTGCAGTTTATTCATGTGATCGTTCATTTGCTTCATATTCATGTTCTGCATTTGCATATTCATATTTTGCATGTGCTGTTGTGTATTTCCTGAATTATTGTGCTGAGCAGAAACAGTAAGTGTAAATGCTACTGTCATTAAGATTGTTAATACTTTTGTTAGTTTTTTGTAAAACATTTTTTACCTCTTTGTTGTTTATTTTTATTTTGTTTTTTATAAATGGACTTATTATCCCATCTATTTAGTACGATGCAATAAATTCTAAAACGGTTCATTTTTTTATTGACGGAACGCTTAGAGAAATGTTATTTCTTCAGGTTATCAATGAATACAATTTTCAGCGCACAATAAGTTTTCCTTTCAACATACCCATACCGCATTGAAAGCCGTACTCACCCGGTTTATCAATTTCCAATTCAACCGAAACGGTTTTAAACGGAGTTAAAGTTGCTTTCTTGTTAAAATCAGAGAATACGACTTCCTCGCTGCAGGCAGCAGTTTCTTCTCTTATAAAATTTAGTTTAATCGGTTTACCGGTTTCGAATTCCAATACATCGGGGGAGTACCCGCCTTTTACTTTTATTATTGCTTCCTGAGTTCCGCCAGAACCGGTAACTACTTTCACTACTTTCTTTTCGGAAAACCAGAAATACCATGCTACCCATGTGGATAGAGAAAGTCCGGCTATCAGTACTATTATTTGATCAAGTGCCATTTAATTACCTCTTTATATAATTTCATTGCCATGTATAACTAAAATTTCGGTTTAAATTTTCTTAATCTATTTGCATTTGTAACAACGGTCACGGAGCTGAATGCCATTGCAGCGCCTGCGATAATTGGAGAAAGTAATATTCCGAAGAAAGGAAACAATAATCCGGCGGCGATTGGAATTCCAAGTCCGTTGTAGAAAAACGCACCGAAAAGATTCTGTTTTATATTCTTCATTGTTGCTTTCGATAATTCAATAGCGAGTGCAACACTTTTCAAACTTCCTTTGATTAAAGTAATATCGGAAGCCTCTATTGCCACATCGGTACCGGTACCGATTGCCATGCCGATATCAGCTTGTGCAAGAGCCGGTGCATCATTAATGCCATCACCAACCATTGCAACTTTCTTTCCTTCGTTTTGCAGTTTCTGTACATTAAACGCTTTGTCTTCGGGGAGTACTTCTGCAAGCACACGTTTAATTCCTACTTGGCGTGCAATTGCATCCGCCGTACGTTTATTGTCGCCTGTAATCATCACAACTTCAAGTCCGAGTTTATGTAGTTTTTCAATTGCTTGAATCGAATCTTCTTTAATTACATCGGCTACTGCAACAATTCCGGCTGACTTTCCATCTATTGCAATAAACATAGGCGTTTTACCTTCATCTGCAAGTTTAGAACTGGTTTCTTCCAAATTGTCGAGTTGAATCGAAAATTTCTGCATCATTTTCAAATTTCCCAAGAGAACTTTTTTATCGTTCACAACTGCCTCAACTCCATGTCCCGGAACAGCGTTAAACTCTTGGGTATCGGATAAAACTAAATTTTTATCAGCAGCGCCTTTTACAATTGCTTCAGCCAGAGGATGTTCGGACGATTTTTCTACGCTTGCACTTAACGACAATACCAGTTCTTCATCAAATCCGTTCGATGTTATCACATCGGTTAGAGTAGGTTTACCTTCGGTAATAGTTCCTGTTTTATCGAGAACAATTGTATTAAGTTTTTGAGCAGTTTCAAGCGCTGCTCCGCTTCTTATCAAAATTCCATTTTCGGCGCCTTTGCCAACACCAACCATTAATGAAATCGGAGTTGCTAATCCGAGTGCGCAGGGGCATGCAATTACCAGCACCGTTACAAATACAATTAGTGCATAGATTAATTGCGGCACGGGTCCAAATAAATACCACGCTACAAATGAGAGAATTGCAATTATGATAACTGCAGGAACAAAATATCCAGAAACCTGATCGACCACTCTTTGAATAGGAGCTTTTGAACTTTGAGCCTGTTCTACCATTTGAATTATTTGGGAAAGCGCGGTATCCTTTCCGACTTTTGTGGCTTTGAATCTGAATGAACCTGTCTTATTAATTGTAGCCCCAATTATTTCATCACCTTTATGTTTTTCAACAGGTATCGGCTCGCCGGTTATCATCGATTCATCAATAGATGAAGTACCGTCTATAAGTATTCCGTCAACCGGAATTTTGTCGCCCGGTTTAACAATAATTACGTCATCCAGTACAACTTCTTCTACAGGGATGTCAGTTTCTTTGCCGTATCTTATTACCCGGGCTGTTTTTGCCTGCAAGCCGATCAATTTTTTAATTGCTTCGGAGCTTTTGCCTTTTGCTCTTAATTCGAGAGCCATCCCGAGAACAACAAGAGCAACTACAACAAATACTACATCGAAGAATTGATCTGCTAGTTCGGCTTCCGGGAATATTTGAGGGAAAAATGTTGCCACAATTGAGTAAAGCCAGGCTGCAGTAATACCTGTTGCAATTAGTGTGTGCATATTTGCCGAGCGGTTTTTAAATGCAGCCCAGGCTCCGGTATAAAATTGTGAACCTGACCAAAACATGACAGGTAATGCCAGTAATCCCATTGCAATCCAAATGTACCGCAGAACAGGGGAACCCATTTGAAATTGTTCGGGCAATCCCCAGACAGTAGGATAACTGAAAAATATAACCGGAAGCGCTAAGACAGCAGCGAATATAAATTTTTTCATTAGGGTCTTATATTCTTTTTCGCGTGCAGCCTGATTTTCATCAGCAGGTTCTTCAATCTCTTCTTTTATTTCTTTTCCAACGGGTTCCTTTTCTTGCTTGTCTCGGCTGGACGGAGTCTTGACGGATTTGTATCCTTGAGCCAGATATGTTTTGTAACCAAGTTTTTCGATTATTCTTTTTATTTCGGCAATATCAATTTGTCCGGGAATATAATTTATAATTGCAGATTCGGTACCCAAGTCAACACTTGCGGATAATACGCCTTTCGTATTACCAAGTTCCTTTTCAATTTGCGATACACAAGAACCGCAGTGCATTCCTTGAATGCCGAGTTTTAAAACTGATCTGCCGGTTTTGTATCCGGCTTTTTTTATCGCTTCAATTATATCTTCGGTGTTTGTTTTGTTGGTATCATAATCAACATAAGCAGTTTCATTAGCGTAATTTACATTTGAAGATTTAATCCCGGGTAATTTGTTAATTTCTTTTTCGATAGTGATAGCGCAGCTTGAGCAGTGCATATCAACAATAGGCAGTTTCAACTTTTGAAGACCGTAATTAGTTGAATTGTATGCCGCAGAATTAGCACCATCACTTTTTCTATATTTTTGTGGTTCATTTGCAAACTGGTGCATACATTTTTCTGAGCAGAATTCATAAACCTTGCCGTCTAATTCAAGATAATATTCCGAAGGTGTTTTTACTTTCATCCCGCACACCGGGTCATACGCAGTTGATTTTTTTGATTTCCCAGGTGCTTCATTAGTATCCGCCGGTTTATTCGATTTATGTGTTTCGTGTGCCATGAATTGCTCCTTTATATTTAACTATGTATTTACCAGATCGTTTTTGATTTTATGATACTCTTCTTTTGAAATTTCTCCGTTGGCATAACGTTTTTTTAAAATATCAAGGGAATCTTCATTCCCCTGATTTAGAATATTGTTAATACCTTTTCCTTTATTCATATTGAAGAACCATAATACTGCTGCAATTATTAATACAATCCAAAATATTCCGCCAAATCCCATCATTGTGATCACCTTCTACTTTTTTACTTTTATTTATGATGCTTCTCGTGTTCGGATTTTTTCTTCGTTTTAGTACTATCCATTTTCATCGTATTATCCTTCATCATACTGCCAGTACTATCACTTTTCATCATACCGTGATTCATCATGTTGCCTTCCATCATTCCTCCTTCTCCGTGCATCATTTTCATCATCATCTTCATCATATCAGGGTTATCCATCATCATTTTGCACATCTTCATCATACCGGAGGAATCGCCTTCGGTTTCTTTCATCATTTTTTCCATCATGTCAGTCCGCATGTGTTCATCTGAGGCAATCTTATCCATACATTTATGCATATCTTTGTCCTGCATCATAGAATGTTCTGTTTCTTTTTCAACAGGTTTTTCTTGTGCGATTAATGTATTTATGGAAACAAACATTAACCCCATTATTATTAACGATATTAATTTGTTGTGCTTCATTTCTTCCTCCAATATTGATTTATTATATATGATATTGTTTTCATCTTCTTATTAATTGTTCATAACAGATTATCGGAATGTTAATCCGATTTGTTTCTATAGACGCAATACTGATGCCAAACAATTGCTGCGTTTTTTGCCTAAAAACAAACTTATTATTGGAAAGTAATTAAAAAATTTAAATATGTTTAAAGAAGTTAAAAAGCGGGAAACAGGCTGGCTTTATCAATTCCAAGTAATTGAATTCTATTATTTCATGTTACTGATTAAACATTAAATAGGATTGGAGTAATTTTACTCTATTTCTGAAAATTTATAAATCCCCCTGCCTATCAACTTTTTGAGTAGAAGAATTACGATTATTAAACCGAAAATAACACTGCCAAAAAAATAAACCTTATCTCTCAACGGCACCCACTAAGAACTACTATATTTTAAAAATATATGACGCATACATTATTTTAGCAGCGTCATTTTTTTTCTAAGAGCCCTATCATTCATACGTAATTCATAAATGTAAGTCCCTGAAGCTAAAGATTTATTTGTGTAAACTATTGAATGTTGTCCACTACTTTTATGTCCGGTAAATATAGTTTCGATTTTTCTGCCCAATAGATTAAAGATTGATATTGTTACGAACCCTGCGATAGTTAATTTATAATTTATAGTAGTAGAGGGATTAAAAGGGTTAGGGTAGTTCTGAGAAAGTTCAAAATTGTTAGGAGAAGGATCTTCATTTTCAATATTTGTAGGATTGTCTATTTCTATATTTAGCATCATCCCATCATCTTCGTGCTCAAGGTTGTGGCAATGAAGCAAATAAGTTCCGGAATAATCTATAAATTTCACCAATGTTTGTACTGTCTCATTCGGATTAACAAGTACAGTATCTTTCCAACCTTTGTCATTCGGAGCAAGAATTGTGTTTCCGTTTCTCGAATATACCTGGAACAAAACACCATGAACATGCATTGGGTGATAATTATTAGTGTTATTAACAAATTTCCATTCTTCAAGTTTGTTGAAAGGAATTACTTCATCTATCCGGTTCATATCATAGGTTAATCCATTAATGCGATGCATTCCTGTTCCCATTATACCTTGACTTAGAGTAAATGTTCGGGTACCGGATATATCATTAATATCGTAGTAATCAATTGGTGGCAGTTCTTGAGGAGCTGTTCCGCCTGAAGACAAGTCTCCTGCAATATCAAACCTCAATAATTCCATTAGTGTGCCCTGATTGCCGATGCCACTGAAAGTTTGTGATTGCAGCGTTATTGAATTGCCAATATTGTAGGGCGCAAAGTCAAATAGGATTTCTATTCGCTCACCGGGTGATAAAAATACGCTTGAAGTGGGAACAACTTCATCCTTTAAACCACCATCAGTTGCGATAATATGGAATGGAGAATTATCAGAAAATCCCAGTTTATAAACCCTTGCATTGGAACCATTAACTATCCGAAATCGATATAATGTTTTTTGAACATCGAAGAAAGCTTCGGGTGTTCCGTTAACAAGTGGAACATCACCGAGGTATCCTAACATTCTATCCATCATGCTTGGTGAATAATTGAACTGCGGTTGGTAAACGGAATGTCTATCCTGAATTAGCAATGGAATATCATACGCGCCTGTTGGAAGACCGTACTGAAGTTCTTCCTCATCTTCAACTATAAAAAATCCGGCATATCCCATGTAAACATGTTTTGCTGTAAGATGATGAGCGTGTGAGTGATAAAAATAGGTGCCTGCTCTCTGAAAAACCGGAAATGAATAAGTATAATTATTACCAGGCTGCACAGCATCCTTTGGCTGTCCATCCATCAATTCCGGGACAAGCAAACCATGCCAATGGATTGTTGCTTCTTCAGTATATTGATTTTCGAACAAGACGGAAAAGTCACTACCTTTCTGCACTCTAATTGTAGGACCGGGATAAGAATTGTTCAGCCCCAATATTTGAGTTGTCGTTCCAGGCCAGACTTCAACCTCAGCTGAATTAAATATTAGAGATTCGCCGGGTTGTAATTCTGGCGGAAAGCGCAAAGGGTTGCCGGCTTGCAGTTTGGTGATTATTCTATCTTGAGAATATATATTCGGAATAGCTACTAAAGCCATACCCGCTAATGATGATTTTATTATAAAGTCACGTCGTTTCAATTAGTACCTGCGTTTTCAAGTTGTAGATTATATATTTCTATTAATACACTATGCAGTCAATTCTAATTGTATTGCTGGATGATTATTACCAATTAAATATGATACTGCTTGCAGTTTCCTTCTCCACTATCTTCAATAAACTGTAGTAAGGATATTTTATAACTGATGTATTTTTGATTTCTTCCTTCACCATAGCTCAAATGTTTTCTCTTCTAAACAATGTATAAACATAAGGTCTTTTACCACCGGATGGATTTATATAAAGATGATCCAAATATTTAATCAATTCAAAATCATTACCAAGGAATTCAGAAATCATTTTATGATCATAATTAACAACATCGAGACCGCTGCATTTCTTCGCTCCTTCAAGAGAGAACACAGCAATAATTACAAACCCGCCTTTTTTTACAACTCGTTTTAATGCAGCAAGATAACCGTCTTGCTGTTTTTCTTTTGTTAAAAAATGAAGCACCGTTCTGTCGTGCCACAGATCAACTTTTAAAGTATTATCCAGATTTTGTGGGTTGGTAATGTCATCAACTATCCATTTCACAAACTCTGAATTTTCTTTCGATAATCTACTTTTGGATTTTTCGAGAGCAATTGTACTAATATCGGTTGCTATAATATTTTTATACCCTTGCTGAATTAAATTGTCAATTAATGTTGTTGCGCCGGAGCCTACATCCAATATTACCGCATTTTTATCAAGTCCACATTCTGAAATAAAATCTAACGAAGGCTTCGGTATTTCTTCATACCATCCTAAGTTAGTCATATCATTTGAAGAATAAACTTTGTTCCAGTGTTCTTTGTAATTAATATGTTTTTTGTCGCTGTCTTTCATTTTCTCTCCTTCTTTAGATTTCAACTCCAAATTTTGCTAAGAGAGCTATCATTAAATAGTAGAATAGTACTGTTACTCCGGATGCCAAAGATAAAGCAAGATAAAAATTTATTTTCATTCTTAACAAGATAGGTAGAATAATAAATAGTCCAAGCGAGGGAATCACCATCCAGAAAACACTTGTTGAAAATTGTGAAATCTTTGCAACATCCTTTGTCTCAGAGTATAACCAAATCATTGCTAACACTGAAACAACAGGAATGGAGGCAAGGATGCCCCCAATCAAAGAACTCTTTTTTGATACTTCAGATATAGCCACAATTAATGTAGCTGATATCGCAACTTTAATTATGTAGTAAATCATATTTATTTTACCTTTCCAAATTTGTGAAACAAACTCGGCACTACAACCATGTTTAACGCAGTCGAAGTAAATAGACCTCCGAGAATTACAATAGCCATCGGGGCTTCTATTTCCTTACCCGGTTCTCCGCTCCCGAGTGCAAGGGGAACTAAAGCAAGTCCCGCGGTTATTGCGGTCATCAATATTGGATTTAATCTTTCTATCGATCCTTGAATTACAGCTTGTGTAAATTCCTTTCCCTCTTCGAGCAGGTGCTTATAATGTGCTATCATTAATATTCCGTTTCGAGTTGCAATACCGAATAATGTTATAAATCCAACGAGAGAAGCAACGCTTATTATACCGTCAGTAAAATAAACCGACCACACACCGCCGATTAATGCAAGCGGAAGATTAACGAGTATAAATAACGAGTACTTGAAATTACCAAATTGGAGATACAATATTAAAAATATTGCGCCAACAGAGACTAAACTAAGAAGCGTAATAATCTTGGTGGCTTCCTGCTCACTTTCGAACTGTCCTCCGAATTCTACAAAATAACCCTGGGGAAAATTAACATTAGTTTGAATATTGTTCTGCATTTCGTCAACCACACTTCGCAAATCTCTTCCGGATACATTCGCCTGAACGACTATTTTTCTTTGCACATTTTCCCGGCTTATTCTATTTGGTCCCTTTTCATTCACTACTTCAGCCAATTGAGATAAAGGCACCTTTGCGCCTAAAGGTGTATCAAACAATGCATTCTGAATTTTATGAATGCTGCCCCGGTTGTTTTCGTTAAAACGAACTACCAGATCAAAAGTATTTTGACCTTCCCTAATTTCAGTAGCCGTTTCGCCGTTAAAGGCTATATCTATTGCTTCGGCAAGCTGCCCGACAGTTACGCCGTAACGAGCCATTGCAGTGCGGTTAAATTTAATTTTGGTCTGCGGAACTTCTACTTCCTGGTCAACCGCAACATCAACCGCTCCTTCAACCTTCTCCATTTCTTCTTTAACTGAAGCCGCTATTGAACGAAGCTGCTGTAAATTTGTGCCGAAAACCTTTACGGCAATATTCGCACGCGTACCCGAAAGCATATGGTCTATTCTGTGTCCAATTGGCTGACCAATTGTGACGTTAGTGCCCGGTAATACAGTAAGAGAATTTCTTAATTCATTTATAAACTCTTCCTTGCTTTTTCCGTTAAGTTCAAAACGGACATCCAATTCCGCAGCGTTTACACCCTGCGCATGCTCGTCAAGTTCAGCCCTCCCGGTTCTTCTTGCAGTTGATTTTACTTCGGGGTGTGATAAAATAATCTCTTCGGCAAGGTTGCCCATTTTATTAGATTCCTCTAAAGAAGTTCCCGGAAGTGTCACTAAGCTCAAAGTCAAAGACCCTTCGTTAAATTCAGGAAGAAATGATCTTCCCAAAAAAGGAATAACCGCAATAGTAATTACAAGAGCGGCTAATGAGGAAATAATAATTGTCTTAGGATGTTTTAACGTGAACTTCAACGTTCTTTCATAGAGTACTTTTAACTTTGCTACCAGCCAGGTATCCCCCTCATTCTTCATAAAATCTGCTTTTGAGAGCAAATAATATGACAGTACAGGCGTAACGGTTAACGCAACAAATAATGAAGCGAAAATAGAAGTTATATAAGCAAATCCCATAGGTCTCAAAAGTCTGCCCTCAACTCCGCTTAAAAAGAACAACGGTAGAAATACCACAACAATAATCAATGTAGCGTTTACCATTGGCGCACGGATTTCTTTCGAAGCTTCAAAAATTACAACAAGCGGATTTCGTCTTTCATCTTCGGGCAGGAGCCTGTTTCCTTTTAACCGGCGGAACACGTTTTCAACATCAATAATGGCATCGTCAACAAGTGCTCCTATAGCTATCGCGATTCCACCGAGAGACATTGTATTTATCATAATATCGAATAGTTGAAAAATTATTATAGTAACTACAATGGACAAGGGGATAGCAAGCACGGAAATAAATGTTGTTCTGAAATTCCATAAAAAGAAAAATATCACAATGATTACAAGTATTGCCCCGTCTCGTAAAGCATCAATTACATTGCCGATTGAAGTATTTATAAAATCGGACTGTTTGAAAATATCTGTATTGATTATGATTCCTTCAGGCAAAGTCTTCTGAATTTCATTCAAAGACGATTCTATTTTCTCGGTTAATTCGATTGTGTTTGTCTGCGGTTGTTTTTGAACTGTTAAAATTACTGCCGGTTTTGCGTTTGAAGAACCGTCACCTATTTTAATTGCCGGACCAATTTTAACTTCGGCTACATCTCTCATAAAAATAGGGACACCATTCCTTGTTGTGACAACACTATTGGCAATATCTTCAATTGTCTGCACTCTCCCTATTCCGCGAATTAAATATTCACTGCCTGAATCCATATATGAACCGCCCGAAGAATTTTCATTTGACTCTTCAGCAGCTTTCAATACTTCGTTGAGCGATAAATTGTAAGCATGCAGCTTTTCAGGTGAAACTAAAATCTGGTATTGTTTTACTGCGCCTCCGATAGGAATTACTTGTGAAACTCCGTTGATGGAAAGAAGCCTTCTTCTTATTTCAAAATCGGCAATAGTTCTTAAATCCATCTCCGTAAGATTTTTTGAATTATTCTTTTCATCAATACTTAAGCCTACAAGCATTATCTCGCCCATGATAGATGAAATAGGGGCAAGCTGCGGATTATCAATCCCTTTCGGCAAACCCGCAGCAGCGGTCTGCATTTTCTCGTTAACTATCTGCCTTGCAGTGTAGATATCGGTTCCCCAGTCGAACTCTACCCAAACAATTGAAATTCCAGCCGCGCTTGATGAACGAACTCTTCTTACATCGGTAGCGCCGTTAACCGAAGTTTCAATAGGAAAAGTAACAAGCATTTCTACTTCTTCGGCTGCCATGCCGTGAGCTTCGGTTATTATAGTAACAGTTGGCGCCGTTAAATCCGGGAACACATCTACCGGTAAATCCAAAGTAATGTATGTACCTAAAATCAGCAAAAGCAGAGCGGATATAAGTACAATCAACCTTCGGTTAAGTGAAAATTGAATTAATTTATCAAACATTTTTTCTCCTCAAACTTTTTGGGGCTTCGCAAAATCTACTCGATTAATAAACATTCTTTATTCAGCTCCGCCCTCACGAGTGTTCTAAACTAATTAGTAATTCAAAAAATTCTATTAATGAACATGACCTTGACCTATAGCTGATTCTGGCGAAAGTGCCGCAAGTCTTACTTGATATGCGCCTTGGGTTACAACTCTTTCACCTTCATTCAACCCGTCAAGAATTTGTACATAACCTCTGTCGGTTATCCCGGTTTTTAAGATTCTTTTCTCAAACGCTTCTCCTTCAGCTTGAACGTAAGCGGTATGCAAACCGTCTTCGTCAATGATAGCGCTTTCCGGAATTGCTATATATTCTTTTTCCTCGCCTACTTTTATATACACTTCCGCGTACATCCCGATTTTTATTTTGTTTTGAGGATTAGTGAATTCAAAGTAAACAGGTATTGTTCTGTTAGCTGCGTCCAGACCGGCGGCAACAGATAATTTTTTACCGTTAAGATCACTGATTCTAAATTCACCATTTATACCTTCTATAAAAAAAGAGGCGTTATTAGAATTTACAGCAGCTTCAATTTGAGTTGAAGGAACATTTGCTTTTAAAAACAATCTATTTGGATTGATCACGGTGAACAACTCTTGCCCTGAATTAATCTGATCACCGAGATTGAAGTTTATCATTTCAATATACCCGTCAATCGGTGCAACAATAGAGTAACCGTTTTCTGTAATCTTAATCTGATCTGTCAACGAATTATAACCTACTTGTTTAGATTCAAAATCAAACATAGCTTCATCCAATCGTTTTTGTGATACAGCCTTTTTCTCGAACAGGTTTTTAGCTCTTTCATATTCTGATTTAGCAAGGAGATAATCGCTTTTAATTTTCTGAATGTTTCCGCTTGCATCTACCGATGGAGAAATGTTTAATAAAACTTCTCCTCTTTTTACAAACGTGCCTATCGATTTTAAATTATAGTTATTTTTATTCAATACGATACCGGCTATTGGGGATACTACTTTTGAAAAATACTCCGGTTTCGGTTTAATTTCCCCGGTTGCCAAAACGGACTGTTGTAATTTTCTTTTTACAACCGGTTCATTAGCAAAGTCAATTTTCCACTGCTGTTCCTTGAGGAATGATATACTTGATGAAGCCGCTTCCTCTTCATGAGGGATTTCATTTTCGTTTGAATATACCGTTACATCGTTAACAACAATATTATCCGATACTTGTTTTCCTTTTAGAGTAATATTCATTGTATAATTTCCCGGTTCTGCAAATTTTAAAATCGGCGTATAAATTCCGTCTCTTACGGGTTTGTCTTCGGTCAATGATAATTTTGTTCCTCTGCCGTTTGTTAACTCAACCGTTAAAATTCCTTGAGTTACCGCTTTAAAGTTTTTTAAATCAGTTAAGTGAACAAGAAACTTTGCATCCTGATTAACGACAAGCGCCGGATATTCCATAAATATTTCGGTTGAGTCTGTATATTGAGTTACGGATGTGCCGCCGTGTTCGTGAACTTCCCCTTCATGTTCCTGTTCATTTGAACACGCGCCGAAGAACGTTAACGCAACTGAAAAAAGTATTATATATGTTGTTCTAAACATTTTATTCGCTTTGCTCCTTATTATTTCTCAAAATTTGTTAATGAAATTCCAACTGCTTTTTCAAGCCGGGAATAATTTTTATGAAGATTGATTTCTAATTCGCTGCTCAATATTGAACCGTCAATAAAAGCATTTATGCCGTCAATAAACTCAACTAAGGATATCTCTCCCTGTTCATATGAATAAGCTGCTGTGTTAAAAATATTATCCATCTTAATATCGTTTCTTGCATTGTATAATGATTTGTTCAAAACATAGCTTTTATACGTTTCGGATACTTCTGTTTTGATTTTATTATTTAAGAATGCCGCATCCTTCTCAAGGAGGTTGACTTCAATTTCCGATTGCTGAATAGCGTTTTGGTTGCGGTTAAACAAAGGGACTTCAAAATTAATCTGAAATACCGTTCCTTTTAGGTCGTCGGTTTGTTTTTTGTACCCGGCTGATAAACTAATATCCGGTATTATTTTCATTTGATTGTGTGATAAAAACAAGTTCTCACTTTCAATTAACGTCTTAAGCGCTTTAAGATCATTCCTGTTTTTAAGTGCATTAGTTACAAGTTCTTCTTCGGAAAAATCTAAATCTGTGTTTAATTCAACTGACTCAGTTATAATCTTTTCAGATGAGTCGTATCCGGTAAGAAGTTTTAAATTATTCTCGAATTTAGTTTTCAACAATTCTATTTCTGAAGCTGTTGCTTTTATTTTATTCACTTCAATGAGAATTCTCTGTAATTCATACTCGGAAATATCACCTTCATTCAAACGGTGTTTTGCCGACTCCGCTAACTCGGTTAAACGGGTAAGCGTATTATTTAGTCTGCCGGAGAGTTCAGAATATTTATTAAAAGCGAAATAACTTTCACGAACTTGCGCAGAGACATTTAACTTATGAGCTTCATAAAGAAGTTTCTGAGCTTCAAGGGATTTTTCTTTTGATTCTACATTACTCCAGCGGTTCCATAAAAAGTTCAACGGAATTGAACCGGATGCAATCCACTCCTTGTAATTGGTGGAACCCGAATTTAAGTCTTCGCGTGTATATGTGAATACCGGATTCGGAAGCCTTGACGATTCTCCCAATACAGATTCTGCGGTTTGTATTCTAGCGGATTGTTTTTGTAAATCTATATTATTTTGATAAGCCGATTTAAGGGCTTCATCAAAAGATATTTTCTGTTGTGCTTTTATAAATACGCAAGGTATAAA
Source organism: Ignavibacteriota bacterium (assembly GCA_002698995.1). Lineage (GTDB taxonomy): Bacteria > Bacteroidota > Ignavibacteria > Ignavibacteriales > Melioribacteraceae. Next base: position 77,382 of record PAAX01000030.1, on the reverse strand, counting down.
TAAAAGCATAACGAAGAGACGAAATAGTCTCACGATACCTCCGATTTAAGATTTTTTAAAATTATTATAAATATTGGGTCAGTTTAAGCTAATGGGGGAGAAACATTTGTTGCGCAATGGACATACTTTTCCCACTGAAGTTGAGACTCGGGATCGGCTGTTGTTTTCCTGCTTGTTTCTTTTTTTGAAATTTCCTGGTAATAAGATTGATTTGTATAAAAGTTTTGAATGTGGTTTAGCTGTAATCCTCTTGAAGGATTGATATTGAAAGAAGAGTTTAATTGAATAAAATGATGGTGATTAGTTTCATCAAACGAAGAATGCTTTGTATCTTCAGAATTGTGTGTGTCGGAATTATGATTCAGCAAATGTGAATGAGTTACTGTTTTTTCTACTCGGTCAACCGCATCGTCAGCGTGATGATGATGAAAAAAAGGCGCAAATAATACAAAGTTCACAAACAAAAGTGAGATTGCATAACTAAACAGCCGATATTTTTTTCTGCAATTAGTCATAAGTAATTAGAAAATGGTTGGCAATATAATAAATAAATTCAATTAAAAGAAACATGTTTCTAGTGATAATTATATAAAACCGCTTACATGTTTCTTATTTAACATTTTCCTCTTTCTGTTTTGACGGACATTTTACCGTTCCATATGAACAAAACACACAGCAGTCACCATCTTTAGGCTTTAATATCCTGCCGCAATTTGTGCTTTCGTAAAAATGCTGACAAGCGTTTTCCGGCATAAGTTCTTCCTTTTCACTTTTGCAGAAGGGGCATATTATAGTTGATTCGTAGATGATTTGTTTAGACGGCATCTTAACCTCATGCATTATTTGGCGGGTGAAAATCAAAAAGAAATCGCTAATTTAGTTTAAAAAGTTTTCTTTTATTCCATAATACTACAATAAAATTTACATGTTAGAAATAATTACTTGTGCCACTAATAAGTTGCTAGGGCTGAGTTCTAATAATAATGTTGCAAAAAGCCCAACTTTTCTTGTCAACATTATTTTCTCAAATGGAAAATACACAGATTAAAAAAATAACCGTCAAAATAAACTAAAAGTTGGGCTTTTAAATTAATTTAGATTTGCTGTATTGCTTAGAACTTAGCCGTTGTTAGATATAAAAAAGCCGATAGATTTATCCATCGACTTTTAATCATAACGAGAAAGTAATCTTATTTTAGGAGATTCATTTTCTTAACTGAATTGTTATTCCCGACTTTCAATTCATAAAAATAAATACCTGTGGCTAAGTTGCTTGCATCATATTGATACTTATAGCTGCCTGCTTCCATTGTACTGCTAATCAATGTTGCTATTTTTTGTCCAAGTGCATCATAAATATTTAGTTCAACGGGATTAACTTCGCTCAGAGTGAATTCAATGGTTGTAGAAGGATTGAATGGGTTTGGGTAGTTTTGTTTTAATTCGAATTCAGGTGGAATAAAATTATCTTCGACTGAAGTTACTATTAGAGTAATATTAATACCGGTTAAAGAATCTGCCGTAGTAGATATTTCAAATAAATTGCTTGTACTATTTTGCACACCAATTTTCTGGGCAATGATTTCATAAATTCCAACAGGTAATATAGGTATTGCAAAAGAACCTTGTGACGAAACTACATCGTAAGTATATATCTTTTCATCGGTAATAGATTTCAAGTAAACAAGGGCGTCATTAACGGGGGAGTTTCCGCTATTCGATAAAACTGAGCCTTCAACGAAACCCGCACCAAAAGATGAATCGCGAAGCAACACGATATCAATATTCGACATTCTGCCGGATATATTCAAAGAATCGGCGTCTTGCCAAAAAACTGCCGGTGTATTATTCATATTATAATACCCTGGAATAGTCAAAGGTGCAAAGGCTTGCACGTAGTAATCATCCGGGAATTTAATATTATTTATTTCGTAATTGCCGTTTTTATCAGTAAGGGTTGTGTAACTTCTGTTTAGATCATCATCTTGACCTGCGGTTATTTTTGTTGGTGTATGAGTTCCCTTTCTAATAACAACTATCGACTTTTTCAGGGTTGCCGTTTCAATATCCGTTATTGTTCCCTCTATTCCAAAATCAGTTTCGGTTTCTTCTTCTAATGTAAATTCTAAATTTATTGTCTCATCTCTATTCAATTCTATAATATCTGCACCAATCGGGGAATCTTTCCCGTTTGCAAACTGCATATAATAACCATCTTTAAAAGCTGCCGTGAAATAATTACCGACAGGTAACTCAGCGCTAAAATTCCCGTTTTCATCGGTTAATGCCGAATCAATTAAAATAAGCTGGTCATAGAAAAAATAGACTTTAGCATTCTGTAAAAATGAACTGCTGTCTTTAACAATACCGTTTATATTTCCACTGTGATGTATTTGGAAATTTTCATGTTCGGTTTCAATATTTATAACAGGTTCTTCACTATTGTTATAAATAGTAATTACAGAATTTGCATGGTCCTCTCCTAAACTAAAGTAATTGTATTGAATTACTTCGAATGTAAAACCGTTGCCGGGAGATAATTCGATAGGAAAGGATGAAGAAGTGTTTAAGCGAATCGCATAAATATCCGCGTCATACTTAATGCTGTCTATCTTAATTATTTCTTGTGAGTCGTTAGCTACTCGCACTAGTTTAGATCTATTAAAGTTATCCTTAAAGTGCAAGTAACGGGGCATAACTCTCAGTCCATCATTGTGTTGAGCATATATGTTGATAGTTATAATCAACAAAAGTAAATGTCGTATTTTCATATCTAACTCATCTTAATCTGATTTTATTTTTTATAAAAAATATTGTGGCCGTTGATAACAAAAGTAAAAACAAAAAGTATAAAACTATTTTTGAGTTTTCTTCCCTTATTTCAATTTTATCGCTATTGCCTGCTAAAGTAAACGCCGCCCAATAATACGGATTAGGATTTACTTCCGAAATGAACTTAATTTTTGCTTCTCTCAACGCATCCGCTTTGTCGTAACCTTTGCTTAAATAATCATAAAAATATGCCATTAATTCGGCAGTATGTTTATCGCTGACATCCCACAAAGAAAGAATAACGCTTCTAGCGCCCGCGTCGAAAAATGCTTTCTGCAAACCAATAATACCTTCGCTTCCTTTTAACGGACCTAAACCGGATTTGCATGAACTCAAAACAACCAAATTGCTGTTTAAATCCAGCTCCGCTATTTCGGTAGGTTCTATTAGTCCGTTATTTTCTATGTCCTTTCCAACTACTATAACCGGATTCTCGTCGAATAAAAAGGAATGAGTTGATAAATGAATTATTTCCGAATTCTCTAAACGAGAAATTATATTCGTCTCTGTTGCATCGCTCCCGATTAATAGTATATCATTACTAAAATAGCTTTCTATCGTTTCTACTTCTTCTTCGGAATATTTTAGCGGAGCAATATTTATGTTACGCGAGTACAAATCACTTAATTCTATTTTTCTTTGTCCTGTATAATTATCACTGGGTACTCCAAAATCCGGATTGCCGGCAATCAATACGGTTTCATTGCTATGACTTGGAATTTGCAACTTCTCTAATATTGCGTACGACGGAACATACGAAACAGGATAGTCTTCAATTAAAAATCTTGCTCTTGATATTTTATTACCTCCCCCTTCTTTATAACCAAGTACAAAAAATTCAAACGGTATTTTCAATAATTCGTTAGGAAGCGAAAATATTAGTTTTGAACCTCGGGGGATTTTTTTAATAGCCGGTTCAAACAGCTTTGAAAAAAGTATATGTGAATTATCAGCCTTAAATGCAAACAAATCTTTATTGAACGAAATTGCTTCGGGGTTTAGATTACTATTGTAGTAAGGCGATACTTGAGAAATGATTTTATTAACTTCGTTGATATCAGCGGCTAATTCGATTGTTTCAAAATCGGAATTATTTAAAACAAACAAATAAATCTTATCGCCGCTGATTAGATATTTTAAGAAATATTCGTCTGTCTTCAATTTTGTGTTATTTGTATAACCAATGATGATATTCTTAAGATTTTCGAGTGTTATTAAAGACGGACTAACTTGCAGTTTCTCTTCAAGATATTGTAGTTCTTTAAAACCCTCTGAGCTGTCGATTAAATTATTTGCCTGCATCCAAAACAAATCATAGTATTGATTTACGAGGGAATCATTTTTATTAGCCGATAGTTTTACTTTACTAATATTAAAAAGAGTGTTTTTTGATCTCGACAAATCGTTTACTGCAAAAGCTTTTCGATACATTTTTTTATCGATGTATAACTTTATAAGGGAGTCATACATACCGGAGTTATTCACAAAAAAGTCAATTTGAATATTACTACTGCCTGCTATTGAGTTGTAAAGATGTTCTATCTGCAGAATCCCTTTCAAATAATATTCTTCAGCCGAATCTGCATTATTAATTGACAAATAATAATCTCCGAGTTCTTTATAGATTTCCGCTAGGTTACTTTTATCACCTGCTTTTAAAGAATAGTTTTCTGCTGATAACAAACTCTCATACTTTGCCTTGCCGTTTAAGGCTTCGGCTAAAATTAAGTACTGCATTCCGAGAAGTTGATTGAGATCATACTCTATTGAGAGATTTAATTGTTCCCCTAAAATATTTTTCCCATTTTCAACCTTCCCTTGGGAAATATAAGCGTAGCCTAAAAAAGTATTTGATAAAATACTTGAATAAAAATCATTAAATGTATCGCTAATTCTAATTGACTCTGAGAGATATCTTTCTGCCGTTTCAAAGTTCGATAGAGCTAGTGATACAATACCCGCTTTCTGATTTAACTCGGCTTTTAAATATGGATTGGTTTGAACATTAATTGAATCGTAATTTTCTAGAATAATTTCAAAAGCTTTTTCCGGCTGGTCCAAATTATAGAAGAGTGTTCCGAGCCCAATATTAATTTCGGCAGCGGCAGATTGATCTTTTAATTTATTAGCAATCTTTTTTGCCCGTTCATAATATTCTATAGCATTCGAATAATTTGAAAGGTTTGTGTAAACATCGCCAAGACCTCTGAATGCAAGCATTTTTGTGCGAGGATTTTCTCCGGCTAAGTTAACTGCAAGCTTATATCTCTTTAATGCAGCGCCATAATTATTAATATTAAGAAACTGGCTGCCGATGTTTATTGCCGTTAAAGCCATACGTTCGTAATTATTCAGAGTATTAAATATTTCGAAACTCTCTTCATATTTATTTCTCGCCTCAACTGGCTGCGTCAAATAGGTTAAAGAAACACCCCATTCAGAAAGAACTGTTGCCTCAAGTTCTTTTTGATTTATTTCTTTAGCTAAACTGTAGGCATTGCCAAATAAACTTTGAGCTTCGGAGGTGCTGCCCAATATGTCTTTAATAATTCCTAAGTTTAGTTCAGCCTTAATAACCTCAATATTATTACCCAATTCTTTTGCAATTGATAGACCCTCTGCGTATAAATCTTTTGCATTTTCGTAATTGCCGGATAAAAACTGAAGCGAGCCTTTAGCAATTAATATTTCGGGATAATATCTATTCGATTTGTCAATTTCATTTTCTAAATCATTCAAAATTAGTGTTGCTTTTTTATAATCCCCGAGTTTTCGGTAGTTGTCAGCAAGTTTGATAGTTAAGGGTATAAAACCATTACCAGCTATAACAACGGATTGAAGGTTTTCTAATGCTGCTTGATAACTTGTTTGATCAAATTTTATTAATCCGGTTAATAACTTGTAATCCTTCTTGTTATTTTTATCGTTAACCAGTTCTAATAGTACGTCAACTTTTTTTATTATCCGCGCGGATGCAGACAGGTATTTATTGAAAATGAAGTTCTTGGGGGCATCATAAAGATATTCTACGAGTAAAGAGTATGTTTTATTATAATCACCGGTTTTATAACTAATTACTGCATTGATTAAATCGATTTCAAATTGATTTATTGTATTATAATTAATTGAGAGATTATCTTCAACGGAATTATTTTCGATGTAAAATATTACTTCATCTATTGAATCAAATTGATTCTTCACTTGACCGGTAAGAATTTTGTTCGGAGAATACGCGGTAAGTACAATGAAGATTAATATGTATATTTGAATTCTCAACACATCGCTGTCAATTAATTGTATTTAATAACTTATTAGCTTCATCAGTATATTCACTTCCTTCTTCGATTGAGAGCTTAAGATATTTTTCAGCTTCTTCATAGTCTTCCTGCAATAAATTTACTTGTCCCAAAAAATAGAACGAATTAGCTTTTACATTATCAAACATTCCAGATTCGTTCAGTTTTGCAGATTGACTAAAATTATACTCGGCATTTTTTAACCCGTCGCTATCATAGTTTTCGAACAATCCTAAATAATCATTATACGCCGATTGTACATTTGCAATCCCAAGTATGTAGTACGAGTAAAATATCGTAAAACTATTTTTACTGTTGTCAATATCTTTTTGAAGCAACGAGATTGCTTCGGAATAATTCTTTTTCTCTAATTGATTAACCGCGCGGATAAAGTATTCACTATTTCTGCCGCGGGTAATTGAAACCTCCGTCTCGTTGAAGGACGATGTAAGTTTCACATATTCGGGTCGAGAAATTTTCGAAACGACAAATAGACTTGTAATAATCAAGATGATTGAAGCCGCTGCTGAAAATGCATACCTAAAAAACGATCTCTTCCCATTTGATTTTTTGTTCCCTTCATTTTCGCCGGATATCTTTTCTTTCGTTATATTTTCTTTTAAGAAATTATTTACATCTTCGAATTCTGTTTTTAACGAATTAACAAGTTTTCTACATTTGCTACAAGAGTTCAAATGCTCTTCAATACGGGGAGTAAGCGAGTTGATATTCTTATCGTATGGGTTTTCGTTTTTTATGTAAAGTACGTACCCGGATAATATCTCAATATCGAAGTGATTTTCGCTTGAGACTTCTTCGAACGTATCGATTAATTTCAGAGTTTCTTTTAAGTCCGGGTCAGCTGCAATTTCATCACGCAGCTTTCGAAGTTCACTTTGCGATAGATTATTATTCTCTAAATATTTATGTAACTTTTCTTCGTCCATAATTCTTTTAGTCCTTTATCTATATGTATAGTGTAGCAATACTATAAAAAGGGACATTCATTCTAACCTTTTTTTAATTTCTTCCATTGTTCTGTAAAACATCTTTTTCACCGCAGCTTCATTCCGATTTAGTTTTGCTGCAATTTCATTAAACTGCATTCCCTCCCAAAATCTCATACGAATTATTTCATCTTTTGGACTTTTTAGCGAGTTGACAATTTTCATTACTATTTCTTTATCGAACCCGGATGGTTTTTGATCTTCGCTGCTTTCTTTGATCAAATCTTCCTTATACTCATAAGTTAATCTTGACTTTTCTCGTTTATAAAAATTGACAAAGCTCAAGAACATCACACGTCTCAGCCATCTTTCGATATTTTCTATATTCTTAAATTGTTTTGAAAATGAGATGAATATCTCGGTAGCTAGATCTTCCGCATCATCGATAGAGTTCAATTTCCCGAAATCATATTTTGATTTAAAGTATGAAAACGCAATTGAGCGGATTTCTGCGGAAATTTTATTGTATTCACGAAGACTTCCTTCTTTTGCCCTGATCAGCAGATTATGAAGCTCCTCTGAAGAGAAATTGTAATATTGTTGAGCTGCCTTAGTCAAATTTTGTAATTATCATTGATATGCAAATGTAAAAAAAGGAAAGAACAATTATTGCCCTTTCCTTTTTATACTATATAAGTAAAGAATTCTATTTCATCAGATTCATTTTTTTAATCGAAGATTTGTTGCCGACTTTTAACTGATAAAAATACACACCGGATGCTAAATTTGAAGCATCAAATTCAATGTTGTGAGAACCGGCTTGCATACCGCGGTTAACTAATGTCGTAATTTTTCTACCGAGCACATCATAAATGTTTAGTTCTACTTGATCTGCTTTAAGAAGATTAAATTCGATTGTTGTTGAAGGGTTAAACGGGTTCGGAAAATTTTGCTTTAAGACAAAATCAGACGGAAGTTGATCCTCTTCAGTTGATTCAATTCCGGTAACTTTGTTTGCCGTTACAATGACATACTGGTACAAATCTTCGCTTGAATATGTAATGGTGTTTGACTCCTGATCTACTGAAACATTGCTAATCGATTTCCAATTATTGTCGGCTCCGTCCCAGTATTTTACTCCTATTGAATTTTCGTCAACTTCATTTCCTTGAATTTGAATATCGTTATAATGGAATTGGAAATTAGATTGACTGCTGAATCCCATATGATTGTTGAAACCATCTCCGCACATATTATTACCGTTTTCACCGAAAGCACCGAATTCATAAGCCATAAAAGCGCCCTGACCTTGTGCGTTAGGAATATTGTTAGGATATAATTCCAACATTTGAGTAAATAAATTATTAGGCATCATACCGCCGCCATGATGTCCGCCGCCTTGGTTCCATCCCGGCATTACCGTAAAGTGATCTTCAGCATCATAAGGATTATGAAATCTTCTTTGATCGTTCATATCGTTGGTTATCCAGCCGCCGCCAATTCCATTTCTGAAATTGCTTGAATCAATCCAAACTTGTCCGTTAATTTTATAAACTACGATAATATCAAAATTAACTCCGTCGATTAATCCACCTTCAATAGTGACAGTTTCACCGTTCTCAGGTCTTACAGCGCCTGATTCCGGCTGGTACCACCAAGGACCAAAATTCAAGAAATAGTCAACAGTAGTATCATTATCTACATCCAGATAGTAATGATTCATAAAAAATGTAGTATCAACCAATGCTGTTCCTTCTTTTAAAACATATTCAAGGGTATCGTGCCGTGTTCCAAAACTATGACCTCCACAGCCTCCATCATGACCTCCGCTGCCGTGCCCGTCGAAATTATTCCAATACGAATAATACGGCTCTCTCCAGAACTCACCATTTATTTCATAAACAACCAAGGTTCTGATTTCTAAGTTTATAGATTCGTGTAAGCCGCCGGTAACGGTAACTTGTTCACCATCTGTAGGTCTAACTGCATTAGAACTGTCCGGTTCGTACCAATATGGTCCAAAATTTAAGAAATAGTCTTCCGCCCCATCATTGTTAGTATCTAAGAAGTATTGTGGATGTTGAAAATCATTCTGTATTATGACGATTCCCGATAGAGTTGTTTCTGTTAATGAATCGGGATCGAAATTACCGTGTCCGCCTCCGTGCATCTGGGCGTTGACCGTTAATAGTAACGTGAGTGAAAAGAATATTGTTAATAGATGTTTCATTTTATTTCCTCCGGTTATTGAATTAGTTTTCATTCTTTAACCGTATAGTGTGACAAATTATTATTTAGTGACATTTTTTTCTAAAAAAGATTACGAAAGTAAATTCAAAAACTTTGAGATATAAAAACAATTTATTATGTATTTCAGACAACAAAGCTGATATTTTACCAAGCACAGTTCAATTACTGGACAACATCTTTTGCTTTTAAGTGCGCGTTTGTTGTTATTACAAATACTAATACATAAAAGCTGTTCTTACTGTTATAAAGCAAACTTTCATCTTATAAACCGTTAATTACTTTTTTCAACTTACTTTGTATTGTCTCGGCTACTTCGTCAAGCTTATCATTCTTAACTGCCTGCATTGAAGCCACAGGGTCAACTGCAGCAACAACTGTTTTTCCTTCATCGTCTACATAAACAATTACATTGCAAGGCAGCATTAAACCTATTTGTTCTTCTTCTTGTAATGCTTTATAAGCAAACGGCGGATTGCAAGCGCCAAGTATTTTGTACGGCTTGAAATCAACGTCAAGCTTTTTCTTTAGTGTTTCTTTAACATCAATTTCAGTTAGAATGCCGAAACCTTCTTTCTTTAATTCTTCAGTTACTTTTTCAATTGTTTGTTCGTAAGTCAAATTCACTGTCTTAGTGAATCCATAAATTGCTTTTTCCATTGTACCTCCGTTATAGTAATTTTTTTAACATATTCTTTGTATTTAAAAAATCATAGTTATTTTTATAAACATCGCATTCCCTGCAATCAATGTTTTCGCAAATATTGTTTTTATGCTCATATTCCCAACACGGCTTATTACTTTCATGATAAGCTTCACAATTCTTTCTGTCTTCTTCAGAACAATTGATAATCTTATAACATGGAATCATTGATGCTATTGCGCGAATACCATTAATACTTATTTTCCTTTCTTTTATATTTTTCCTGATACTTAGAATTCTTTCAATATCGTTATAAGAATAAAGCCTTTGATTTCCTAAAGATTTAAAAGGAATTATCAAACCTTTTCTTTCGTACATTCTGAGCGAATGAATTGAAATTCCCAGCATTTTTGCTGCTGTTCTTATTGGAAATATTGGACTCTCATTTTTGATTAAAGCACTTTTCATTTTCTATTCTTACAAGTTATAATGTGATTAAGTAGTTTTTGGCAAATACATTTTATTTTTAGTACTTATTCAATTTCAAAATTTGCATCCTTAATTGTTTCTACTATTTCATCATAAGAAATAGTAAATTGATCGTATTCAATATTTGCTTGTGAAAATTTGGTGTTTATTTCTACACTTTTTATCCCCCTTATGTTTTCTAATAGGTTTTTAATATTATTTGATTCCTTTTCTATTGAACTAAGAAAACATATTATTGTTTTACCCTGATTGATTTTTATTCTCTTTAGATGATTAGTTGAATCAATTTCTGCCTCAACATACCACCCAACTTTTAATTCTTGTGGATCCAATGTCCGCACCAAATTGTCAACAACAATTCTAGGATCGAATGTTACCATTCGACAAACTTGAGTACCATATTCACAAATAAATAGTTTATCCCCGATTATCTTTTCATTGCAGATAGTACCGATAACACGACCGGTGCCTTGAGTTTGTATAGTTCCAGAGTATAGAAGTGGAGATAGAAAAACAAAAATTGTTGCGAGTAAATTTTTCAATACCATTATGTTCCCTTTAAGAAATATAATTATAAAAAAGGGGGCATCAAATTATTAATGCCCCTGCCAAAGATTTTACCAGCATCTGGCGCTGTTCCGACCATTCATCATCCTGTTATTTCCGTAGTCATAATCGTTCATCATATCACCATCATAATCCCAATCGCACCTGTCATAAAATCCATCCCACCAGCCATTTGAAGAGTTGCTGAAATATATTTTTTGATCCTCGGTCATAAGGTTGTTCATATTTTTTCTATAGTCCAACCGATAGTCAGCAATTTGATCTTCAATGTCTCTTATTTGATTTCTATAATCCTTAACTTGACCCGGATCAAAATCTGTGCGATTCATATATCCTCTCATTTCGATTCTTAATGCTCGTAATTCATTTTGAAGCGGGATAATATCTTTATCATATTGCAATCTCAGATCATTTATTTCTTTTATTTGATCCGGCTGCATTTGATATTGACTCGGAACATTATAATTCCACCAACCTAAATCATAATCATTGTTATGATTACAGTAATCTTGTGCGAATACAGCTGTTGAAAACAGCACTATTCCAGTGACTATTAATGATATTGTTAGAAAGTTTTTCTTTTTGTTTAACATGACATACACCTTTTGTTTATTGATTAATTTGTTTGTTTTAAATTTGTTTCACAATATGGACAAACACTCCACCTGGATTTAACAATTTTGCCACAAGATGGGCAGTTGTCTTTTAATTTGAAATTACATTCGGGGCATCTTAAAAATGATTCTTCAATATCTCCTCTACAGCTAGGACATCTATCCTCTTTTTTATTTACATTCACGAAGTTATTAAAAGAAGATAATCCGTTCGCCGTTCTAAAAGATGAATTTGTTGCTAAACGGTAAATGACCCAAACGATTACGGCAATTATTAATATTGTAATAATAAGATTTCCCCAGTGCCAGTAATCTCCGTATCCGTAGTACCATCCGTCGCATCTCATTAAATTTTCCTATTTTAATTTTTGTTAGTGAACTTCAATAACAACGATATTGCAGGATACGTGCCAAGATTAATTTAGAGGGAAAGAAGTGTGTTATCGTATGATTTTTGATTGAAATTGAGGTTAGTACTTATTTTAAATGGATTCAGAAATTAAGAACAGAAAATTGCATATCCCTATATGTGTGCAATAATTTCACAATTTATTTTTGTCTAATAAAAAAAGTGCGAATTATTTTCACACTGTGATTTGATAACTATTAATTGGCTGTGAAGAGTAAATCCAAAATTCGCTAATATAATTTTGTATTGTAGTTTAATAGTACGCATTAAGTCAATTTATTTACAATTCCATATAAGGAGATTCGAAATTATTTTTGCTGTAAAACAGTGCATTAAAAAAAGTGCGATAAATTTTAATAGTGCTTTATCCAATACTACTTCCACTAATTTTCAATAAATTTCTGTAATTCATCTGCCGAAAGAATGGGCTTTTCACCAGTGTGGCGAAAGACCACTTTGTCTTTCACAACGATGATTAGCGCATTGTGAATATTATACTTTTCAATTAATTCCGGATTATCCTCTACAAACTTTACTGTGTAAGGAATCCCTTTAGATTGTAATTGTTTTTCCAGTAACGAACGATGATGTTTACAATTTTTCGTTGAAATGATTAATAAATTCATATTATTCTCCAGTTTAAAATTTATTTAATTGCCTAATATATTATTGTCTGAGAAAATTCAGTATTTAAACCTTTACTAAAGAATCAGAATCATGTCTATATCATATTTGGTTGAGATTGAGGCAGAGATATAACTAAAGAATTTCATAGCTGGTAAATGCTCTCAACATCTTACTTTCTTCAAAATATCTGACAATCACAACTAATTTACCGTAAAGAGCTAAAAAGCTCTTAAAGATTTGCTAAAAGGAGTCATTTAATAGATCGATTAAATCCGGTATAAATACTCGCTTTCCACAAAATCTTTGCCTATCGGAAAGGGGGTGATTGTCCCCAGGCTTTTGAGATGCGCTTTAATTTACTACACGTACCTCTTCACGAAGCTGCTTTGTATTTTACATCTTCGTACTCCATTTTTTATATTAGTCGCCAACCGGGTAGCTACTTGTTAAATCGGATTTACGCTGTTTAAACTCCTCACGGTTAAATTCACCGCTAGCATAGCGCTTTTTTAAAATCTCCAGGGCGCTTTCCTTTTTCCTTCTGTTGGTGTGAAAGTTTTGGTTGTTTTCAGCCAAGGTACTCACGCCCAATACCATCAGCCAGATAATCAAACCAAATATAATGAACCAGAATACCCCGTTAAAACCCATGCACCAGCTCATTCCCCAACCCATGTCACACATTTTAATTTTCCTTTCTAAACTCTTTCGATTACTTTTTCAGTTTTTTCTGAATTCTTATGGAAATTCCGGACACTTTACCGTCTTCAACTGCTTTCATTCTATTAACGGGATCTTCAGCGCTTATTGTCACCCCTTCGGATCACTGGCGAACAACAACGTTGCAGGGTAGAAAGTCACCAATATTTTTTTCTCGTTGAATTGCCCTGTGAGCAACTATTGAATTACAGGCACCGATGATTTTGTAAGGTCTGAAATCCACATCGAGTTTCTTGTTTATCATCTCTGCCATATTAATTTCAGAGAGAATGGTAAAACCTTCCTTCTCAAGTTCTCTTTTGACATTTTCAACGGTTCATCAAATGATAGCTTTACGTCTTTAATGAAAAAATAACTCCTATTAAAATTTTCCTTTATGTTTCTATTTAATGTCTCTATGACCAACTTCTATGCCAAAAAAAAGTTCAACAGATTATTGTTTTTAATTGGCTTAAGCCCGAAATAGAAAAAGCCATCTGACCTGGTAAGTACAGATGGCTTGATAAGGCGTGAAAAGATTTCGCGAGTTAAAAATTACATTTTGTTAAGCTGTGATATTTTTGCGCACTAATTGTTTCCCAATTCTTTTAGTTTGTACTGTAATCCACGACGGGTAATACCAAGAATCTCCGCAGTGCGGGTGATGTTGTGCCCGGTTTCTTCGAGGGTCTTCAGGATGAGTTCCTTTTCCATCTCTTTTAGTGATTGTCCAGCCAACTCTACTTCAGAAGGTTCCGCCTCTGGTTTTGTCAATTGCTTAAATCCCATGGGTAAAGCTTCCGGTGTTATCATCTCCTGCCTGCTTAAAATAACTGCCCGCTCTACTACATTTTCCAGTTCGCGAACATTTCCCGGCCAGGAATAGCGTGATAACATATCAATTACCTCTGGTGTAAATCCTTTGATCAGCCGTTGATTCTTTTGTGCGAATTTCTCTAGAAAATGCTCTGCCAGAATGTGAATGTCTACCTTCCTTTCCCGTAACGGTGGAATCTCGATGGGAACAACGCCTAGGCGGAAGTAAAGATCCTGACGAAAATTCCCTTTGTTAACCTCCTCCTCCAGATTTCTATTGGTAGCGGCAATAACCCGTACATCCACTTGCAAAGTTTTTTCGCCGCCCAACCGCTCAAATTCGCCCTCCTGCAGAATCCGTAGAATTTTTGCCTGCGTAGTTAAACTCATGTCGCCGATTTCATCGAGAAAAATCGTTCCCTGATCTGCTAGTTCAAAGCGTCCCTGACGTAGTGAAGTTGCTCCGGTAAAAGCGCCTTTCTCATGCCCGAAAAGCTCGCTCTCCAACAGATTTTCCGGCAATGCGGCACAATTTAGCTTTATAAATGACTTATCTGTACGCAGACTATTATGCTGGATGGCATCAGCAATCAGTTCTTTGCCGGTGCCGCTTTCACCTAAAATCAAGACTGTAGCGTCGCTGGGGGCTACCATCATCAGTATCTCAAAAAGATCGCGCATCTTTTTGCTGTTTCCGATGATATCTGAAAAATCAAATTCATGCAGTAAATTCTCCTTCAAATTATCTTTAGAAAGATAAACGTTATCGTCAGAAAGCGCTTCACGGATTTTTTCCAGCACATCATCCATATCCAGAGGTTTATTCAAATAATCGAATGCGCCTAATTTAAGCCCTTCCACTGCGGTTTGGACGGAAGCATAAGCCGTCATAATCAGCACTGGGATCGCCGGGCTGATCTGTTTAATCTGTCGAAGAGCTTGAATGCCGTGAATATTTTTCATCTTCAGATCGAGCATGATCAGGTCATAAAATCCTTCTTCTACCATCCGGATGGCTTCGTCACCGTCTGCAGCTTCCTCGACACTATAACCATCTTCCGAGAGGCTTGCCTTCAACATCATTCGATGCGCATCATCATCATCTACTATTAAAATTTTTTTCAATTGCTTTGTTTTCATAATTTTCAGATTCTTTTTCTTAAATCTATTTTAAAGGTTGTGCCCTTGCCAACTTCGCTCTGAACTTCAATTTCACCTCGTATTTGTTCGATGAGACGATACACAATTGACAGTCCTAACCCAGTGCCGCTTTTTTTGGTGGTGAAGAACGGATCGAAAATATAGGAGATATCTTGCTGGGCAATACCGCATCCATTATCGCTGATTTTGATGGTAACAAAATCCTTCAGGTCTGAAACGTCGATGATCAGTTGTCCGTCTTTTTTCATGGAATCCAAGGCATTAATAAAAAGATTTAAAAGAACCTGGGTTATCATATCGCTGTCGGCTAATGCCAAAATTGGCTGTGTCGCATCCATTTCAACTTGGACGTGTATTTTTTTTTCTTTCAAATCAGTTTGGATCAATTTCAGTGCATGCTGAATCAGAGGCTGAATTTCAATTAGCTGCAGATTCATCTCCCGGGGTCTGGCAAAATTTAATAATTCCTGGATTACCCGATTTAGACGGTCGACTTCTTTACCCATCATTACAGCATAGTTCCAGTCTTCAGTTTGATTCTCAAATTTATTACGGAAATATTGGGAGAATCCTTTAATTGAACTTAAGGGATTTCGAATTTCGTGTGCAATACCTGCAGCCATTCTGCCTAAGCTAGCCAGCCTCTCTGATCGCTCCACCGCTTTTTCCAATGATTTAAGTTCTCTTAGATCGCTCAATATAATAACAGTTCCAATAGTTTCATTTTTCTCGTCGGTGATCTTGCTTGATATAATGTTTAAGGGGATAGAACTACCGTCTTTAAGATGACATTCTATTTGCTGTTCTAATTTATCGCTCTCAAAATTAACCGCCATTTCTGTTTTACAATTCGGAATAACATCTTGAACTTGCTTGCCGGTGGGTTCAGTATCTTCTAATTTCAAGATCCTGAGAGCAGTTCTATTAATAGTTTCTATTCTTCCTGCTCTATCGAAAGATATTAATCCATTCGGTATACTTTGGATAACATTAGAGATATATTTCTGAACGTTTTGCAAATAGACATTTACTAAATAATAACGTCTTAATACAAAAATAAAAAAAACAGAAGCAAACCCGATAACAAGCAAGATAAGACCTGTACCTAAAGCTCTTCTTATATCCTCAGTTTGAGCTTCGTAATATTCGTTAGCATATAATTCGATTACAGTTGTGTATTTTATACCCGGTTTCGAATTTTCTACTCTCTGTCCAGTTTTAATATCATAGCGAAATTCGATCTCGGAGATAAAGGTATAAACATGATTTTGCTCACTGTCCAATCTAATTTCTTGGTGTTGACTACGATCGTTATTATTTTCATCGAAGTAATATCCTTCATCACCAAGCAAATTATTTTTATCTTTATCAAATACCAAAATATGTTTAACAAACTTAGAGGCTTCCAATCTTTCAACATATTCCCGCAGCTTATGTAGATCTCCACCAATTCCCATTAAAAGTTTTGCACGAAGTGAAGTCCTAATAAATTCAGCTTCTTGGAACAGGTTGTTTTCCATTAATTTTCTCTCTCTATTGTAGTTCTCATATGTGAACCAACCGAGTGCAAGGATCAATACCAGAGAAAAAATACCTAATAATACTGTTAACGTATTTAGTAGTTTATAATTTTTCATACTTAACTTTATGTGAAAAACTTTTGCATATTTTTATAAAATTAGAATTTAATTATCCTTTTGAAATCACGAAATTTATTGGAATAAATGCTCCAACTTTTAATCCCCAATTTATATTATCAATAGGTGTAAAAATGAAAGCAAATACATTACCACCGTTTAATTTGAAGTTCGGTCCGCCTTGTAAAATAAACTTTTCACTATCAAACATATACTCTGCAGAAATTACAGCAGAAATAGGGAGGGGATTATCGAACGAAATGAACCAATATTCGTTAAAAGAATAAATACTGTTAGTGAACGGCGTGTAGCCGGCAGAAAGATATGTACGTTTATTAAGAAGTGCACCAACTTCAGCATGGAGTCTAAATAATTCTTTTCTACCACCTTCAAAGTCATAAATCACCAAAGGATTAAGACGTACTCCCATTATTATCTTATAGTTCTCCGCCTCTTGCGCACTAATAGTATTGAAAGATAAAATAAACATCATAACAGCAAAAAGAGTTTTAAATAATTTCATATCATATTCCTTGTATTATTTATAAATATGATGCAAATTACGGAATATCGATTCGTCTCAATAAATTGTTGGATATGTCTCAAATTCTGGTTAATACTAATTTATGTCCTTTCATTTTGTTGATCAAATCATTCTTATGAATAAAGTATAAACGTATAATCTTTCGCCATCAGGAAGGCTGAATATTTAGATAAAAGATATGTTCAAGCAATTCAAATTCATTACCTAACGAAGTTAGTTTTTTAATACCCTTGTCGCATTCAAAATAGCCAGAACAGCCACTCCCATATCTCCGAAAACTGCTTCCCACATTGTTGCTATTCCGAATATTCCTAATACTATAAATATTGATTTAACACCCAGGGCAAAAAGAATATTTTGCCACACTATTTTTCTTGTTTTAATTGCAACATCAATTGCCTCAGAAACTTTAGATGGGGAGTCCGTCATCAATACAACATCCGCAGTTTCAATTGCTGCATCGGAACCAAGTGCCCCCATTGCAATTCCAACATCGGCACGGGCTAAGACCGGTGCATCATTTATTCCGTCACCAACAAAGGCAACTTTATTTTTGTTATCACTGCTTAGCAGTTTTTCGATGTGTTCAACTTTATCTTCCGGTAATAATTCGTAGTAATATCTATTTATTCCTAATTTTTTAGCATAGATATCTGCAGCCGATTTATTATCGCCTGTGAGCATAATTGTATTTATTTTCTTTTCATTTAAACTACTGATTGCAGCTATTGAATCATCTTTTAAACTATCGGAAATAATAATATATCCTGCATATTCCATATCAACTGCAATATGAACCACAGTGCCTTCCACATCACAAATTTTGTGTTCTATTTTTTCTTTATGAAGAAGTTTGTCATTTCCAGCAAATATTATTTTCCCATCAATATTTACTTTTATTCCGTGTCCTGATATTTCGGAAACATCATTTATCCTGGAATTATCTATCTTAGATTTATATGCTTCAAGTATAGATTTTGCTATAGGGTGATTGGAATTTGCTTCGGCGTGTGCAGCATAATCAATTATTTGTTCTTTACTAAATCCGTTTGAGGGTACTATTTCTGAAACTTTAAACTCACCTTTTGTTAAAGTTCCGGTTTTATCAAACACAACTGTTTTTACCTGGGTTAAAGCATCAAGAAAATTGGAACCTTTTACAAGAATACCCTTTTTTGAAGCTCCGCCAATCCCGCCGAAATATCCGAGTGGAATACTAATCACCAGCGCACAAGGGCAAGAAATAACCAGCACAACTAATGCACGGTAAATCCAATCGCTGAATAATTGTCCGGGAAATAAAAGTGGTGGCAATACTGCTAAAAACAAAGCTCCGAATACAACAACCGGCGTATAATACTTAGCAAATGTTGTAATGAATTTTTCAGTCTCAGCTTTTTTTGATGTAGCATTTTCAACAAGCTCAAGAATTTTCGAAATAGATGATTCACCAAAAGTTCTCGTTACTTTTATAGTTAGCAGTCCTGATTGGTTGATCATTCCCGCCAATACATCATCGTTTATGTTTACTTTTCTTGGAACGCTTTCACCGGTTAGGGCAGAAGTATCTAAAAACGAATTCCCTTCAAGTATTTTACCGTCCAATGGAATTTTCTCACCGGCTTTTACAACTATTTCATCTCCAATTAGCACTTCTTCCGGTGAAACTTTTTTTACATCTCCATTTAATTTTACGTTTGCATAATCCGGTTTTATTTCCAACAAGGATTTAATTGATTTTCGTGAACGGTTTACCGCGATATCCTGGAATAATTCACCAACAACATAAAACAACATTACAGCTATTGCTTCCGGCATTTCGTGAAGAGCTATTGCACCTATAGTAGCAACTGACATTAGGAAATGCTCATTGAATACCTGTCCTCGAACTATGTTTCTAACTGCACTTGCTAAAACCTTCCAGCCTACAATTAAATAAGCGGTAATGAAAACTGCATACTCAGCTATGTAATAGGGTGTTGCGTGTATTTCCTTTTCAAAAATTAATCCTATTATTAAAAGAGTAAGCGCTGATACTGCCTTTAATATTTGGATCTTATTTTCTTCGAGTTCACCTTTAGAAACTAAATCTCTATTTGTTCCCAAATTATGAACTTCCACTTCCGGTTCAAGTTCTTTTATTCTACTTTTTACCTTTTCAATATTATCGGTATCTACAGTCATTGTTGAGTTAGCAAAATTGACGCTAACAAATTTTACTTCTTGGAGTTTTGCAACTCCACTTTCAATTTTAGCTGCACAGTTGGCACAGTCAATGTTTTTTAATTGATATTTTTTCATTGTCCTTAATCCTTTAACCATTATTGATGATTTTGCTTTTTGGATAAGAAAATTTGTTATTAAACTTCCATAACACTAATGTAAACACCAGCACAAATAATTGTGCGATTGTTGTCTCCATTGTCGGATAAAATCCTATTAGCGGGAGATTTAATTTGATTGGTATTTGAGTTATACTCACATATCCGCTTTCCTGAAATGCCTGAATACCTTTTCCAGCCAGTACAATTGAAAGAAATACGATAGTTACTGCGGAATATTTAAATAATTTCATAATAGGTAACTTCACTGCAAACTTTAAGGCGATCCACGCTAATAATAAAACAAGTATTAGGGAAGAGATAGCACCTAAGTAAACTCCACTTTTGGCACTTTGGTCAATTTGCAATTCAATTGCAGAAAGGAAAATAGCCGATTCAAATGCTTCACGAAAAACGACCACAAAAGATATTACTGCCAGCCCTATCATATTATTATTGTTTACCAACTTCATAATTTTATGCTCAACAAATTCTTTCCATTTTTTTGCTTCTGTTTTGCTGTGCAGCCAGAAACCGACATACAGCAATAAAATTACGGCAAATAATGAACCGAAACCTTCCATTAGTTCTCTGCTTTGCGCATTGAACGAAACAATTAAGCTAACGAAGAACATACTTACTATTCCAACAATCAAAGCGGCTATCCATCCGCCGTGTACCCATTTTACCGCTTTATTTTCATTAATTGATTTTAACACACCAAGGATTGTAATTATTATTAAAAATGCTTCGATACCTTCTCTAAGGATAATTGAAGCGGCAAGTATAAATGCAAATCCAAACGAGTAATTTTTATTTTGCATCGCAAAGTTTGCATCACTAATTAATGTTTGCGCTTTTGCAACATCATTTTGAATTATTTCAAAAATTTCACGGTTTTTAATATCTGCTCTCAGCTTGTACATAATCGCTTCCAGTTCATCTTTAAGTTCAGAATTAATTGCCTGCAGTTGCTGTTCAAAAGGTTCTATCCCTTCCAGGTATGCAAATAACGCTTTGTCTTCGGCTTTATCAAATTCACTTTTTTGATATAAATTCAGTAATTCATCTAAAAGGGTTAAAGTAATATTTATGGAAAGATTTTTATCTGATTGCGTGTTATGTAAACGCAAAGCTGTTAATTGAAGAGTATCCGATTTATTATTTTCTCCCATTTTCGTCAACAATAATTTATCGGATAAAGTTGATACTTCTTCTAAAGAAGTTTTGGATAAAGCTTTGTTGTATAATTTTTCTAACGAGTCCTCTGTCAACTTATATTTGTTTTTATACCGCAGACTGTTAACATAAAACGATAAGTCCCAAATTTCTTTGTCAGTGAGTTGAGTAAAAGGGACCATACTTGTGCCGCTTATTCCAAGTCTTACAGTATTATATATTTTGAAAGGCGAAATATTTTCCATCAGTGTATCATTCAAAAAATTTGCCGGTTTAGGGATTAAAGTTTTTGATAATATTCCCTCGCCATTCCCGTTTACGCCGTGGCAGGATGAGCAGTTAAATTGATATAAATTTTCGCCGTTTTGAATATCAGGCCAATTTGCCGGTGCAGTTTCTATAAGATTGAGCTTTAAAATTGCCGATTTAATTTTAGCTGCGCTGCTAAATACTTCTTCTTTACTTCTTTTTTTTTCAATGAAGGATTTTAACTTTGCCAATTCACGAGATAAATCAATTCTTTCACCGGAATTAATTTTTAAATCCGTTTTGTTAAATAAATCTACCGCCTTATTAATAAATTCATTCATTTCCAAATACTCATTAGAATTTATAACCTTGCCATCTTTTACAGCATTGTTATAATCAGATCCGATATAGTCAATCAAACTTATAAATGTTCTTATATCTTTTGTCGAATTAATGTCTACCGCGATAAGTTCACTTACTGTGATAATATTTAAGACAACAAACAGAATCATAAAAGGTCTTTTCATAATTGCCTACTTAGTATTTTTAATTATTATTTTATCCGGTTCATCTACGTTGTTAAACCTACTGGATATCAACAGAATTGTAACCCCCATAGTTACTGCTACATCTGCAAAATTAAACACAGGCCAACGGCTCATACTGTAACCAAAAATTTGTAAATCAAAGAAATCAACATCAAGAAAATCAACAACATTTCCGTGAAGCAGAGGAGCATAACCGAAAAGTACACCGAAGAATACACGGTTTATCAAATTTCCAATTGCACCTGCAAGTATTAAAGCTAAAGGGAACCTTAGCCAAAAAGATTCATTCCTTATCTTATACAAATAGATAATCAAGCCAACTGTTGCAATAATTGTAAATAATGCTAAATATTCTTTATTGAATACCTTAATCCCAAAAGCCATTCCCGGATTTTCAATATAGGTTAACCTAAAGAAGTCACCAATCAACGGAATACTTGAGCCATAAGACATTCCACTAACTTGAATATCCAACATAGGTATGCTGAATCCCTTAACAAAAAGTTTCGTTATAGTATCAAGTAAAACTGCGCAAAAAGTTATATATAGGACTTTCATTTTGTTAATGCTATGATAACAGCTATAATTAATATAATAGCCAATCCAATTGCTAAACCAATAAGTTTACCTTTCATAAATTTTGTCCTTTAAAGTCTTTCAATTATTTTTTTCAATTTACTTTGAATTGTCTCGGCTACTTCACCAAGATTATCATTCTTTACAGCCTGCATAGAAGCAATCGGATTTATTGCCGAAACAACTGTTTCACTATTATCATTCACATAAACAATAACGTTACAAGGCAACATCAATCCAATTTGTTCTTCTGCCTGAAGAGCTTCATGCGCGAAAGGCGGATTACAAGCGCCGAGTATTTTGTACGGTTTAAAATCAACATCAAGCTTTTTCTTTAATGTTTCTTTAACATCAATCTCGGTGAGAATGCCGAAACCTTCTTTTTTTAACTCTTCGGTTACTTTTTCTATTGCCTGTTCGTAACCGAGGTCAACTATTTTCGAGAATCCATAATTTGTTTGTTCTCCCGTAGAACGGGATTTCACTTCGTTCAACATTTTTATTACTCCTTTTTTTATTCTAATTCAAATTATTCTTGTGCTATTTTATTTTCTAAATCTTTTAGTAAATAATTCCCCTCTGTGTCAGCGGGGAAAATTACTTGGTTTTTCATCGATGAAAATATTACCAGCAGCATCTACCGTTGTTATACATCCTACCGCGATCTCTATTATCATAATCCATATGTCCGCGATTTCCCATTCTATATTCCATGTCAGAATAATCCCAGCCGCACCTATCATAAAATCCATCCCACCAACCATTTGAAGAGTTGCTGAAATATGTTTTTTGATCATCGGTCAGAAGATTGTTCATATTTTTTCTGTAGTCCAATCGATAATCGGCAATTTGATCTTCAATATCTCTTATCTGATTTCTATAATCTTTAATCTGATCCGGATCAAAGTCCGAGCGATTCATATATCCTCTCATTTCGGTTCTTATTGCTCTTAATTCATTTTGAAGTGGAATAATCTTATTATCATATTCTACTCTAAGGTCATTCATTTCTTTTATCTGATCCGGCAGCATTTGATATTGAGCCGGTACATTGTAATTCCACCAAGAGGAATCATAAATACGATTCGTAGAATTATTATTTGGCTGGTTTTGTGCAAATAATGTTAAAGATACAAGCAGAACTGCAAAAACAATTGTAATTCCGGCAAACCATTTTTTATTTGAAGGTAACATTTTATTACTCCTTGTAATGTTTTATAAATTAGAAATATTATTATTATACCCTTTTTATGTTTAAGGGATAATTTGAAAAGAGAGAATGCCTGTGCATCCCCCAAAAGGAGTAGTATTAAATCAGAAAAGCGCTGTTGAAAAGATATATTTTATTGGTTTTTTGCGGAATGTAGAAATGTTTAATATCTAATTGACTATATGAATTACGCTGAATGTTTAGCCCATCAATAGAAGCGGGTAAAAATAATTTTTCAACTTTCAGTTTGAATAAATCACTTTGCGCAGCTTTATCGGTTTCAGTTTTTATTACTTTTACTGTCTCACAATAATCTTGCGCGATGGGTTGTTCCTTTTCAATAGTGAACTGCCCCAGCTCTGAGCATAAGAACCAAATTAATAATGGCGCCAAAACTAAAATAGTTACCGATAATGCACGATATTTTAATAAATACTTAATCATTTGTTTCTATATAGTACGATGCAATGAATCAATAAAGGATTCATAATTATTCTACCAATGTTTAATAGCTTCATTGCTAAATTCTTCCATATGGTTGGTTAGCCCGTATCAAAATGTTATAACTTTATCAGCAGTCAAAGTTAATTCAGTAAGTTCTTTCATATTGCTGCGTTTGGCGCCGTCCATTAATTTGATATCTTTAAAACCTCTTGCATCCATACAAGTACCGCAAGCTTTTACATCTGCGACTTTTTTAATTACTGATTTCATCATAATTTCTATGTTTAAATATCCCGACAGTGTAGTTTGATTATGGATAGCACATTCAACTGTCTCAGCCATGAAAAAAAGTGCTACTTCTGTTTCGGGATTTTCTTTTTGAATAATCATTGCTATTCTCAAAACATTGTCAGTCTTTTCAGTTCCTTATGATACATCGTTGATAAGTATTAATATTTCCAAAATTATCGCCTTAGAGTATTTACGATATTAATTATTTTGCAAGTTTTAGGATTCTAAATGAACCTCTTATAACAACGCTAAATACAATTCCGCCAATTATTAGATCCGGTATTCTTGAATCGAGTAAACTTACCAATATGCCCGCTGCGATCACTCCACCGTTTACAATTATATCGTTCGAAGTGAAAATCATACTTGCCTGAACGTGTGCTTCTTTACTTTTTGTTTTCTGCAGAATTATCAGCGAAGCGACATTACCGATCAATGCAAAGATTGAAACTATTATCATTGTCTGAAAATCGGGCAAACCTTCAAATCCGATGAATCTCCTCACAACTTCGATAAACCCGATTACAGCTAAGGTAAATTGAAAATAGCCGGCTAACTTTGCTACTAACTTTTTCCTTGAGATTGCTTTACCGACTGCCAATAAGCTCAACCCGTAAACAGCGGCATCGGCAAACATATCGAGTGAATCGGCAACAAGTCCCATCGATTTTGAAATCAATCCGGTTGTCATTTCTATAACAAAAAATGCAAAGTTGATGATCAGAACAGTCCACAAGAGTTTGGTCTGATTCGATTCTTCGGCGAGAATGCTTTTCGACTCGTCGATTGGTTTGCATTCAATTAAAGATGAATCCAAATTCAACTCATCTATGCTTTCGGTTATTTTTTCATTATCATCCGAATGAATTACGGATAGAGTTCTGTTAGTAAGATCGAAATCTAATTTTTTGATATTACTCAAACTTTCCAATTTCATTCTTACCATCTGCTCTTCGGCGGAGCAGTCCATTTTTGAAATTCGGTAAGTCGATTTCGTTAAATATGATTCTGATTGCAATCTTTATCTCCCGGTTCTTCTATTTGAATTGTTGTATGCACTATATTGAATTTATCTCTGAGAGCTTCGCTTATTTTGTTAATTAGCTCATTGCTGCGACAGTTTTCTTTAGCTACTGCGTGAACAGTAAGAGCGGTTTCAGTAGTACTCATTGCCCAAATATGCAGATCGTGAAAGTTCTCTACTTCCCGTAAAGAATTAAGATAATTTTCAACCTCTTCTTTGTCTATGTCTTTAGGAACGGCATCGAGCGCTAAGCTTGTGGAATCTTTCAGTAAATCCCAGGTGCCCCAAAATATAATCAATGCTATTACAATACTTACTACCGGATCGAGCCAGTACAAATTTGTAAAAGTTAACACAACTCCCACTATTACAACGCCGAGAGAAATTCCGGCGTCGGCAGCCATATGAAGAAACGCACCTTTTATATTTAAGTCCTGCTTTCTACCGGAGAAAAAGAGAAATGCGGTTGCTGCATTGATCACAACACCTATTCCGGCAACTATCATAATTGTGGTTCCTTCAATTTGCTGTGGTTCGGCAAATCTCCCGATTGCTTCCCAAATTATTATTCCGATAGCGACCAAAAGAATCATTGCGTTTAAGAACGCTGCAAGTACGGAAGATTTTTTTAATCCGTAAGTATATTTTTCAGTTGTGGATTTTTTAACCAGATAACTCGCTACCCAAGCAATTACTAATCCCAGAACATCGCTAAGGTTATGCCCGGCATCGGCAATTAAAGCTAATGAATTTACTATTAAGCCGTATATTACTTCAACAACTATATAAACAACATTCAATGCAATACCGATTGCGAATGCTTTGCCGAAATCTTTTACTTCGTGCGTGTGTGAATGATTTTGTGACATTTTGTACTCTTTATTTTTTCAACAACATTTATCCTCTTTCTGCCTCGGCGGACAAACTACCGAACCGTATGAACAGAAAACACAGCAGTCGCCCTTCAAAGGTTTCAATAATTGCTTACAGTTTTCGCATTCGTAAAAATGCATACAAGCATCTTCCGGCATTATCAGCATTTTTTCAAATCCGCAGTTGGGGCATTTTATAGTTGATTCATATACAATATTTTTCATTTAAACACTCCTCGGCGCATACATAATTATTGCAATTCCCACAATACAAATTGCGGCTCCGATTAAATCATAATTATCGGGGGCTTTACCGTCTATCGTCCATCCCCATAAAATCGACATTACCACAAACACACCGCCATAAGCTGCGTAAATTCTGCCGAAGTTTGGCGAAGACTGCAAAGTTGGAATTATTCCGTAAAAGACTAAAATTATTCCACCGATTACTCCAAGCCAGAAGCTTCTGCCTTCGCGCAGCCAAAGCCAAACGAGGTAACCGCCGCCTATTTCAGCAAGTCCGGCAAGGAAAAAAAGAAAGATTGATTTAAATAATTCCATTACTCATTTCCAATCTGATATAGTGAAAATGACAATTTACAAAATAATAAATAGCTTTTTTCGGCTGTTATTTCTCTAAACTTTTTTAGTATATCTATTTTTTAATTTATAGGCATATACAAATAAATTGCCTCGATACCGCTTTCACCGGTTTCAAATCTTGCCTCACCATTGTGCGAGCGGATAATTGAAGATGCAAGTGCAAACAAGTATCCTTTTTCCGGGTCAGCTATTAAATCAAATACTTCAGTTCCTCTAGTTCGGGGAGTCGCTTTCTTTCCATTCAGAGTTAAAGATATTTCAACCATTCCATTGTTTTTTGCTGCGGATACTACAAGTTCCTTTTTCCCTAAGTTTTGTTCAATAAAACTTTGTAATATTTGCTTTACAGCAAATTCAATTTGCCTTACATCCATATATACCGGCGGGAGTTTTGGTTCACTCTTAAATGAAAAATTGTAACCGGGATTGTTCAGGGTAACTTCCTTAACACATTTTTTAGTCAAATGGGAAATATTATATTTAGTTTTCTTCACCGGTTTTGGCGCAGCAAGGTTTGAGAGATTCGTTATATGCGAACCCAAATGATCTAATTTTTTTGAAAGCAGCTTTACAGTAAAAGAGTTTCCATCCTCCTTATCGTAAATATGTTCTAAAGATTTTGTTAAACCCGTACAAGCCAGGTAATCATTCATAATATCTTTATTAACAACATTAATAACTGTTGATACTTTTTCCAAAGCAGCCAGCCGGGCTTTTTCTATTTGAACTTTTTTTAACTTATCAGTCAATACACCGGAAACTATTCCAATAGACCATATAAGTATTATTTCGGAAATGTTTTCGATAACCGAGAGACCGGAAAAAAGCTGTGTATTAATACTGTGCGGAACATATAATAAAGATACCACAAACGAGAGTTGTATAGCTCCTTTCTTACCAATGAAAAAAGCCGCGATGAGAACAGGTATAAAATATAATTTTGTTAATAATTTGTGCAAAAATTCGAGGTATATTTCTCCGCTGTTATATGTGAAAAAATGAACAATACTTATCGTAACAGCTAAAATAATTGTGTGGAGTAATACCTTTTCTTTATTGTAGTAGGAACTTAATTTCAACAAATGCTTAAATCTATTCACAATTGATTTCACCTAAAAAACTGCTTTCTTAATTCTGTTATTTATTCTTTAAATGCTAAAAGCCGCAGAGCATTAAAAACCACAACAATTGTAGAACCTTCGTGAATTAAAACTGCGGGTCCAATTGTTGCAATTCCCGAAACAGTTAACGGGATAAGCAGCGCAACTATACCAAGACTTATCCACAAATTTTGTTTGATTATTCCTTTTGCCTTACGGCTTAAACCGATTGCAAAAGGGAGTATTTCCAATTTGTCTGCCATCAATGCAATATCCGCTGTTTCTAAAGCTACATCGGAACCTGCGGCTCCCATTGCAATGCCAACTGTGCTGTTAGCCATTGCGGGTGCGTCGTTTACGCCATCTCCCACCATCGCAACTTTGGCTTCTTTATCTCTTAACTTTTTTATCGCATTAACTTTTTCTTCCGGCAGCAAACTTCCCCAGGCATCTGTAATACCGATTTCATTTGCAACTGTATCCGCAACTTTTTGATTATCGCCGGTCAACATTATCATTTTTTTTATGCCGATATCTTTTAGTTTTTGCAAAGTGTTTTTTGCTTCTTTGCGCGGCGTATCCATTAAAGATATTATCCCGATATATTCGTCATTCTTTCTTATTAGCATTGTAGTGTTGCCTTCGGATTCAAG
This sequence comes from Ignavibacteriota bacterium, assembly GCA_002698995.1. GTDB lineage: Bacteria > Bacteroidota > Ignavibacteria > Ignavibacteriales > Melioribacteraceae. The sequence continues at coordinate 48,784 of PAAX01000030.1, read as the reverse complement.
CGAAATTATTTTTTCCTTAATTTCATCTACCGGCTCTTTACCATCCAGGTCTTCATACAGTTCAAGATTGCCGATATAAATTTTATCATCTCCAATTGATGCTTTAATCCCTTTCCCCGAAACAGATTCCAGGTTCTGCGCTTCGGGAATTTCATCACTATTAAGTCGTTTTTTCCCATCTCGCACCACAGCTTCGGCAAGAGGGTGATCGCTAAGATTTTCAACAGCCACGGCAGTTTTCAGTAAATCCTTTTCTGTAGTATTATTGAGAGGAACTACTTTTGTAAGCTTAGGTTTTCCTTCGGTAAGCGTTCCGGTTTTATCGAAGGCTACCGCAGTAAGCACACCTAAATCTTCCAGCGGTCTTCCACCCTTAATTAAAACACCGCTTTTAGCTGCCCGCGCTACACCGCTAAGTACTGCACTGGGGGTTGATATTGCCAGCGCGCACGGACTTGCGGCTACAAGTACAGCCATTGCCCTGTAAAAACTTTCCGCAAATGATTCATCTAAAACAAGAAAAGCAAAATTTAATATTACAACGAGAGCAAGTACCGAGGGCACAAAATATTTTTCAAATTTATCGGTTAATTGCTGCGTAGGTGATTTTTGAGTCTGTGCCTCATTTACTAATTTAATCAGACGGGATAAGGTTGAATCCCCGGCTTGTTTTGTTACTTTAATCTCCAGCGTATTATTTCCGTTGATAGTACCTGAGAAGACACGGTTTTCATCTTTTATATCTTTCTCTTTTGAATAATCTTTTTCCGGGTTATCGACCGGGAACTTATCAACCGGCACGCTCTCGCCGGTAATCGGCGCTTGATTTACGCTGCTATTACCATTTACAACAACACCGTCTGCCGATATTTTACTATTTGGTTTTACAAGAATAATATCGCCTATCTTCAATTTTTCAATACTAACTTCTTCGGTTTTTCCATTACGTTTTAGTAGTGCGGTTTTGGGAGCCAGGTCGGATAGAGCTGCAATTGATTTTTTGGCTTTGTTCATTGCGTAATGTTCAAGTGAGTGCCCCATACTGAATAAAAATAATAACAATGCTCCTTCAGCCCATTCGCCTAATATTGCGGCGCCTATAGCCGCAACCAGCATCAAGAAATCAATTTCAAAACCGCCTTTTAAAACGGTTTCGATAGCCTCTTTTGCCGTAAAATAACCGCCAAAAAAGTAAGCGCCGATATAAAGCGCTAAGCTTACCCATCCGGGAACAGTCTCTACAAAGGATAACCCGAAGCCAACGGCTAATAGAATTCCACAAGTAATAGAAAAAATAAGTTCGGTATTCTTACCGAAAATTCCACCGTGTGAATGTTCGTGTTCTTCCTCTGTGTGTTTATGTTCCTCTGTCTCGGTATCAGCTTTTTGTTCTTCATCACCGGCGAGTTTATCTACTTCGCTAATATAGTATTCCGGCGGTATCGCTTTATCTACAATTGTTAAATTTTCTTTTTCAAGCAGATTAAATATTACTTCATCATTGATTTTTTCACGATCAAATTCAATTCTTATCATACCGGTACCGGATACAGATACCTCTATCAATGCGTGGTTATCGCTTAAAGATTCTTCGATTAAGCGGGCGTGCCTTGTATGACGGATTCCTTCCACTTCAATCAGCATATGTCCGTATTTATCGGTAAACTGCGCCCCGGTTTGTTTTGCAATCGATTTTATCCGTTCAATGGAAATTTCATCCTGGTTGTAATGAAAACAGAGCTGCGGAATCCCGTTCTCCTTTTCCGATGAGATATGTACTTTATCTATACCGGGTTTGTTTTGTAAGCGTTCAATTAACTTATGCACACATTTGTCTTTTTCATCCGGTACGTTTGGTAATATAAGCGGTATTTCAATTTGAAGTTTTTTCATAATTAGTTCTCTTATATTATGGTTTCATTTTGTCACTAACATCATTTAAAGCAATGCCGATTGTGAATGCTTTGCCGAAATCTTTTACTTGGTGCGTGTACGAATGATCTTGTGAAATTAACTCAGATCACTTTAAAAGCCATTCCTTTGCTTTAGAATTATTTTCATTCTCATAATATTTTATCTCGGCATCTGTAAAAGGTTTAAGAACGTCAGCCATCCACTCGTGCCATTTTTTATTTCCCACAATTGCAATCTTTTCAAAATCATTACGATGTTTAATATCGAATTTAAAATCGGACCACATCGCTTCAATTGTCCAGCCATCAAAATTTCCTACTTCAAAATACCAGCGTATTTTCCCAAATTTATTAATCTTTTCTTCAAGGAGTGGTATTAATTTATTATAGTCTTGCTGGTCAAGTTTTCCTTCGGAAACGGTTTCAATCATATTACTGTTTTCATAGTTGTTTATCGTAAGCATATATACCTCCTATTTTTTATGATACTTAAAGAATAGTAATATTCTTGGAAGAATTAAAAATATAATTAAGACGAATTCATTTATAGCCATAACATTTTCTAAATTAGTTTTTCCGGTACCGGTTCGTGAGATACGATCTTCATATCAACATTGTTTTTATCTCCTGCGTAGAAAGAAATATTACCGCCGTTTTTATTGATTTACTCCTAAAAATCCTTTTCAAATCACTTTATTCAATCCTTCAGTTCGCGAAATCTTCTTATTAACATTATTAAAAATCCTATCGCCATAAGCAGTACACCGGACCATACAAGATTTATCAAAGGTTTTTCTCTGTATTCAATAGAAAGTATGTCTGCATTAATTTCTTTTTTATTATTTGAATCCATCACATTCAGTTCCAGCACTCCGCTAACATCAAAGTGAGCAACCGTAAAAGTTAATCCATCCTCTTCTATTTGAAAACTATTTCTCAAAGAATCGTTTACAACGATGTTTAAATTTTTGGTAATACCGCCTGTAGTAATTTTTAACACGGCGTTAATATCAAATTCTTCTTTGTTCATCATTTTTTGCATTGCATCCGGTGGAATGTCGAACTTTTCGAAAAGTATTTCCGAATTACCGATTTTATACGGCTCTCCTTTTTTTAAGTCAATTTCTTTGGCTCCCGATTCTTCCCCTTCTTGAAATGACAACGGCGACAAATAGATATCCCGGACAGCCCCTATCAGAATATCGGGCTCTCTCATTAAACTGTTGTTATACTCCGATATATACATTACCGGTTTGGAAAAATAAGTATTGCTTCCTTCTTCTATTTTAACGGTGAAGGCAAACTTCTTACCGTTTTCTATGGGTTCATTTCCAAGATATGTTAATTTTTTATTGAACACCGATTGACTAATGTTTTGCGGAAGGTCTAAGGTTTCCGACTTCGATAATATGCCGCTTAATACCGCTCCTACTAAAAATATTCCAAAACCAATATGCGCAATATGACCGCCCATAAAAATAAATTTCTTATTGAATTTCAAAATGAGTTCAAGGTTGGTTGTTATAGCAAAGAGAGAAGCAAATAAAAGAAAGCCGTATAGAAAATTCCAGATACCGGTTAAATATAAAATCAGAAAAGTTGCCAGTAAGGAGAATATTATTGATAAGGTTATTCTTTTGATAAAAATGATTACGGGAGTATTCCGCCAGTAAGTATGGAGTGTAAACCCGATAAGTGGAACCATAAAAACAGCAAGCAATGAATTTATTTGATTGTAAAAACTTATGTCAACAGAGCTGCCGAATATTGGTGCGGAAGTACCAATTAAAATTGCTATTGCCGAACCAATCAAAAGCATCGAACCGTAAAAAAGTCCAAGTTCCCTTGAGAGAATATTTGTAGAAAGTGGTTTATAGTTGTTTAATGTTTTTCTTCTTTTATATATTCCAATAAAAACCGATAGAATAAAACCAAAAAGGAAAAAGATAAGTACAGAATAAACGAATGAACCCGGATCACTAAATGAGTGTACGGAGGCTTCTGAAAGTATTCCACTGCGTGTGAGGAAAGTACTGTAAACAACAAGTACAAAAGTGAAAACCGAAAGTATTAAATTGGTTTTTCCAAGGCTTCCCAACTTGTGTTCAGTTTGCGATTGTTTTTGAACTATAAGTGTATGCAGCAGAGCCACCGCAAAAATCCAGGGGATAAGGCTTGAATTTTCAACCGGGTCCCACGCCCAGTAACCGCCCCATCCTAAAACACCGTAAGCCCAATAACCGCCAATCATTATTCCGAGACCTAAGAAGAGCGCTGTGATTAATGTCCAGGGTAAATTATATTTTATCCAGGTGCGGTAATCATTTTTAATAAGCGCCGCCATTGCAAATGAAAATTGAGTGGTTGCGAGTGCAAAACCTAAAAACAATACCGGCGGATGAATCTGCATCCAGAAATTTTGGAGCAGTGGATTTAATCCTTTTCCTTGAATTACCAGATTATCAACGGATAGACCGTTAGCTTTAATCGTATTAATTAATTCTTCGCTTACCTTTACGAAAGATTGACCGCTATCATTCTGGAAAATAAAACTCTTCATAAAGGTGTATCCCAGTATATTGGGATTAATAAATTTTTGATCGATATAATTAACATCCGCCCATATATAGCCGAAAGGACTTTTCAACATAGGATTTATCATTATAAGTAAAAACATCACAACTACAAGGAATGGCATCATTACCTGTGCTTCAAAATCTTTTTCTTTTGAAGTTTGGTTAATTACTATTAGTCCGATTAATACTGTGAATAAAAGCCAAAGTAAAAAACTTCCTTCCTGACCGCCGAAGAATGAGGATATCAACAATCCGGTTGAAAGATTCCCGCTGCTATATTCAAAAACATACTCGTACTGGTATTGATGAGTGAGTATGAAGTAAAGCAGTAAGACCGAAGCAAAAATAACCAGGATAGTGGTAATATGATAACCAACTCTGGCTTTATTAATTGTATTGAATCCTTTGTAAGCCTTATAATACATTAATGTAGAATATAGGGCTGTAAGTAACGCGACGACTACAAGTATATTACCTAACATAAATTTTCCGGGGAATTTTATTTATTGATTTCATTTAATAACAGTTACTTTTGATGCGTTCAAAGTATTATCGTGCATATGTCCAAACACCTCAACAACCTCCGCATCAATTATTTCCGTTACAATAGGTTCGTGAGAAGTAACTTTCGCTTCAACATTATTTTTGTCTCTTGCATAAAAAGAAATAATATTGCCGTTAGCATCTCTTTCGAAACCTTTCGATTTAACAATTTCTACAATTATACTTTGATTTATCTCGCTGCCGGGACTGAATTTACTGAATGAACCTATTTCACCGGTTTGCGCAAAATAGGTAAAGTACATTATTACTATAACCACGGCGAAAATTAGAGGTAATATCAATTTTGATGTTTTCATTTATTTACTCAAATTGTTGTTTAACTTTTGATTCAAAGAAAATGTTAATACTTAATTCCAAGGAAGCATCCGGATTTTCTTGTATGATAGAAGAGACCTTTTCAAATTCACGTTTTGCTTTGCCGTTTTCTCCGACAGAACTAAATATTTGTCCGAGTATATAATGTCCTTCTGCTTTAGATGAATTTTCTTGTTCATCAATCTTTGCATATTTCATTGCGTTGTCATAATCGTTCAATTTATAATAAACATCGGCGAGCAGCAGTTCCATACGGTAAAACCGTAAGTTGAAGCGCTTCATTTTATCAATTGTTGTAATTACATTTTTGTAATCTTCCATTAACCAAAAAGTTAAGGCTTTGCCCAGGTAACTTTCGGTATCCAGTTTATCTCTGCTTAAAGCTTTGTTAAATGATTCAATTGCTTCTATATACTTTTTATTTTGCAAGTGAATAATTCCCAGTTGTCGTATTGAATACGAACTCGCTGAATCAATTTCCGCCGCTTTTTCGAGATAAATAATCGCATCGTCAAGCTTTCCCATTAAGCTATAAAGAATTCCGAGATTATGATAAGCTCTTGCGTTATACGGATGTAACCCGGCTGCTTTTTTAAAAAATCGAACAGAGTTCTCTAAATCACCTTGCTGCTGGTAAATAACACCAAGATTAGTAAGAGCTGAGTAATTTGTGCTGTCGTTCTTAAAAATACTTTCATAATAATTCTTAATAAAAATCAAATCCTCTTTGCTATCAACTACTGCATTTTGCTGAGCGCTTAATAATCTATTAAAGCCGGTAAGAAGTAAAACTGCAATGGCGATCACTCTTACTAATCTTATATGTGTTTTTGAGTTATACATAAATTCATAAAGAATATTATATTGCTTCTTCACCTCTTTCATTCGTACGAATCTTAATTGTGTTACTCACCTCAACTACAAATATTTTCCCGTCGCCGGGATTACCTGTATGTGCGATTCGTTGAATAGTATCCACAACTTCATCAACAATATCATTATGAACAACTAATTCCAGTTTCACTTTTTCGACATAATCGTGCAGTCCATCTCTTATTGAATCCTCGGAATCTTTAGCTTTAGATTTTCCGAAACCTTTTATCCAGGAAATTGTAATGCCCGGTAATCCTTCAATATTATGAAGTGCGGTAATTACAGCATCCAATTTGAACGGTCTAATTATTGCTTTTATTTCTTTCATTTTTTTCTCCTTTTAATTTGCTGCCTAAAGCAACTTCGAAGGTAAAAGCAAGTTACCTTCGAAGTTTATTATTTAGTACTCGTATTATTTTGCGAAATTTGTGTTTACATCTCACCTGCTCTTACTTTAACCGGGAACCATTTATACAATGCCGGCAAAACAATCAGCGTAAGTATAGTCGAAGTAAACAATCCGCCGATAACCACCGTAGCAAGCGGTTTTTGAACTTCACTCCCGGTGCCTGTTGCAATAAGCAAGGGTAGCAAACCGAGCATTGTTGTCAGCGCCGTCATCAGTACCGGGCGAAGTCTGAGTTTTGCGCCTTCAATAGAGGCTTCGTCAATTGACCTTCCTTCGCGCAGCAATTGATTCAGATATGTAACGAGCACCATTCCGTTCTGCAGAGCAATACCGAAGAGCGCAATAAAACCAACCGAAGAGGGAACGGATAGATTTTGTCCCGTAATCCACAATCCGATAACTCCGCCAACCAATGCAAGCGGAATATTTATAAATATCAGCAAGGTATTTTTCATCGAGTTGAAACTTGAGTAGAGCAAGAAGAATACAATCAATAATGTAATAGGGATAACAATTGCAAATCGTTTGTTTGCTTCCTGCTGCAGTTTGTACTGTCCGCCCCAAGTGGTATAGTAGCCAATTGGTAAAGAAACTTTCTCATCAATTTCTTTTTGAGCTTCTTGAACAAAACCCCCGATATCTCTGCCAACAACATTACATTGCACGATAATAAAACGTTGATTCTGCTCGCGTGTTATTTGCCGCGGCCCCTCGATCTCTTCAATTTCGGCAACTTGGCTTAATGGAACCTGCATTCCCGAAGGTGTGCTTATCAGCAATTCGTTAATAACCGCTTTGTTATCTCTGTATTCCGGCGCTAAGCGGACAAAAATATCAAACCGTCTTATACCCTCAAAAATCTGTCCTGAAGTTTCTCCGCCGATCGCGGTTTTAATAACTTGCTGAACGTCCGCGAGATTTAAGCCGTAGCGCGCTATTGCGTGGCGGTCGACTGTTATTTTAAGTTGCGGCTTACCGCTAACCTGATCAACCTGAATATCGGCGCCTCCTCTTACGTTTCTAAGTACTCCTGCAATCTCTTCCGCTTTTGATTTTAACGACGTAAGATCATCACCGAAAAGTTTAACGGCAAGTTCGGCTTTAACACCTTCCAATAATTCGTCAACAGTCATTTGGATTGGTTGTGTAAAGTTTGTAAGCGCACCGGGATAGTTTCCTACTTTCTGCCTAATTTCATCTTCAAGTTTTTCCTGCGTCATTCCCGGTCGCCAGTCATCTTCACCTTTAAGAAGGATATACATTTCAATACTGTTGATCGGATCGGTATGGGCACCTACTTCGCCTCTTCCAATTCTGCTTACGGTTCCGGTAACTTCTTCAACCTGCATAATTCTTTTTTCAACTAGCAAAGCTGTTTTTTTACTTTCCTCAATTGAGATTGAAGGAGCAAGAGCTAATCTTACAACGAGCGTTCCTTCCTTTAAAGTCGGCGTAAACTCCGAACCAAGCCTTGGATAAATAAACACACCGGCTATTAGAATTAATATACCCAGTATTACCGCAGCAATCCGGGTCTTTACAAAAAACTTTATAACAGGATTATATATTTTCAACAGCACTCTAATTATTAAATTTTCTTTCGGTTCATCACCGGCAAGTTTTTTCTTCTTATGTTTTAACAGGAATGAAGAATACACAGGGGCTAAAAACATCGCAAAGATTAATGAGCCGAACATAGCGAGAGCAATTGTATAAGCGAGCGGTCTGAATGTTTTACCTTCAACTCCTTGTAATGTAAATAAAGGAATAAAAACAGTAATGATTATTATTATTGAGAAGATAATTGGGCGCAGAACTTCTCTACTTGCTTTGGCAACAATATGAATAAAATTTTCATCCGGAGATGATTCCCGTTTTAGCCTGTCCACATTTTCAACAAGAACAATACTCCCGTCCACCATCATACCAATTGCAATTGCGAGTCCGCCGAATGACATTAAATTTATAGAAATACCGAAGTATTCCATTCCAATAAAAGAAAACAAAACAGAGAATGGGATTGATAAAGCAACAACCACACTCGGTCTTATCGATCCCATAAACAAAATCAATATAATTGCAACAAGTGCGATTCCCTGCAGCAACGCATTGGTTACGGTACTTACTGCAGCTTCAACAAGTGATTTCTGTTCGTAATATGGAACGATCTCTATTCCTTCGGGAAGTGTTTTATTTATCTCCGCCATCTTTTTTTCAACATCGCTTATTACCGTTGAAGAGTTTGTTCCGAATAACTTTATCACCTGACCGGACACAACTTCCTCAATACCGTTTCTTGTTTGAAGTCCCCTTCTTATTGCCCCGCCGATTTGGATATCAGCAACTTGGTCCAAATAAATAGGTGTGCCGTCTTCGGATTTAATTACAATGTTTTCCAAATCTTCAATTTTTGTTGCCAGTCCAACCGAACGGACTAAAAATTCTTCAGCATCACGCTCAATATATGATGCGCCTACGTTCAGGTTGTTTTTCTTAATTATATCAACCAGATCATTCACGGCAATATTGTACCGCAGTAATGCATTCGGGTCTGTAACAACGTGAAATTGTTTTTCCCAGCCGCCGATGCCGAGTACCTCCGTAACACCGGGAACTGTTTGAAGCTGATACTTAATTATCCAGTCCTGGATTGTTCTAAGTTCGGTTAGAGAATATTTGCCGGTTGTATCGTCGAGATAATAAAACAGCACTAATCCCATTCCGGTTGAGATGGGTCCCATCTGCGGATCGCCAAATCCTTCCGGTATCTGTTCGCGCGCTTCCTGTAATCTTTCTCCAACAACCTGCCTGGCGAAGTAAATATCTGTTTCGTCTTCAAAATAAATGTTAACTACAGACAAACCGAAGTTTGAAACGGAACGTATATTTTTCAAATTCGGCAATCCGTTCATTGATGTCTCAATTGGAAATGTTACATACTTTTCAACTTCTTCCGGTGCAAGCCCTTCGGTTACGGTAAATACCTGAACAAGGGAAGGTGACACATCCGGGAATGCATCTATGGGTAAATTATTATAACTGAAATAACCGCCTGCAAAAACAACTATTGCAAGAACAGTAATCAGCAGCCGGTTTTTAAGTGCAAAATCTATTATTCTATCCATTAAGTCCTCCTAAAATTAATGACCGTGACCGCCGCCGAACGATTCTTTTAACAATTCCGATTTAATTACAAAAGCGCCTTCGGCTATGTAGGTTTGCCCGTCTTGCAAGCCGCTCAAAATTTCGGTGTAATTTGTATTCGTTTTTCCGATAGTTACCGGCTGCGGTCTGAACCCTTCGCCCTCTTTTACGAATACAACTTTCTGACCTTCGAAGTTTTGAATTGCATTGAGGGTTACTGCTTGATCAACTACTACAAAATCAGTCAACACTTTTCCAGTGATGAACATTCCTGGTTTCCAGTAGCCGGATGAATTATTCAAGCGTACTCTCGCTGTTGCAGTACGTGTATGTTCATCAACGGTAGGACTTAAATAGAATATTTTTCCATTAACGGCATTTTCTATATTCTTAAAATATATTTGAGTGCTCTGACCTAATTTAATCTTATCAATATCTTTTTGATATACAGTCAATTCTGCCCAGACTGAACTTAAATCGGCAATGGTAACAATGTGTTTATCATCGCCAATCAATTCGCCGGGTGTCATATGCAGTTCGAGCACGACACCATCGATTGAGGATTTAACTTCATAAGTAACAAGACTTTCGTTGCTTTCGATAACTGCAATCACTTCGTCTTTTTTAACTTTATCACCAATTTTCTTGTAAACTGTTTTTACAATTCCCGAGAATCTTGGAACAATATGAGCAAGTTTATCGGGGTCAGGCACAATTTCGCCGGTTAAATCGGTATGCATCTGCAATTTTTTAGAACCAACAGTGTCGAGTTCAATTCCGAGTTCCTTTATTTCCGAATCGGAAATAGTAACAATTTCTTCTTCAGTATGTTCTTCGCCTTCGATGTTTTTTTCAGTATGCCCGGCTTCTTCGGCAGAATGTATTTCCGTATCTCCGCCGCTATACAATAATGCTGAAGCCGCTAGAGCAATAACGGTGCCGATGGCAATACCGATAATCAAATAGATTAATTTATTTCTCTTTTCCATAATTATTTATCCTTTATTTTATTTCCTTTGCAATTAAACCTTCTATTTCCGTTTCAACAGAATGAATTTCACCGATAACATTTAAGTATTGATTCTGCAGTTCGAACAAAGTACGTTCGGCATCGAGCACATCGAGTATGGCAAATCTTCCAACGAGATTGCCTTCTTTAATAATTTTAAATGCCTCTTCAGCCTGCGGTATCGATTCACTCTGAAGCTGTTCTGCGGTTGTTTTGAGTGTTGTCAATCTTTTATACAGAACGTTTAATTGCAGAGTTAATCTATTTTTAACGGACTCGTATTCTCTCTTTTTTTGATCAACGCGGATTTGTGCTTCCTGTATTGCGCCTTGATTCCTGTCGAAGATTGGAAGAGGTATTGAAGCTCCGATCAAGAACGTGTTAGCTTTAGCATCGTTTAATCTTTTAAATCCGGCGCTTATTGTTAAATCGGGTACTGCTTTCGATTCTTCCAGATTTACAACTGCCATTCGTTTATCGTATTCGCTTTCATATCTTTTTAGTTTCGGATTGTCCTCTAACCGGTCAACAAGTGAATTGTAACTCGGTATATCAACCGTAAACTTAAGTTCGCCGGCAAGGGAATTTATGGTTAAATCGGGCTGATAAATCAGTGAGAGCAACTCAGATTTGAAGATTTCATATTCGGATTTTAAACGGTTCAGATCAATATTCAGAGAGTTGAGAATTATCTTTGCACGCGATACTTCAGCCGGAGAAATTTTACCGGCATCAACACGTTTTTGAAGATTTGCAATAAACTCATCTGATATTTTTATAAGTTCTTCATTTTTTTCAATAAGAAGTTGTACTGCTAATGCTTGCTGAAATACTTTTCTTATTTCAGTAATAATTTCTATTCTCTTTGTTTCATAATCCCATTCAGCAAGAGAGATGTTCGATTCAGCAACTTTAACACGCTTACTAATTTTACCGGCAAGTAAAATATCCTGGCTTAAAAGCGCTGTTATTTCACTGTTATCAAATCCGTTGAAATCTTTACTGCCGAAAATATTTTCAGCTTCAACTCCAAACTCGGGATTAGGCATTAAACCGCTCTGTAACTTTGCCGCTTCAAGAGCATCTATTTCATAGCGTAAAGCTTGCAGTTCGGGATTATTCTGAACTGCCATCGATACTGCTTCTTCAATGGTTAGTCCGCCGCTTGTTTGTCCATAGGTTGTAACCGTAAATAGAGCAAACAAAACGGCAGAAATTATACACACTGCTTTGTTCATAAAAATTCCTTTGTTTTTACTGTAATGTTTTTTAAGAATATGTTGATGATTAATACTATTTGATAAATAGTATCATATTAGAAGTGATACGGACGTATATCTTTCTAAAATTGGATTTTTAAAGTCTTGGTCAATGTAAGAATTATTAAATTTTTTTTCATAGTCGGTATTTTCAAATATTGTTGCAAATTTTACAATACTGGCTGTAATAACAATTTTATTTTGGGGAATAAATTCATCATCTTCAAAACAGTTTTGATCGAGGGCAACATCTTCGCAGTCTTGTATACTTATAACAACTAATTTCGTGTCTCCGTTAAATTGAATATTGCTGCACTCTTCACACTCGTTTACATTTTCAATTGCAACATGACCATCGCTGCCGGTGCATAAAACATACTCGGATATCAAGTCGTGAGCTAATGTTAGATGGCTGACTAATGTTAATAATAAAAAGATGTGTGTAGATTTATTTATAAAATTATTGCTCATTATTCTTCAGTGTGTTCTTTAATTTTTTTTATCGCATCATTAATATGATTATCGTCAATGGAATAAAAAACCATTTTTCCTTCCTTTCTATATTTGACTAATTTCGCATTTCTTAATAATCTTAATTGATGCGAAACGGTTGAAACATTTGCATCCATCGCCGCTGCAAGATCGCAAACGCAAAGTTCACTATTCAAAAGAACTAATACAATTTTTAATCTGGTTAGTTCCCCAAGCAATTTAAAAATATCCGCCATCTCGAGAACTTGGTCCGTGTCGGCAATTTTCTCTTTTGCCTTTTCGACTTTCTTTCCGTCAACTATTTCAACTTCGCAAACCGGCGCATTCGTTTCTTTTTTCATTTTACAAATTTACATACATTTGAACAAACGTGCAAGTGTTTGACATATTAAAACCGAAATTTCTGAGCAGTGCGAAGGTGAGGGGAGTAAAATTAAATGAAAAATCTATGAAGAAGAGACTGATAAGCCACATGATAGGTCTTTTTTTTGAGCTATTGCATAAGAGTTGTTTGGAGCGGGTACGGAACTGATTTTACTTTCTTGTAAATTGAAAATTCCATTCATACCTCGTATGACAAATAAAAAGAAAATACTGAAATTTCACTTGACTCCGTACTCTACTACTGATATTATATTTGTATTAAGTGAAAAATAGGTTTAGAAATGGAACACTACAAAGTTGGCGAAATAGCTGAAAAAATCGGTGTGAATATAGAGACTTTACGCTATTATGAAAAAATAAAAATTATGCCTAAACCAAAGCGTATGGAATCACGCTATCGTATTTATGATGAGTTGGATTTAAAAAGGTTATTATTTATAAAAAGAGCAAAAGAACTTGGTTTTACATTAAAAGAAATAAAAGAATTATTGAATATAAAAATTGAATCAACTGCAACTTGCGGAGATGTAAAACATTTAGCCGAAAATAAATTAACAGACATCGAAGAAAGAATAAAAGACTTGAAGAGTATTAAAAATGTTTTGGTAAAATTGGTTAATCAATGTGTATGTGAAGAACTTTCTACTGATGAGTGTCCCATTCTTGAAGTAATTGACCCTAAAACGAAATCATTGAAAGGAGGTGATACGATATGAAACGCAAGCTTGCATTAATTTTTGGAATATTGGGAATAACAGTGAGTGCACTCGCCTTCACTGGGGCAAGTACCAACACAGATAATTCGGTTTGTCCCCTTAGAGGAACACCCGAATGCCCGGAATATCCTTCTTGCTGCAAATAGTGGATAAACTTAAAGGGATTCGGATTAAATACCGAATCCCTTTTAGAATTTTGTTAAAGAAGAATATTATGATTTTACGGAGTTAAATTATTATGAAGACAAATAAATTATTCAGAAACAGCGCAATCGTAACGGCAGTGCTTGCTTCATTGTGTTGTATTACGCCAGTATTAGCGGTATTAGGCGGATTGAGTGGTATTGCATCTACATTTTCTTTTCTTGAGCCACTCCGCCCTTACTTTATAGCATTTACAATAATTATTCTCGGCTATGCTTTTTATAATGCATACAAACCTAAGGAAAAAGATGAGATAGAATGTGCTTGTTTACCTGCCGAAGCTTCTGCGAAGGAAGGCGATGATGATAAAGTTGATATAAAGAAAAGCTTTATTAATTCTAAATCATTCTTATGGATAGTAGCAGTGATTGCAGTTGTTTTAATTACATTTCCTTATTACTCTCAAGCATTCTTCCCCCAAAGGGATAAGCCGGAATCTCAAAGCGTATTTTCAACAAATTCTCCGAGTGGAGTCCTTCGGACAAATCACATAATAAAAGCGAAACTGGAAATTGAAGGAATGACTTGCACAAGTTGCGAACAATCTGTTGATTATGCGCTTAAATCGGAAAAGGGTGTTTTGAGCGCTGAATCATCTTATCAGACCGGAATTGCTTATGTTCAATATGATGCAACTAAAGTTCAACCTGAACAATTGAAAAAAGCAATCGAATATAAAGTTGGATATAAAGTAAAAAAGATTCAATCAGTTGATGAAAAACAAAATTAAGTTGGAGTGATAATGAGTGTTCGAATAACAGAATTAATAATAAAAGGAATGACCTGCGACCATTGCGCGCAAACCATTAATAATAAAATTACCCAACTTAAAGGTGTATTATCTGCGAAGGTAAGTTATCCGGAAAAGAAAGGAGAATTCAGTTTCGATTCAGATAAAGTATCAAAATCTGAAATTATAGATGCCATAATTTCTATTGGTGATTATAAAGTAGTTGGGGAGGTAGAAACGAATAATAATAAATCTGATCATTATGATTTGATTATCATTGGCGGAGGTTCTGCTGCTTTTTCTGCAGCAATTAAAGCCAGTGAATTTGAGAAAACAGTTCTTATGATAAATGACGGTTTGCCTCTTGGTGGTACTTGCGTAAATGTTGGCTGTGTTCCATCTAAAACTTTAATAAGAACTGCAGAACAAGTTTACACAGCCAACCATCCAAATTTTTCTTCAATAAAATCTGGCGATAATAAAATTAATTTTAAGGAAGTTATCCATCAAAAAACTGAATTAGTTGAAGAGTTAAGGCAACACAAATATATAGATGTATTGAAAGATGATTCTAATGTAAGAATTCTTAAAGCATACGGAAGACTTATAGACAAAAACACAATTGAAGCCGATGGTAAAAAATATTCGGCGGAAAATATTTTAATTGCAACCGGCTCAAACACATTTGTGCCGGATATTCCCGGTTTAAACGAGATTAACTATTTAACAAACGAAACATTGTATGATTTAGAAGAACTTCCTGAGCATTTGATTATAATCGGTGGAAGATATATCGCTTTGGAAAATGCTCAGATGTTTGCACGTCTCGGTTCTAAAGTTACAATTCTTCAACGGTCATTCAGAATTCTTCCAGACGAAATGCCGGATGTAACCGAAACATTGAAAGAATATCTCGCAGAAGAAGGAATAGAAATAAAAACCGGTGGGAAAATAAAATCTATCAATATGAAAGAAGGTAAAGTTTTGGTTAATGCCTTGGTTAAAGATGAAATAGAAACCATTCAAGGGTCACATATCTTTGTTGCAACCGGCAGAAAAGGAAATACTAAAGGTTTCGGATTAGAAGAAGTCGGTGTTGAATTTCATATGAAAGATTTCATTAAGACAAATGAGTATATGCAAACATCAATTCCCAATATTTATTCAGCCGGGGATGTGACCGGTGAATATTTGTTTGTTTATTCCGCTGCTTATGAGGGTTCTTTGGCAGTTGCAAATATGTTTGCTGAAAGTCCAATCAAAAAAGATTATTCAGTTTTTCCTTGGGTAATATTCATCGACCCGCAAGTAGCCGGTGTTGGAATGGATGAAAATCAAGCATACGAAAATAAAATTGATTACGAAGTCTCGAAAATTCAACTAAAAGATGTTCCCCGTTCGCTTGCTGCACGAAATAAAAAAGGGTTTATCAAACTTTTTCGCAACAAAGAAAACGATAAACTTATCGGCGCAAGAATATTAGCTTCTGAAGGTTCAGAACTATTGATGGAAATTTCTCTTGCAATCAAATACGGAATTACAGTAAAAGAATTAAAACAAATGTTCCATCCATATCTAACATTATCAGAGGGAATTAAAATAGCAGCTATAAGTTTTGATAAAGATGTTAAGAAACTTAGTTGTTGTGTGGTTTGATTTATGAGATTAATGCAGCCCATCTTTGTAAGACTGCATTTTACTTCGTTCAATGTGCATGTTTGCCGTGCCTGCACCAAACGCAATCACAATTTTCGTGCATACATTGTTTATCAATTAATCTTGTTTTGTACCAGCGTTTTGCAATTTGATAGACTAATTTTTTGCTCATTGAAGTATTATAATGCTTTTTTAAAGCCGGGATAACATCGCCCATTGTTTTCAGTTTGTTAAGAATAAAAGTATAACCCGGGTTATATAGATGTGCAAACAACCACCGGTTTGCAAGCGAAGTTTTAAGTTTAGGCAGTAGATTTATTTCGCATAACTTTTTATAATCCTGATTGTGAATTATACTTTCTGCAGCATAATAACCTGAAAGCATAGCATACTTAATTCCAAATCCCCACAGAGCATCCTGGAATCCGGCGTTTTCGCCTACATATAATATTCTGTTGTTTTTGGAAATCTTAGGTTCATTGAAGAAGTTAACAAATCCTCCGAATTCTTCAGGTTCATTTATATCGATATCTATCACTGTATTAAGCGCTCTCAATGCTCTTTCGTAGTAAATCTTTTCATTTTGAAAATCTTCGAACATACATGTTGCGAACGTAGCTTTTCCATCATTAACTAAAAGATAAGCATAAGCTTTAGGTGCAATCTTATCATCTATAAAACCTATAAAGATATCATCGAGTGGTGTTCTGAATACCATTCCTTTAGCAATAGCATCTGCTGCTTTTGGGCCTGTGCCTAATATAGCTTTTGAGTCGTCAACCGATTCAAGTTTTTTGCCCCACAAAATATTTACGCCCAGTTCTTCGGCTTGTTTTCGTAATCCCTGATCTAACGAATTCGGATTAGAACCTCTTTCAATTAGATAGAAAAGAGGTCGTGAAGTTTTTACTTTAACTTTTTCAAGTTTTGGTCCGTAAAACAGACCATCATTTCCTG
The DNA here is from genome assembly GCA_002698995.1 of Ignavibacteriota bacterium. GTDB lineage: Bacteria > Bacteroidota > Ignavibacteria > Ignavibacteriales > Melioribacteraceae. The sequence continues at coordinate 31,583 of PAAX01000030.1, read as the reverse complement.
AATATGGATGACATAAAAAATTAATTTTAATGCCGATCTGGTTTAATATTTGCAGCGTATCATCTTCATCCGACCAATTTTCCAGCCCTTGAAAATCACCATTAAAACGAAGTCCGGCATTTTGGTTTTGCTCATAAACAGTGGTCTCAAATCCGGCATTAGCTAAGTTTATAGCTGCGGTTAATCCTGCCGGTCCGGCGCCAACAATAGTAATATATTTTTCTTTGCTCAAAAATATTTCCTTTCACATTTAGATCAGATCAATATTTTGTTTGTTGCTCCCTGCTGATAGTTAAATAATCAGCTATTATTTTGATAGCTTGTTCTTAAACTCATTTATAACAGATAATCCAATTGCCGATAATACAACGATAATTCCTGAAATTTCGAAAACCTGAAGTGTTTCTCCAAACGCTATGAAAGCAAAAATTAGTCCGAACACCGGTATCAAAAACAGGTATAGTGATAGTTTACTTGCGTCATATTTCTGGAGGAGCCAAAACCAGATTATTTCTGTAAGGGCTGTTCCAATTATACCTAAAAATATAACTAAGCCTAAAAATGTACCGGACCAATTAATACTGCGTTCAGACTCGAAAAGAAATGAAGAGGCAAATAGCGGAAGACCTCCGGCAATAAGCTGCCAACCGGTGAACGAAATAAGATCCGTACCTGGTTTTATTTTTTTTAATAAAATGGCAGTAATAGCAGCGCCAAGTGATGTTCCTGTGGCTAGCATCGCGCCGATGAATGCATACGGATTTTCATTCATAAATGCCTGTGCCGAGATAAGTATAATTCCTGCCATTCCCAAAATGAGAGCTGTAATTTTTACTAATGTGATTTTTTCATTAAGAAATAACGCTGCTAACACTATGATTGTGAGGGGTTGAGAGTTACCTAAAACTGAAGCAATACCCGCCCCGGTAAATTCAGGACTTGAAAACATAAATCCGAATGTAATAGTTGTCGATACAAAACCAACCGGTAAGACCCACTTTATCAAATCACGGCGAATAAGAATTGGTTTTTTTAATATAATAAGTAATGCAATTAGCGAAACACCTCCAATTAATGTTCTCAACCCGGCAAATCGAAGGGGAGATGAGTACTCCAAACCTAATTTAATAGCGGTATAACATATTGCCGCAACAAATGTATAAATAAGCATCAGCCCGAAGACTGTATAGGGCGAAAGTTTCCTGTCTTTATGAAAAAATCCAGGTTGAACAAAATTATTTTCCATGTAAAAATACCTAATGTTGTTAAAAATTTATTAGAGTTAGTTATTATGTTTACAGCCTTTTACAACTGTATGGTTGATATGATCTGTAAACAATCAAATCAGAGTGTGTAATACAAAGAATAAAAAATCTTTTTCTAACTATCCTTCATATCCATTTCCATATGCATTTTACCATCCTTATCAGTATGAGTTTTCATAAAAAGCCTCTCAGCAATTACGACTATAAGAATGCCCCCGAAGGAAACGATAAGTATAAGAGGATCGCTTTTAAATTTTAGTAATATAAAGGCACTAAGAATAACGGCATCAAAAAGTAATGCAAGCAATGGAAAAATAGGCTTATAACTAACTTCCTTTCTCAGAAATTTAAAGAGCCCCCAATGAACAGCTATATCCATAACAATATAAAATATGGCGCCTATGGCTGCAATCCTCGTCAGATCAAATAGAATAGTCAGTATTGTAGCTAGTGAAACAGTAAACAGAAGCGCCGGGTTACTGAATTTAAATTGCAGATAAGGTATTTGTTTCATATTGCTCAACATTGCAAGCAGCCGGGATGCAGAAAAAACACTGGCAATCAATCCCGATACAGTGGCTATGATTGCCAAAATTACTGTAAACCATAAACCCAAATTACCGAACACCGGTTGGGATGCTTCTGCAAGAGCGTAATTTTTTGCTTTAATGATTTCCGGTATGCTTAGGTTTGCTGAAACAGACAGAGCTAATGCAACATAAATGACCATACAAATTAAAACTGAAATAATGATGGAACGCCCTACGTTTTTATTTGGATTTACAATATCACCGCCTTGGTTAGTGATTGTCGTAAACCCCTTATAGGCAAGTATCGACAATGCCAAAGCTGCAACAAAACCTCCGGTCATTGACCAATCGCTGGTCTCTGACGAACCCAAAGTTTCGAAGGAGGGAAAACCCGATGCAGCAAGTAGTGCAATTGCTAATAAGGCAATACCCAGTATTTTTGCAATCGCTGTAATAGTTGCAGTCGCTCCAATTATTTTATTGCCGGATACATTTATGATAAAGGCTGCAGCAATCAAAACCACACCCAGGACAGGGACAAAAGCACCACCATCATCAACATCGAATAACCTAAGTGTGTAGGAACCAAAAGTTCTGGCTACAAGGCTTTCTGCGATGACCATCGAGACATACATTAAAAGAGAAAAAGAACCGGTAGCTGTACCCGGACCGTAAGCTTTTCTCAAAAATTTAGCAACTCCCCCAGACGACGGATATGCATTGGAGAATTTTACATAAGAATAAGCGCTAAGACCGGTTATAATACCTCCGGCTAAAAACGCTACAGGGAAAAGACTGCCGGCTAATTCGGCAACTTGTCCCATAAGTGCAAATATTCCGGCGCCTATCATAACACCGGTTCCTAAGGATACTGATCCGATGAGAGATAACTTACTTTTAGAAGAAGGATGCATTATGAGCCTTTATTATGTATTTAGAAATTTCAATTTATTTTTTAAAATATATTTAAATGAATTTATTGGAATAATAAATCACCATAACCCCAAATGATAGTCCCGATAATTACGGTAATGTGTGAAGCTTTTTCTAAGTATTGATGGTTTTTTGATGGATGTATTTCCATAAAGTTTACTTGATTTCCTCTTGAATATGTTTTCAACTGATCGCTATGATATACATCCCGTGCTCTCAAAAAGTAATATTCAGCAATGAAAGCAAACAAAACCATTAAAGAACCTGATCTTGAAAACAATGAACCTCTCCAAATGATTTCTAAATAGAGAGATAATAATACTAGCAGCCACGCGATTATCAAAAATATAATCGGCTTGCGATTGATTTTATTCATATAAAAATTCTTTCCGCATTCCCATTGCTTCATCGGTAATAAGGATAGATTCAGAGCCATCTTTAACCGTACCCATCAGAGCACGGATCGCATCAATGCTCTCCGGAACAACAATGGCTTCATTATAAACCTGATAAGTGTAATAGACTTCATTTCCGTTAACGGTTAATACATCTTCCCATAATGCAACTTCCCACATATCGCCGCGAGGTCGTCCAATATCTTTCATTAATTCAATAGAGCTGTTAAGCGCAACAATGCCGTCACTCATTCGGATAAAAGCAATTCGTGAAGCTGCTTTAAATGCTGCCAGCACGTCGTCTCTGCTTGCATCGCGGGTAAGTTCTACAACCCAGTAGTGATTATGAGTTTGTGTATGAGACCCTTTAGCTGCCATTGTTATTACATCAAGTTCCGGTACAACTGTTTGAGCATCCGGTCCCTGATGGCTTGGAATATGCGGTTCGGGTACAACTGTATTCATAATTCCGCTATGGTCAGATTCCCAGGGATCTGTAGCGCGTCTTATTAAAACACCTCGTGCTTTTTTGAGCAAGCCGGCATTACGCAAAGCTGTAAGCGTGCGGACCGTGCTTGTGGTATTACATGAGACAACACGTGTTGCATCCAATCCCAATGCTGTTTCATAATTTGCTTGCGCTACAAAAGAATGACCTGTAAGACTGTGCTTTTCGCCGCCCTGATAAATTGCTTTTACACCGGCTTTTATATAAAGCTCAAGATTTTTTGCACCGATTCCTTTTGGGGTACAATCAACTATTATATCAATCTGCTTTAGTAAGTCATCCAAATTTCCTGCTATTGGAATACCGGCATCTTTCATTTCATTTGATTTTTCCGGCAGTGATGCATAAATCGGTAAGCCCAAAACAACTGCGGCTTTAACCCGATAATCGCTTTCTACGTCGGCAACACCAACCAATTCCATATCCGGCTGAAGTTTGATTGCATCTGCAACCCGTTTTCCGATAATGCCGTAACCATTTACGGCTGCTTTAATTTTTTTGTTAGTCATATTTTACTTCCTTTTAAATGTGTAAATCTGTGATTGATGGTTCTAAAAAACCTTCTTCTCTCCTAATTATAAAACAAGACCGAAATCTTTATTGATGTCGAGAAACACATTGTATAATAAAGCAAATTGTTACGTATCATTTGAAGATATATTGGAATTCTCAACAAGCTTCCGCCATTTTCCCTTCACCGGAATAAACATAGGAACATGCTTTTTGTATTCTATATATTCATCGCCAAATTTTTCAATGGTTTTCTGTTCTTCCTTACGGGCAAGCCGGTAATAAACAATTACTATAATTGGAAACAGTCCAACCGAGAAAAGCGTTGGCCAATGAACAACACCTTCACCGAATAACGCTATAAAGAGTCCCGTATATTGAGGATGTCGAACCAGGCTGTATAATCCTCCTGTTGCCAGTCGGTTTTCTTGATGAGCTTTGTAAAGTTGTCTCCAACCTTTAAGGAAAATTCCAAATCCTGTGAAAAGTAATATATACCCAATGATCATCGAGACCATCATTCCGGTTTCGCCAACACCTATCAGGGTGGACCAAAGATTTGCACTAAGATATGTACTATCTAATCCCAAAAACCTAACAAGAAAATAAATTGTAAGCGGAAAGCCATACATCTCTGCATACAATGCAATAATAAAAGCCTGAATAAGTCCGGCGCCTGTCCATTCCCGCCAGGTCTTTGGAGCGAGATAACGGTATAGCAGCCATGATGCGATAACGATAACTACTATCGCAACCGCCCATGCACCGGAATGTTCAATTCCTCTTTCCATTTAATTGATTCCTTTTGATAGTTTTTACTTTACTTGAATTCTTTTTTCGCAGCTTTATACAGGAAATAGGTGCCGGATAGATATATAACTTTGAAATAATAAATATCCGGCATCAGATTAACATCAATGGTGATGATGCCCCATATGTTCATCATCATCTTTCTTCACATACTTTTCAGGATCTTGTTCAAATTGAACTTTACAAAGAGTAGTACAGAAGTAATAAGTATTTCCCTTGTACTCTACTTTTTCTGCACTGTTTATATCTTTTATTTCCATACCGCATACTGGATCGTGTATCATTTTACACCTCTATTATTTTTATTGAATGATTAGTTAGTTTGGTTTAGCTATTGCCCATTTTTTATAAAAGAAATTGTAAACCGGAACAAAAACCAAACCTGCGTAAACACCGTATAAAAAACTTTCTATAAGACCAAGTATAAAACCCCAGAAGGTTAACCATTTAAAAGCCGGGAGCACTGATTCCAAAAATGTATGCATGTGAATGCTTTCCGGAGTTATAAGACCATAGCTTACACAAACAATAAAGCTAACGGCAGTAAAAATCCCCAATGACCATGTTACAATCTTTATGTTCAGCATTATAAATCTCCTTCTTTAATTATATTTGTCAATGATGTCCATGTCCGGAGTTTCGATCTTTATTTTCCTCTTTGTGATTATCATGTTTCCCGGATTCGAGGTGTCCCCCGTGTCCGCCATGACTCCCGTGACCAAATAGATGCGTCACGACAAAAAGAATGCCGATCAGTACCCAAAACCAGTTTTCCGCTAACCATTCCATGTTCGATCTCCCTTCTTAAATTCAATAAGATTTTATGTAAGATATTTATCGATCTTAACATATTGGCACTCTTCAAATGATACGGAAATACTAATCCGTTAAAAATATTGGATTAATATCTCCGTTTTTTAGTTTTCCAATACAACAGCATCAATCATTCTAATACTTACATTACCTTTACCGGAAAATAATATTCCAATGCTGCCGGGCTCCGGTTCATCGCCGTGTCCGTGTAAAATTAGTTTGTTATTTATATAACCTCTAAAGTGAGAACCGTCGGTGATTAATTTCAATTCTATCCATCCTTTGGAGGAAAAACTACTTTCTTCGAAATTCTTAATCTTTCCATTAATTTTTCTGGAAAGAGATAACTTTTGATCAGCGATCCCGAGAAAATCATAATTGTTTTTATCTAAAAAGTGATGGACTAATTCTATTACGCCGTTAAAGTTGTCAATATTTATTTTTGCGGTTACTTGAATGCTTGCAAGCTTATTATCAAAAATGAAACCTGCGTTTTTTATATCATCTTGAAAATGAAACATTAAGGCGGCGTTTTCGTCATTATACATTGGGGAAAAATCTTCAATAGTACCGTTAATCCAGGTAAACTTATCGTTCAGAATATCTACCACGTTATTTCCGGCGTTTAGTTTCCATGAACCGTCATTATTGTGAGTTAGGTTTGAATTGCTAATCTGCGTCTCATTGTTGTTATTAGTTTTAACGGCAGATGAGTCATCTTTCAATATATTGCCTGTACCAAGCCCATAACCAAAAACCAATTTGGCGCCATGTTCACCGGTTTGAAATAGAGGATAAATACCCACAAGACCAATAATAACGACCACAATAACTATAGTCCGATTTACGGATTTTAAAAACAAACCAATCGTTAACCTTACAATTGAAAATATTATGAAAAACCACATAGTGATTTCAGCCCAATCGGCATGGTCTGTTACCGAAGGTATAACTTTCGCCGGAATGTTAAGCCCATCGGCGGCTGAACGCCCGGTAAAATAAGTTATAACAATTGCCAGGGTGCCGATTGCATAAAGTATCATTGCAGATTTTTCGAGCCATACGGATTTTTTAAATATTAACCCTGCGGCATCGAAGAATAGTGCCGATATTAAAAACACTATAGGAAAGTGAACTATGAGCGGATGAATATTCGGCGCCCATTCAGGTATAAGTTGCATATTACCTCCTAATTAAAATTCAGACTGATTTAATAAGTTAATCTATTTTATTTATTCACGTACGAACAGTTATATAAAATTAACTTACCTTTTATTTTTGCTAAGCTGTTTGGCGTTATCCATTTCGTTCAATTTTTGCGCTGCAATAGAGAGGGCATCAGCTTTTCTATCTTCACCTTTTATCTTGTATAAATCGACAAGAAAATAATAAGCATCAGGTTCAAGAGGGTTTTCCTCTATTTCTTGTTGAGCATAGTCGATCGCCATTTCTATTTCATTATTAAGATAATACTGTTTTGCTTTTAATAAATTCAGAGAAGGTAGGTTCGGCGAAAGTACTTCCAAATCGTGAATATATTTTTGAGAGGAAGTAAGCTTATTTTGATTTTGATAAATTATTACCAAACCTTTCCGTGAATCAATTAAATTTTGGTCTAGCGTTAAAGATTTAAGAAACATTGCTTCTGCATCCGAATAACGATCTTGCAACAGAAAATACAGTCCGAGAGTTTGATAATACTTACCGTTACCGGGGTTTATTGAAATTACCTTTTTTAATGTTTCAGTTGCAGTAGATAATTTTCCAGCGGCTCCATATAAAACACCCAAATTAAAAAGGGCAAGCTCGTTATTGGGTTCGTTCTCTAAAGCTCGCTGCAAAAAAATCTCAGCTTGCTCAAAGTTCCCCGTATTTAACTGAATTACTCCTAAACTTATCAATGCGTCCACATCTTCCGTATTTAGTTCTAAAACCTTACTATAGTAGTATTCAACAATCGGAATCTTTTTTTGTGCTATTGCAATCTCTGCGAGATATTTTAATGCATCTATATGATCCGGATTGTTTTTCAGCGTTTTTAGAAAATTAACCTCCGCTTGTTGTAAGTTCTCTTTGTGAAAATATTGAATACCTATTTCAAATGAATTATCAGGTGATTTTTCTGCCATAGAGCCAATTTGATCTTGGGCATTCAATACAAGAAAAGATATAATAAATACAAGTACCAGTAAGTAATTTTTCATATCAAGCTCCAATGAAAATGGAAGTAGATATCTGTTCGATTAAGTAATTTCGCTTAATTGCTTAAAAATCAATTAGAGTGCCAGAAATTAGCTGCGGTTATAAGCCCAAATGAGAGGAAAGGTCTATTTATTGAATTAAAAAGATTAAAAACTTTTAAAAAATTTAAAGGATCTACGTTAGATAACCTGTTTCAACTTGTTGAGTTCTGATATCAGAATATAGATCATCAACAATGTTTTTCAATTACAATTGCATTTCAACTGCAATTTTTTCTCAACGTGAGTATTAACAAATTATCTCCGAGAAGGGCGAATAGATAAAACCTTTTCGTTACAATCACATTTATCGGGTTTTGGATTACTGTAACTAAATTCGAAATGTATTCCGGAAGTATAGGCATCCGGGTTCGTATCAAACATACCTTTGCATTTAGGGCAGCAGAAATATATCACTCTGCCTTTATATGCGCTCCGCGGGGTATCAAAAATGTTACTGAGTTTCATTCCGCAAACCGGGTCCAGTTCCATGTCAATCTCCTTTTTTAGATTAAACATTTAGCATATTAATTCAATGGCAGCAACCATGACCGCCGGATTTATGATTATGATTACCCAACCCGCCATTCTGAGCTGCCTTTTTTATACTGCTTCTGGTAAGAAAATAATTTAATCCTCCAATAAAAATAAGCGCAATGAAAATACCAAGAATCACGTTTAACATAACTACCTCCATAATTTGGGTTCATCTATCTATATCTAATAGATTAACCAATTACCGTACCAAGAAAAAATATTGATTATGAAGTGTATGAAGGGGAAGTAGCATTGCTGATGTTAAATATCTTAAAGAATTTTTAGTTTTTTGAATTTTCTAATCAAATTGAAACAGTGAAGTTCTGTGTTCCTTTCCTTTTAGTTAATCTGGATTTGTCATTAGAATATATTTTCAAACGACTTACATATATAAGACCATGGACTTTGTAGATATGGGGCATGCCCCGTCTCTACAACTGACTATATGTCTATTCACAAAGGGGTAGTATCAATTTAACAACTTTCCGTTATTTACTTGATAGCGTCTGTGAATCAGTCAGAGTAATTTAAATAAACCTGCTGTTTAGAAACTTTATTGTAGATATAAATAACAAGAATATAACCGACGCCTGCTAGAGTTAATACAACTTTGTAACTCCAAAGAGTAGCGACAATGAGCACACCAACGGAACCGATAAAACCGGCGCCACCGGAAATACCTAATATAATCGGTATTCCGTTTGAGGTGCGTATTTTAAAGACTTCCTGTAATAGAACCGGGAATGGAATTCCAATCAGCACTGCCGGGATTACTACCAATAGAAAAAGTTCTAAAGTAGAAGGACTATTGTAGCTGGGAATTATAACAAAAATTTCAATCAACAATACGGTCAGTGCAGCTATAATCGAATAGACACCTAACAGCAAGTACTGCCGCTTGATTGTATTTACTGCATAACTTCCACCGGCGGTACCCAACAAAAATGAAAACAATAAAACAGAAAAACTTTCAAGCGGGTTGGATAAAAATGTATTCAGCATCTGAAATAGGTAAGATTGAACTAATATGTAAGAAAACCCAAGCACAAATGCTGTGAAAGAAAAATATCTAAATAGATTACTATAATTTTCCGATTTGTTTGGCTGATCGAATCGTACGTTAAAATTTCGCTTGAATAAAAACGCGAATAAACCTATTAGGATAACAACAGAATAAATTAAGCCATCCATATTATCCGGAATTCCTAAATTATAGTTAAAGAAGAAGGGTGAATCGTCTGATACAGGGTGGAGGTTTACTAAGGCTTTTTCAGTTACATCGTGAAAGTTGTATTTGTTATTTGCTATTTTATATAAAATATCGTCAAACATCGAAAATTCGTAATTCTGTCCTTGCAGTACAGTATCTTTTCTTAACTGTTGTGTAAAAGGGAAAAAGGTAATTCCATTATCGAAGCGAAGTTTATGGGATAAGTAATGCCTTGGTTCAATATCCTCTTTATTGAAAGCATTCTTTTTGATAACGAGCAGAGGGTTCATGCCGTTGTCAACTACATAAATATACTTAAATGCTTCGCGATTAGTTAACCCACGTTTGGATTGAAGCTCCAAATAATTTGAAAGCATTTTATAAACTTCTTCACTGTTGTGCATTGTAAAAATAATTCTTCCTTCAGGAGTAAGAATATTTAAATAATCTTCTACCGCTTCCATAGTAAATAAATAATTTTCAGTAAGATTAACGAAATCGCTTGACCTAACGCCTTTTGTAATAGGGATAGTCAAAAATATCAGATCATATTTGGTATTACTGGTTTTAACAAAATTTCTTCCTTCACTTATAATTACATCAATATTTGGCTGATCTGTAAAAGTTGAAGGATTATACTTTTTCATTAGTGATACAAAGGAAGGATTTACTTCAACAGCGCCAATCTTTTTAACACCGCCGAAATAGGCTATAGCAATGTCATATCCACCACCGGGACCAATTATCAAGGCTGTATCTTTTTCATTTTCATTCAGAAAATTAAAAGGAAAATATATACCGGAATGCATAAGGGTGTGGGATAGCCTTACTGAATCTTTTTCTAGTTCAGCAATACTAACAACACGAGTTCCAGCAGCACCGTCAATAAACATAGATTGTGACGAAGTTGAATTAGTATAATAAAATTCAACCAAATCGGTTTTACCAAATGAATTCCATTCACTATCAACAATATCCGATTTTACCGATGGATCACTTTGAATACGGAGCAAATCTTTATTAGGAGATTTTGCTATAGTTAGTTGTGGACTATGTGGGATGAAAATAAAAAACATTGCTGAAATAGCAGCTAAAGAAGATAATATTATAAGCTTTGCTTTATTTTTTTTATCATAACTTACAGCAAAAAAAGCAGCTCCGGAAAATATAATAGAAATGAATGCGAGAGCTTGAAAAATTGCGAACTCATTTAATAAGAATAATCCGAGTAACGAACCGGCTGCTGCTCCCAATAAATCAACTGCATAAAGTCTGCTTATCCTTTCTTCAATATTCTGAAATATGTAAGCTGTTATCACTCCCACTAAAAAGAAGGTAATTCCAGAAAGGAAAATATACATCAACAAACCGGTAGAACCGGAGCCGATATTTTCAATTGCAGGTAAGATAAAAATCGCAGCTAAGCTTATAGGGAACAGTGCTTGCAGAAGAATAAAATATTTTGATATGGAAAAGGAATTATTTGCTATTAAACGTGAGGTATATAATTGACCCAGAGCTATAGCAAGTATGGAAAAAGCAATTATTATAAATACAAAGTGATAAGCGAGGATATACGAAAATATTCTTGCAAGTATTATCTCAAAACTTAATGTTGAGAGAGATAAGAAGAATATTATTATAAATGGTTTCAGATTTTTCATAAGTGCGTTTAATTAATTCAGAAAATATTTTTTTATAGTTTCCAAACTCTGTTGTTATTGGCAAACAGACCGGGAAATAGATTCAGTCCGTTTGCCAGAATATCAGAGACATCAAAATCAGATAAAAAACAATGGACAAAAATCCTAACCCATTTCTCATCTTTCTTCATTTGAAAACTTGCTATCAAAAAAGTTATAGATCAGCATAAAGAAAAATCCAATTAACCAGCCCCAAATAAATGAAATAAAAATTCCGCCTGCAATATTAGGAATACTCATTCCATTCCAGAAAGGGATAAACGGCTTAATTAGTTGAGCTTCGTTAATATTCGAAACCGCCGAATTAAGTATTATCAGCATGAACAAAATTACCGCTAATACTCCGGTTGCTACTCCAAAATATTTTGATGCGTATTTGTTTTTCCGCAACTCTATTTTGCTTTGATTATTGTCTAACATTTTATTTTCCTCAAGTTTTCAGATTCTTTTTAATTTCGGTTTTTTCAAAAAAGTTCAATGTAATTGAAAAGATGAATGCCGTATATGCACTGTAAACGAGAATGTCGAATAAACCGAGTAAATACTGAGTAAAACTCAACTCAGTGAAGCCCGGCAGCAGTAATTCCCAGACATATAGCATTTGGTATTCAGGTGGAACAACCAGATCGTACAATAAGCAAATTGAAAAAAGAATACCGGTGTATATCGACAATGTAGAGAACAAGGTGGCAAATCTTATTTTAATAGGGCTTGCCTGGTATATTTTCTCCGGTTTGTTCGGCTGTGCGAGGTAATTATAAACCGGAACAATTATATAACCTAAAAAGTATGAGCCGAGAGAGACTTCTATTAAGCCTACAAGTATGCTTAAACTAGAGAGTCCGTTAAACCCCGGCAAAAAATACTTCCAAATTTCGTGCATGTGCCAGATTCCCTCAATTCCGAAACCAACCAGAAGCAGCTTTATTCCGATACATACGATGTATAAGGTTGTAAATATGAAAAAAAGCGCTGTCGCTATTGGATAAGGTTCTAACTTTTTCATTTTCGCTCCTAACTCATTTTTTATTGATAAATTTCTCCGGATCATTTTCAAACTCGGATTGACAGACAGGGCAGCATAGATAAAATGTGTCTTTACCTACTTTTACTTTTGCATAAGCTTTGTTCGGATTCATTTTTTTACCACAAACAGGGTCGCGTAGTACATCGTGTTTTTTTTGCATTATAACCTCAGTGTTTTATTTTGCTTTGCAAGTTTTGGAAAATCTTATTATATCTAATGTCATTTGTGGATGTGCAATGATTATGCCGATCGGAAATTTGCTTTATATAATCTATTTCATATCACAAAAGAAGAGTTCTTTAAAGTATTTGAATATTTTTTAATTTTTTAAAACGGATAATCAAAATGGTTTACGTGGAAGGAAACAAGAATGCTTGATCTATTTTTCAATAAATACAAGATTAATATTGATTAGGTTTAGAAAAAAATTCGATAAAATTATGAGCCAATATATCTATGACAGGTTTTCCAATTCACCTTTTAAATGATTAGCCTCGGCAGTTTTTCTTAACCATTCCAACTCTGTGTCGGTTAATAAATGAATTTGTTTAAGGATATTATATGATTCTAACACAAAATATTTTGCTATAGATTTACTTGAAAATTGAGGCGGATCGTTCGATACATATTCATTCACCAAAATTGAATCAATACTTTCCTCACAAAATTCTTCATCAAAACCAAAATATTTCCCAATTACTAAGGTCATATTTCTTTCGTATTTGCTAATCTTTTTATCCTGACGTATTAGCAGTAAAAAGCCTCGCAAAAATTCACTTTTGTCTCTATAGGGAATTTCTTTTGGAATCATTTCCATCATAGTTATCTTTATTGTTTATATATCTTTTCGGATTATCAAGAAAAGCTGCCGTACAAAAAGGAGAGCAAAAATAAAATATTTTTCCATTATATGCTGTGGAAAATAATCGAAGATCTTTCTCTTCTGGTTTGGTTACTTTCATTCCGCACACGGGATCAAAGTAATATGTATTTTCTTTTTCCATTTTTATTGTACCTATTGTGAAATTTCATTCTACACATCTAGTTTTAAGAATATTTATATTCCGATAGGCTTTTATAAGTACAAATCCCATGCCGGGGAACATTAAGTAAAATTTGATGTTTCAGATGAATTATTGATATGGGTAATTTAAGTATCTTTAATTTTTTTAAAATATTTAATGAACGTAAATATAATTTTAGTAAATAAAGCTTGGGTTTTATAAAGATGACACAAATTTTTAACACTCTATTTTTGATAGCAACAATAATTTCGGCAATTGGAATTATCTACATAATATATTCGAGAAGTATTGCAGAAATTTCACGAAAATTATTTGTGTTAACTTTATTACTTGTAATTGGATATTTGATTTCTCACTTCGTTCATTTTATAATAATGCCTTCCGAAGACGTAACAATTCTCGATCAATCATGTCATTCATTTCTGTTGCTAATAATACTAGTGTTAACATTCTTTTCATATTACTTTCATTCCAGCAAGGATATGAGTTTCCCGTTGAAGCTATTTCTTATAGTGCCCTCTGCAGCGCTAATTTTGCTTCTGTGGAGTGGTTATCTCGTAGAATCTTCACATGTTCATACAAAAAAATTGGAGGCGCATTATAGTCCTTATTATGCCGGATATTTAGTTTGGTATGTTCTTTTATTATCGCTAAGTATCTATTTCTTAGTTAAGAAAGCAATTATTTCTAAAAGCAATCAAATAAGAAAACAAATCTTCACTGTTCTTATTGGTTTAATAATTACCAATTTAACTGCATTCGTTTTCGGATTGTATTTACCTTGGATACTTGGATTCTATTATTTAGTCGAGATAAGTCCGCTCGCATTTTTTATTGGTGTTATTCTTACTACAGCAATTGCGATATCCAGGTTTGATCTTTTCCCTACGGCGATTTCGAAAATTCAATCATTCTCATTGAATAAAAAAATTATTTTCTCAGCAGTTATTGTTGTTCCCGTTATAATATTATTGATACAGATTCCATTGGGAAGAATTTTATTTGATATCCAAACAGGTGAACAGTGGGAACACTACTTTTTTATTAGTCTATTTGGTGGAATAATTGTCAGTACTGCAATGGCATTTATGATTACCAAGCTGATTGCTAATCCTTTAAATAAACTGATAGAGAAAACCACTGAAATTCGTAGAGGAAATTATGGTACAGTTGTTGATATTTATTCTAATGATGAATTAGGAAAATTAGCAGCAACATTCAATGAAATGTCAAAAACATTAATAATTGATAGTGTAGAATTAGAACTAAAACAGAATAGAATTGAAATGCTATTAAATGCGTTCGAAAAATCTAATGCTGCAATATGTGTGTTGAATTTATCGGGTAAGATTATTGAGTTGAATACTGAATTTTCCAATATTTTGAAAATTAGTAAAGCTAATCTTTATAATAGTATCATTTTCAAAATAATTGAACCTGCTACAAATCTAAAGGAACTTACTGAAGTGCTGCAAAAATTTAATGGCAAAAATAAACTTGAAGAAGAAATCAGTATTCAATTTGATGAAGAAATAAAGAACTATTTAATTACGATGTCGCCCTTCTATATTGACGAAGCGAAGCCTGCCGGTTACCTACTAATTGCAATCGATACCACGGATTTAAAGAAACTAGAATCTCAGTTAGCTCATTCGGAAAAACTTGCTGCGCTTGGTAAAATGGCAGCTATTCTTACTCATGAGATCAAAACTCCACTAACTTCGATAAAAATGAACAGCGATATGCTTGCAGAAAGTTTGGTCTTGAACGAGGATGATGCATCATCAATGAATATTATCAAAAAGGAAATTAATCGCTTAAACAATTTGGTTAAAGAAGTACTACTGTTTGCTAAACAAATGAATCTGAATAAAGAACAATTTGATATAAAAGAACTGATTGAAGAAATAATCGGAAATTATAAAGCAAAATTTGCCGATAAGAATTTTAAGGTGATTTACGATGGTAAGAGTGCCGAGATTTATGCCGACAAGGAAAAGCTTCATCAGGTATTTCTCAATCTTATTCAAAATTCATATGAATCTGTCGAGGAGAACGGTGAATTAAAAATTGATTCAGTTGTAGATAAATCGAAAGACGGAAGAATATTGTTTAAGCTAATGGATAATGGTTTAGGCATTCCGGAAGACATGAAGAAAAAAATATTCGAACCTTTTTATACTACAAAATCATCCGGAACCGGATTAGGTTTGGCGGTTGCACGGAAAATAATTGAGCTTCACAACGGAACAATTGAGTTAGTATCATCCCGCAAAGGTGAAACAATATTTCAAATTGAATTATTAATAAAGAACAACGATAATGGAAAAAATACTAGTAATTGACGATGATCAATCGATACGAGAAACTCTAACAACTTTTCTTAAACGGCAGGGTTATCAACCTATGGCTGCTGAAGACGGAAGTAAAGGTGTTGAGTTGATAAGAATTGAAATGCCCGATCTTGTTATTTGCGATTATAAGATGCCGAAAATGACAGGACTTGAGGTTCTCGAAAAGATAAAAGAGATAGATAGCAGTATTCATTTTATTATGATTACTGCATTTGATGAAATGCAGACAACTGTTGATGCGATGCAAAAAGGCGCTTATGATTTTATAGAAAAACCTCTAGATATAGACCGTTTAAAAATTACGATCAAAAGAGCACTGGATAATAAAAAATTAAGCGAGAAACTAGATACGATTATTGAAGAGAACGCCGAAACTTATGAACCGAGAAATGTTCTAATCGGTAAAACACAAGTAATGAAAGAAATATTCAAAAAGATCGGACAAGTTTCTAGCAGCAGGGTTACAGCTTTAATTCAGGGGGAAAGCGGAACAGGCAAAGAGCTTGTTGCACGAGCTATTCATTACAGCGGCATAACTAAAAACTCTCCATTCATCCCGGTTAATTGTACTGCACTAACGGAGACTTTGCTCGAAAGCGAATTATTCGGTCATGTGAAAGGTGCTTTTACCGGCTCAATAAAAGATAAAAAAGGAAAATTTGAATTAGCCGGAGACGGGACAATCTTTCTCGATGAAATTTCCGAGGTATCGCCGAATCTTCAGATTAAACTATTAAGAATATTGCAGGAAAAAGAATTTGAGAGAGTAGGCGGTGAAACTGTAATACCAATGAAAGCAAGAATAATGGCTGCTACAAATAAAAATTTGGAAAAGCTTGTAGAAGCTGGAAAGTTTAGAGAAGATTTATATTATAGATTGAATATTGTTACAATTAATTTACCTCCATTAAGAGAAAGACGCGAAGATATTCCATTATTAGTCAATCATTTTTTGAATAAAGTAAATAAAGAACTTCATAAATCGGTTGTTAAGTTACCTGCTTCCGTTATGGATATGCTTGTAAACCATGAATGGATTGGCAATGTAAGAGAATTGGAAAATACTTTGATGCAAGCTGTGGTTCTTTCAAAAGGCGATGTTCTTGAAAAGGAAAATATTCTTTTACACGACACAGAAAAAAAATCCTATGAATTCGATTCGGTTTTAAATTACACACTCAGTGATATCGAAAAAATGCACATCGAAAAAGTTCTCACTAAATTAAAATGGGATAAACCTAAAGCAGCTAAAATACTTGGCATCTCCCTACCAACGCTCTATAGTAAAATAGAAAACTACGATATAAAAAAGTAAATCGTTAATGTTGTTGCTTTTTGTTTTCTTACAGTTACTTTAAAGTGCTAATTGCAATAATATAATATTATAATATTATACAAGCCTAAAATGATTGTATTATATTCCCCTCTATTAAACAAAGAGTTGTTTTAAGATATTTCAACAGCGCTCATAAAGATTTTGTAAAAATCCGATCCATAGAATAATCAGTAGTAATAGTAATTTATACTTTTTAAAAACCTTAAAATCATTTAAAGAAATTTAAAAATCCCGCAAAAAATTCTTTCCAATTTGACCCAAAAACCTATTTCTCCGTTTGGCACTCTCTTTGCCTAACAAGAATCAAAATAATGAATGAGTTAATTATACATATCGCTTCAATAATAGTCTATTTCGGTATTACAATCGGGATAATTCTATTGTTGAAAAAAAACCTCAAAGCAAAAAATGACTAGAAGGAAATTTATGAGAAAAGTAATAATTCTGTTAGCAATAATATTGATGTCACAAAACAGCAGTGTTATTGCACAAGTTCAAGATGCTACTCTAAACAACCTAATTGAAAAAGCAATTGAAGTTAGTCCAAAATTAGAAGCACTTAAAAATAAGCAATTAGCAGCAGAAGCCGAAGTGCCGCAAGTCTCAAATTTACCCGACCCGATGTTAACCCTGGGTTTGGCTAATTTGCCGACAAATAGTTTCTCATTTACACAAGAACCGATGACCGGTAAAATAGTGGGATTAAGTCAAGCGGTTCCTTTTCCAGGTAAATTAAATGCGATGGGAAATGTTAAAAGTAAAAACTCCGAGATAATCCAACAGGAAATTGACGATACTATAAATGAAATTAGAATGCAGGTTGCTAAAAATTATTATGATCTGGCTAACGTTCGAGAGACAATTGAAGTAACCTTAGAATCAAAAAGGTTATTGGAAAGTATTACACAAGTTGTTAAAACAAAGTACCAGGTTTCTAAAGCGAGTCAGCAAAATTTAATACAAGTTCAAGCCGAAATAACGAGAATAGAGGATAAATTAAAGAAATTAGAAAGTAAGGAAAGAACTCTTATTTCTAATATTAATGCGCTAATTCTTGAAAATTCCAATGCCGGCATTAATACAAGCAAACTCAAGGCGATTGCAGCTAAAAAATTTACTGTAAATTATCTTGATTCATTAGCAAGAGAATACAGACCTTTTCTTAAGGGTGTAAAACTTAGGGAAGAGCAAACGGTTCTGATGAAGGATCTTGCAGAATATGAATTTTATCCGAATTTTAATCTGAGAATTCAATATTCACAAAGGGATGAAATTGCACGGACGAATACCGATTTAAATGATTTCCTATCCTTTATGGTTGGAATTTCGCTCCCGATAAATTACGGCGGGAAAAAATCCGCCGCAGTTGAAGAAGCTGAACTAAAACGAAAAATGTTTGAATCTCAGTACGAATCCGCCAGACAAATGTTGTTCCAAAAATTCGGGTCATCAATTTCTTCTTTACAGGAATTGGAAGAAAGAGAAGAGTTGATAGCAAACGGACTACTGCCTCAAACCGAACAGACTTATTATGCGGCAATGTCGGCATATCAAGTTAATGAAATCGATTTTATAAATGTTTTAGATGCGCAAAATAAATTGTTACAGGTCGAAATTGAACTTTTCAATATAAGATCTGAGTACTATAAAGAAATCAGCAACATAGAATTTTTAGTTGGAACAGATATTAAATAAAGAATTGAATTAAGCTAAACGGAGATATACAAATGAATTTGAAGATTATTCTTGTCGCAGTTATTTCACTTACAATAGGGATTGTTGGAACGTACCTGTTATTGTCTGTTTTTTCGTCGGATAGTGTTACAGTAGAGCATGCTCATGTGGATGAAGAAGGGCAATTATGGACCTGTGGAATGCACCCTGATATTATTTTAGATGAACCCGGTGACTGCCCAATATGCGGTATGAAATTAGTCCCATTGAATGATACGCAGTCAAGTTCTGCATCCGGTGAAAAAGAAATTCTTTATTGGCGCGCGCCGATGGACCCGAATGAAATTTATGACGAACCCGGTAAATCAAAAATGGGTATGGATTTGGTACCGGTTTATGCCGATGAAGCAGGCGCTTCCGGCGTAGTTAAAATTGATCCTGTGGTTGTTCAGAATATGAATGTTAAAACAGAGAAAGTTACTACAAGAAATTTATCCAATGAAGTTTCTACCAATGCAGTGTTGTCCACTAACGAATCAACCGATTATACAGTCAGTACAAGAGTTAACGGCTGGGTTGAGAATCTTTATATAAACTATACCGGTCAAATAGTCAAAAAGGGTGAAAAACTTTTGGATATTTATTCGCCTGAATTAGTATCCACTCAAGAGGAATTACTTACAGCGATAAATTATCAGAAAGCAACTTCATCAAGTAGTGTATCTCGTATTATGGAAAGTGGAGATATCCTAATCGAAAACGCGATGGAGAAACTCAGGTTGTTGGAAATTCCCGAAACTGATATTGAAAATTTAATAAAGACTGGAAAGACCAAAACATATATGTCGCTTTATGCGCCTTATAGCGGTACGGTAATGCATAAAAATGTTATCGAGGGTCAAAAAATTTCTGCGGGTATGAGTTTGCTGCAGATATCGAATCTTAATAAACTATGGTTATACGCAGATATCTACGAATATGAACTTGCGTTAGTCACATTGGGATCTAAAGCTAAAATCAATTTCAATTTTATGCCCGGCAAAACGTACAACGGCGAAGTAGATTTTATTTACCCGACAATAGATCCTAAAACAAGAACGGCAAAAGTTAGAATTAATATAAAAAATACCGGTGGAGAATTAAAACCCGCAATGCTTGCCAACGTGACAATTCAAGGTAAGAATTTGGGCACGTATCCAACAGTTCCCGAAGAAGCAATTTTAAGAGGCGGACGGAATGATATAGTAATCGTTGCTTTAGGTGAAGGCAAATTCAAACCTCAGCCCGTCAAATTGGGAGCTTATGCTGATGGGTATTATCAAATTCTTGAAGGTTTATCTGAAGGAACAGAATTTGTCACTTCTGCTCAATTCTTAATTGATTCCGAAAGTAACTTGAAAGCCGCAGTTAAAAAGTTTTCTTCTTCAAAGAAGGGAGAAGCAGATAAGGATATGAAGATGAATAAAGACGATTCAATGAGTAAACAAAGTGATCAAATGAGCGGTGATAAAAATATGAAAATGGAAGGGGAATCTCATGACGCTGAAGAATCGGAATTAATTAGAAAAGGTGTGATTGATTTGGAAGCAATTGATGAAAACAAGGATGGAAAGGTTTTCCAGGATGTTATGGATTGGAATGTGATTTCGGACAAACCGGGTAAATGCCCCATATGCGGAATGACACTGCAAGAATTTACTCTTGAGGAAACTAAAAAGAATTTAGAAGAGCATGGATTTAAAGCAAAAGAAATCGGCGCCCATTCTGATACCGGACATTCAAATGAGCATGGAATTGATTCACCATTAATAAGAACAGGAATGATTGACTTAAAAGCAATTGATAAAAACAATGACGGAAAAGTTTATCAAGATTTTATGGATTGGAATGTGATTTCAGACGAACCGGGAAGATGCCCTGTATGCAATATGATACTTCAGGAAGTCTCTCTGGAAAAAGCTAAATCCAACTTAATTGAACACGGTTATCAAGTAAAGTAATTATTGGGAGAAAGTTTTCATGGTAAGTCAAAGTACTCAAAAAGACGGTTTAATTTCGAAGCTTATTGAATGGTCGATTAATAATAAATTTTTAGTAATAATCTTTACACTGTTTTTGATTGGAGCAGGATATTGGTCGTTAAGAAATACGGCTATAGATGCCATCCCCGATTTAAGTGATGTTCAGGTTATTATCTATACAGAATATCCCGGACAAGGTCCACAAATTGTTGAAGATCAAGTTACTTATCCGATGACAACAAAGATGCTTTCTGTTCCTTTTGCGAAAGTTGTACGAGGTTATTCGTTCTTCGGATTTTCGATGACATATATAATTTTCGAAGATGGTACGGATATTTATTGGGCTCGGAGTAGAGTATTAGAATATCTTAGCTCAATGCAGAACGAATTGCCTCAAGGTGTAGCTCCTCAACTTGGACCTGATGCAACTGGTCTAGGATGGGTTTATCAGTATGTGTTGGAATCTGATAATCATGATCTGCAAGAATTGCGTTCGATTCAAGATTGGTTTTTAAGATACGAATTATCCGCATTACCCGGAGTTTCAGAAGTTGCAAGTATCGGTGGATTTGTAAAGCAATATCAAGTCAATGTCGATCCAAATACATTAGCTTCATACGGTATCTCACTTTCGAAAGTTAGAAATGCTATCAAACAGAGTAATAATGATGTTGGTGGAAAACTACTCGAGATTAGTGAAATGGAATTCATGGTTCGTGGACTTGGCTACATAAAGGGAGTTGATGACCTGCGAAAAATAGTAATCGGTAATTCAATTGAAACGGGTACTCCGATTTATTTGGAAGATGTAGCCAATATTGATATTGGTCCCGAATTAAGAAGGGGATTAGTTGAATGGAATGGAGAAGGAGAGACCGTCGGCGGTATAATCGTAATGCGGTTCGGCGAAAATGCACTTGATGTAATTAATAGAGTTAAAGGTAGATTGGCTGAGTTGGAGAGTTCGTTACCTGAAGGTGTTAGGATAGTTCCTGCTTATGACCGCTCTGATCTGATAAACGCAGCAATCGATAATCTTAAAAATACATTAATTGAAGAAAGTATAATTGTGTCGATAATCATTATACTCTTCTTGCTTCACGTACGGAGTTCTCTTGTTGCAATATTCACATTGCCTACCGCTGTACTAGCTGCATATATAATTATGAAGTACCAGGGTATTAATGCAAATATAATGTCGTTGGGAGGTATTGCGATTGCTGTCGGGGCTATGGTCGATGCCGCCATTATTATGGTGGAGAATGCACACACTCATATGGTGCACGATCAGGAAAAGCCCAAAGAAAAACAAAAACCTCATTGGGCGCTTGTACTTGAGTCCGCCAAAGAAGTAGGACCTTCAATTTTCTATTCATTACTTGTAATTACTGTTTCCTTTTTACCGGTCTTTACATTAGAGCAGCAGGAAGGAAGAATGTTCAAACCTCTTGCTTACACTAAAACATATTCGATGGGTATGGCGGCAATTTTAGCCGTAACTATTGTACCTATTCTAATTGGGTTTTTTGTAAGGGGTAAAATGCGTAAAGAGGAAAGCAACCCTATTACAAGACTTCTCACAAGACTTTACCACCCGGTAGTTGATTTTGTAATGACACGAAGATGGTGGGTTATCGGGTTGGCAATATTGACCATGCTAATCACCTTTATCCCTTATTCCAAATTAGGTTCCGAATTTATGCCGCCGCTTTACGAAGGGGACCTATTATATATGCCTACAACTTTACCCGGAATATCGATTACAAAAGCAAAAGAGATACTTCAACAGACAGATAAAATCATAAAATCATTCCCTGAAGTTGAATCGGTGTTTGGCAAAATAGGGAGGGCAAGAACCGCTACCGACCCGGCGCCATTAACAATGATAGAAACAACTATACAATTAAAAGATAAATCCAAATGGCGGGAAGGAATAACCCCGGATGACCTGATCGAGGAAATGAATGCTGCAATTCAGATTCCCGGATTAACAAATGCATGGACGATGCCGATCAAGACGAGAATTGATATGCTCTCTACTGGTATTAAAACCCCGGTAGGAATTAAAATTGCTGGACCAGACTTAAATGTTCTTCAAGAGATTGGGCAGGAGATTGAAAATGTTGCCCGTACAATTCCCGGTACAAGATCTGCTTATGCCGAAAGATCTGCCGGGGGTAATTATGTCGATTTTGATATCGACAGAGATGCAATTGCAAGATATGGTTTGAATGTTGGTGATGTACAAAATGTAATTATGTCGGCTATAGGCGGTATGAATGTTTCCCAAACTGTTGAAGGACTTGAAAGGTATCCGATCAACTTAAGATATCAACGAGACTATAGACAGAATGTAGAAGCGCTTAAAAGAGTATTGGTACCGCTGCCTAGAGGGGGACAAGTACCTCTGGTTGAATTGGCTGATGTAAAAGTTAAAAAAGGTCCGCCTGCAATAAAATCTGAAAACGCACGACCGAACGCTTGGGTTTATATAGATATAAAAGATATTGATGTGGGCAGTTATGTAAAAGAAGCGCAGCGGGTAATTAACGAACAAGTTACTCTCCCGGCAGGCTATTCAATTGTGTGGTCCGGTCAGTATGAATATATGGAACGATCATCAAAAAGATTAATGATGGTTGTGCCCGTAACATTACTTTTAGTAATTGTACTATTATATATGAACACCAAATCGGTATTGAAAACAAGTATCATTTTATTGGCGCTTCCGTTTTCAATGGTCGGTTCAATATGGTTTCTGTATTTAGCGGATTATAACATTAGTGTTGCGGTTTGGGTCGGTATTATTGCTCTTCTCGGCATCAGCGCCGAAACCGGTGTAGTGATGCTGCTCTATCTGGATATTGCTTATGATAAATTCAAGAAGCAGGGATTAATAAAATCGCTGAACGACTTGAGGGAAGCAATATTTGAAGGCGCTGTAAAAAGAATAAGACCTAAAATGATGACCGTTATGACAACTATGCTCGGCTTACTTCCAATTCTTATCGGTGTTGGAATAGGTTCAGATGTAATGAAAAGAATTGCTGCTCCTATGGTTGGCGGTATTATCACAAGTTTTATAATGGAGTTAACCTTATTTCCGGCAATATTTTTCATAATTAAGAAAAAAGAAGTAGAGCAATTATCTTCTTCCAAATCGGTAAATGATACAAAACAAATTGAAGGAGAATAAAAATGAAAGAAATTAAAGCATATGTACGAAAAGAAAAGGCAGACATCGTTATAGAAAAATTGGAAGACGCCGGTGTAAGAGGAATGACAGTATTAGACGCCAACGCACTGGCTGAGTGGGCTGACAAAAATGCTTTTAGTTTTTCTATAGAATATGTACAAAAATATTCTACCGTAGTTAAACTGGAAATTGTTTGTGACGACGCAGAGACCGACAAACTTGTTAATGTAATTGCCAAGTACGGAAAAACCGGAAACCCTGGTGACGGAATGATATTCATTTCGACTATAGATTCTTCGCTAAAAATAAGAACCGGCGAAAAAAATGTTTTTTAATCAGAAGGGGACACAATGAAAAAATTAAATCTAAGTAAAGCGAAAGTATTAGTTGGTGTCACGATCCTAATTCTTGTAGGAACATTACAGGCTCAAACCGATACCAATAAAGTGCATGTTAAAAACGGTATGCACCATTCTGATGAAATGATTCATTCAGATCATGGAAATGTAGTTTGGAAAAGTCCAATTGATTTATCCGCAATTGACAAAAACGGTGACGGTATGGTTTTTCAAGATCAGATGGATTGGAATGTGATTTCTGATGAAGCTGGTGTATGCCCCTTATGCGGAATGACTCTTAAAGAAGTTTCTTTAGATGAGGCAAAGGCAAACTTACTAAGTAACGGTTTTACGGTAATTAGTTCTAATCACAAAAATAATTCCGGCAAAACTGATTCCGAAACTGCTCTTAACCAATCAACTGCATCAAAAAGTTATGATGCAGTTATCTGGAATAAATATTGTCCCGTAACCGGAAAAAAGATCAGCAAATCAGCCGAGACTCTTAAGTACGAAGGTAAAATAATAGGTTTTTGCTGCGCGGGTTCAAAACATCATGAAGTATTTCTTAAAGATCCGGAAAGATACTTAAAAAACCTTAGCAGTGATGGACAAGAGTTTATCGGCGAAAAATAATTAGAAAAATAACTTTACATAAACAATAAGGAGCAACAATGTATAATTTGAATAAAGCAGCAATAAAATTGATCGGTTTTTTCGTAACGGTTCTGCTATTGACAGTAGCAACTTACGGACAAGAAAAAACAGATACCACAAAGATGAATCATATGAAACACAATTCAATGAAAATGAATCATTCTATGATGGATTCAACCGACCATTCTAAAATGATGAATCATTCTATGATGGATTCAACAAAGCAAAACTCAATTGTTCGTGAAGAGCCAATAGACTTAAAGGCAATTGATGAAAACGGCGACGGGAAAGTATTCCAAGACATGATGGATTGGAATGTAATTTCTGATAAAGCTGGTGAATGCCCATTATGCGGTATGAAATTAAAAGAAGTCTCACTTAACGAAGCAAAAGTAAATCTAATTAGTAATGGATTAGAAGTGAAATAAACAATCCGGGAACCGGGTTTCTCCCGTTCTCTTATATATATATGCCGCCTTCGGGCGGCTTTTATTAAAAGTATTTGAGGTAGAACTATGATTTGTGATAAATGTAATTTTGAAAACAACGAAAATGCAAAATTTTGTGAAAACTGTGGGAATCAACTCGGTACGGTAGCCAAACACAATGGCAATAAAAAACAATCTAAAAAAAATCCGAATCGGAATCGCAGAGGGAAAAAGGAACAAGTTGTAACAACTAAATCGTTGTGGGTTGTTGGTCTGGCTGTTATAGCCGGGTTTTTGATATACAGCATTATAGATACAAATTCTTCTCGTGATTATAGACCTAACATTCCTGCAAATAATTTTACTAGCGGAAATTCTGTTGTCGAGGCAAAAGTTTATGAAATAGCTTCAAATTTTATTTGCGGATGCGGCGGTTGTGATGAAGATAATTTGGAATTATGCACATGTGATTATGCTAATCGGGAAAAACAATTCATTAGAGATTTGGTGCAAAGCTCAACAGATGATAAGACGATTATTTCTATTGTAAAGAACAAATACGGCGGTCTTAAATCGGATATTGATGTTGATAAGTCGATTAAATCGGCAGATATAAACGTTCCCCAAAGTGATTTTAAATTAGTTGCTACTTTCAACGATCGTCTTGCAATCTATTCACAATTTGAATGTCCATGCGGTCAGTGTGGGATGGATGAATTGAAAGATTGTACATGTAATCATAAAAATGGCGCGGTTGAAGTGAAGAGTTATATCGATTCACAGATAGCGCTTAATCTTTATTCAATTGATGAAATAGTAACGCAAGTTGCAACGAAATACGGCGAGAAAAAATTATAAACCAAAAGCTACATCAAATTATTGAAGGAAAAACAAATGTCATCAAATAAATTTTGTACAAATTGCGGTCAAAAACTTAATAGTGAATCAAAGTTTTGTAATAACTGCGGAAATCAAATTGACGGCGGCTCGTCTGTAAAAAAAGATAAAGTTTTAGGAAACGCATCTTCTTCAAAATTTAAATGGGTAAATATGGTTGTTGCTGTTCTGTTTTTCGGTGTAATATTCATTTACTTTACAACAACCAAAACTAAAGAAGAAAAAGTAATTTCCAATCAACCGCAAATTATGGAAAGCAATTCATATCCTATCGGTAATTTTACAATGAAACCAATAAATGCTGCCACACAGGATGGGAATGTTATAATATCTTTAGATGATGTAAAACAGAATAAATTTGTTTCATTCACTTACCAGGGACAAAATAGTGCTGTACCTTTGCTTGCATACATAAATGAAGATGGTCAGGTAGTTACGGCTGTAAGAATGTGCGAGCCTTGTAATTCGGAAAGCTTCCATATTAACGGTGATGAATTAGTTTGTGATGCTTGTGGCACTACCTGGGAAATAAATAATCTAAACGCAATAAGCGGTTCATGCGGTAAATATCCGCCGGATCCTTTACCGAGCAAATTGGTTGATGATAAAATAATAATTGCCGAAAGTGCGATTGCCAATTGGAGCAGAAGGGTTTAGTGAAATGAAACTGCATACAATTACATTACAAAGCATAAAACGCAGAAAAGCAAAATCATTATTCCTTGCCCTCGGGATAATACTCTCTGTCGGTTCGGTTGTTACTTTAATTAATGTAGGTAACAATGTGAATAAAAGCATCGCTGAACATCTCGATGAGTTCGGTGCTAATATTATTGTAACACCCCGAACCGACGAGGTTAATTTTAATTATGCCGGTATCAATATTTCCAGCACTTCATATCAAAAAAATGAATTAACGACTGATGATGCATTAAAGATAAAAAAAATCAAAAACGGCAAAAATATAAGCGTCCTTGCACCGAAACTTCTAAATATTGCAAAGACAGATAAAGGAAAAGTAATAGTTAGCGGTGTGAATTTCAGCGAAGAGAAAAGATTAAAAAAATGGTGGAAGCTAACCGGTAACTACCCTATTTCTAAAAATGAAATTATTCTCGGCAACCTGGCGGCAGAAAAATTAAATCTATCAATAGGGGGTAACATTGAGATTAGTACTAGTAAATATAAAATTACAGGTATATTAACCGAAACCGGTTCGCAAGATGATGAAATGATTTTCATGGATTTGACCGAAGCGGGAATCCTTTTTGATAAACAAAATAAAGTAAGTTTTATTGAAGTAGCTGCTCTCTGTTATGATTGCCCCATTGAAGAAATAGTTGCACAAACTTCTGCCATGCTTCCCGGTGCAAAGGTAACACCAATTAAGCAAGCGATTGAATCCAAAATGAGCGCAATTCATAGTTTTGAACTTTTCGCTCTCGGTATTTCTTTTGTCATTCTGCTTATTAGTATTCTGATAGTATTTGTCAACGTAAACGCTTCCGTAAATGAACGCACGAAAGAGATCGGAATTTTAAAAGCAATTGGTTTTAGAGATTCACATATATTAAAAGTTATTGTTTACGAAGTTGCATTCATAAGTATTGTATCGGGTTTTGTCGGTTATCTCATAAGCATGCCTGCCACTTCAATAATTACACCTTTCCTTACGATGGAAGGCAACTCCTCCAATGCGTTCGATTTTATTTATTTACCGTTAGCGGTCGGCATATCAGTTGTGGTTGGAATAATTGCAGGTATATACCCAGCAATTAGAGCTACCAGGATGGATCCCACCGTGGCATTCAGAGCAATATAAAAATAGGATTATAAATTCATGATCAAAATAAATGAACTCACTAAAGAATATTACTCGGGCAGCGAAAGAGTTCTTGCTGTAAACAATATCTCGCTGGAAATTGAGGATAATGAATTCCTTACTATTATTGGTCAGTCCGGCTCCGGTAAAAGCACACTTTTAACAATTCTTGGCGGCTTAAGTAAACCAACCTCAGGTTCCATAATTGTTGATGATCTTGATATTTACAGTCTTTCATCCAAACAGCTTGCAAGGTTCAGACATGAATACATCGGATTCGTTTTCCAATCATTTCAACTTGTTAATTATCTAACCGTAGAAGAGAATATTCTTCTGCCGTT
The DNA here is from genome assembly GCA_002698995.1 of Ignavibacteriota bacterium. Classification (GTDB taxonomy): domain Bacteria; phylum Bacteroidota; class Ignavibacteria; order Ignavibacteriales; family Melioribacteraceae. Next base: position 3,013 of record PAAX01000030.1, on the reverse strand, counting down.
ATCAATAACCAAGATAAAAGATAAGGCTCAGAAGAGTTTGGCTGAAAAGTGTCTGGCATCGGTAGGTTTGGCGGGCAAGTCAAAAAGATTGATGACAGAGCTAAGCGGGGGTGAACAGCAGCGTGTTGCAATTGCACGGGCATTAATTAACGATCCGCTTATTATTCTTGCCGATGAACCAACCGGAAATTTGGACACCGAAACGAGTGCGGCAATTATGAAAATATTTTTCGATTTGAAAAGCTTTGGTAAATCTATTGTTATGGTAACCCACAACAAAGATTATGCAAAGTATGGTGATAGTAGTATTGAACTATCGGATGGTAAGATTATAAACCAAACCGGTTACACTGCTTCGCGGTTACATGAAAACAAAGCAGTTTAGTTGCAGCGCCGGTTTGTCTGTTCTTTTAATCCAATTGTTATTCGACTGAATTTAAGGAAAAAATTATGTTAGGCAGTATTTTTATAGTTATAGCGCTCTTGGCTTCTTTCTATAGTTTTTATAATTACTATCGAAGCTACAAAGGAGAACACACACTTCAGAAAGCACGCATCGGGTACCATGCAATGTCAATATCTGTAATTGTTGCTTCGGTGATTCTTCTTTACTTAATTATTACCCACCAATACCAGTACGATTATGTATTTAGTTACAGCAGCAGTGATTTGTCATTCGGACTTCTGCTTTCAACATTTTTTGCCGGGCAGCAGGGAAGTTTCTTACTATGGGCATTGTTTGGTGTTATAATCGGACTAACTCTGATGTCACACAGTCAAAAATCCGGTTCTAACGAATCAACACTTATGCTCGGTTTTATTCCGACCGTAACTTTTATTCTTGTTATGATAAGTCCGTTAATAAAAGATCCCTTCGCATATATTTGGAGCAGTACATCGTACATAGATACAAAGTATTTATCTTCAACATTACTCAATTCACCTGCTTTAAAGAACTTTCTGCTTAATGATACGGAGAACCAACGAACAGTTCTCAAAGTTGGTGAAGAACTTATTAGGGCGATTGAATACAGTGGAATCCAAATAAATCAACTGATTGTCCAAGGTAAAGGATTGAACCCTATGCTGGAAAGCTTTTGGATGCAGATACATCCACCAATACTTTTTCTCGGATTTGCGCTTGCCGGAGTTCCGTTTGCATATGCTGTATCTTCATTAATAAAAAACGAATATCAAAAATGGATAAACAATGCGTTGCCATGGGTAATTGCAACTATATTAGTTCTGGGTCTCGGAATTATAATCGGCGGTTATTGGGCTTACGGTGTACTTGGCTGGGGCGGTTACTGGGCATGGGACCCTGTGGAAAATTCGAGTCTTGTTCCATGGATTGTAAGTGTAGCACTTCTTCATACAATGATAATTCAGAAAAAATCCAAGAGCGAAAATAAACCGGGAAGTTTTGTAAAAACTAATTTACTTCTTGCCGGTTTTACTTTTGTTCTTGTTGTATATAGTACATTTCTAACTAGAAGCGGAATATTATCCGGTACTTCCGTTCACTCATTTTCCGATCCCGGTACGTTTATTTACAATGTCCTTTTTGGTTTCCTAATTCTTTTCACACTCGCGATAATTGGATTAGTTTATTATAGAAGAAGCGAAATTGAACCTCCGGAGATAAGCGATCATAAATTATTTTCAAGAGAGATCGGTTTGTTTTATGGCTCCATGCTTTTGATTGCATCGGCAGTTGCGATACTTTTTGGAACGTCGGCGCCGATTTTCGGACAAACTGTTGAAATAGAATTTTACACAATAATGAATCTACCTCTCGTAATTCTGATGAGTGCATTGATTCCTCTTTCACTTTATCTCAACTGGCGATCAAATGACTTGATACAATTTTTCAAAAGAACGATTGTAACAGTGCTTATTACATCTCTTGGTGTTGCCATAATTGTATTTCTGACAGGTATAACGGAATTTCTTTATGTTTTACTTCTATTTTCTTCAGTATTTACTATTATCGCGAATATTGAATTCATGTTCCAATCCAAAAATCTAAAATTAATGGGTGGTCATATTACACATCTCGGTTTTGGAGTCTTCTTAATTGGTGTAGTGATAAGTGCTCTTTTAAGTTATGAAAAAGAAATGGAACTAGAAAAAGAACAAGTATATTCATTTGCCGGAAATTCAATTTCGTTTAACGGCTATAGTCCTATAGAAGATGGAAAGAAATATGCTTTTGATATTAAGATTAAAGAAGAGTCCGGTTTTAAAACTGCAAAACCGGTAATGTATATCGCTGAGTATAATAATAGTTTAATGCGCGAACCATATATATTAACGGGATTTATAAAAGATATTTACATCGAACCGTTATCATTTGAACCGGGTAATTCTGCAAATCGAGAAACAGTATTATTAAGAAAGGGTATGCCTCACCAAATTGGAGAAGTAACTGTAACTTTCGAAAAATTTGATCTTCCGGAAGATGCAATGCAGAAAATGATGGATGGTGAACAGTTTGATATACATGCAATAATTACAATTGATAAAGGCGAATACTCAAAACAGACTGATGTTATTCTTGTTCAAGGAGTTAATAAACATGTGTATGATGAGAAAACAAAAATTTCCTTTGAAATAGTAAGTTTTGATGTAGCCGGTAGTATTCAAATCAGTATCGATAACAATAACCAATTTGCCAGTTTCACAAATGATGTTTTAACTGTGAGGATTAGTGAAAAACCGTTCATAAGTTTAGTTTGGATTGGTATTCTAATCATGGCAATGGGGCTCATCATTGTTGTGGTGAGGCGAATGAGTTTTTCATAAATTATTATTTATACGTAGCGAACCTCTAAAATAATTTGTACAAATGATTTTTTTGTTTAAGTAAAATCATCAAATATGTCCTTAAAATTTATCGAATAAATTGAAAGTACAACAGCACAATTTCTAATTGGCACTGTCCAAAATTTTTATAAATCTCTATAATATAAAAAGAGCATTTTCTTTAAAGCATCATCAGTGAGAAAAAGAG
>PAAX01000029.1 GCA_002698995.1 Ignavibacteriota bacterium | reverse complement strand
TACATTCCTTGCCAAAATGCTTGGTGGACGAATGTACAAACTACATTCCTTGCCAAAATGCTTGGTGGACGAATGTACAAACTACATTCCTCGCCCAAATGCTCGGTGGACAAATGTACAAACTACATTCCTTGCCCAAATGCTTGGTGAGCGAATGTACAAATTACATTAATGAGTTATAAAGTTCATCAAGTTTATAAAGTTCATAAAGTTGTGGGTTTGTTGATTTATTTGTTGGAATGTTTGGGATATTAATGCGTCGGAAAGATTTAAAGGATTTCTCCTCACTTTGTATGTCTTAAGACAGTTTTGTGAGGAGAAATTACAATTTTTACTTGGGGGTCATGGTCGTAGAAACTGTCTTAGAATATCTGTGGTCATTGCAAACGAAGTGAAGCAATCTATTGGATTGATTTGTTGCAAATTCTAAAGATTGCTTCGACAAAAATCGTCTCGCAATGACTCATTTGAGATTTACGAGAGAGTATCTGCGACCGTGACAGCCTTGCATTAAAAATCAGTTCATCTTCTTTTTATTCATTTCTTTTCTCATTGGGGCGGGCATGTTATCTTTTACTTCGGCAGTAATCTTAACATCTCCGGCATTCTTAAAGTGGAGAGTAACTTCTTGTGTATCTCCAATCTTCATATCTTTAAGAAGTTTTATAAACATTACATGCAGACTTCTAGGTTTGAACTCAACGGTTTCACCCGGTTTAATTTCCGCTTTTGTTCTTCTCATTCCCATTTTATCGCCGTCAACATAAGTCTCATGAACTTCAACAAGATCAGCTGCATTTGACGATGCATCAAAAAGTGTATCTACTGATTCTGTGTGATTTGTTACTTTAAAGAATAAAGCGGTATTCATTCCGGCTGCAGCCGGTCTAATCCAAGCTTCTTTAATTTCTACAGCTATCTTTTCTTGTGCAGAAAGTGTTAAAACAAAAAATAAAAACAGAACTGAAATATATTTCATGATTACTCCTCTAATAATTTGATATCATTAACAACTAAATTTTTATCTAATTCACTCCCTTTGTAATTCTTTCTTAATTGTCCTTTGGAATCAATCAATGCTATTCTATCTGTGTGAACATAAAAGTAAACAGTATTACCGTCGGATGTAACGGAAGAATCCCCAACGACAGCAATAATTCCCAATCTTTTCATTAAACCGTCAACAGTCTCTTTATCGCCGGTTAAGAAAGTCCAGTTTGAAGTATCAAGATTTCTAATCTCGGAATATTTTTTTAATACGGAAGGCTTATCAACTTCGGGATCAAAAGAGACAGAAACAAACTGAAGATTTTCAATTCCTTCTTCATTTGCTTGTTCTTGAATTAAGCGCATGTTGTTTGTGGTTAAAGGACAAATATCGGGGCAGTTAGTGAAGATGTATCCAATAACGGTATTCTTTCCTAAAAGGATATCATTAAAATTTACTTTTACACTGTCTTGGTTTAATAATTCGGTTTCAATTTTTGAATAGTCGTCTTCTATGGGAAGCTTTTCTCCGCACGCATTAATTAATAATGTAATTAGTATTACTAATAAGAATTTTTTCATTCGTTTTGCTTATTTTTTGATAGTATGATGAAATTATAAAAACAAAGATTCAAAATTATTCCTATACAGAAAAAGGAAAACTTAATGACCAAAATACTAATTACTTTTTTTACTTTGATTACAATCGTTTTTCCCCAGCAAATTATTTTAGATGAAGATTTCAGTGATTGGACTGATGATATGTTGGTTTATTCCGATTCTCTTGATGATAATCAATCCAGTATTAATTTCGGAAAGCTTTATGTAAATGATGATGAAGAATTTATTTATTTTCTGCTGGAAGTCGGTACTGAAATTAATCTCCAGGATAACAATTCGATAAATCTTTTTATTGATACCGATAATAATTCCTCTACAGGATTATCAAAAGATGGAATTGGTGTAGATTTTCAATTTACATTTGGTGAAAGAAGAGGAAAATATTATTTCTCAAATGGAAGTTCGGTTAATGTTTTTCATGATGATATTGAATTGATTAACTCTCCGACTGTTACGTCGGATAGATTTGAATTCTGCATTTATAAAAGTTCTGTAATATCGGGCAATATCCTTTATCCTTCTGATAATATAAAGATAATAGTTGAAGATACCGGCAGTGATAGATTACCCGATTTGGGAAGTGTTGATTATGCAATGAAAAAAAACTTGATTGAATATAAATCATACTCAATCAGCAAATTGAATGAAGATCATTTAAGAATTTTATCTTACAACGTAGAACGCGATTCTCCTTTTGACAACAATAAGAAAGCATATTTTGAAAGAATAATAAAAGCTGTTAATCCTGATGTGATTGGATTTCAAGAAATTTATGATCACTCGGCAGCAGAAGTTAAAAACTTTGTTCAATCAATTCTGCCTGATGAAACTTGGTACAGTTCAAGTGCAGTTCCCGATATTATTGTTGTTAGTAAATTTCCGGTTAAGAAATCTGCACAGACCGACGGCAACGGAATTTTTCTTCTAGATTTAAGACCAAAATATGATTCCGATCTTTTCTTTATCAGCGCCCATCCACCTTGCTGTACAAATGATATTGAAAGACAGGAAGAGATTGATGCATTTATGGCTTTTCTCCGCGATTCGAAAAACGGTACAAGTTCAATTCCTATTGAAGAAAATACACCGATTGTAATTGTTGGAGATATGAATCTGGTTGGCTTAAAAAGACAGCAGACAACTTTAATTACCGGAGATATTTTTTATAACGGTATTTACGGAGCAGATTTTAATCCGGATTGGGATGAAACAGCTTTGGCAGATTCTAAACCAATTACAACCAATACCAACACAACTTTTACATGGTTTAGTGAAAGCAGTTCTTTCTTTCCGGGCAGATTAGATTATGTGGTTTATTCAAATTCTGTATTGGAAAAGGAAAACGGCTTTTCTCTCTTTACAAGAGCTTTACCGGCTGATAGTCTCACAAAATATAATTTACAGAAAGAAGATGTTGTAAATGCATCGGATCATATTCCTTTGGTTGTAGATTTTAGTTTTAAGAACGCAGTTTCTGTTAATGATAAAGAAGAAATTCCAACTGAGTTTGGACTAAATCAGAATTTCCCGAATCCGTTTAACCCTAATACCACAATAGAATATTCTATCCCAAATAACGTAGGGACAACTCATGAGTTGTCCACACAAGTTTCATTGAAAGTTTATGATGTACTAGGAAATGAAATTGCAACATTAGTAAACGAAACAAAACAACCGGGAAATTATAAAGTAAACTTTGATGCACATGGATTTCCAAGCGGAGTTTATATTTACAAATTAAATACTGCCGGCCTCTCGCAAGTTAGAAAGATGATGCTGCTCAAATAAGTATTGAGTAATGAGTATTTAGTATTGAGAAAAAATTGACAAACAAAAACTCCCGCAATTTTTTAAATTGCGGGAGTTTAGTAGGTGGTCGTCTACTAACGTAGATAAACTCGAACTGACAAAAACGTCGCTTCAAGTTAGGAGCGAAGCGACGCATCGATAAGACGGAGCTGCTTTTGAGACAACCCCAGCTAATCGAAATAACATTTTTGAGAACGACACTGCTATTTCTCTTTCCACTTTTTATAATAGTTCTCTAATTTTGCTGTAAATTCATCTGCATCTTTCTCATACAATTTTTCACCAAGTTTCCATGCATCCGATCTTAACTCAAACTGTTTTTTGTTAATCATTCTGAACAGAGATTCATTCGTAACATTTCTATTTATCAGAAGTAACTGCAGTTCATGGAGATCATGTTCATCACCAATAAAATCAGATAGTTTCTTGAAGTCGATTGTCATCCTCTTTATAACTTGGTAATTAACCGGCTGAATGATTTGAAGAAGATGCCAAAGATATTTTACATTCTTTCTCCATTCATGAAAAACTTCCGAAGTTGGATCTGAATAAGTCAGCTCAAGAAAATATTTACCTTTAGAGTAAATGGTTTTAATTCCATTCCCTAAAGCTGCAAATCTCTCTTCAATCTTAGGGAGATTCTCAAATTCATCCAAAGAAAGATTAAGAGAAGTAATTACACTTTGCGGCTGATTTTCTTCAAATAAAATTCTGTTCTTTGTCTGAAAATATTCTTCTCTTAAAGAGTTTATAAGATTCTCAAATTCATCAACTTTTTGGTTATTGCTTTTTAACAGATTCTCAAGAACCTCAATAATTACAAAGCTGTCCCGCAGTCCGGCAATTTTTCTTGAAAGATTTCTAAAATGAATATTATGAGTTTTGTAGAAATGGGGACTTAAATCGGAACGAACCAATCTTAATACTGCTCTTAATTTTTTGAAGTTCTTTCTGCAGTCATGTATAGATTTATCAACCTCTTCGCTATGATTATTAAGCAGAGAAATATTCTCTTTTATCAATCCGGTAAAAATTCTTTTAATTGATTGATGTGTTGATTCTCTTTTAGTCAAATAAAATCGCATTATAATTAATCTTTCTCTCTATAAGCATTATAATTGTAAGTAATTTTTTCTATTTTCAAATATAAAATTATAGGAATCTTTTTACAGTTATGAAATACTTTATTGGATTAGACGGGGGCGGAACAAAGACAAAATGTATTTTAACAGATGAAAATTATAATTCGATTTATGAATGTACCGGAGGTCCTTCAAATTTTTTAATGCTTGGAACAGAAAAAGTATCCGAAACGATTTTTAATCTTATCAACGAAGCAATTACAAATTCAAAAATTAATGAAGATGATTTAGAAGCTGTTTTAATAGGAACAACCGGAGCCGGAAGAGTTAATGATGCAAATTCATTGAAGGAAACTTTTTTAAATTACTCGCACCAAAAGAATCTGAAACTAAAAAACTTTTTTGTAGAAAGTGATGCAAGAATAGCATTAGAAGGGGCTTTCAGCGGTAAGCCGGGAAGTATTTTAATTGCCGGAACTGGTTCTATAATGTTTGGCAAAGATAAGAATGGAGTTATTCACAGAGTAGGCGGATGCGGCAGATTTATTGGTGATGAAGGAAGCGGATTTATGATTGGACGAAAAGGATTAATTGCTGTTTCCAAACATTTAGACGGTAGAGGCAATCCAACATTATTAACCGACTTTTTAAGAAGCGAATTTAATATTGATGATCTTCCTACATTAATAACAAAAATTTATAAAGAGAATTTTGATATAGCTTCCGTTACTCCTTTTGTAATTAAAGCTGCTGAAGAAAATGATATTGCTTGTTTGAAAATTTTAGAAGAAGAAAGTGATGAACTTACTTTACATGTAAAAGCGATTCATAATTTGTTGAAAGAAGAGACATTAAAACTCTCTTTAATTGGAAGTACAATTACAACAGAAAATCTGTATGCAAAAATGTTTCAGGAAAAAATTAATGATCTTGGAAATGTAAAACTGCAGGATCCGGATTATCCCCCGGCAATTGGTGCGGTAATAATGGCAAAAAACTTAAGCTGATAAATAGAGAAAAAGGATTGTAATGAGTAAAGAAAAAACAGAAAAAAGAAATCCTTGGTTTTGGATACCATCACTTTATTATGCACAGGGAATTCCTTATGTAGTTGTTATGACAGTTGCAGTAATTATGTACAAACGACTTGGAATTTCCAATACCGATATTGCCCTTTATACAAGCTGGCTTTATCTCCCTTGGGTTATTAAACCTTTATGGAGTCCGATTGTTGACATATTCAAAACAAAAAGATTTTGGATTGTAATAATGCAGTTGATTATCGGCGCCGGTTTAGCCGGAGTAGCATTTACAATTCCGGTTCCTAATTTCTTCCAATATACGCTTGCATTTTTCTGGCTTATAGCTTTCAGTTCTGCAACTCATGATATTGCAGCAGACGGATTATACATGCTCGGATTAAATCAGAATCAGCAGGCATTTTTTGTCGGAATCAGAAGTACATTTTATCGATTTGCAATGATTACCGGGCAGGGTTTGTTAATTATTCTAGCCGGATTTTTTGAAGTCTCTACCGGACTTCCTCCGGTTGATATATCTGTTAATACTACAATGAATAACACCACTTCAGTTTTTATGCATCCCGATTCGCTTCAATTGCAGAGAGAATCTGAGCTGAAAATATTAACTAATGCTGATAATATTGATTTAAATATAGAAAAAATTGAAAAGGAAAAAGCTGATTCACTTATTGCATTTGTTAAGGAATGGAATCTAAAAAATAATTTTTATTCAGAAGAAAAAGTAAATGGTTCAGAAGTGTCTGTTGATAATCAACAGGAAAAATCTTGGTTTACTGAATCAATATCAGAACCGTTTGAAAATTTTATTAAATCAACTTTCGGAAAAGAAGAAGCTCCGGTAATTGTCAGCAAAGGAACCGGAAATGTTGGATTGGTTTATTTTTACTTATCAAAACAGCCCGAAGAGAATATAGTTGTAAATTTTGGAAGCGAAGGGGGAGATAAAAGTATTGGTCTGGTTGAAGGAACCCGTTTTGTTTTTACAAAAGATAACTGGGAAAAACCGGCACTCGCAATATTTCAACTAGATCCTAAACTTAATGAAATTACTTCTGCTAGTTTTCAAGCAAGATCGGGAAATATTCCTTTAGCTTGGACAATCACATTCTTTATACTAGCCGGATTATTTGTACTCTTTTTTGTTTATCATAAATTTATTCTTCCTTATCCAAAATCTGATGCACCGGCTGTTAAAGCTGAAGGAAGTTCGGTCTTTAAAGAATTTTTCAAAACATTTGCTCTATTCTTTAAGAAGAAAAATATCGGAATCATAATTGCATTTTTACTTGTGTATCGACTTGGTGAATCGCAGCTTGTAAAACTTGCTTCACCTTTCATGCTTGATTCAAGAGAACTTGGAGGTTTAGGCTTAACAACTGGAGATGTTGGAATTATTTATGGAACAATCGGAATTATTGCTCTTACTCTCGGCGGCATTTTAGGTGGATTTTTAGCTTCGAGAGATGGATTAAAATATTGGTTATGGTGGATGTTGATAGCAATCAACTTACCTAATTTAGTTTATGTTTATCTTTCTTATGCGCAGCCGGAATCATTTGTTTTAATAAGTCTTTCTGTTGCAGTTGAACAATTCGGTTACGGATTTGGTTTTACTGCTTATATGCTTTACATGATTTTTGTTTCGGAAGGAGATCATAAAACTGCTCACTTTGCAATAACAACCGGATTTATGGCTCTGGGTATGATGATACCGGGAATGATAAGCGGGTGGCTTCAAGAACTTATTGGTTATGAACACTTTTTTGTTTGGGTTGTTATTGCTACAATCCCGGCTTTTATTATTACTAAATTTATTCACCTGGATGAGAATTTTGGTAAAAAGGAATCTTAAAATGCAGACTGGCGGTAAATTTTTAACAATCGGAATTATATCACTTTTATTGGTTTTTCCTATGGATTTTACAACTAACAAGAAAGATGAAGTTAAATCTTATTCTTCTGTTTTTAATCTCTCTGAAGAGGATAATTTGTGGATTGAAAACAAAGTATCCGAAATGAGTCTGGAAGAAAAATGTGCTCAATTGGTTATGTCTTATGCCTCTGCTGCCGATACTGCTAAAGATTCGAAAAATTATGAGAGATTAGTTAAGCTTGTTAAAGAATTAAAAGTTGGCGGGCTAATTTTCTTTAAAGGTGAAATTAAACCGCAGGCAGCAATTACTAATGAACTTCAAAAACTTTCAGATATTCCTCTTTTAATTTCTGCTGATTATGAACGTGGTTTAGGAATGAGATTGGAAGATGCAGTTGAGTATCCATATAATATGGCAATTGCAGCAGCTAATGATTTTAATCTTACATACTTAGCCGGTAAATATATTTCCGATGAAGCAAGAGCGATTGGTGTTCATCAAAACTATGCACCAATGATAGATGTAAATAGAGATTACAGAAATCCGATTGTTAATGTCAGATCATTTTCCGATGATCCTGAAGTTGTAATTAATCACGCAACTGCATTTACTCAGGGAATGAATGAAGGGAAAGTATTATCAACTGCGAAACATTTTCCTGGACATGGAGCAACCGATTTGGATTCTCATTACGAGCTTCCGGTTATTTCTCTTCAAAAAAATGAAATTGAAGAATATGATCTCCGTCCATTTAGAAGAATGATTTCTGAAGGTGTAAAATCAATAATGGTTGGTCATCTTGATGTTAGAGCTTATGAGGAAAACGAAAGTATTCCTTCTACTCTATCAAACAACATTATTAATAATCTTCTGCTGAATGAAATAAAATTTGAAGGATTAGTTGTTACCGATGCAATGAACATGAGTGCCATCACTAAATATTATGAAGAAGAAGATGCTGTTGAAAGAGCAATAAATGCCGGTAATGATATAATTTTATTTCCACCGAATGATGAAGCTGCTGTGCAGGCAATAATTTCATCTGTAAAATCGGGTTCAATTCCTGAAAGCAGAATTGATTTCTCAGTGAAGAAAATATTAGCTGCAAAAAAATGGCTGGGACTTTTTGAAAACAAACTAATTGCAGAAGATGAAATAGATCAAAGAGTAAATACAAAAAAACATAAAAGACTTGCTTCTGAAATAGCAGAAAAATCAATCACTCTTTTGAAAAATGAAAAGAATATTATTCCAATTAATCCCGATAAATATTATAAAACAAATTTAATTATTGTTAGAGATACCAGATCTTTAAGCAGTCTAAAAAAGGAGAAAGTGTTTGAAGATGCAATAGGAAGAAATCTCAATTATATTAAAACGACAAAAATTTCTTTAAGAAGCAGAAAGAAAGATTTTCAAAATGCATTGAAGGAAGCGGCAAAATCTGATTTGGTGATTTTGGCTTATTATAATTCTTTGGGCAGAAGTCTGGAAATTGATGAAAAGCAAAAAGAATTTATGGATGAAATTCTTAATGAAAATAAGAATGTGGTATTAATCAGCTTCGGAAATCCATACTTAGTTAATCAGTTTGATAATATTAATACTTATGCTGTTACTTACGGCGAGACTGATTTCTCGCAATATGCAATGGCAGATGCAATTGTTGGGAAAAATAATATACAAGGGAAACTTCCGATTACAATTCCAAATACTGAATTCAAATTTGGTGATGGAATTCAATTGGCCTCTCTTGGTGTTTTTGAAGATTATTATGCCGATTCACTTTATGATTTCTCTAAAGTTGATAAATTAATGGAAGAAGCTGTAAATGATAAAATATTTCCGGGAGCTGTTCTGGCTGTTGGTCATAGAGGAAAATTAGTTTATCACAAACCATTCGGTAAGTTCACATATGATAAGGATGCTAGGGGAGTTGATAAAAAATCGATATTTGATTTAGCTTCAGTATCAAAAGTAGTGGGAACTACATCTGCTGCAATGTTATTGTATGATGAAGGATTATTGGATTTAGATAAAAAAGTAATTGAATATCTTCCGGAGTTTAACAATAACGGCAAAGATAAAATTACAGTTAGAAATCTTCTGCTTCATAACAGCGGCTTGATTGCTTTTGTTGAGTATTACAGAAAACTCTCTACAAAAGAAGAAGTTATAAATGCTATAATGAATTCCGAACTGAAATATCCAACTGGAACAGATTATGTTTATAGTGATCTTGGAATGATTACACTTCAGCAGATAATTGAGAAACTTGCCGGTAAAGGATTGGACGAATTCCTTGAAGAAAGAATATTTAAGCCGATGGGAATGAACAGAACAATGTACAATCCTTCCGAAGAATTTTGGTATGATGTTCTTCCAACGGAAGTTGATGACTACTGGAGAATGACTACGGTAAAAGCTAAAGTTCATGATGAGAATGCGTACATGCTTGGCGGAGTTGCAGGGCATGCCGGATTGTTTTCTACTGCAGAGGATTTATCAAAATTTATGCAGATGATGCTTAATAAAGGTGTTTACAAGGGAAAAAGATATTTCAAAGAAAGTACTGTTGAAACTTGGACAACTAAACAAACCGATCAAAGTACAAGAGGATTGGGCTGGGATACTAAATCTGAAGAGAACTCATCTTTCGGAACATTGTTCTCAATGAATTCATTTGGTCATACCGGCTTTACCGGTACTTCTGTCTGGGCAGATAAAGATAACGGAGTATATGTAGTTCTTTTAACAAACAGAGTTTATCCAACCAGAGATAATAGAGAAATTGTAAGATTCAGACCAAAAGTTACTGATGCTATTGCAGAAGCAGTTCTCTATGAAACAGAGTAAATAACTTACTCAAATTTTATAAGCTGTATCTATAAAACAAATAAATTATTAGGTACAGCTTTTTCATTTCGAAAAAAAATCTTTTATAAATAAATCAAATTTTCTTTTAAAACGACTAATAACTGTAAAATAAATTGGTTTATCGAAACCAAATTTTAAAATCTTCTGTTTTAATTTATTATTGATAATTGGAGAGATTTTGAATTCCGAAAAAATTATTGAAGTAAAAGGATTAACAAAAAAGTACAAAGAATTAACAGCCGTTGATAATCTTGATCTTAATGTTTATCGAGGAGATGTATTTGGGTTCTTAGGTCCAAACGGAGCCGGTAAAAGTACAACAATAAGAATGCTTCTTTCCTTAATTAAACCAACTTCCGGGGATATTAAAATATTTGGAAAATCATTAAAGACAGATAGAATTGAAATTCTTAGAAAGATTGGAGCCATTGTTGAGAAACCTGATTTCTATCTCTACTTAAGTGCTTATAAAAATTTGGAAATTTTAGGTAAAGTTTCCGGTATCAATCCAACTAAACAGAAAATAATGGAAGTTCTTGAACTAGTTGGATTAGATAAGAGATATAAAAGCAAAGTAAAAACTTTTTCGCATGGAATGAAACAGAGATTAGGACTTGCACAGGCGCTTCTGCATGATCCCGAACTTATTATTCTTGATGAACCGACTACCGGACTTGATCCGCAAGGAATCAAAGATATCCGTGATTTGATAATTTTCTTAAGTAAAGAAAAAGGAAAAACAATCTTTCTTTCTTCACACATTTTAAAAGAAGTTGAATTGATTGCATCCAGAATGATTATTATAAATAAAGGGCAGACAATTATAGAAGGAAAAGTTGATGAACTTCTCGCTTCCGAAGCAATGAAAGTAAATTATGAATTTGTTGATTCATCAAATGTGATTGAGCTTGTTGTTAATTCCAGATGGAAAGATAATTTCAAAGTGAAGGAAAAAGAACAATACATATTTGAAATGGATAAAGGAGAAATTCCCGATTTGACTAATTACTTTTTCGAAAATGGAGTTAAGGTTATGTCAGTTATTCCAACCCGTTCTTTAGAAGAATATTTCTTAAAAATTACTGAAGGGGGGAAATAATGATTTTAACACTTACAAAAATTGAACTTCACAAAATCTTCAGTAAATGGAGATCTTATATTGGATTTATAGCAATCGGAATTTTAACTCCTATTGTACAGCTTGTACTTTATTTAGAAGGACAAAATTCACTTAACTTTTACACGCAGTCAATCAGTCAGTCTTTTGTAATGGTTGGCAATTTATTTAATGGTTATCTGATTGCAAATATTATTCTGCAGGCTCTTTATATTAATCTTCCTTTCTTAATTGTTCTTGTAGGTGGAGATCTCCTTGCAGGTGAAGCTACCAGCGGTACATACAGAATGCTTATAACTAGACCAATAACCAGATTTCAATTAATTACTTCTAAGTTTATTTCCGGCGTAATTTATACAAATCTTCTTTTATTCTGGCTTATGTTTTTATCCCTCTTTGTTAGCATGATGATATTTGGAACCGGTGAATTAATTGTGCTTAGAGATAAGATTTATATTTTTGCTTCGGATGATGTTATGTGGAGATTTATTTATGCCTACGGTTTTGCTACTTTAAGTATGACTACAGTCTTTGCATTATCATTCCTATTCTCTTCTTTGGTTGAAAATGCAATCGGTCCGATTGTAGCTTCTATGGCGGTTATTATAATCTTTCTAATTTTTTCTGCATTGAGATTTGAATTTTTTGAACAGCTTCGTCCATTCTTTTTTACAAGTCACATGAGTGAATGGAGAGGATTTTTTACTGACCCAATCAACTATTCCGAAATTATTAATTCCGGTTTAATATTGATGGGACACATTGTTGGTCTTTATTTTATTACACTATTTTTATTCAAAAGAAAAGATATTTTATCATAGGAAAATGAAATGAAAATTTTATCAATAATATTATTTGTTCTTGTGGGATTTACTAATGCTCAAGTAAAAGATGCAGAACAAATACTAAATGAAGTGAAGGACAAATTCAACAAGATAAAAGATTATGAAGTTGATGTAAGCATTTTTGTTGATGTAGATTTTTTGAAAGTACCCGAATCTAATGCTAAGATTTATTTTAAGCAGCCCGATTTAGTAAAACTAGATTCAGAAGGATTTGCACTTCTTCCTAAAGAGGGAGTTAACTTTTCACCTATAAAATTATTGAATCAAGATTACACCGCGATTTTTGTTAAAGAAGATATTTACGATGATCACAAAGTTGATGTTGTTAAGGTAATTCCCAATAACGATTCAAGCGGAGTAGTATTATCAACTTTGTGGATTGATATAGAAGGGCATTACATTCGCAAAGTTGAAACAACAACTAAATCGAGCGGCACTCTTAAGGTTGAGTTATCTTACAAAAATAAAGATAAATGGGGATTACCCAGCTCAGTTGTTTTCTCATTTAATGTTTCAGATGTTCAACTTCCGGCATCATTCTCTGGTGAAATTGGAGGAGATCAAAAAGAAGAAACAAAAAAGAAGAAAAGAGGAGAGTCAATGTCGGGTAAAGTTACTTTAACATACTCTAATTATAAAGTTAATCAAGGACTCTCAGCAGAATTTTTTGAGGAATCAAAATAAAAATTTGACTGAAAGTTTTTTGTGCTCTAATCTAAGCAGTTAAGAACAGCATAAAATCTGTAAGATTAATTTATTGTTGGGGATGAAAATATTACTTCTATACGGTATAAGTTTATATTTTATTAAGGGGATGTTTTAAAAAATTACAGCTGCAATAAGAGTAATACTTTCAAAGAATTATTAATTAAGTTTACCATGAATTACTAATAAAGTGTTGTTCGATGCTCCTTGGGCTATAAAGAATACATCATTGGAAAATATCACGGCATCTCTCAATACAGCGTTTGTATTAAAAATTGTTTTTAAATCTGCACCATTAAAATGGCCAATACCATCATAATTATATGTGAAAAAATCATTTTCGTTTCTTCCCCATAGTCTAGCAATAAAGTTTGTTGAAGAGAAATCTTTCCAAATCCTTAACTCGCTGCCTTCATATTTATATATTTTACTTTGCTGAATGAAATAACACTGATCTCTCATGGAGCTCAAAACAATCGGTTTGGGACCTTCATAAATTGTTGTTAACGTGCTGTCGTTTAAGATAAACAAAGAATAAGGTTTTGTACCTGAGTCTATGTTGTAGGCAGTAACAAAAGTAAAATTAAACGACCGAATATCTAGAAATATGTAAGGGTTATCTGGAATGTTAAGGTTAGTCCAGTTAGTTCCATTATATTTTATAATTGTTCCAATACGCCCAATTACGTTTCGTTTTTCTCTAGATCCTACAGAAAATATATTGTTTGGAGTATTACCCCAAATATTATTGGAAGAAACAAAATCTGCTCCTTCAATAGAAACTTTTGAACTGAGATTCCACGAGCTTCCATTAAAAAACCAAAATTCACCATTACTATTTGAAGCCCATACTTGATTTTCATTGAATCCATAAATAGAGAAAAGATAATGCACAGCATCTATTTTCCAACTGCCATCATAATGCCATAAATTATATTTAGGTCGATCGGAAGAACAAGTTAACCATATATTCTTAGGAGAAGAACCCCAAATTCTTAAGGGAGTTAAATAACCGGATGCATCAACTTTTATAGTATCGACAGTCCATACATAATCTCTTCTTCCGGGTTGAGAGTCATCTATCACTTCAGTTGGTGAATCGCATGAAGTTATTAAAATTATTAAAAGTGCAATTGTAGAGAGAATTAGTTTTTTCATATAGTATTTTCCGTATTTGTAAGGGACACTAATTTTTGTCCCCTACGGTTATAATTTTTTTAATAGAATTTCTAAATCATCACAATAAATGATCAGTATGTCATTTTGTTGAACTCAAAATATATCGATTGTACAAAAGACTAACAAGTGCAGTTTAATTTTTTGCACTTTTTGCATCTGCAGAGAGGTAGCAACTAAAGCCTGTTAAACACATAAATTTTCTAAGTATTTAGATAAATTAGTATTGCAGTTAACCTAACAGATTGCAAGTTTACTTTGCTACAAAAATGAGATTTGATAAATCAAATCGCTACAATATTACTTCTCAACTTCTTAACTTTTCTACGTCTCAACCTCCTAATGATTCCCCGTTAATCGTTCTCATTAAGGTTGTCTTTTCAAGGGCTTAATACTATTTTTACTTTATGAATTTTTATTCAGCTTAAACAATTGTTATTTAGAAAATGATGAGGATGGAGGCAGTAGTATGTCTAATGCTTATTTTAAAGTTCCGGTGCCAATTAATGAACCGGTAAAAACTTACATCCCGGGAAGTCCCGAAAGAGATCAACTCAAGAAAAAACTGACAGAATTAAAATCACAGCACATTGAAGTTCCACTAATAATTGGTGGAGAAGAAGTAAAAACCGGAAATACCGAAGAAATGGTAATTCCACACAACAAAAAACATGTACTTGGTGTTTATCACAAAGCCGGAAAAAAAGAAGTAGAAATGGCAATTGAAGCAGCTTTGGAAGCAAGAAAGACTTGGTCTGAAATGCCTTGGGAGCAAAGAGTTGCAATATTTTTAAAGATGGCTGATTTGCTTGCAGGTCCTTGGCGTGCAAGAATTAATGCTGCAACTATGTTAGGGCAGTCTAAAGTTGCTCATCAAGCAGAAATTGATTCGGCTTGTGAATTAATTGATTTTTGGAGATTCAATTCATATTACATGACGCAGTTAATGTCCGATCAGCCATATTCTCCGGCTGGTATGTGGAATCGTGTTGAATACAGACCATTAGAAGGATTTATATTTGCAGTTACTCCTTTTAACTTTACTTCAATTGCTGGTAACTTACCTACAGCTCCCGCTTTAGTTGGAAACGTTGCTTTATGGAAACCGGCATCAAGCTCTGTTTATTCAAATTATCATATGATGAAGTTATTTGAAGCTGCAGGATTACCGAAAGGAGTTATCAATTTTATTCCAGGGTCTGGCGGTCAAGTTGGAAATCCGGTTATGGCTAGTCCATATTTAGCCGGAATTCACTTTACAGGTTCTACATCAGTTTTCCAAGGAATGTGGAAAACCGTTGCAGAAAATTTAAAGACTATGAAATATTATCCAAGAATTGTGGGAGAAACAGGGGGCAAAGATTTTATTTTTGCTCATAACAGTGCAGATGTTGATGCTTTAGTAACTGCTTCAATCCGCGGTGCGTTTGAGTATCAAGGACAAAAATGTTCTGCTGCATCTAGAATGTATATTCCTAAATCAATTTGGAGTGAATTCAAAGAAAAATATGTGGCTGAAGTAAGTAAAATCAAAATGGGAGATGTAGAAGATTTTACAAATTTCATGTCTGCTGTTATTGATGAAGGTGCATTCAAATCAATTACTGAATATATTGATTTTGCAAAGAATGCAGAAGATGCCGAGATTATAACCGGCGGAAATTATGATGATACTAATGGATATTTTATTGAACCGACAACGGTAGTGACTTCAAATCCAAGATTCAAAACTATGGAAGAAGAAATATTCGGCCCGGTTCTAACAATATATGTTTACGAAGATGAAAAGTTTGATGAAACTTTGGATTTATGTGATACAACTTCACCTTATGCATTAACTGGTGCAATTTGGGCGCAGGATAGATATGTATTGATTAAAATGTCTGATAAATTAAAAAATGCTGCAGGAAACTTTTACATCAATGATAAACCAACAGCGGCGGTAGTTGGTCAGCAGCCATTCGGCGGCGGTAGAGCATCCGGTACAAATGATAAAGCCGGAAGTGCCATGAATATTTTAAGATGGATGACTGCCAGAACAATGAAAGAAACTTTTGATCCCCCTAAGGATTGGAAGTATCCTTTTATGACCGAAAAATAGGTGAAGTATTACATTAAATATTAATCCGGTTTATCATGAAGTAATTTGGTAAACCGGATTTTTTATTTGTGCTAAGTTATTTTGAAAGTTTGATAAAAAGAAGAATCGAAAATAAAATTGAAATTATCCCGCCGAAAAAGAATACAGAATTAATTCCATAAAAAGTGTAAAATATTCCGGTAAGTAAAGGACCTAAAGTCTGTCCTCCTCTCAGAATCATTCCGTTCATACTCATAAAAGCACCGCGGTATTCTAGTGGAGAAATGTTTGCCAATAAAGTCTGAACTAAAGGAATATTCATTCCATGTGCAATTCCATAAATAATGATGGGAATGAATAACAGAGCGTAAATCTTAATAAAAGGAATTAGAAAAAGGGCTGAACCGTAAATTAAAAATGAAATCTTGAATAAACTTTTGATATTAAATTTACTGCTCAACTTCTTTAATTGAGAAGAAACTACAGCTGTTGTAATAGACATGGTTGAGAGAAGGATTCCAATCATAAACGGCTGAGCATTGAATAATTCATCTAAATAAATCGGAATATAAGTCAGGTAACAACCGTACAAAATTATAAATGTTATTAAACTTGCTGTAAAATATAAAATTGCTTCTTTATTCTTTAAGCTGTTAAAAGCATTATGCAGATAAACTTTAAGTGAACCATCTTTTTTAGGTTCGGGATTTTTCAGTTTTGTTAAAACTATTAGTGCAATTGGAATTGAAAATGCCGGAAGGAAAAAAGGTAAATACCAATTATAGTTTGCAAGAAGACCCCCAATAAAAGGATAAGTTGCAGTTGCTATACTTAAAACACTAGCGTTGTATCCCATAGCAGCCGCACGCTCTTTCCCTTCAAAAATATCTCCTAATAAAGTTACATTAATTGATCCGATAGAAGCTGCACCAATTCCCTGCAGAAATCTAAAAAGTAATAGGAGTTCAAATGTTCTTGTAAAAGCAGAAAGAGTTCCGGCTATTCCAAACAAAATAAGAGAAGGGATTAATACTCTTTTTCTGCCGAATCTATCCGCTAAAATTCCAAAAATAGGACTTAATATAATTCCCGGAAGAGTAAAAACAATGATCAATAATCCCACTTTTTCGGAGGAGATTTCAAATACTTTTGCAATCTTTGGAAAAGCCGGAGTTATGCTTGAAACTCCTAAAACTGCCATTAAAGTAATTAGGAATATAATCTGAAGATTTGAATTGCGGTAAAGAGGCTTTGATGAATTAGTTTTCATTTTCAAAACTTACTAAATGGTAGTAAAGAATCAAAAAATTTATTTATTAAGATATTTGTCGAAAAAAATAATCCTTTATGTCTAAAAAACATTTGTTATTTCTAAACGAAAAACTTAATTTGAAAAAACTATCATCTAACCAAATAAAAATGAGGGAATCATGGCAAAAAGACTTACAATTTTTCTGCTAATTGCTCTTTTGGGCACAATAACATTTGCTCAGGAGAGTAAGTATGTAAGATGTTACACTATGGAAAATCTTGATAGACTAAAATCAATGGATCCAAGACTTGAATCGCAGATGGATTTAAATGAAAGCAGACTTCAAGAAATAATAAATTCCGGTTTAGCAAAAAGAGAAGCAGAGAATGTTTATGTAATTCCAACGGTTGTTCATATAGTTTATAGAACTTCGGCGCAAAATATTTCTGATAATATGGTGCTGAGCCAAATAAGAGTTCTAAATGAAGATTTTCGAAAAATGGTAGGAACTCCCGGATACAATAATGATGATGTAGGGTCAAATACAAATATTGTATTTCGTTTAGCCCAAGTTGATCCTGAGGGAAATCCAACTACAGGTATAACAAGAAAACAAACTACAGTAACCACATTCGGCTTAAATGACCAAGTTAAATTTGAATCGAGCGGTGGTGTAAATGCTTGGCCAACTAACAAGTATTTTAACATTTGGGTTTGTAATATAACAGGTGGTATTTTGGGATATGCTCAATTTCCAAATTCGGGATCAGCAAGTACAGATGGTGTTGTAATACTTTATTCTGCATTCGGATTTAATTCGCCTGCCGCACCATACAATAAAGGAAGAACTGCAACTCACGAAGTAGGGCACTGGTTAGGTTTATATCATATCTGGGGTGATGGTCCTTGCGGTGTTGACGATCTTGTTTCAGATACACCGGAATCTGATGCGGCAAATTTTAATTGCCCAACAGGACATACTTCATGCGGATCGGTTGATATGATTGAAAACTACATGGATTATACAAATGATCTTTGTATGAATATTTTTACTGACGGACAAACTCAAAGAATGTCGGCAACAAATATCGGCTTCCGTTCTTCACTATTTAATGATCCTCCATTTTCTACAAAAGAAATTCATATAACAGTAACGGATGCTTCAAGAGATTTAAGTCATAAGCAAGTTGTTACATTTGGTATAGACGATAATGCTTCTTCCGGTTTGGATGTTGGGTTTGGTGAAGTTTCTTTAGCTTCATCTATCGAGTCGGGATTTTTTGATGCGAGATTTATTAATCCAGGTGATAACACAAAAGCTTCATTAATGGATTTAAGATCATCTTCATCAATGATGGAAACTTGGGAATTGGTTTTCCAATCACCATCAAGCAGTTATCCTTTTACATTTGAATGGGATCAAACAAAATTTCCCGAAGGTTCATTCAGATTACAAGATCAATCTGGTTCTATCGATGTGGATATGAAGTCAAATAGTTCATACGTTTTAACAAATGACAGCGTTGGAAAATTATTTATTGTTTATCAGAATGATTTAATTCCTGTTGAATTGACGGCATTTACTGCTAATGCTGCAGGTTCAAATGTTACTCTTAATTGGACCACAGCAACAGAAACAAACAACGAAGGATTTGAAATTCAAAGAAGAGTAATATCAGAAAACCAAAGCAGTGAATGGCAAAGAGTTTCATTTATTGCGGGTAAGGGAACTACTGCTAGAACATCAAATTATACTTACACAGATAATCTTAACAATGTAAACGGCAGCAAAGTTGAGTATAGATTAAAACAAGTTGATTACGACGGAACAGTAAATTATTCACAAGTTGTGGAAATTGAAGTTGTTCCTTCTGTTTATGTGTTGGAGCAGAATTATCCTAATCCATTTAACCCTTCAACAACTTTAAGATATTCATTACCTTATAACAGCAATGTAAAAGTTGCGGTTTATAATTCATTAGGAGAAACTGTTGCAATTCTAGTAAACGGCCAGCAGACAAGCGGATTTTATGAAATTAATTTTGATGCTTCGAATCTTACTTCGGGAATGTATTTTTATACTTTAGAAGCACAGACAAGCGAAATTGACGGCGGTTTTGAAGTTAGAGAAGTTAAGAAAATGCTTTTAATCAAATAATATAAATTAGTTAATAATATTAATGATGGTTTAATGAATCTTGAATCCTCATCGGCTAATTGCCGGTGGGGATTTTTTTATGTTTACGAAAAATATTTAGGTAGTTATCCGTATAGTTTTTAGAAATAAAAGAAAGTCAAGATTGGTAAATTCATACAAATAGATAGAAATAAAAAAAGGCTGTTCCTATATTTCAAAGAACAGCCTTAATTGTAAATAAGAACTTCTTATTTAGTGTGAGCTATCCAAGATCCGCCAACAGCGTTTAATTGAGTATCACCCCAAACGCTTACTTTTATAACAAAACCATCTCTAGAAACAGCTTTTGGCTCAACAGAGTATCTGATTTTGGTATCTTTAGCAGCATCAATTAATGTGTTAGCCACAATTACATTAGGCATTGTATCAAATGGATTTGCGAATCTAACTTCAATCTCAACTGATCTTGTACCTTCGTTTTTATCCAAAGTGTAATTTGGAGTATTTTTATCAACGAAGAATGAACCACTTTGAGTTTGAGCAGAAATGGTAGTAAGCATTCCAACTAATAACAACAAGCCTGCAAACATAATTACTTTTTTCATATTGTGCCTCCTTTGATTTGTGATAAAATTAAAACCCTCTAATTTTACATGTGCTTAATATAATTAAATTAAGCAATTTTCGACAAATTATTTCAATCGATTAAAAAGAAAATTTGTCATATAGTTATATAAATGAAATCTTGAGTTACCGCCGTGAATTCCATGATCCTTTTCAGGGTAATATAAGCTTTCGTAATAAATATTTTTTTCTATCATTTCTTCAACTAACTTAACACTGTTTTGAAAATGAACATTATCGTCAGCTGTTCCGTGAACAAGCAAAAGCTTTCCTTTAATATCACCGGTATAAGTTAATACGGAACCGTTTTTATATCCTTCCGGATTTTTTTGCGGAGTTGACATATATCTTTCAGTATAAATTGAGTCATAAAATTTCCAATCGGTTACAGGAGCAACCGCAATTGCACAATTGAACAAGTATGGGACTTTTGCCAAAGCTAATGAAGAAACATATCCACCGTAACTCCAGCCCCAGATTGCTATTTTCTCCATATCTATAAATCCTTCGGCAACCAAATAATTTACACCTTCGGCAATGTCGTTTATTTCAAAATCTCCTAATCTTTTATAAACATGATCTTTAAAATCTTTTCCTCTTCCACCGGTTCCTCTGTTATCAAACCAGGCAACAACAATATCGTTATTATTCAAGTATGAATACCATGCATAATTTGAACCGCGCCAGCTATTTAAAACAACCTGAGAACCCGGTCCGCTGTAATTATAAACCAGTAAAGGATATTTTTTGGTAGGATCAAAATTCTTTGGTTTCATAATTGAATAGTTTATTGTTTCACCGTCAGTTGTTACAAAGCTTGAAAACTCAACTTTAGTGAGGTCGTATTTTTCAACTACATCAATCTGCGGCTTCTTTAATTCCATTATTAAAGAACCGTCAGCTGAATTTAATGTTGTAATTGTATTTGTTTCTGTATTAGAAAATTTCTTAATAAAATATTTGGAATCAGCAGAAAATGATGCTGAACTTGTACCATTTTCACTTGTCAGTCTTTGTTTATTTTTACCGGCATATGAAATTTTATATAAATCCTTGTTGGTAACACCGGATTCATTAGAAGTGAAATAAATAACTTCATTCTCTTCGTCAACGGAGGAAATTTTATCGACTTCAAACTTTCCCGAAGTAACTTGATTTACCAGCGTTCCATCAAAATCATAAATATAAATATGATTAAATCCGTCAATTTCCGATGTCCAAACAAAATGATCATTCTCTTTCAGAAATGTTAAATTGTCATCTACTTTAATCCAAGTTTTGTATTCTTCTTTTAATACAACTTTCGATTCTCCGGTTTTAGTATCACACAAAAGGAGTTCCAGAATGTTCTGATCTCTATTCAATCTTTGTACACTTAATAGATTGGGATTATTGGAAAACTTGATTCTTGGAATGTAAAAATCTTCTTGAAGCTCAACATTCATCCATGTTGTTTTTTGGTTATCAACATTCACAACTCCAATCTTAATATTAGGATTTGTCCCTCCGGCTTTGGGATATTTCAAATCAAATGCTGAAAAATAAAGAGAATCCCATGTTGCAATTTGAACGGTTGGAACTTTTGTTTGATCTAACTGCCAATATGTAATTTGTCTGCTGTCCGTTCCCCATTCCCATGCATAAATTATTGAAAATTCTTCTTCATAAACCCAGTCGAAAGTACCATTTAAGATATTCTCATTTCCATCAAAAGTTAATTGAGTTTCGGTACCGGATTCAATATCAACAACAAAAAGATTATGTGATCTTACGAAACCTAATTTTTTGCTATCGGGTGAAAATTGGGCAAGTTCTTGATCATCTTGATCTGTAATTTCAAGGAGTACTTTTTTCTTTTCAACATCAACAATAACAAATTTACCTCCCGATTTATCTCTTCTTGCATTTAGTTTTTCGGTAAACAGAATAAATTTAGAATCGGGTGACCATTTATAAATTTGTCCGTACTTAAATTTATAATCAATCTCATTGTTCGATAGAACAACAGTTTCCTCTTTTGTTTCAGGATTAACTGCAACAATACTTACAGTTTTCGTTTCAGGATCATTTTTATAGAACGAAAATTTATTTTCACTGTTCCATTGAAGCTGTGAAAGTGCGGCCGGCATAAAATCTCTCGACTTAAAGATTTTATCCAACGTGAGTTCTTCTTGTGCGGATGTGGAATTAACAATCAAAACTATTGAAAATAGAAAAAGGTTTATTCTTTTTATCACTTAATTATTCCTTTTAATGTTTATAAATAACTTGTATTCTATAATAAATCGAAAACCGATTCTAATTTATAAGTCGGCTTATAGCTATTTAATTCTGTATGATATTTAACCCCGGATGAAACTAAAACGGTATCTATGTTCATTAAGTTTCCCATTGCAATGTCAGTTTCAATTCTATCGCCGATAAGTAAAGTTTTTTCATTTAATGGAAAATACTTTTTGATTTCTTTGATCATATAATCAGAAGGTTTTCCGAAATGCTTTTCTAAAGTTCTACCGGTTCTTTTTTCTAAAGCAGATATTACGGCTCCGGCATCGGTAAGTTCTCCTTCTTCAACCGGACAAGTATTATCAATATTGGCAGCATAAAACTTTGCGTTATTCTCCAATGCCTTTGCCGCAGTTTCAATTTTGTTGATATTTAATGTTCTGTCTAGAGTTACAATTACAACTTTTATTTTTTTCGGATCGGTTGAAAAAGTTAATCCGGCAGCTGTTAATTCGTCAATAAACTTTTTTTCACCTATAGCATAAAAGGGAGAAGATTTATGATAATGATTCAAATACTTTTTTATAACTAAAGTAGCATTAATAATTTGATCTTTCTTTACTTGAAGACCAAATCCGGTAAGCAGTTTATAATAATCTTTAACTGATCCGGTAGTTTTATTTGAAATGAAAATTATCTTTTTATTTAACGAAACCAGTTTATTTATTGTTTTATCGGCGCCGTAAATTAAATTATCACCTCTATAAATTGTACCGTCCAAATCAAAAATAAAATTATTGTACTTCTCAATAAAATTCAGCAATTAGATTTCCTTCAATATTACGAATGAGTTTGGGACTAAAATTAGACTTTTATTATTCGATTTGATTTCAAAATTATTATACAAATCCATATAATTATTTGAAGGAAGTTCTAATAGTTCCTCTTTATCAGATAGATTAAAAATCACATAGATTTTTTCATTCTCAAATTCTCTAGTAAAGCCAAATAATTTTTCGGAAATAATCTCAGTTAAAAATTCAACGGAACCAATCTGCAATGTTTTGCTGCTATTTCTAATTGCAATCAGCTTTTTGTATGTACTTAGTAAATCTTTATTTTGAAATACTTTATAACTTCCAAATCCTTTTTTGAAACCTGAATTTTCATCAATCATTTCATCATCATAAATTTTATCATCCCAAACCATTGGCTTTCTGCAATGTGGATCGTCGGCTCCCCACATTCCAACTTCATCGCCGTAATAAATCATTGGCGCACCTAAATAAGTCATTTGAAACGCAGCAATTAACTTTTGTTTTTGATATTCATTCGAACCAGGCTTTGAAGGATCATAATTTTCATTTCCCGAATTTCCATCTCTGTCATAGTTTCTATCTGGATTTTTAATTATTGATGAAATTCTTTCAGTATCGTGGCTGTCAACAAGGTTCTGCAATGCATGCAGATTAGCTTCGGGATAAGTATTGGTTATTTCTTTTAAGTTGGCAATTAAGTCTGATCTTTTAATTTTATTTTTATCAGCGATAAAAAAATCATTTACTGCAAATGCGAAATTGTAGTTCATTAAGCCGTCAAAAGGTTTATTAGCTCCAACAAAATCGGGTGATAGTTCCCAAAGTTCACCAATTATAACTGCTTCTTTATTAATTGATTTTACTAGGTTGCTCCAATCATTCCAAAAACCAATTGGAACTTCTCTTGCAACATCCAGTCTCCAGCCGTCAATTCCGTCATCGGTATTACCATCGCCGTTAGGGTCCATCCACCTTTTGGTAATTTCAAAAATGTATTTTTTTGGCTCGGGATGTAGATCATTTTCAGTTCTGTTTATTTCCGGAAGAGATGCAATATTCCACCAGCCTTTATAATCAAATTCATTTTTTTCTGTTGAAGGATCATCAAACGAATTTATTCTGTACCAGTTTTTGTATAAGGAATTCTCACCTTTTTCTACAATATCTTTAAAAGCCCAAAAATTTCTTCCGGTATGATTGAAAACCCCATCAATTATAATCTTCATATTTCTTTTATGAACTTCTTTAATAAGCTGAAGAAAAAGCTTATCGGCACTGCTCCATTCCCATGTGCCGGAATCGTGTGGAATTTCTGAACTTATTATTTTTTCATCTTCATTTGGATTAGGTCCAAAGTTAATATCAATGTGATGAAAAGTTGAACCGTCATATTTGTGAAGTGAAACGGCATCAAAAACCGGGTTCAAATAAATTGCTCCAACACCTAATTCTTTTAGATAATCCAAGCGATTGATAACTCCTTGAATATCTCCGCCGTATCTTCTTAAATAAACATCGGTTCTTTTACTTTCTTCCATCCATTCATCTTGAGCAAACCAATTTGAAGTCCATGAAGTAACTTCCCAATTATCAATCTTATTTTTTGAATCGCTGAAAACCCTTTCTGAAGTTGGATCATTTGAAATATCTCCGTTATCAAATCTTTCAGGAAATATTTGATACCAAACGATTCCCTTTGCCCAATTAGGAACGAGTGATCTTTCTTCACCTTGTTGATTTTGGGAATTTGATCCGCTATTTACATTATTATGTAAGTAATCAAAATTATCTGCGGTAATAATTTGTGTAAAAAGAATAAGACAAATTAAAGTAGTTTTCATAAACCAAGTTCTCTTTTCATTACGATTAAGGATTCCTCAATGGAATGAGGTTTATAACCGATTTCGGTTTCTGCTTTTAATATTATTAATCCCGATTTTAACGGACGGCGTGCAGGCTGATTAAGATCGGCTGTTTTAATTCTTTTTATTCTGCTTTTGTCCAAATCAAAAAAATCTGCAATACGAATTGTAAAATCAAAGCGATTCAAAAATTCTTTTCCGCCAATGTTATACAAACCGGTTTTCTTAAATTTTATTAATCCATCAATTCCTTTAACCAAATCATCTAAGAAGGTTGGATTGTTTATTTGATCATCAACAATATTAATTTCTTTTCCGTCACGTAAAGAAGTAACAACCCATTTAACAAAATCGGGTCTGCCGTATTTTGCATGCCCGTACAATACATTAGTTCTTACAATTGCATAATTAATACCGGAAGTTAACAAGGCATTTTCGCTTGCAAGTTTTGTTCTACCGTAATAACTAATTGGGTTTGGAATTTTAGTTTCATCGTAAGGACCATTCTCACCGTCAAATACATAATCAGTTGAGATGTGAATTAATTTTGCATCAACAGATTTTGCATAATGAATTAAATTTTCTACTCCGGTTACATTAATTTTCCACGCTAGTTCTTTTTCCGATTCACATTTATCAACCGCGGTATAAGCTGCGGCATTTATAATTACATCGGGGAAAAATTTTGTAACAGCTTTTTTTACCGATTTTTTATCTGCCAAATCTATTTTATCATAATCAACATTTGGAATAAAAGATTCATCTTCATTTGAAGTGCAGTAAACTTCTGCATTGTTCTGTAAAAGATAATATTCCGTTAAACGCTGTCCCAGCATACCGTTTGAGCCTACAATCATAATTCGTTGTTTAATCATACTAAATCAATTCCTTTATCTAAAAATTCATAAACATTCTTAAATTGAGTAAAATTAGAAGAAATCCTTACACCTTCACGGAGTGAAAACTCAATATTATTTGTCGAAATATAGGAAGAAAAAAAGACCGCCCCAAAAATATCACCACATCCAACGCTATTTGAAATTGTACTGAATTTAACTGTCTCTTCATTAAGAAAATAATTTGTTGAATATAGTTCTGCTCCCTTTTCTCCTTTTGTAATAACTAAGTATTTTGTATTTGTAGATAAAATTTTTTCTATAATTTCTTTTTGATCCACAGATTTATAAAGTGTTTTTAATTCATTCTGATTGCATTGAACAACATCAACATTATTCAGCCATTTATCAGTATCATTAATGGTTCTAAAAACTCTATTGTTTGATTGATCGAATCCGCGAGAAAGAGAATGCAGATCCAAATAAATTTTCCCTTCATAGGTGTTTCTAATTTCAACTAGAATTTCTGAGGAAATATCAACGCCTGTAATCATATTAATAAAAATTCCGTCATAAGCATTGTAATTAATATTTTCCGGAATTGTCAAAGATTGTGAAAATCCGTCATAAAATTCTTCTCTCTCTTTATCCTTATGAACATAAAGCTTCACGTTGGGCATAAATCGATTTTCGTCAATTTTAATAAAGTTTACTTGGTTATAAATTGGATTGAAGTAAAAAGAAAGTTCTTCATCAAAGTTGGTTATTAGGTCAATTTCAAGATTGTGATGTGGATTTAATAAGAGTCCGCACACATTATAAAAAACACCCCCAGCTTTTATTTCAACAATATTATTTTGATGAATTTCATCAACAACCGAAGAACCAATTACTAAAACTTTCATGATCTCAATTTTTTGATTAAGAAGATAATAATAAATTCAATTTTGTTTTATCTAAAACAGCACATAATTCATTATGATATACATCACTGCAAAAGAAATTGATTTCACGTTTATTTGAAATTGTAATTTTAACTAAAGATAGAAATGGATAAGAACGATTTGACTGAACATCAGAAGAAAATTATTATAAAAGAGAGGGCAATCTCAGCAGCTGGTTGGTTACTTGCAGCAGTAATTAGTGCGGGAGTATTTTTTATCTCCTTGTCATTTGCATCAAATATTTAACTCCATTTTAAGCGGACCTTTTGGTTCGCTCTTTCCTTCATTTATTATTATCACAACACTTTATTGAATTTGATTTTTAAGACTTTGTAAAGAGGGGATTCCTTTCTGCAGAATTACGATTAGGAATTATTATCAAACCAAGAAAATGATTCTTCTCAAGTAACAATTTCATCCTAAAATAGAGTGTTATGAAAAATGAAAAATCGACAACACTTTTTTCAATCAATTATTCCGGCAGCAATAAATAAATTGATACTTAATTCTAATTTATAGATTTTGTTCAAGTTAAATATTGTAACTAATTGTTTGGAAATCTTAATGCGAAAATATCTTTTCTTATTTTTTCTTATTGCTTATTTAGTGAATAATTCTGCGCAGACAATCTTTTTTGTAAAGTATAAAGAGCAAATCTCATTTGATAGGATTGAGGAGATTGTAAACTCGAAAAATCTCCTTAATTCTTCATCAAAAACAAATCAATTATTAGGGGAAATTCATGTTAATTATCTTGCGGATGAATTGTCCAAGGGGAAGGAGACAATCGGCAGAATTTTAGTAGTAAAATCGGAAGCTGAAGTAAGCGAATCACAACTACAAGAATTAATGACTGATGATCCATCTATTGAATATGTGCAGCAGGCAGTTAATTATAAACTTGATTGGACTCCTAATGATTCATTGATTTCCGAACAATGGGCGCTTTCAAAAATTAATGCTTTTGATGCTTGGGATATAACAAAAGGAAACGAAGATATTTTGATTGCCTTAATTGATACCGGAATTGATTATCTCCATCCTGATCTTAAAAATAAAATCTATGTTAACTCAGCAGAAGACTTAAACGGAAACGGAATTTTAGATGCTGCTGATATTAATGGAATTGATGACGACGGAAACGGATTTATTGATGATGTTATTGGCTGGGATTTTACAGACAGATTCGGCTTCCCTTTTGATTCTACTGCCGGTGATTATCTTACCTGGGATAATAATCCCATTGACGAACAAGGACATGGTACTTTTGTCGGGGGAATAATTGCTGCTGAATCGAATAATATTGCCGGGGTTTCTGGAGTTGTTCCAAACAGTAAGCTATTGAACATACGAGCTTTTGATCCCAAGGGAAACGGTGAAGAAGATGATGTTGCTGCCGCAATTATTTATGCTGTTGAAATGGGAGCAAAAATTATAAATATGAGTTTTGGCGATAGTAAATTTTCTTATGTGTTAAAAGATGTAATTAAATATGCTTATGACAGAGGAGTTGTTCTAGTTGGAAGTTCGGGAAATACTCCAACCTCAGCACCGCATTATCCTTCAGGTTATGCGGAAGTTATAAGTGTTGGTAATTCAACCGAAAATGATTTTGTAGCAAGTAATTCCACTTATGGTTCAACATTAGATTTAACTGCACCGGGAAGTTCAATCATATCAACCCAAAACGGAGGAGGCTATATAACTTCAGGAGGAACTTCTGCTTCTGCTCCTCATGTTGTTGGTGCTGCGGCATTACTTTTAGCTTTAAATCCTGATTTAAACCAAGAAGATATCAAGCAAATATTAAAATCAACTGCAGATGACATTAACTCACCGGGCTGGGATTTAAGAAGCGGAGCGGGAAGACTAAATCTTTATAAAGCTTTATCAATTCCAGCTGCATCAGAAATTAAGTTTAACTTCCCAGCACAGGATTATGCTGTTTCTTCCGGAGAAATTAGAATTAATGTTTCGGTTTTATCTCCTTACTTTCTTAATTATTCACTTTTTTATGGAGTTGGAGACGCACCTAATAATTGGAATACTTTATTAGAAAAAAACAGAACACAAACAGTAAATGAAGATGTTTATCTATTGCCTGTAAATGGTTTAGCGGATACGGTTTATACATTGCGAATTCAATTAAATCTTACCAACGGAAAATCTCTTGAGGAAAGAATTAATTTTCATGTTGATAGAACTCCGGCTGAAGTTGAGCTTGTTAATTTTGGAGAAGCATACTTTGGAAATCAATCTACAATTTTTGCTTCATTGTTCACCGATGAATGGACAACTACAAAAATGTTTTACCGAGAAAAAGGGGCGAATGATTTCAGCTTTGTTAGTCTTGACGGATTTGCAACAAACAATTTTTTTGTGAAGAATCTTCATTATGGATATATACCAGTATCTTTAGTTAAGCAGAATGCCGAATATGAAATTTTTTTCGAAGCTGAAAATTTAGTTGGATTAAAAACTGTGATCGATAATAACGGAAATTATTTTACTACTAAAACCGATAACCATTTTGAACTCGCATCTGAAGTTAAAAAGAATTATTCACTACCGTTCGGAAGAATATTTGAGAACATTGTAGAGCTTGCCCCCAATAAAAAATATTTGATGATGAATGAATTTACTGATGCAAGAAATCTATCAATATATAATTTTGATGGAAGCGGATTTGTTAAAAGCGATTCGCTTTTGGAAAGAAGAATCCCGAGAACTGCAGCAGACTTTAACAGTAACGGAAAATTAGATTTACTAAGTTATTTTTTCCCCTCTCAGTTTATTGATGAACAGACTGCTTCAGGTTTAACTTCATTTATTAATGTATCTTCAAATGATTCGGCAAGCATACCAATTTTTGCAGAAGATATTGACGGCGACGGCAGATTTGAACTTCTCTCAATTAAGGATAATTCTCTGATCATTCAACAGATATCTAACAATTTTGAATTGGCTGAAGAAACAAAGCTGGTAAATGCATCTGAGCAGAATAGTCCTATTTCTGAATCGAATATTCTAACATCTCCATTTGCAGTTGTTGATAATATTTTACCGGGAAGCGAAAAGGAAATCTGGTATGTTGATATTGATGGAAGTATTGTTGCGAATAAAATTAACGGAGTTAATTCTTATTCGGCAAATACAGCGTTTATAGAAACCGGTTTTTATGGTGGACGTGCTTCACTATCAAGCGGTGATTATAACGGAGATGGAATTAATGAACTTGCTGTACTTCTGCAATCCTATGATAATGTTGATATTGCTCCATTTAAACTTCTTCTAATTTTTAATTTCTTGAATGATGAGTTTAATCTTATTTATCAAAAAGCTTTTATTGATCCTTCGCAAGAGTTTAATTTAAGCGGACAATCACCGCAGCAGAATATAAAGTTTGCGGATTTAGATAATGATTCTAAAGATGAGTTAATAATTTTTTCTTATCCCTATGCATACATTTTGAAAAATATTAACGGTGAAGACAAAATAATTTCATACAAAGAGAATATTAATTTTGAATCCAATGAAGTGTACAGTAATATTTTTGTCGGGGATATTGACGGAAACGGAGTTCTTGAAACTGCTCTTCCTACAAATAATGGAATACAATTTTTTGAATATTCAACTTCTACTAAACCGGCAACACCAAGCGGATTGAAAGGATATTCAATAAGCGGCAGCAGTATAAAAATCGAATGGAATTCATCAGGAACAAAAAATTATATTTATAAAGGATTATCAGAGAATGACCTTCTGTTGATTGATTCAACTAATCAGCTAACATATACCGATAACAGCATCACAAAACTAAATAATAATTATTACTATGCAGTAAGAACTTTCGATCCATTGAAACCGGATAAACTTTCCGATCAATCTGAAGTGATTGCTGTATTTGCACATTTACCCGGTAAAGTAATTTCTGCTGAAGCATTATCTGCAAAAAGTATTGATCTGAAATTTTCAGAAAAGATTAGAAACAGCATTGATAATATTCAATCATTTAATGTAATTGATTTTGGAATTCCGCAGTCGGTTTCACCGGCTTCTGAATTTTCCTATCTCTTAAGCTTTAAAGATGAACTTCCCATCGGTACTAATAAAATTGTTGTAAGCAGTTTAACAGATTATTACGGTTCTCCAATTCAACTTGATACAATAGATTTTAAAGTTGATGAAATAATTGTCAATCAAGAATTTTTCATTAGTAATTATCAGGTTATGGATAACTATCGAATTAAAATCGAATTTAATCTTGATGTTAATCCCGCTACAATTACGAATTACAGTAACTATAAACTCACTCCTGAAAATTCAATTACAAGTGCGGAAATAATTTCATCAAATCCCAAAGAGATAATTGTTAAATCAAAGAATCCGGTTGGTTCAATTGGAATTGAGTACATGCTTGAGCTGAAGGATATTTATTCATCTGCTCAAACCGGAAATATTAAAGTAAATGACGGTGCGGGGAGCGTAATTGTAATTTCAAATTTTGCAAACAATTTGAGTGAAATGTATGTCTATCCAAATCCGGTTAACTTGAGTAAACTTACGGAAGAAAAAATAACATTTGCAAATCTTACACAAAAAGCAGAAATAACAATCTTAACTGTAAACGGAGATTTTGTAAATACAATTAAAGAAGAAGACGGCAACGGCGGTTTGGATTGGGATTTAACAAACAGCAACGGTGAAAAAATCGGAAGCGGCATATATATTTATAGAGTAATCGGTAAAGATTCAAACGGAAATGAAGTTGATACACGAATTGGAAAATTTGCAATTGTACGATAAAAAATTTTTTTAACTGGTTATTGAATCTTAAGATAAAAATATCCATATTTGGCAAGTCCTTATAGAGATCCTACCTAAAAATTAGGAGGTAGGATTGAAGTTGTTAAAATATTTTACAGTTATTACAGCCGCATTTTTATTTGCAGCATGTTCAGGCGGTTCCTTCAGTTCACTTGAAGATACTTTAGCCGAATACAGCATTTCAGAAAAGCCCACAAAATCTGATTATCCTGAAGATAATGCAGTAATATTAATCGAATCACATGATGTAAAAGTTGAAATAACATCAAATTATGATTTAAATACGCATGAAACCGTTCATCAAGCAACAATGCTTTTTAACAATGTTGAAGATTATGCAGACTTCACAATTTCATTAAATTCCGGTGAAAGAATAGACTACATTATTGCAAGAACAATCAAACCGGATGGTACAGTTTTAGAAATTCCCGCAGAAGAATTTTACATTTCAACCGGTCAATCTAAAGATGGAATATTTTATTCGGATGATCAGGAAATCAAATTTACTTTCCCGGGGTTAGTTGAAAACTGCGTTATCGAATACAAATATAAAATTATAAAAGATTATCCATTTAGAACCGATGTATGGAATATTCAGCGATATGTTCCAATTATTAAAAACAAATTTTCTATTACGGTACCGGAATTATTGATCAAAAGTAAAGCTGCGGGAGGCGTCGGCTGGGATTGGAACTACAATGTTGTAAACACATATTTGGATCCTCCTAAAGCAAGTGTAAATCTAAGTGCCGAAAGAAGCATGGTTTCTAATTCGCAGACTTTTACATGGGAGCAAAAAAATGTTCCGGCTTTTAAACCCGATTCATATATGGGTGCACATAGAGATTATATCAAATATGTAAAGTTTGCTCCATCTGATTGGAAAAGCTGGAATGATATTTCCAAATGGTATTATGAAGATTTTTTCAAACCTCAGCTTATAGTTGGCTCGGCAGTTAAGAATAAAGCCGCTGAAATTATTGGAGATGAAACCGACAATAAAGAAAAGGTTAGAAAAATTTATAACTACATTCAAAATCTGCGCTATGTAGCAATCGAATTAGGTGACGGTTCAATTAGACCAACGGAACCGAATTTAGTTTTAGAAAGAGAATACGGTGACTGTAAAGATTTATCGACACTATTAATTGCTCTTTTAAGAAGCCAGGAAATTAGTGCTAAACCGGCAATTTGTTTAACTGCTTCAAAAGGAAAAGTTGATAGGAATTTCCCAAGCTGGAATTTCAATCACATGATTGTTTTAGTGAATGTTGGCGATGATGAATTATGGATTGATGCAACAGTACCGCATTGTGAACTCGGCGAACTTCCTTATGAATGCGAAGATATTACCGCAATGGTTCTGCATGATGACGGAACTGCAGAAATGAAAAATACTCCAAACAGTAATTCGTCGGATAATCAAACATTAATTAACATGTATGTTCAGATTAATGAAAGCGGTGATGCAGAGTTTAATGTTAATCTGAAATACATTGGTGAAAGAAACCATTCAATGAGATATTTATTTTCGAGGATCAATGAAGAAGATAGAAAAGATTACTGCCAAGAGTTAGTTGCAGATACTTATTTAAATGCTCAGGTAAGTGATATTAAGTTCAGTGATCTTAGTACAATAAAAAATTCTTTTGATCTCAGTTTCAAGTTCAATGTAGGAAAAGTATTGCAGAAACAAGGAGATATGTATTTCCTAACAACCGATCCATTTGAATTTTTTGATGAATTAAGCTGGCTTGGAAAAGAAAAACGTAAATATGATCTGCAGTTTAATTATCCATATACAATTAAGAAACAGATAACAATTAATTATCCTGAATCGAAATTTGAATTAAAAGGTCTGCCCGAAGAATTGGTTGTAAGCACAAATGAACTTAATTACAAAAAGCAATTTTTGAGCAATAATTTCAATCAGTTATCTATAAATGAAAACTTCGATTTGAGGGCAAAGACGGTTAACTTTAATAGATATGCGGGATTCCGGGATTCGTATCAAAAAATACAAGATAAAGCAGTTGAAAAAATAGTTTTGTGGAATAAGTAAAAGTATATTATCGGTGTCGGTACTTTCTTGATCGACGTAATCAAGATAAGTTCCGGCACTTCTTTATGACAAATAATTTCTCTACACTATAAAAAGCAGATACCGGTCACTTATACTTATTAAGAAAAATAGATGATCTTAAATGAAACAAAAATTATTTAGCTCGCTTTTATTATTCTTCATTTTGGGGAATATTTTTCTGTTTGCTCAGTTTCCAGCTCCTTTAAGCTCAGGTAATTATTGGATTTGGGAAGATGAAAATGGCGTGCGTAGAAAAACAACTATTTTAGATACTACTGTGATAATTAATGATAAACCTTACTTTATGTATCAAACTGATGAGGAATTTACTGATACATTTAGATATTTACGATTTGATTCTAAAGATAGCTTGTACTATGTATTTTCCAAGATTGATACATATCCTAATACAGAATCACCATATTATAAAGTTGGATGGGAGATTGGGGACACAATTGAATACTATCCTGAGAATGCTCCTGGCGAATATTTGAGTTGGGTCGAAAGCACATATGAGACGAATGTTTTTGGAACAAAAATGACAGTAAGGGAAATAAGATCTGATTATAAAGGGCTATTAACTCAAACCTCTTTGTGGGCAGATGAAATAGGCAGACTGTATGAAGATACGGAAGGATATATTTATTATGTATTAAAAGGATGTGTAATAAATGGGAAAGTATATGGGGATACAAATTATGTTACAAGTGTAGAGGAAGATGATGTAACGGAAATGAAATATGAATTATATCAGAATTATCCTAATCCCTTTAATCCAACCACTAATATTGAGTACTCAGTACCAAGTACAGAGTATGTAAGTTTGAAAGTGTTCGATATTCTTGGAAGGGAAGTAGCAGCATTGGTTAATGAACAAAAATCAGCGGGAAATTATAAAGTAAACTTTAATGCAAGTAATCTTTCAAGTGGAGTTTATATCTACAGACTTCAAGTAAACGATTTTGTAACAAGTAAGAAGATGATGTTAATCAAATAATAAAATATATTAATAAAAAGTGCGTGTAATTTATGAACAAACGAACATTCAAAATTATTTTGGTATTGATATTTGGCATTGTAAATGGTCAGACAAGAGAAGGGTTGCTACAAAAATTAGAAATAGATAATTATAAAAGCATAGAGAAATTTGATGCAAAAGATGAAGTTTACAAAATCACAAATATTATTTCTGGCAGAACAACCTACAAGAATTTGAACAATTATGTGCCAAAAACAGTAGGAAATAAAAACCAAGTTAATACTGCAAAAATCTATCCCGATCTAGTAGATACTACCCAATTTACTGGTATGTATGAATATTGGACTTCTGTCCCGGTTGGATCTTTTACACCGGAAACAATAATTGTTGGGGACGTAAATCAAAACGGTAAAACTGAGTTATATGGCTCAAGGTACAGATCATACCCTCGAATAAATGAGCGCAGTATGTACGAATATAATCCAGATACTAAACGATTTAAATATAAGACTGACATGCCCT
This sequence comes from Ignavibacteriota bacterium, assembly GCA_002698995.1. Lineage (GTDB taxonomy): Bacteria > Bacteroidota > Ignavibacteria > Ignavibacteriales > Melioribacteraceae. Next base: position 1,963 of record PAAX01000029.1, on the reverse strand, counting down.
GGGAAGGTCTTGAATCTTATGGATCATTCAAACAAATATACGATGTCGATCAAGACGGCAAACCAAATGTCTTTATTACCGGAAATGAACCTGGATCAGATACTTTAGCAGGAATCCGTGTGGCGAGAATACTTGGAATAAATGATAGTACAAATTTGCCTACTGAAATTATTTTTGATTATAAACAATGGAATCAAATGAATGATCCTCTTTGGGGGGAATATGACAAACGAGAGGGATCGGATTTATTTTATTGCGGAGAAGGTCGTGATCGAAGAGTTGTAGCTGCCAGATATGATGATAATACAAATACAACTTCTACTGTATATGTTTATCAAATCCCGGAAGATATATTTTACCTTGCAGGTTTAACTAACCAAGATATTGACGGAGATGAGTATGCTGATTTAAGTACTGGAGGTTTACGCGGAGACATAGTAATATTTGAATATGATGAAAACATACAAAACTATCGTGATGTTTGGTATGGAGATGGGGGGACATATAATGTCTACATTCATTTTAACACAAATGATATTGACAAAAACGGGAAGAAAGAAATATGGGTTGGAGGAGCGGCATTTTATGATGAAGTACCGATAACAAGGTTGTCTTGTTTAGAGGCAATAGGAAACAACCAATATGAAGCAAAACATGTAATAGATATTATAGGGAGATTTTCTTTCGATGCATACAATGGTTTTCCTGTAGACATTGATAATGATGGAACAGAAGAAATAGGTTTATGTTTAGATCAAACATTTATGTTATTGAAATTCACCGGAGAAGAAAATGAGTGGAGTTTTGAACTGTTCTATTTGAAGCTGAATAATTTTGAACAATCAGAGGGAGTATATTTTGGAGCAACAATGTATGATATTAATTTTGATGGATTTGAGGAACTTCTAATAATGACAAATAGAGTTTTTAATAATTATCAGGATCATGAATTAAAAACCAAAATTTACAAACCAACAGCTTTGGTAAGTGTTGAAGAAAGTGAACTAATTGTCACATCATACAATTTATATCAAAACTACCCTAACCCTTTTAACCCAAAAACAATTATTGAATACTCAACACCAAGTAATACGCATATAAGTTTGAAAGTCTATGATATTCTTGGAAACGAAATAGCTGAATTGGTAAATGAATTAAAATCAGAAGGAATGCATCAAGTGGAGTTTAATGCGGAAAAGTTGCCAAGCGGAGTATACATATACACAATAAAGGCAAATGATTATATAAAGAGTAACAAGATGTTATTAATAAAATAACAAAGAGTAAGTGCAGAAATACTCCAACAAACCTATTTACAACAAGGAGTTTTCGGGTAATAACTTGCAATCAGTGAAAATTATGATGTTAAATTCAATACAATCAGCACTGCTTATAATCAAATTATCTATCTAAAAATTTCATTAAGTTTGTATTCAAAAAAATCGAAAGTAACGAAATGCATGCACCAAAAAAGATAAAATTAAATAAAGAAAAACAGACTTTAGATATAACCTGGAACAATGATAGAACTATAAATTATCCCTTAACTTTCTTAAGAGATGAATCGCCAGATGCCGGAAATAAAGGGGAAACTATTTTGTGGAAACATATTCCTCCACCTCCCAAAGGAGCAGATAAACCGGGAAAATATGAAATTGAAAAGATAGAAATGGTCGGAAACTACGCTATGCAAATTACTTGGAAAGATGGTTACGATTACGGAATTTACTCGTGGGATTTGCTCATAAGATTAGGTGAATATATTGAAGTAAAAAATAATCTTCATTCCGATTTTGATCACGATCATTAAAATTAGTATTGAGTAGCGCCAAGGCGGGATGTCGCAAAAAAGCGCTCCATATTGGGTAGTGTAAAAAGTTTTGTGTAAATGGTTAAAGTAAAGATTGAAGATAAGCGAAGTGAGGCGTAGCCGAACGAAGCTTATCTTCATAGAAAATTGATC
>PAAX01000028.1 GCA_002698995.1 Ignavibacteriota bacterium | reverse complement strand
CTTTATTCCGTCAGGTCGAGTAGCGAGTTTACGAGCGTATCGAGACCAGAAACGCATCGAGAACCAAAACCTAACACATCTCGATTCGCATAAATTGTGATAGAAATGAGCTCACCTACCTGCGTAGGCAGGCTCGATGTGACGATATTACTTCAGTTCGAGCCTGCCAACCTTTGGTTGGTAAGCGAGCTTGCGAGCATATCGAGAACCAAAACCTGACAAATTCCGTCAGGTCGAGTAGCGAGCTTGCGAGCGTATCGAGACCAGAAGCGCATCGAGAACTAAAACCCTGCATATCTCAATTCGTAAAAGTCACTAACTGTATGTGACGAAATCCCATTAAAAAAAATCCACCATTTATTTTGCATTAATTTATTGTTAAACTTAAATTTAATAGATTTCTTAAAACAAAGATAAATATCAATAATGTCTAAAAAAGAATTTTGTGTTTACATATTAAAATGTGCAGATGATACATTTTATACTGGAATGACAATAGATCTTGAAAAAAGAATTAATGAACATAATTATCAAAAGTATGAAGGATACACCTCAAAGAGGCTGCCGGTTAAATTAGTATATTCACAAAAGTTTTTTGATTTTGATGAAGCAATGCGGGCGGAAAAAAGAATAAAAAAATGGAGTCATTCTAAAAAACAAGCTTTGATTGATGGAGATTTTGAGAAATTAAAAGAATTATCGAAAAAGAAGTAATGAGTATTTGAATTGCCAGCCGCTAGTCAGGTCGAGTAGCGAGCTTGCGAGCGTATCGAGACCAGAAACGCATCGAGAACCAAAACCTAACACATCTCGATTCGCACAAATTATGATAGGAACGAGCTCACCTACCTGCGTAGGCAGGCTCGATGTGACGAAGTTCCCGTCAGTTCAAGTGAAGGCTTGTCAGTTCGAGTAGCGAGCTTGCGAGCGTATCGAGAACTAAAAATTCCAACTAAACACTGAAAACTCATCACTCATCACAGATCACACTTCACTGCTCACTAAACGCTATTCCATCTATCCCATACTTAATTCTTAATTCTTAATTCCAAATTGCTTTATTCCGTCAGGTCGAGTAGCGAGTTTACGAGCGTATCGAGACCAGAAGCGCATCGAGAACCAAAACCTAACACATCTCGATTCACAAAGACCGTTCACTCGATGTGACGATATTCCTTCAGTTCGAGCCTGCCAACCTTTGGTTGGTAAGCGAGCTTGCGAGTGCATCGAGAACTTTTACAACGCCCCTTTGCAAATAATTTAAAATAATTTCAACTTTTCCTGTAACTTTTCATTTTTCTACTCGTCATAATGAACGTTACTAAAAGAATATAAGTTAATACAATATTCTACAATCAGGAGTTAATAATGAAAAAATACTTGTTTAGTTTTCTCTTTTTAATTTTGTCGCTTTCACTTTTTGCGCAAAACCAATTAACATTAAATGAAGCTGTATCAATTGCACTTCAAAAAAATTCTACTCTTATTAAACAGAAAAACAATCTCTCTTCAAGAAAAGCAGATGTTAAGAGTGCATACGGAAATCTCATCCCTAGCTTAGGTTTAAGCGGTAACTGGAACTGGCAGAGAATTGATGACGATGGCGGCAGTCAGACAGATTTCTTCGGTAATGAAGTTAATCTTCCTCCTTCTACAGCATTCAGCAGAAGTTACTCAGCCGGACTTGGCGGAAGTGTAACTCTTTTTGACGGACTTTCAAACTATGCAAATATATCACGTTCTGAGAACAACCTTGAAGCAGCAGAATATGATGTGCAGAGAATTAAACAAGATATAGTTTATTCAACTTCCGATCTTTATTATACTGCTCTTAATGCTTCTGAACTTCTAAAAGTTAGAGAAGATAATGTTAAATACAATGAAAAATTATTCGAAACAATTCGCGAGAAAAATAAATTAGGCTCGGTTGCAATTGCAGATGTATACTCTCAAGAAGTTCAGCTTGGTAATGCTCAACTTGCTTTAATTGAAGCAAAAAATAACTATGAAAAATCGATTGATAATCTGCTCGATTATCTCTCTTTAGATATATTGGAAGATTATGAGTTAGTTAATCCTTATGCCGGATCGAATGAAGTTGAAGATTTTACGGCTGAATTTGAAGATCTTGAAACTCTTGTTGATGTTGCACTTAATAATAGATTCGATTACAAAAGCCAAAAATTAATTGTTGAAAGTGCTTATGACGGAATTACTTCTGCTCAAGGGGGGCTTTTCCCAAGACTTACTGGGAACTATTCGTTCGGCGGAAGCTCTACTAATATTCCCGATATTTTCAACAGAAGAGTATTAAGTGCTTCTTTAAGCTTATCGATACCAATATTTTCTAACTTCAATACCGAAGCAAATATACAATCGGCAAAGGTATCGGCTAAAAATGCTGAAGAAGATTTAACTGTACTTGAAAGAAAAATCAAAATGGAAATCAGCAGCGCATACTTAAATCTGCAGGCGTTAAAACAGGCATTGGATGTAAGTTCTAAAAATGTTGTTGCTGCCGGAGAAAGAAGAAAAATAAATACTGAAAGATATAACTTAGGTTCAGGTACTATACTCGATGTGCTTCAAGCTGATAAGGATTATACCGATGCGGTTAGAAATAATATCGATGTTAAATTTCAATATTACAGTGCTAAAGATGCATTGGTAAATGCTCTTGGCAAATTAGATTTTAATAATTACGAAGAATAAATTCTAAATCTAGGAGATAAAGAGAATGGCTAAGGCTAAAAAATCAAAAAAGAAATTGTTCATCTTTGGGGGACTAGCACTGTTGATTCTTGTTGTTGTGGTTCTTGTTGTTACCGGAGGTAATAAAGAAAATATTGTTTCTGTTCAAACTGAAAAAGCTGTTAAAAAAACTATAACTCAAGTTGTTAATGCAACCGGAAAAATTAATCCTGTTTATCAGGTTATATTAAGACCTGAAGTTAACGGCGAAATTGTTGAACTCCCGATTAAAGAAGGGGATCAAGTTAAAAAAGGTCAGCTTTTATTAAGAATTAAACCTGATATTTACGAAGCTCAAAGAGAAAGTGCTAAAGCCCGTTTAAGTGCTGCTCAAGCTTTGCTTCAAAGAACTGAAGCAGCTCTTGGTAAAGCAAAATATGATTTTAGCGTTATTGAAGATCTTTACAAAAAAGAACTTGCTAGTGAACAAGAATTTAAGAATGCTCAAACTAACTTAAAACAGGTTGAAGCAGATTTCGAAAATCAAAAAGCTTCTGTGCGCCAAGTTGAACAGGCTCTTAAAGAAGCAAACGAAAACCTTGCTAAAACTGCAGTTCATTCTCCTATTGATGGAACTGTTACCGAATTACCGGTTGAATTAAGTGAAAGAGTTTTAGGTAGTTCATTCAGTCAAGGTACTCATTTATTAACTGTGGCAGATTTAAGCGCAATGGAAGCAACTGTGGAAGTTGATGAGAATGATGTGGTTCTTATTTCTGTTGGTGATACTGCAAATGTAGAAATTGATGCTTTCAGAGATAAAAAATTCTTAGGTGTTGTTAGTCAGATTGGCAACAGCGCTATTTCAACAGGATTAGGAACACAAGATGAAGTTGTAAACTTTGAAGTAAAAGTATTACTCTTAAATCCTAATAATGAAATTAGACCCGGCATGTCCTGCGATGCCGATATTGAAACCGAAACTAGATTCAATGTAGTTGCTGTTCCTATTCAAAGTGTTACAGCAAGAATGTCAACTCCTAAAATGGATGAAGGGGAATCGGGTAATGATTCTGAAATGTCTGTAAAAGTTGAGAAGAACGGTAGGCCATCTAAACCTGAAGAAGTTGTGTTTGTTGCAGAGAACGGAAAAGCTAAAAAGGTTGTTGTTAAAATTGGCATAAGTGATGATAAATACATTGAAATTACTGAAGGCTTGGATGAAGGGGCAGAAATTATAAGCGGTCCTTACAGAGCAATATCAAGAGAACTTGAAGATGGTACTACAGTAATGGTGCAGGGAGGACAAAAAGATAAAAACGAAGGTCCTAACAAATAATTAATTTCGGAAAAGGTAATGAAGAATATTATAACCATAAAAAATATAGCAAAAATTTATCAAGTTGGAACTGAAGAGGTTCATGCATTGCGCGATGTAAGTTTAACCATAGATGAAAATGAGTATGTCGCAATCATGGGTCCTTCAGGAAGCGGTAAATCTACATTAATGAATATGCTGGGATGCCTCGATACTCCAACTCATGGTCTCTATAATTTTAAGGGAAAAAATGTTAGTGCAATGAATGATAACGAACTTGCACAAATCCGTAATGAAGAAATCGGATTCGTATTTCAAACATTTAACCTTCTCCCCAGATCTAATGCGCTTCATAATTGCGAACTCCCTCTAATCTATTCGGGAGTTCCTTCTTATGAAAGAAAAGAGAGAGCTAGAGAAGCTCTCGAAAGTGTTGGTCTTGGCGATAGAGTCCATCATAAACCAAACGAACTTTCAGGAGGGCAGCGCCAAAGAGTTGCTATTGCCCGAGCTCTTGTTACTAAACCGGCTATTATTCTTGCAGATGAACCGACAGGAAACCTCGATTCTAAAACCGGTGAAGATATTATGAAACTCTTCAATGAACTTCATCAAAGAGGAAACACAATTATTCTTGTTACTCACGAAGAATATATTGCAGAACATGCAGCAAGAGTTATTAGAATTAAAGACGGACTAATAGAAAGCGACGGTCCGGTTGATAAAAGAAGAGTTCCGGTTGGAGAAACATCATTTTCCGGAGGGAAATAATGAGCAGAACAACAGCCTTTTTTTATGAATTTAAAGAGGGATTATTAATTGCTCTCGGTGCAATTAGAGCTAATAAAATCCGTTCAGTCCTTACTACACTTGGTATTGTTATCGGTGTTGCAGCAGTTGTTCTTATGTCAACTGCAATTAAGGCAATCGATACAAGCTTCCAAGAAGGGGTAGCTTCTCTAGGTTCCGATAACCTTTATATTGATAAATGGGCTTGGTTCAATAATGATATCCCTTGGTGGGAACTTAGAAATAGAAGAAATCTTACTATGGAAGATTTTGAAAGATATCAGGAACTCGCTAAACTCCCGGTCGCTTCAGCCCCTTCGGTTTGGACTAACCAAACTGTCAAGTACGAAGAACGAAGCGTTGAATTTATAATGGTTACCGGTACTACAAATGATTATCTAGAAACAACAAATTTCTCTTTTGAATACGGTCGTTTCTTTAATGAACTTGAAAGCAACGGTGCTAGAAATGTTTGTGTACTTGGATTCGAAATAGCAGATCAACTCTTCCCGCTTGGCGATGCAATTGATAAGGAAGTTAAAATTCAAGGTAAGAAATATAAAGTTGTCGGTGTTCTTGAAAAACAGGGGAGTTTCATCCTCGGTAATTTTAATCCCGATCAACAGATTTACGTCCCTATCGGTACAATATTTAAATACTTCCAGAATCAAAATTTTAGAAGCATCACAATAAACGTTAGAGCCGAAAATAGTCTAATGGTTGAGGCTACTAAAGAAGAAGCAATTGGAATTATGCGCCAGGTTAGAGGATTAACTTATGATCAAATTGATGACTTCTCAATAAATCAACAGGAAGGTCTCCTTAGCAACATTAACGAAACTGTCGGTGTTATTCAGATTGCGGGACTATTTATCACCGGATTATCACTGATAGTGGGTGCAATCGGAATCATGAATATCATGTTCGTTTCCGTTAAAGAAAGAACAAAGGAAATCGGTATCAGAAAAGCAATCGGGGCAAAGAGCAGAACTATACTTGGACAGTTTATATACGAATCTGCAGCTATCTGTCTCCTTGGCGGATTCATCGGGCTGTTCCTTGCATTCTTAGGTACTCTTATAATTAATCAATATTTACCGACAACCATTCAGGTTGATGCTGTTATTCTTGCTTTTGTTATTTCACTTGCAACCGGAGTAATATCAGGCTTTGCTCCCGCTTACACTGCGGCTCAGCTCGATCCTGTTGAAGCACTTAGATATGAATAAACTCTTTTAGGAGTATGAATAAATGACTAAGATTTTAGAATTAATAAACATTGCCGTTAACTCAATTAGAGCTAATAAATTGAGATCATCCCTAACTGTTCTTGGTATTGTGGTTGGTATCTTCTCCATTATTTCTATCTCAACTGTTATTGCAATGCTCCAGACAAGCATTGAAGAGGGGGTTGGGCAGCTCGGACAAAATACTTTCCAAATTCAAAAATGGCCCGCTGTTAGAACCGGCGGTCCCGGCTCTTGGGCTAAATATAGAAACAGAGAAGATATAACCATCGAACAATTTGAAGGACTTAAGGAAAGGTTAACCGGTGCCGTTGCTATTGGTGCTGAACAATGGCAGTTCGGTAAAAGAGTTAAATATCAAAGTGAAGAAACTAATCCTAATGTTGCTGTTGCCGGAATAACTCCCGATGCTTTCAAAACTAACGACTGGGTGGTTGAAAGAGGGCGTGCTATTAATGAAACCGATTATAAAATGAGCAGCAGAGTAATTGTTCTTGGTGCCGATGTTGCTAATACTCTTTTTGAATTTGTTGATCCGATTGGACAAGAAGTCAGAGTTGACGGAAATACTTTAAAGATTATCGGTGTACTTGAAAATAAAGGGGGAGCCTTCGGTCAATCCAGAGGTAATAATGCAATGATGCCTCTTACCACATTCCAGTCATTATATGGTAAAAGAGGAAGAAGCATTAATATTACTGTTATGGCTCCAAGTGTAGAAGAATATCAAAATCTTATTGATAAATCGGAAGGAATAATGCGTACAATTAGACAAGTTCCTCCAGGTGAAGAAAACGATTTTGATATTTGGTCTAACGAATCGGTTATGGCTCAGATTAATGATATTACTGCCGGAGTTAGAATAGGTGCATACGTTATCGGTGCAATCGCTCTTCTCGCTGCCGGAGTCGGTATCATGAACATAATGCTCGTATCCGTTACAGAAAGAACTAAAGAAATAGGTATTAGAAAAGCAATCGGAGCCAGAAAATCAAATATTCTATTCCAATTTTTAGTTGAAGCTATTAGCCTCTCTCTCTTTGGTGGTATTATCGGTATTATACTTGGAGTAGCAGTAGGGAACATCGCCGGTTCATTCCTAAATGCAACTGCAGTTCTCCCATTAGATTGGATCACAATCGGAATTCTTTTATGTGTCTTCATCGGAATTTCTTTCGGTACCTATCCGGCATACAAAGCCGCTAACTTAGATCCGATCGAAGCTCTTCGTTATGAGTAAGGCAGTATTGAGCTTGCCTACGTAGTAGGTATTTAGTATTTAGTATTTAGTATTGAGTATTGAGTATTGAGTATTTAACTAGCCTACGTAGTAGGTACAAATTTGATGGGGCGGAAAATCTCCGCCCCACATGGTTTAATCAACCATAGTGTCATTTCGAGGAGCTTGCGACGAGAAATCTTTTCACTCCTCAAAATAAATTAGCACTTTCAACTTTCCAATATTCCACCATTCCAAAATTCCAAATGACCAATGATAACTGATCACTCATCACTCATTACAACCCGCTATCCCATTCTTAATTCCTAATCCTTAATTCTTAATTCCAAATTCTTTTTGATCCTTCTAACTTCTAACTTCTAACATCTTACTTTTTCCCCAGCGCAAATCATAAAAAATCAGCCCCATCAGCGTTCCCATTCTCCACTCTTCCACCATTCCAAAATTCCATCATTCCATCATTCCAAAATTCCAAAATTCCAATTTGTTTTACAAATTTGCCTTTTCACTTTTGCCTTTTTCCCCCATGTCATTTCAACTCTAACTCCGTCAGTTCGAGTGACCAACGGGAATCGAGAACCAAAACACGACACATCTCGATTCGCCGAATTTTAATAGGAACGAGCTCACTCGATGTGACAGAATGTTCGTCAGGTCGAGCCTGCCAACCTTTGGTTGGTAAGCGAACCAGTGAGCGCATCGAGAACCAAAACACGACACATCTCGATTCATTCCGTCAAGCCGGAATTCACTCGATGTGACGAAGTTCTTGTCAGTTCGAGCGAACGAAGTGAGTCGAGAACCAGTTCACCAACATCCGTAGGCAGGCTCGATGTGACAGAATGTTCGTCAGGTCGAGCCTGCCAACCTTTGGTTGGTAAGCGAGCATGCGAGCGTATCGAGACCAGAAATACTTCAAGAACCAAAACGTGATACATCTCGATTCGCCGAATTTTAATAGGAACGAGCTCACCTACATCCGTAGGCAGGCTCGATGTGACGACGACTCGTGAAGTGAATCAAGAACCAAAAATTCCCGAAATCTCAATGTATATTGATAAAAATTAGATTACGGGAATTTACATTGCCAATCCATAATTCCAAATTCCAAATTCCAAATTCTTTTTAATCCTTCTAACCTCTAACTTCTAACATCTTACTTTCTTCCCATCGCAAATCATAAAAAATCAGCACTTCCCATTTTCCAAAATTCCAAGATTCCAAAATTCCAACTGACCACTGATAACTGATCACTCATCAATCATCACTCATCACCAACCACGGTTGGTAAACTGCCCGCCATCCCATTCTTAATTCTTAATTCTTAATTCTTAATTCCAAATTGCTCTTTCCCTCTCCTTCCATTATCTTTGAAACTTTAATTTATAGGAATATTACCTGATGAAAATTATCTCTGTTGTTGGGGCTCGACCAAATTTCATGAAAGTCGCTCCAATCCATAAAGCCTTTAAAAAAGTCTCAAATCTTGATTCTAGTATCTCGCATCTAATCTGTCATACCGGACAGCATTACGATGAGAAAATGTCAAAAGTATTCTTCGATGATCTCGAACTTCCTAAACCCGATTTTTATCTTGGAGTTGGAAGCGGTTCCCATGCTGAGCAGACAGCCAGAGTAATGATCGAATTCGAAAAAATTCTTCTACAGGAAAAACCTGATCTCGTTTTAGTGGTTGGTGATGTTAATTCAACAATCGCCTGCACACTTACTGCAGCTAAACTTCATATTAAAACCGTGCATGTGGAAGCCGGATTAAGAAGCTTCGATATGAAAATGCCCGAAGAGGTTAATAGAGTCCTTACAGATAGAATTTCAGATTATCTTTTTGTTACTGAAAAGAGTGGACTCCAAAACCTCAAAAATGAAGGGGTAGGGGATAATAAAGTTTTTTTCGTCGGTAATGTTATGATTGATTCACTTGTTCATTATCTCCCAAAAGTAGACCAATCAAATATTCTTGATCAGTTTGATATTGCTAATCAAGGTTTTGTACTGGTTACTTTACACAGACCAAGTAACGTAGATGAACCCACACAGCTTAAAAAACTCTTTGCAGTATTAAATGAACTTGCAGAAAAAAGAAAAGTTATTTTCCCGATTCATCCTAGGACCAAAAACAATCTTGATAAATTTAATCTAATAGATACTCTTCATAAAAATATTATTCTCACCGATCCAATCGGTTATATAGATTTTATAGCATTAATAAAAAATGCCGAATTAATTATGACCGACAGCGGGGGAATACAGGAAGAATCTACTTTTCTCGGGACACAGTGCATCACCCTGCGCGATTCAACAGAAAGACCTATCACCGTTGAAGTAGGTACTAACCAGCTTTTAGGAAATAACCTCGAACTAGCTAAAGAAAGAGCTCTCGAAATCCTTGACGGGAAAATAAAGAAAGGCTCAATCCCTGAACTATGGGACGGCAGCGCAGCCAAACGTATCGTAGAAATACTCCTCAAAAATATTAATTAACCAATCAAATTTATGTAAGGGGCGGAAAATCTCCGCCCCACATGGTTTAATCAACCATAGTGTCATTTCGAGGAGCTTGCGACGAGAAATCTTTTCATTCCTCAAAATAAATCAGCACTTTCAACTTTCCAATATTCCACCATTCCAAAATTCCAACTGACCACTGATCACTCATCACTGATCACTCATCACTAATCACCAACCACGTTTGGTAAACTACCCGCTATCCCATCCATCCCAATCTTAATTCTTAATTCTTAATTCCAAATTCTTTTTAATCCTGATCTTTACCCCAAAAAGTAGACAAAAAAATAAGGTAATTAAGATAAATTTTCATAATCAACCGGAGATAAATACCCAATAGCTGAGTGTAATCTTT
>PAAX01000027.1 GCA_002698995.1 Ignavibacteriota bacterium | reverse complement strand
GACATCAAAAGGAGAGACACACTTAAAATATGTCCCTTTTGTTAAGTTTGTTTTTATCAGGTGTGAAAGATAGAAATCGTTATACTTACTATACTTGCTAGGAGAAAGTAATGTATGAAAACGGTTTAAAAAATTTCTATACCTCTGGATTTTTGTAAATGTATTTTTATTACGGTAACAATTTTATTTTTATTGGAGCTAGTATGAGAATATTAAACATAGTTTTATTTTTTGTTTTAAGTAGTTTTTGTTTTGCTCAAATTAATATTGAATACTTGAATGATGTACCAGAAGAATTTAAGGAAAAATATTTTAGTCAAAAACGAGACTACAACCCTCTGCAAGTTGGGAATATTTGGCAGTATTATGATGCAGAATATAATGTACATTCTACAATAAAAGTACTACAAGACAGTATAATCAATGGGAAAAAATACTTTAAAAAATCAATCTTTCCAGAATTTACTACAAGACCTGATGCAAATATTTCGTGGGAAAGAAATGACACTACAAGCGGAGTTTCTTTTATGCTTGACTTCGAAGATGTTAATAATAATGGAGATTTCTTTGAAGAACTACCTCTCGATAGTTTAGAAAACCCTTATTGGTCACGCTATAAAACTTATAAGTACCCTTTCTTCGGAGGTATTGAAAAAACAACTCTTGTTAAAGATACAAGTTGGGTTATATTAGAAGGTGATACCGTAATTAGCAGAACCTTTGAAATTATTGATCTTTTCTGGATAGAAGAAATTATTGAAAAATTTGGAATATTTTGGAATTGGTCTGAATCACCTGCTAGATATTGCACGGGAGCTATTATTAATGGAAGACAATATGGAACAATTGTAAGTGTTTATGACAATTCTGAAAGAACCCCTACTGATTTTTTTCTTAAGAATAATTATCCGAATCCTTTTAATCCATCTACAACAATAAATTATCAATTACCTGAGCAAAGTTTTGTAAGTATAAAAGTATACAACATGCTGGGAGAAACTATATCTGTGCTTAAGAATGAATTTCAAAACTCTGGCAGTTATTCTTTAGAATTTGATGGTTCTGATTTGCCAAGTGGAACTTATCTGTACAAAATACAAGCTGGTTCATATTATGAAGTTAAGAAAATGTTGTTAGTAAAATAATAGGCGTAAATATAACCCGCAAATGCCAATGACCACTAAGTGATCATTGGCTGAAGTGAGTAACCAAGTTGTATAGCTTTTTTAAGTATTTCATTTTTTGTTCTTTGACTTTTTGTTGATAATCTAGAATGCCTTTTTCAACGTAATCGATTCCTTTAGTCATAACGTTATAGTAAAGAACGGCAATTTTTCTTGCAGTAGCTTTTATTGCAATCAAAGGTCCTTTTCTTGATTTTACTCTATTATAAAAAGCACCTTGAGCAGTTTTATTTGATTTAGTAAGAGCACAAGCAGCGTTTCTAAAAACCTGTCCGGCTTTAGTATATCCTTTTTTATTTCTGCTCTTATTCTTCTTGCTAGATTGATGTTTCCCCGGGGTAAGACACAGCCAAGAAGTAAAATGCTTTTCGGTTTTCCATCTTGTTAAATCAGTACCGGTTTCTGCAATAAGATCAAGTAAAGATTTATCTGTAAGACCGGTTCCATGTTCTCCGATTAAAAGAATCGGTTCTTTTGCAGAAAGTGAAGTTATTATAGCTTTCGAAATCTCTTCGGACAGGCCACTTCTTAAACAATATGAAATTCTTAAATGATTGAGTGAATATGGAGGTAAATAAATTCTTGTAAATATATTAAGAGTTTTAATTAGTTGCTGCTGGATTGTAAAGATTCTATGCTTTTTCTTAAAAAACCTCACTAATATTTGCCGTTTAATTGCCGTTCAGTTGCCGTTCGGTTGCCGTTTAATTGCCGTTCAGTTGCCGTTCGGTTGCCGTTCAGTTGCCGTTCCATTGCCGTTACAGTCTCGGTACAGTGCCGTTCTACTTCCGCTGCTTGTGCTCATCCTCCAAAATATTCCTTTTATTAAATCACTGTGCAAAAAACCACTTAAAATCAAATTATAGGGAAAATTACTATGGCTGAATTCAAAGAAAAATCTTCGGGAAATTATCAGGTAAGTTTGATGATTTCGTTGGTGTTATTAAAGGAGACGATAATAAACATTCCTCATTATTAAAATAAAAATGTAGAGCTGTAAATGTTGTAACTAAATAATGCAGGGCATAAAAGAGTAGGGGTTGAAAATTTCAGCCCCCACATAACAACTTGGTCGGTAAATTTAATTATTGCACCCATTTCCCTATCGAAAACATGCCTCTTCTCTAAATTATTTATATAGAACTATATATTCCCAAGGGTTTAATTCAAATGACATTTCTTCAAAAATTTCAGACGGCTGTTTAGTAAATAGATTTATATAGCTTCCTTTTATTCTCTCATCATTTAATTTTACCGACTGAGTTTCTTTCGATAAATTAAAAACAGCAAAAACTTTTTTATTATCCTTTTCTCTTATAAATGAAGTGACATTTGTTTCATTTGAATTATCTATAAACTCCATTTCACCTCCAAATTCACCGTTCCAAAGAGCTTTATTTTTTTCCTTTAATGAAAATAATTCTCTATATAAATCATAAAATTTATGTTCATTCCATTTGATAATATCTTTCTCAAAAAAATCTAAACGCTTATTCAATCCGGCTTCTTGTCCTGAATAAACAAGGGGCATTCCTTCAACAATAGATGAAAGAACAAGCATTATTTCGGCAGCATCACCCATTCTTTCAAACACGGTCCCTTTCCATGAGTTTTCATCATGATTAGAAGTAAACATCATTCTATAAGCTGATTTTGGAAATTCACTTTTATCTTTCTTAAAGTATTCTTCAACATCTCCAGCGTTCTTTTTTCCATTTGGAATATCATTCATTATGTTATGAAATTCCCAAGAATAGGTCATATCAAATGCTGAATGAAGTTCCGGTTCATCAGCTTCAGCCAGCATAAATACTTCTTTTGATTTTTGTAATTCGGCAACTGCTTGATTCCAAAATTCGGTTGGTACCATTCCGGCAACATCACATCTATAACCGTCAATATTAAATTCATCAACCCAGTATTTTAATGCACCGGTCATGTAAGTCCAAACTTCTTTGTTATCATAATTTAAGTCGATAACGTCATGCCAGTCAGCAACAGGAGGCACAAAATTTCCATTAGAATCCTTTGTAAAAAAATCGGGATTCGTAACTGTTAATTCATTATCCCAAGCTGTGTGATTTGCAACCCAATCAATAATAACATACATCCCCATTTTATGTATTTGATCAACAAGTTCTCTGAAATCTTCTTTTGTTCCATGTTCCGGATTCACATCAAAGTAATCTTTAACTGCGTAATAACTGCCGAGTGTTCCTTTTCTATTTTTTTCTCCGATAGGATGGATAGGCATAAACCAAAGAATATCAATACCCATCGATTTTAATCTTGGTAAATGTTTTTGAAATGCTTCAAAAGTTCCTTCATCAGAAAATTGTCGCAAATTAACTTCATAAATAACTGCATCTTTACTCCAATCGGGTGGAGTTTTAACTTGAGCAATAACAGAAAATGTTAGTAAAATTAATAGTAATAAAATACTTCGCTTTTTCATTTTGATCCCTTTTTATAGAATTAGTATAAAATAGATAGTGTAAATCATTATTTATAAATATCTTTCCTAAAAATAATAATTCATTTTTATATGAAAAGAGTTTTAGGCGATCCGGTAGAAAAATTTTTTATTAGTGTAATTGGAATTGTGCTTATTTCCAGTGTATTAAAAGAATTGCAGCATATATTTATTCCATTTGTGATTGCCTATTTTCTATTTTTTATTTTTGAACCACTTAATAGTTTTTTAGAAAAGAAAAAGTTCCCTTCCTTTATTTTAACTCTGCTTGATATAATTATTGTTGTTAGTATAGTTTGGGGATTTTCCAGAATTATTATTGATGCTTTCAGTCAATTTGGAAATGAACTTCCGATTTTTGAATCTAAATTGAATAATATTATTAGTTCATCGGCTGTAACGCTTGGCATTACCGATCCTATGCTTACTGAATTTAAACTGACAGAAGTACTTCAAACATTGGATTACGGCGGATTGGCAAGTGGATTTTTCAGTTCAACAATTTCTATTTTCTCTTCGGTCTTTTTTGTTCTCTTCTTTTTTATCTTTATCAGCAGCGGTCACGGTAAAATTTATGAAGCAATTAAAAGAAGATATGTAGAAAAAAATATTAAAGCTTCTGTTAAAGGATTAAAGAAAAATAGTATTGCTGAAGAAGGGGAATTAAAAACGAATGATATTAACATTGAAGAAGTTAAGAATGATCGTTCGGTAAAAATTGAAAAGACCTTTAAAGATATAATAGAGCAGGTACAAAGATATATTGTTACTAAATTTTTGATAAGTCTTACTACAGGTGTTTTTGTTGGATTTACACTCTGGCTCTTTGATGTTAGATTTTTTGTTTTATGGGGATTTATAACCTTTATCTTAAATTTTATTCCAAATATCGGTTCGGTAATAGCTGTTGTGCTCCCCACACTTATGGCTCTGGTTCAATACGAATCATTCGGTTATGCTATTTTAGTAATGATTGTTATTGCGGTTATTCAAAATATTATTGGAAATATTTTAGAACCAAAGATTTTTGGCGACAGATTAGGATTAAATCCAATAGTAATTTTGATATCTTTACTAGTTTGGGGTTACATTTGGGGAATAGTAGGAATGATTCTTTCAGTTCCTTTAACTGCTATAATTAAACTTGTGATTTCAAATTCAAATTCAAAAAATCTTAAATTCCTCAGTGAGTTGATGTCTAATTAAAATCATGCAATAATTTGAAAGCTCAAGATGTATTGTTATTCACATCTTGAGCTTTTCCTTTTAATATACTAAGGTCTGCATAGAATGAGGAGGAATAGTCTCTTCAATTGCATTTCTTCCAATGTATAATCTATAGTTTATAGATAAATCACTTTGATTCATAATTACTGTAACAATAGTTCTATCTTCATTTATGAATGAGGTTGTTAATAAATGACTTCTGCTTGCAGTAGAACTAACTCTTTTTGCATTTGCTCTAACAAATTTTGAAAAATGACCAATGTAGTAATATGAAGGAGTATAAATTAGTTCGCCGGTTTTTGTGTTTGCATGTACCGGAGCAAAACAAAAATTACCAACATGATTTGGACCGCCAATTTCATCTAATAAAATATTCCAGTCTGTCCATGCAACTGTACCGCGATTAAAATCATTTATCATTGATTTTCCATATCTCTCTGCATTAGGCCAATATTCATAATGATCCGATCTAAAACTTTCGGCACATCCCTCAGTAAAGATCAAGTTCTTTGAAGGGAATGATTCGGCAACATTACTGAGATTATCAAACATTGGTTCTCCTCCTGCCCAAGTCTCATACCAATGAAAACCAATTCCCCAAGCATATTTTGAAGCTTCGGGATCTGAAAAAATAATATTGGCTCTATCAGTAATTAAATCTCTGTTATGATCCCAAACGATTATTTTTTTATCTCCTAAACCTTCTCTTTCCATTGTTGGTCCAAGGTGATTTTTCAAGAAATCTCTTTCTTCCTCTGCAGCGTAAATACATGATTCCCAAGTTTGTGTAGCCATAGGTTCGTTTTGAACAGTTATTCCCCAAATTGGAATATTCTCAGCTTCATATGATTTAATAAATTTTGTGTAGTAAGTTGCCCAGGAGTCATAATATTCCGGAAGAAGCTTTCCACCACGGAGCATATTATTATTACTTTTCATGAATGCCGGAGGACTCCAAGGGCTTGCATAAATCTTAAGATTGCTCCCTGTTCTTTCAATGGCTTTTTTAATTAAAGGAATTCTAAACTCTTTATCATGTTCTATGCTGAAAGTTTTAAGCTCCTTATCATTTTCTTCAATATAAGTAAAACTTGCGCTGCTGAAGTCACAGCTGTGAATACTGAGTCTTGCGATGTTGTAACCAATACCTTTTTCAGCACTATAATATGAGTTTAAGAATTCATCCTGTTTATCCTTGGGTAATTTTGCAAAAACTTCTGCTGCAGCATCGGTAATTGCTCCACCAATTCCCATAAAAGTCTGAAAAGTTTTTTGCGGATTAACAAAAACGGAAATCTCATTTTCTAAAGGTTGAACAGCATCGGCAAAAATTAATTGATTTGTTTTAGTTAGTCTTAAGTCTGTCCCTTCTGCAGTAGTATAAACTGTAACTAATCTCCCTTCAGCTGTAAAGTTTTGACTGTACAAATCTCCAACTGAAAAGAATAATGCGAAAACTAAAGTTGTAAAAGTAATTTTATTTTTCATTCTACATCCTATAAGAATATTAATTAGTTTGCTGTTAAGATTCACAAATTGAGCCAAAAGAGAAATATATTTTTTAGGCTAATTTAGTCTTTTTTGTGATTAGAGATTATCATTGTGATAATACAATATTATTAGAATCATAATCAAATACAGTAATGAAATTAAAATGAAATGATTACTGTTACTAAATAAAAAGAGTAATAAAGATATGATCCTAGTAGGAATAGATTTAGGCGGTAGAACTACCGGAAAGACTGGTCTATCATTTTTAGATACAGATCTGAATGAAATAAAAAATTATTCCAGAGAATATATTTCAGAAAGATGCGGCAAAAGTGATAAAGAATTAATAAGATTTGTTGAAAGTTTTAATGCCGATGTTATTGGAATTGATGCACCGTTAAGTCTTCCCGATTTCAAATCAGAAAATTATTTGTATCGTAATTGTGATAAAAAACTAAAAGCACTATCTCCAATGACGTTGGGAGAAATTACTGCAAGAGCATTTCATATAAAAGAGAATTTATCTTGCAAAGATATATTTGAAGTATATCCCAAAACTCTGCTGGAACTTCACAAAATCAATCATAAAGGGTATAAAAGGGATCAAAATCTTCAAAATATTATTTGGGAGATTTTAATAGAATATTATGATTTGGATTTTCCCGATATAGAAATGAATGAAGATAATTTAGACAGTATTTTGGCGGTTTTGATTTTGTATCATTTTTATAATAAAAAGTATGAGATAGTAAATGATGCACCTCCATTTTTAATCCCCACATTTTAAAAGTATAACTCCTCTGCTTTTTGCTAATGAATAAAGATTAAAATTTTGTTATATTTTATTCATTGGAAAAATGTTAAATTAAAAAATAGTAGAAGAAGTATTGATAATCCAAACTAGGCAATTGCTGCTCTTTATATTGAAAGAGTAGAGGAAAGTCCGAACTCCGGAGAACAGGGTGCCGGGTAACACCCGGGAGCCGTAATTTTATTACGGTTACGGAAAGTGCAACAGAAAATATACCGTCCCTTTATTGGGATAAGGGTGAAAAGGCAGGGTAAGAGCCTACCGCACTGTTGGTAACAATGGTGGTCCTTTAAAAAAGGAGTCCTTTTTAGGATCAGTGTAAACCCCACTCGGAGCAAGGTCAAGTAAGAAAGATTTCCTTTTAGGAAGATGGCTGTTCGCCATTTTATCTTTCGGGTGGATCGCTGGATTCTAACAGTAATGTTAGAACTAGATAAATAATTGCAATCCCCTTGGGG
The DNA here is from genome assembly GCA_002698995.1 of Ignavibacteriota bacterium. Classification (GTDB taxonomy): domain Bacteria; phylum Bacteroidota; class Ignavibacteria; order Ignavibacteriales; family Melioribacteraceae. The sequence continues at coordinate 166,625 of PAAX01000027.1, read as the reverse complement.
ATTACAGAATTCGGCTTATAGGTTTGGATTAATAATATTTCTTCCGCTTTGAAAAAAAGATAATGTTAAAAAAGCGGTGGAAATTACGAGAGAGTGCTGATCAACAGGAGATTTTAGCTCTTGCTGATAGTCTAAACATTTCAAATGTTCTCGCTAATCTTTTGATTATGCGGGATGTCAAAACTTTTCTTGAAGCAAAAAAATATTTCAGACCTTCTTTAGATTCACTTTACGATCCCTTCTTAATGAATGGAATGGAAGAGGCATCTATTAGAGTTATAAATGCAATTACAAATAAAGAAAAAATTTGCGTTTACGGCGATTATGATGTTGACGGTACTTGTGCCGCTTCTCTTATGTACAGTTTTCTTAAAGAATTAGACTCTGATGTGTTTGTTTATATTCCAAACAGACTTACAGAAGGATATGGAATATCAACCCAAAGTATTGACTACATTAATGAACGTGGAGCAAAATTAATCATTTCTGTCGATTGCGGAATTACTGCAGTTGAAGAAGTTGATTATGCAAATAAATTGAAAATAGATACAATTATTTGCGATCATCATCAACCCAAAGAAGAACTCCCAAGAGCTTATGCAATTCTTGATCCCCTTAAACCCGGGGATAATTATCCTTTCAAATATTTGTCTGGTGCCGGAGTTGCATTTAAACTTGCAAGAGCTGTAAGTGACAGAATTGGAAGAAAAGAAAATGTTCTGCAGTATTTAGATTTAGTTGCTCTTGCCGGTGCTGCGGATATTGTTCCTCTTGTTGATGAAAATAGAGTTTTGGTTAAAGCCGGACTTGAGCTAATAAATAATAATCCTCGTCCAGGTATTTTATCACTGATAAAAAGTGCTAAAATGTCTCCCGGTAATTTATCTGCGGGACAAGTAGTATTTACAATTGCACCAAGAATTAATGCAGTAGGCAGATTGGGAGATGCAATTAGAGCAGTCGATCTTTTTATTGCTAAAGAATCTGTTGAAGCTGATAAACTCGCTCAAGTTCTTGAAGGTGAAAATACCGAAAGAAGAAAAATTGATGAAGTAACATTTTCTCATGCTATTGAACTGGTTGAAAAACAGATCGATTTGGAAAATGATTTGGGTATAGTTCTACATCATGATAACTGGCATCCGGGCGTTATTGGAATTGTTGCTTCCAGATTAGTTGAGAAATATTACCGTCCCACAGTTTTACTTACAACTATTGACGGTGTTGCAAAAGGATCGGCTAGAAGCATAAATGGATTTAATATTTATGAAGCTTTGGAAAGTTCAAGTGATCTTTTGCTTCAATTTGGGGGACATGAAGCGGCAGCCGGATTAGCATTGGAAATTGACAAGATTGATGAATTTAGAATAAGATTTAATAAAGCTCTATCTCACAATATGAATGAAGATGATGTTCTTCCGGAAGTAACAGTCGATACCAAAATTACGTTTTCTGAAATAACTCCTAAATTTGTAAGAATTTTAGATCAATTTGCTCCTTTTGGTCCGGGTAATTTAAGACCGGTTTTCTGGGCAGAAAATGTAAGAATTGTAAATAATCCAAGAATTGTAGGGACTAATCATCTTATTGCATGCTTCAAGCAGAATGGTCATGAAAAAATGTTTGATGCAATTGGATTTAACTTAGGGCATTTTGTAGAAGATATTGCGAATAAAAATAATTTGATAGATATTGTATTTACAATTGAAAAATTATCAAAGGATGGTAGAATCTATCCACAATTACGTATTAAAGATATAAAAATAAAAGAGAGTTAATTAGCTTGAGGTAATATTATGTCCGGTCATTCAAAATGGTCAACTATTAAAAGAAAAAAAGCAGCAATTGATGCTAAAAAAGGGAAAATTTTTACTAAGCTTATAAAGGAAATTACCGTTGCAGCAAGAGAAGGTGGCGGTGATCCGGATGGAAATCCTAGACTTAGATTAGCGGTTGATAACGCAAAAGCTGCAAACATGCCAGCCGATAACGTAGATAGAGCAATTAAAAAAGCTACCGGCGAACTGGAAGGAGTAAATTATTCAGAACTTACTTATGAAGGTTATGGTCCCAGTGGTATTGCAATAATTGTTGAATGTTTAACAGACAATAAAAACAGAACGGTTGCTGAAGTAAGACATGCGTTCAGTAAATACGGCGGTAGTATGGCTGAAACCGGAGCTGTTGCATGGATGTTTGAAAGAAAAGGTGTTATTACTTTACCGGCTGAAGGTAAATCAGAAGATGAAATGATGGAAATTGTTTTAGAAGCCGGTGCAGAAGATTTACAAAGTGAAGAAGGTTTTTTCGAAATTAAAACAGCCGTTGAAGATTTTGAACCTGTAAGAAAGCAGATTGTATCAATTGGGTTGACGCCTGATAATGCTTCTTTGCAGTGGGTTGCTAAAAATGAAGTAGCCGTTTCAGGTGAAGCTGCAGAAAAAGTTATGAAATTAATTGATATGCTTGAAGATAACGATGATGTTCAAAATGTTTATTCTAACGCTGATTTTGCCGACGAATAATTAAAATGATTATACTTGGTGTTGATCCCGGAACCTTAACAACCGGTTTCGGGATTATAAAATATTATAAGAATGAATTTCACCATGTGTTCTCGGGAATTATTAAGCCCTCCAAATATCCCGATCTTGCAAGTAAACTTGAACTTATTTACGAAGAATTAAATAAACTTATTAAAACTTATAAGCCTGATGAGTTTTCAATTGAAACCGCATTTTATGGAAAAAATGTACAGTCAGCTATGAAAATTGGTTATGCAAGAGGAGTTTCTATTTTGGTGGCCGCTCACAATAAAGTACCTACAAATGAGTATTCACCAAGAGAAGTTAAAAAAGCAGTAGTTGGAAATGGTGCGGCTTCAAAAGAACAAGTTGAGTATATGGTTTCAAAATTGCTGAATTTAAAGACTGATAAAATGAAACTTGATGAAACAGATGCAATTGCAGTTGCAATATGCCATGCTCTCAAATTGAATACCTTAACAAATAAAAGCGGAAGCTGGAAATCTTTTATTGCTGCTAATCCTGATAGAGTAATTGAATAAGGAAAATTAATATGATTGGATATTTGACCGGAAAAATAATATCAATTAAACCAACAGAAGTATTACTTGATGTAAACGGAGTTGGATATTTAATTCATATTTCCCTTAATACTTTTGAAAAAATTTCTAATCAGCAGGGATTAGTTTCACTTCACACATATCTTTCCGTAAAAGAAGATGCACTTGATCTATTTGGTTTTTTTACTAAAGACGAAAAGGAAATGTATCAGCTTTTAATCAGTGTTAACGGAATTGGACCAAAGCTTGGTTTATCAATATTGTCGGGAATTCAAATTAATGATCTTAAAGAAGCTATAAAGACAGGTAACTTATCAAGATTAATCTCGATACCCGGAATCGGAAGAAAAACCGGCGAAAGATTATTAATAGAATTAAGAGATAAAGTTGATTCTCTTGCTTCAAGCATAGAAGCATCACCGACAGAAAACTATAAAATTAAAAGTGATGCAATTGCAGCTCTTGTTAGTCTTGGTTACAATCTTAAATCTGCGGAAAAAGCAGTGAGAAATGCAATTGTAAAGGATGCTGCTATTTCAATAGAAGATTTAATAAAAGAAGCATTGTCGGAACTTAACAATTAATAACTCTTTTTTTTGATTTAAAAGTCTGATATTTATTCAGGAAACTTAACTGCAATATTTTAACAGTAATTTTAAAATTCTTTAACACTCCGTTAATATTCCACTTATAACTTTCTTCCATTATTAAAATAAATAATGGCGATATGAATAACGAGATAAGTATTCAATCAATAATTGAAGAACAGAACCCTTCTTTCAAAACCAATAATTCATCACTATTCAAAAAAGGATTAATTAGACTATTTGAAAGAATTCTTTACATAAATGAGATTAACAAAGTAGTTAAACAGAATGAATCTCTTAAGAATTTCGAATTTATAGATGAGGTTTTTGATCAACTAAATTTTTCTTTTTCAATATCAAATAAGGATATGAAAAAAATTCCTTCTGAAGGAAGGTTAATAATTGCAGCTAATCACCCGATTGGAAGTCTTGATAGTCTTGCATTGCTTAAAGCTGTTTCCGAAATAAGAACAGATGTAAAAATAATTGCCAATCAAATTTTAACAAAGTTTGAAAACATAAAAGACTTACTCCTTCCTTATCAATTGGATTCTTTAAGGATTCAAAGACAAAATATTCTCTCAATTCAAGAAGCTCTTCAAAATGAAATGGCGGTTATAATTTTTCCGGCTTCGGAAGTATCAAGATTAAAATTGCTGAAAGTGTTAGATTCAAAATGGCATAAAGGGGCGGTTTACTTTTCCAAAAAATATGAAGCTCCCATTTTACCTGTTTACATAAATGCAAAAAATTCTTTGCTGTTTTATACTGTATCAGCTCTTAATAAAAAAGTATCAACAATTCTTTTGGCACATGAATTGTTCAATAGAAAAAATAAAACGATTGATATTAAAATTGGAGATCCTATTCCGGCAAAAGCGTTTACTTCAACATACATTAATGATCAAACACAAATAAAATTATTAAAGAAACATATTTACTCTTTATCAAAAGGAAAGGGAAATATTTTTATTACCGAAAAAAATGTAATTCATCCGATTGATAGAAAATTGATCAAACGAGAATTATTAGATTCACAAATACTGGGCAGAACCAAAGACGATAAGAAAATAATTCTAACAGAATTTGAAAATTCTCCCAATGTATTAAAAGAGATTGCAAGGTTAAGGGAAATTACTTTCAGAAAGGTTGGCGAAGGAACGGGAAAGAAAAGAGATATAGATGATTTTGATAAGTACTATAAACATCTTGTTGTTTGGGATGAAGAAGAACTTGAGATTGTCGGTTCTTATAGAATAGGAATTGGAAAAGATATCTTCTTGAGCAAAGGTACTGAAGGATTTTATACTTCTACTTTATTTAATTTTTCAAATAGATTTGAAACCGAAGTTATTAAGGATTCTATTGAACTTGGAAGAAGTTTTGTCCAGAAAAAATATTGGAATTCAAATGCTCTAAATTATTTATGGCAGGGAATAGGTGCTTTTATTTCTAATAATGATTGGGTGAAATATTTATTCGGCGGAGTAAGTATAAGCAACAACTATTCCGAAAGTGCCAAAAATATGATAGTCTATTATTTCCAAAAGTGGTTTGGTGATATGGATGACTTTGCCCAATCAAAAAATAAATTTATTCTTTCTAATAAAACTGCCGATGATTTAAGTAAAATTTTTATTTCCGATAATTATAAAGAGGATTACAGAATTCTTAAAAACTTATTAAAACCTACCGGATATACCGTGCCGGTTTTATACAAGCATTACTCTGAGTTATGCAATGATAACGGGGTTAAGTTCTTAGATTTTGGTGTTGATCCCGATTTTGAAAATTGTGTTGATGGATTAATTCTCGTAGATGTTCACAAAATAAAAGATGAGAAACGAGAGAGATTTATTAATTCACTAAGTGCATAAATACTACTAATTATAAAGCGAATCACGATATTCATAAAGTCCGAACTGAACTAAATGATGTGATAAATGCTTTATGTGATACTTTGTCCATTCTTCTTTAGTAATATATCCCAATAGCGGGTGAAGTGTTTTTTTATTATTCTGATTTGTAAAGAACTCTTCAAAATTATTAAATTCATCAATAAACTTTTTCTTAGCAATTTCAACATTGCCGAAAATCAACTGTGAAGGTTCTTCACCTAATAACGGATTATTTAAATTCTTTTCGAAAGGTTTGTCCTGCAGAACTAATTCTTTATAAAAATCAATTTTACTCTCTTCAACCAGAAGATTTACATTCAATTTTTCAGTACTTATTTTCATCATTAAAATTAAATGCTCAAGCATATGCTGGATTTCCATCTTACCCCATTCGGCAGATTCTTCTCCGGTAATACCTTTAACTAACTCTACTAATTCTGTAAGTTTTTTCAAAAAGAGGCTTTCTATTTTGATGCTAAAAATTTGTTAATAACTTTTAGGAACAATTCTCGTTCTTCAAAAAATGGATAATGTCCACTTTGTTCAAAAAGATGATATGTACATTTCTTAAAATTATCTATATGATTTTCCATCATATAATGTGGAACTAAATAATCATGCTTTCCTTGAAGAATAAGAATCGGAACCTCTACGGAGTTAAATTTTGATGTAGGATCATAATTTGAAAGTAATTCATAAAAGAGCATTTTTAGTGCATTGGCTTTAAGTGCATTATTTTCCCAAATCCATTTACAATCGTAATTTTCATTAAACCAATATTTTGGTCCGCTTGCAGCATATTCACCAACAATTTTTTCTTCATCAGTAAGATTGGATAAATCCGATTTTCTGAATTTAGATAATTGCTCTTCGTATATTTTCTTTCGCTTTTCGGATGCAGCTACTTCCCAATATTTTGATTGTTCCTCAAAAAGCTCTGCTTTATAATGAGGGGGAGTTCCGGATAATATTAAATGTGAAACTGACTGTGGATATTTAAGTGCATATTCAAATGCTAAAAATCCGTTGGCAGACCAGCCCATAATTGCAATTTTTTTGAGATTTAAATCTTTGCGCAGAGTTTCAAAATCATCTGCTAAAACATCAAATGAAATTTTAGTATTGTTTTCTGATCTGCCTGAACCGCGCGGTTCAATAAAAATTAACTTATACTTTTCACGCAATTCAATTGGGAGGAGTCTTTGAAAATGTAGATTCCCTCCATAAGAAGGGAGAAAAATTGCGGTTTCTCCCTTACCTTCACTATCAATCCATATTTTTGAATTGTTAATTTCAGTAAACATTATGCTAACAATTCTTTCAGTTTAGAACTTAATTCATCTAAAGAAACATCCATTCTCTCACCGGTTTTTCTGATTTTAATTTCAACTTTATTCTCGGCAAGTTTTTTATCACCAACAATTATATGAACAGGCATTCCCAAAAGATCGGCTTCGTTAAATTTGAATCCTGCTTGAACGGTGCTTCTATCATCAAACAGAACTTCATATCCTTCTGCTTGAAGATCTTTATATAATTTTTCAGAAGCTTCAACAACAGAATCTTTTTTCATGTTTAAGCCCATCAAATGAATTTGGAATGGAGCTAAACTTTTATCCCAAACTATTCCATTGTCATCATGATTTTGTTCTAAGTAGCATGCAAGAACTCTTTCAACACCTATTCCGTAGCTTCCCATTACAATTGGATTCTCTTTTCCGTTTTCATCCAAGAAATTTGCCCCTAAGCCTTCGGAATATTTAGTGCCTAATTTAAAGATATGTCCAAGCTCAATTGCTTTGAAGACTTCTAATTTTTCACCGCATTTTGTGCATGTTTCACCCGATTGAATTGTGCGTAAATCAAAATATTCAACATTAGGAACATCTCTTTTCATATCAATTCCACCAATGTGGAAATCATTTTTATTGGCACCACTGTATAAATTATTTCCATCTTTCAATCTAAGATCTGCAATAATTCTGTGCTTAAATCCAATTGGACCAATAGAACCGGCATCTGCACCGGTAATATCTTTTAATTCTTCGGGATGACCTGGACGGACATTTCCGCCAAGGACTGATTCTAATTTAGTCTCGTTTACTTCATCATTACCTGACATTAAAACAAGTACTGGTTTTTCATCATGAATATAAATTCTGGATTTTGCAGTTTGATTTTCATTTATGTTTAAGAATCCGCATAGTTCATCAATGCTTTTTATGTTTGGAGTACTTACTTCAAATAATTCTTTTGAATCATCTATTCTAGCAACTGAATTTACAACTGAAGTAGCAACTTCAACATTAGCAGCATACTTACAGCTTTCACAGAAAGCAACTGTATCTTCACCGGCATCGGATTTTACCATAAATTCTTCGGATTTACTTCCACCCATTGCTCCGCTTGAAGCACCAACAACAAAATAATTAATTCCGCATCTATCAAAAATTGCTCTGTATGCTTTATCGTGAAGTTCATATGATTTATCTAAATTTTCAAATGACGTATCAAATGAATAAGCATCCTTCATTAAAAACTGTCTTCCTCTAATAACACCGCTTCTAGGTCTCGGTTCATTTCTAAACTTGGTTTGAATTTGATACCAAATCTGTGGCAATTCTTTATAAGATTTCAAAACTCCTTTTGCATGGTAAGTCATAATCTCTTCGTGGGTAGGAGCCAGAACATAATCTCTGTTCTTAATATGAAACATTGTATCACCAAAAGCCTCAACACGATTAGTCTGTTCCCAAATTTCAATAGGATTAAGTGCAGGAAGATGAAATTCTTGTCCTCCAATTGCATCCATCTCTTCGCGGATAATATCAGAGATTCTTTTAATAACTTTATAACCGAGCGGCAGAAAAGAATAAATACCTGCAGAAAGCATTCTAACCATTCCGGCTCTTAACATTAAAATATGACTTGGAATAACAGCATCCGTTGGAACTTCCTTTAAAGTAGGAACAAAAGATTTACTTAACTTCATAAATACCTTATAAATTTTAATTTAAGCTTGCAAAATACGGAAAGTGAAAGGGATTTCAAATTGGGACTTGTGATTAATCCTAAATCTTTCTTCTATTTCATTGGTGCTGCAAATGTTATTTTAAAAATTATTGAACTAAAAAGAATAATAAATAGTTATTGTATCTGTAATTAAAATTTGTAATTAGAGGAAAATGAAAAAAGCATTAATTATCGGATCGGGATTAGGTGGACTTTCAACCGCTTTACGGTTAGCAAAGAAGGGATACAAAGTTACAATTCTTGAAAAGCATTCAACTCCGGGCGGAAGAATGAATGTAATTGAAATGAATGGCTACAAGTTTGATATGGGTCCCTCTTTTATGAGCATGACGTATGAATTGGATGAGCTTTTCGGCAGTATCGGTAAGAAAGTTCCGGTTACTTTGGAAGAACTAGATCCTTTATATCAAGTGTTTTTTGAAGGTAAAGATAAACCGAGAAAAATTTATAAAGACTTAAAAAAGTTAGAAGACGAATTTGCTGATTTGGAACCTAACCTTGCTGAAAAAGTTGATCAATATTTAACAAGAGCCGGACAATTTTTTCATGACACTGAAGATAAAGTTGTAAAATCAAATTTCAACAATAAACTAGAATATGTTCTCAAGCTTAGCAGAGTTCCGCTTAAGCATCTTCCTTATCTATTTAAGACTATGTGGGGAGAAGTTGATAAAACTTTCAAATCAGAAGAAGTAAAAATTATTTTTTCTCTTGTTGCATTTTTCTTGGGAGCAACTCCATTTAATACTCCGGCAATTTACTCTCTTTTAAATTATACTGAAATGAGACATAATGGATATTGGAAAGTTAGAGGAGGAATGTACAAACTTGTTGAAGAAATAATGAAAATTCTAAATGAGTTTGGAGTTGAAGTTCATTACAACACAGAAATTGTTTCAATAGGAAATAACAACGGAAGATTGTATCAAGTTGTCGATCAAAATGGAAAAACATGGGAAGCCGATATATTTATTTCAAACTCAGATGCGGCTTCATTTAGGGGACAAATATTAGGAAGAAAAAATTATTCAGAAGATAAACTAGATAAAATGCATTGGACTTTAGCACCGTTTACTGTCTATCTTGGTGTGAAAGGGAAAATGGATAGGTTGATGCATCATAACTATTTTTTAGGAAGCAACTTTAAAGGTTATGCCGATACAATATTCACCTCGTCTATTAGTCCGCAGAAACCTTATTATTATGTAAATGTTCTTTCAAAATCTGATCCGGAAACAGCTCCGGACGGATGCGAAAATTTATTTATACTTTGTCCGGTTCCGGATTTACGTTATAAGAAAGATTGGAGTGACAAAGAGGAATTAGCTCAAAATATTATTGACGATTTATCTGCCAGAGTTGGTTATGATATTTCATCCAACATTGAAGTAAAGAAAATTTTAGCTCCCGATGATTGGGCAAAAACTCTTAATCTCTACAAAGGAAGCGGTCTTGGTTTAGCACACGATATTGATCAAGTCGGTGCGTTTCGTCCTAAAAATAAAGATGAAGTATTTAATAATCTTTATTATGTGGGGGCTTCTACTACTCCGGGAACAGGTTTGCCAATGGTAATAATTAGTTCACGATTAGTAACAGAAAGAATTGAGGTGGATCATGCTTCAGCTGTTTAGTGATACTTCGTTTAAGTTAAGCAAGAGACTTACTAATTCCTACAGTACTTCATTCAGTTGGGGAATAAAAGCTTTTTCAACAGAATATAGAGATTATATTTATGCTGTGTATGGTTATGTAAGATTAGCAGACGAAATCGTTGATTCATTTCATGGATATAATAAAGCCGAACTGTTAAATAAGCTTCGTGAAGATACTTGGAAAGCAATTGATGAAGGGATTTCAACCAATCCGATTCTTCAAGCTTTTCAAATAACGGTAAATAAATTCAATATAGATAAAGAATTAATTGAAGCCTTTCTGAAAAGTATGGAAATGGATTTAAGTAATTCATCTTACAAAAGAGATTATTACGATACCTATATTTACGGCTCTGCAGAAGTAGTTGGATTAATGTGCTTAAAAGTTTTTATTCATGGCAACCAGCAGAAATATGATGAACTTAAATTTGCTGCAAAACAGCTCGGTTCTGCTTTTCAGAAAGTGAACTTTTTAAGAGATATAAAGAGTGATATTCAAGAAAGAGGTAGAATTTATCTTCCGGACGTACATGAAGAAGTTTTTATAACAAATTCAAGTAAGAGAAAATTGGAAGAAGAAGTTGAAAATGAATTTAGAGATGCTTTGATTGGAATTATGAAACTCCCAATCGGAGTAAAGCTTGGAGTTTATTCTGCTTATTTATATTATTACTTTCTGTTTAAGAAAATCAAAAGTCTTGATGTTGATGAACTTTTAAGTAGAAGAGTAAGGATATCAAATTTCAAGAAATTTCTATTACTGCTTAAATCAGTTATTGAAGTAAAAGTTTTAAGGCTTACATAAATGTATAGATTAGCATTATTTTTTGTTTTTGTTTTTACTTTATTTGCATCCGATGCGATTAAAAAAAATGAATCAATTCCGTATAATCTCCTTGAGAAAATAAGAACAACTTATTACAGCGGAGTTGAAAACGAAGATTATATCGATTCTCTTAAATTAATAATATCGAAAAATTTTTCTGATGATCAATTGAGTTATCCTTCGATAATATTGGCTTATTCAGCCGGAGTTGAAGCGTTAAAATCAAAGCATGCATTCTGGCCTTTTAATAAAATGTCCTATCTAAACAGTTCAATGGATTTATTTCAGCAAGCTTTAAGAAAAGATCCAAATAATCTTGAGATCAGATTTATGCGCTACTCAATTTTACATTATGTTCCCGGTATTTTAGGATACAGCGAGGAACTTGAAGAAGATCAAAAATCCATTCTATCTTTACTCAAGTTAAATAAGTCCAATAATATTTCAGAAGAATTAAGAAGCGGCATAATTAGTTTCCTTATGGAAACCGGACGATTATCCAAAGCAGAAATTAATTCTCTCAAAACTATTCAACTCTCTTTTAATAATGAGTGAATATTTTTTAATAAATATTCTTACCATTCTTTTCCCTTTAGTTTTAACCTTTGAAAAGAATCTGAAATTTTACAAGAATCTTCCGTATGTTTTAATTTCTATGGTTATTGTCGGCGGAGTTTATATTTATTGGGATGTGCTTGCAACCGAACGCGGTGACTGGGCTTTCAATGATTCATACATTCTAGGAATAAGATTTTTTGGACTGCCTCTCGAAGAAATATTATTCTTCGTAACCGTTCCTTATGCGATGATTTTTCTTTACGAAACTTTTAACTTTTATGTGAAAGATAAAAGACTAAAATTTAACTGCCGTAATTTATACTTTGTTGCATTCTTCTTTTTCTTAATTGCTCTTAATAATTACTCTCAACCTTACACTTTTACGGTAATGATTTTCATGTCGATATTTTTTGTGCTGGTTAATCTTTCCGGATCTGATCTCGCTAATTCTAGAAATTTCTGGCTCTTTATGGCATTAAGCTATATTCCCTTTTTTACAGTTAATTATGTTTTAACCTCTCTTCCTATTGTGACTTACGGAAATAATGCAATTTGGAATTTTAGAGTAACAACAATTCCGGTTGAGGACTTTTTCTATTCTTTTTCTTTGATTAGTTTGAGTATTTTAATCTATACCTTAGCGAAACGTCAATGGAAAGGAAATTGAGAATAGCTATAATTGGTGCGGGTTTGGGAGGCTTATCTGCAGCAATTAGATTGGCTCATCAAGGTCACAGAGTAAAAGTATTTGAATCAAATAATTCAGTAGGCGGAAAGGCAAATTCATTTTCTAAAAACGGATTTAGATTCGATACCGGTCCTTCTCTCCTAACTATGCCTTTTGTTCTTGAAGAATTGTTCAGTTCTGTAAACGAAAGTATTTCTGATTATATAAAACTTGAGAAGCTTAAGATAACTTGTAAATATTTTTATCCCGATAATACAGTACTGGATGCATATTCTAATATTGAAAAATTTGCTGATGAAGTTTCAAGAAAGACCGATGATTCATCTAAAAGTATTTTGCGTTATCTAAATTATTCAAAAAGAATTTATGATCTAACAGCCGAATTATTCTTATTCAAAAGTTTCTCTGAAGCATCAACATTCACAAATATGCAAGCCTTAAAAGCTCTTATAAATATTAATGCATTGGATACAATGCGGTCAATGCATAAGGCAAATTCAAAATTTTTTAAGGATGAAAAAATCATTCAGTTGTTTGATAGATATGCAACTTACAACGGCTCTAATCCTTTTACGGCGCCCGCAACACTAAATATTATTCAGCATGTTGAATTTGGATTGGGAGCATTTATTCCTAAAGAGGGAATTTATTCAATTTCAAATTCTCTTTATAAACTTGCTGAAAAGAAAAATGTAGAGTTTCAGTTTAATACAAAGATTGATGAAATCATTATTGAAAAGGATAAAGTAAAAGGAATCAAGACTAATAAAAATGAAGAAGAGTTTGATGTTGTAATCTCTAATTCAGATGTAACAAATACATATGAAAAACTAATTCCAAACTGTAATTCAAAAATGTATAGAAGGTATAAGAAACTCGAACCTTCAACCTCTGCATTAGTTTTTTACTGGGGGATTAAAGGAATTCATGATGAATTGGAAACGCACAATATAATTTTTTCGGAAGATTATGAATTGGAATTCAATGAACTCTTTAATCAAAAAATAATTCCGAATGATCCCACAACATACATTTACATCTCATCAAAATATAATTCAAAAGATGCTCCAAAGGATTGTGAAAACTGGTTTGTAATGGTTAACGCTCCTTATATCGAAAATCAAAATTGGTCTAATGAAGTCGAAAAAACGAGAATTAATGTAATGAGAAAAATTAATTCAGCATTAGGAATTAATATAGAATCAAAAATAGAATTTGAAGAGATTTTAAGTCCAATTGAAATTGAAAGAAAGACAAGCAGTTATAAAGGAAGCCTTTATGGAATTTCTTCTAATTCAAAAATGGCAGCTTTTTTAAGACAGCAAAACAGATCAAAAGAATATAAAGGACTTTATTTTGTAGGCGGCAGCGCACATCCCGGCGGGGGAATTCCTCTTGTGGTTCTGTCCGGTAAAATTGCTGCTGATTTAATAAACAAATATGAATCCTAAAATAAAAATGCAAATCGGCTAAATTCTCAATTTTGTGAATTTACTTTCTCAATCACTCACTAATTTTTTCAAAAATGAAAATCATATAAGACCACAACACTCATTTAATTCTTCTTTTTATTCTTAAAGCAAAACCAGTCCTTTTGTTAATAGGCATTTTTCACTCCTAAACAATTCAAAAAATCTAGTAATACCAATTAAATCAAAGTGAAAATAGAATTAACAGAGCCGCAATCTTTTATTAAAAAGTAAATGAATTGATTAAGTATAAACTAGAATAAAGTAGATAAACAGCTCGCTTTTTGGCATAAATTATGATTTAAAGCTGGAAACTAAATTTAATTACAGGAAAAAAATGAGTTTACTTCAATCGATTAAAACTTTCCGCGGCGGAGTTCATCCGTTAGAATATAAAGATTTAACAGAAAATTTAGCATTTGAAGTAATGCCTAATCCCAAAGAAGTTATTATCCCTATTAAGCAGCATATTGGCAAAGACTCAAAACCTTTAGTTAAAAAGAAAGATGAAGTTAAAGCTGGACAGATTATTGCTGAACCGGATGGATTTATTTCATCCCCAATTCATTCTTCTGTGAACGGAGTTGTAGTTAATCTGCACAAAGAAAATAATGCAAGCGGATTTCCGGTTGAAGCCATTTCTATAAAACCAAATGAAGAATCGGAAGTATTAAGAATGATTCCTCTGAATCCAAAAGAAATTACTCCCGAAGAAATAAGAGAAAGAGTTAGAGAAGCAGGTATAGTTGGACAAGGGGGAGCTGCCTTTCCGACGTTTGTAAAATTAACACCACCTAAAGATAATGTGATTGATTATGTGATTATAAACGGCGCAGAATGTGAACCTTACTTAACAAGAGATTACCGATATATGCTTGAAAGACCAAAAGAAATAATTAATGGTCTTAAATTAATTATGAAAGCTTTGGGAGTGGCAAAAGGTGCAATTGGAATTGAAGATAACAAACCTGAAGCTATAGAAGTGATGAAACATATTTCGGCAGACGATGAAAATATTTCTGTTGAAGTGGTTAAAACAAAATATCCGCAGGGTGCGGAAAAAATGTTGATTAAAGCAATTACAGGTAGAGAAGTTCCTCCCGGAAAACTTCCGTTGGATTGTGGAGTAGTTATTCAAAATATTGGAACAGCTATTGCCATCAGTGATGCAGTTATAAAAGGTGAAGCACAGATTACTGCTGCTTTAACCGTGTCAGGACTCGGAATTGTAAATCCTAAAAATCTTATTGTTAAAGTTGGAACTCCACTAAAAGAAATAATAGAATATTGCGGCGGAGTTACCGATAAAGCCAGAAAAGTTATTGTCGGCGGACCAATGATGGGAACAGCACAATTTGATTTTTCTGCTCCGGTTATGAAAGCTACATCGGGAATTTTAGTCCTTACAGATGATGAAATTAATGAACATGAACAGACTGCATGCTTACGCTGTGGAAAGTGTGTTGAAGCCTGTCCGTTAAATTTGATCCCTACAAAGTTAGCCCGTTATTCACAGTTGGAAAAATGGGAAGAAGCCGAGTTATTTGATATAACTACTTGCATGGAATGTGGAACCTGTACTTTTACATGTCCGGCAAATATTCCTTTAGTTCAGTGGGTTAGGTTAGGAAAGCAAAAAGTAATTCAAATGCAGAGAGATAAGAAAACTGCATAATGTAAAAGGTAAGTCAAAATATTTTTATTGAATAATTATTTCTGACAACTAATAAAAACAGAAAATAAATAATGAACACAATTACTGAAAATCCTACTTACAAATTAGAATTAGCAAGTTCACCGCATGTTCACTCCAGATGGAATACAAAACAGGCAATGTGGATGGTAGTATTTGCTCTTATTCCATCATTAATTTCGGCTGTTATATTTTTTGGATTCTATCAATTAATAGTAGTTGGAGTTAGTCTTTTTTTCTGTATAGCAACAGAATATGCTATTAAAAGAATAAGAAAACGTAAACCGACTTTGATGGATGGAAGTGCTGTTATAACGGGACTTTTACTTGGATTAATTCTTCCTCCAAATTTTAATTTAGCTTTTACTGCATTGGGAGCAATTTTCGCTATTTCCATTGGCAAAGAAGTTTTTGGCGGATTAGGATATAATATTTTTAATCCGGCTTTAGTTGGACGGGCATTTCTGCAAGCTGCTTTCCCGGTTCCAATGACTACATGGCAGCAGCCTAACTTTGCAAGTTTGGATTCCGTTTCTTCTGCTACTCCTCTCTCTGCATTTAAATTTGATAAAGTATTTGCCGATTTATCAAATCTATTCATCGGTAATATAGGCGGGTCAATTGGAGAAACTTCATCTCTGGCAATTTTAATTGGAGGATTATTTATAATTTTTGCCGGAATAGCAAATTGGAGAGTTCCTTTGGCAATGACTTTGGGCGTTCTGATTTTTGGCGGAATATTTTGGTTGATTGATCCCATGACTTATCCTAACCCGCTATTCCATTTATTTGCAGGTGGATTTTTATTCGGTGCACTCTTTATGGCAACAGATTGGGTAAGTTCTCCTTACACAGTTAAAGGGATGTGGATTTTTGGTCTCGGTACAGCATTAATAATAGTTATGATTAGACTTTTTGGAGGTCTACCTGAAGGAGTTATGTATGCAATCTTATTTATGAATGCATTCGTTCCTTTAATTAATAGATACACCCGCCCTAAAGTTTTTGGAGCTGAAAAATGAATACAATAGTTAAAATGCTTATTACACTTACAATTGTTGGAGTTATTTCTGGTGGACTATTATCTCAAATAAGTAATTGGGCTGAACCAAAAATTGAAATGAATAGAAAACTTGAAACCGAAAGAGCAATCTTCTTAGTTCAGCCTGAAGCAAAATCTTATCTGAAAATTGAAGAAGCAGATTTTGAACTGTATCAAGTATTTAAAGATGAGAATAAATCAGAATCGATTGGATATGCACTTCCGTTTGAAGGAAATGGATTTCAAGGTAAAATTAGATTGATGGTTGGTGTTAACGTAGATCTTCAGCAGTTGGTTGGTCTTGAAGTTTTAGAGCAGGTTGAAACTCCCGGTTTAGGGACTAAAGTTACAGAGAAACCTTTTACAAATCAGTTTATAGGACTAACCGCCAATCCGATTGTTAATTGGACTAAAGCTGAGGCGAATAAGGATAAATCGGAAATTCAAACAATTACCGGCGCAACAATTTCATCAAAAGCAATAGTTGTAATTATAAATGACGGTTTAAGTAAGCTTCGTTCAACAGTTGAAAATGGAGAAGCGAAATGAGTAAAAATGTTTCGGCAGTAAAAGATTTTACAAAAGGATTGTGGGAACAGAATGCTGTTTTTAAGCAGGTTTTAGGAATGTGCCCGACTTTAGCGGTTACGGTTTCTGCTATAAATGGAATTGCAATGGCTCTAGCTACTACTTTTGTACTTGTTTTTTCAAGCATGATTATTTCCTTGATCAGAAAACTAATTCCAACTCAAGTTAGAATTGCATCTTACATATTAATTATAGCAACATTTGTTACAATTGTTGATTTGGTTATGAAAGCACTTTTTCCAGAATTAAGTAAAGCTTTAGGACCATACATTCCGTTGATTGTAGTGAACTGCTTAATTCTAGGAAGACAAGAAGCCTTTTCATCAAAAAATGGTGTTTTCAGATCAGTGTTGGATGCACTTGGTATGGGAGCAGGCTTTCTGCTTGCATTATTTATGCTTGGCGGAGTAAGAGAAATATTGGGCTCAAGAACTTTGCTCGGTTTTCAAGTTCTTCCAAACTTATATGAACCGTGGTTAGTAATGATTTTACCCGCAGGTGCTTTTTTAACACTTGGACTTTTAATGGCTTATTTCAATAATAGAGAAATAAATAAGAAAACTAAGCAGAGAGAAGCAATTCTTCAAAAGCACTTAAGCTCAAAGCAGTCACCTGCAGTTGAAGGAGGAGAAGCATAATGGAATTATTTTTAATTTTCTTATCGGCTGCTATAGTAAACAATTTTGTATTAGCATACTTTTTAGGAATATGCCCTTTTATTGGTGTATCAAGTAAGCTTTCTTCTGCTGTATCCATGGGAATGGCAACAACTTTTGTAATGACCATTACTTCAATAGTTACTTGGTTAATTTATCACATGATTTTAATTCCATTCAATTTGGAATTTTTACAGTATGTCTCTTTCATTTTAGTAATTGCCTCTTTGGTTCAATTTGTAGAAATGTTTATTAAAAAAGTTAGTCAGCCACTTTATAGAGCACTTGGAATTTTTCTTCCTTTGATAACAACAAACTGTGCGATTCTTGGTCTAGCTCTTTTTATAATTTTAAGAGAATATACTTTTATAGAAGGAATATTTTACGGACTTGGTGCCGGTGCTGGATTTACTTTGGCAATTTCAATAATGGCTGGAATAAGAGAGGAACTTGATTTAGCTGATGTTCCCAAACCTTTTCAAGGCGCGGCAATTACTTTAATTGTTGCTGGAATTTTAGCCTTAGCTTTTATGGGATTTTCCGGAATGATTTCTGTTTAACGGTTTAATTATAACTTTTAGATGAATTCTCATCTAAAAATTGAATATAAATTTTGGAGGTTTTTAATGGACGCAACATTATTAATAGCAATTGCAACTATGGGTGGATTGGGGTTCATCTTTGCAGGAGGATTAGCAATTGCAGATAAAAAACTTCGTGTTGAAGAAAACCCTTTAATTGGAAAAGTTAATGATGTTCTTCCTGGAGCAAACTGCGGAGGCTGCGGTTCTGCCGGATGTTATGATTTTGCCGTAAAAGTAGTTGAAGGAAAAGTATCCGTTACCGGCTGCCCGGTTGGTGGTGAAGATACTGCAAAAGCGATAGCTGAAATTATGGGAGTTGATGCAAGTGGATCGGTTAAAATGCTTCCTGTTGTTTTATGTCAAGGTGGTTTAAGTGAAGCTGCAACAAAAATGGCTCATTATTATGGACCAATAAGCTGTTCTGCTATGCATTTGGTTTCCGGTGCCAATAAGCAGTGTTATTACGGATGTTTAGGTGGAGGAGATTGTGTTGAAGCTTGTCCTTTTGATGCAATGGTAATGAATTCAAATGGAATTCCCGAAGTTATACCTGAACTCTGTACAGGATGCGGAATGTGTGTAAAAGCTTGCCCTAGAAATGTTATTGAGATGCATCCTGCAGATAGAGAAGTTTTTGTTTTTTGTAAAAATCATGATGACCCTAAAACTGCAAAAGATGTTTGTAAAGTTGCATGCTTGGGATGCGGAGTTTGTGCTCGTCCTTCTGATGGTGCAATAGTTATGGATGATTTTCTTCCTATTATCGATTATTCAAAATTGGATGATTCAAAAATTCCTTTTGATAAATGCAGAACCGGTGCTATTAAAAAAGTGCACTTAAACTAAAATGACAATAGAAACTCTAATAGAAGAAGGGATTGTTTTAGAAAGCGGTAAAGGTTTTGCGGTTATTGAACTTAAGAGTAATGAAAACTGTCATACTTGCGGTGCTAAACCTTTTTGTAAACCTGAAGACTCTGAAAAAAATAAAATAAAAGTTTCTGATCCATTTGGTGTTTTTCCAGGGGACTTAGTAAAAATTTCCGTAGAGGGTAAAACTATTCTTAAAGCTTCTTTCAGTTTGTACGGCTTTCCTCTTATCATTCTTATCTTTTCGATTACTGCGGGACTATTAATTTTCAAAAATTCTATTTACACAGAATTTTTATCATTTTTATTTGGAGTTTTAGTTGTATCCGGTTATTATTTATTTCTTTTTAGATTTTCTCTAAAAAAAAGTGCAAATTCAATTCCAAAAATCATTTTTGTTAAGAGAAAAGAAAAAAACTAGTTTAAAATTAAGTCCTATTCTCCGATAATATTATATAAACTTTCAATTGAGATTTAATGCAGCAAAAATACATCCACATTTTAATAGCACCTTTACTCTTTTTAATAATTCTTGTAAGTAATTCATTTGCACAGAATTATTTCTTTAAAGAATATACCGAAGAAAATGGCCTTCCCTCAGGTTATGTATTTGATATTGCCCAAGATTCTGTTGGAAGAATGTGGTTTGCTACAAGAAACGGAATAGTTTCTTATGATGCTTCAAGGTGGAATTATTTTGATAATACAAAAATTTTTAAAAATCTCAATTTCGTTAAACTTTCTGTTGACCAGCATGGTTCAGTTTGGGCAGTAAATGAAGCTAATATTAAATCACTCTATTATTATAAAAATGAGGAATGGAACGAGTATAAAATTCCGGATGACGTTTCGAATGTTCCTTTCCCAATAAATGATTTTCAGATTTGTACACAGAATAAGGATACCGTAATTGCGGTAAGTGGATTTAACAATAACCTTCTTGTTTATAATAAAGGAATCTGGAACCTGCATAAGGTTAATAAATTACAAGCCAAATCAATCATTTATTCTTTAGAGATTTTTGAAACCCACATTTTAGTTTTCACTTCGGAAGGGATTTTTTATTATGATAGAAAAACCTCACAATTAATAAGCAATTATGAGAAAGAATTGAATTTGGATTTTATTCCTTATTCAATCAAAATAAATCCGAAGGAAAAAGAATCACTTATTGCTCTTGGAAAAAACAAAATTGTAGAAATAAAAAATGATTCTAATAAAATTTTAGTTGAGGGATTTGATTTCCCTTTAGATGAATTACAAAATCGTTTTTATTTTCTGCCGGAATATTCTGAAAGAATTTTTTTCGGAAACACCAAAATAATGTATGAATTTGAAAAGAATAAAAATGTATTAAAAGTAATTGATAAAGAAGCTCGACAGCTAAAAATCGGTCCAATTTCACTTTTTGTAGATTACGAAAATAATCTATGGATTGCCGGTTTTAGAGGACTTCTTAAAATGCTTACACCTTATATTCATACTTATAAACAAAGCAATGGATTATTTACAAATGAAGTTACATCTGTTTTACATAGAGATGGTAAGTATTATTTCGGTCACGAAAACGGAATAACAATTTACAATAGAGTGGATTACAAACATATTAAGTTAATTGATAATGTGGAATCGGGAAAAGCTAACCGAGTCCTTGATATGTGTCTTGATGAAAACAACAATATCTGGATTGCCGCATCAGATCTGGGTTTTGGGCTTTTGAGTGAAAACGATAAAATTGAAAAGTGGTATAAAGTTAATGAAACCGAAAAAGTAAATTATAATTCTTTAATTCAAATTAAAGGAGGAGCCTTATATGCTTCAACAATTAAATCGATTTACAAATTTGACGGGCTAAACTTTAATAAACTTGATATAGATGTAACGGGAATAAGAAAACTCTATTCAACAGTAAACAATGAATTAGTAGTCGGGACATTAGATAACGGAATTATTATTATAAACAATGAAGATCAAATTAGCAGAATAATTTCTTCAAGCAGTAATCTATCAAATTCCATTCATTCTTTTTGGCAGGATAGTCTAAATACCTTTGTAGGAACCGGTGAAGGATTATTTACCTTTGATGGAGATTCATTAAAAAAATATAAATCCAATTTTGTTATAAACAGACCGATATACTTTATTAATAAGGATAACCAAAATCATTATTGGTTTGGAACCGATAACGGAGTGTTTGTAACTGTTGATAAAGATTTATTTCACATCACTCCTCAAAACGGATTGCTTGGTTACGAGACAAACAGAGATGCCGGATTTATAGACGAGAACGGAAGAATGTGGATTGGTACAGATAAAGGACTTTCCTCAATTTGTTTTAATCTTCTAAAAAATTATCAGAAAATAACACCGAAAATTTTATTTCTTGTTAAAGTAGGAGATGAATTTAAACCCGTTTCCAATATAATTGAAAAAGATCACGATTCACGAACAACCGAATTTTATGTAAGTACAACTTCGTTTATAAATGAAAGTAATAATAAAATTTATTATCAGCTTCGCGGCATAAGTGATGAGTTTAATCCAATAGCTCAAAAAGCCGGACCGTACATTTCTTTCTTAAATCTTTCAAGTGGAACATACAGCCTCAGTGTATTTGCAGAAAATCCGCTTAACTTGAGAAGTGAAATTGTAAAAGTTGCGGAAGTTAATATTAATGCACCTTTTTATAATTCATGGTGGTTTTCGCTAATCATAATTCTAATTGCGGTAATATTTATTTATGTAACGATCAGATACTTTGAAAGAAAAAGATATGCAGAAATTTTAGAAGAAGAAGTTGATCAAAGAACTTTTCAGTTAAGCGCATCCGAAAAGAAATATGAAAATCTTTTAAATAGAATTCAGGATGCAGTTTTTGTAATTCAAGATTCAAAAATGATATTTGTAAATGAAGCGTTTTATAATATTACCGGTTTTTCTAAAGAAGAGGTAATAGATAAACCATTTGCAAAATTTATTGCACCGGAAGATCTTCCTTTAGTTGTTGAAAGATATGAAAAAAGAGTAAGAGGAGAACTGGTTCCGGCTGAATATGAAATCAAACTTCTGCATAGAAACGGGTTTACTAGAATTTATGTAAACATGCATGTTGGAATTTTTAAGTACGAAGGGAAAACAAGAACAATAGGAACATTAAAAGATGTAACCGCTTTTAAATTATCCCAAGAAAAAATTGTAAAAAGTGAAGCTAGATTAAGAGCATTAACCAATATGCTTCCGGATATGATGTTTGAATTAGATGAGAATGGAATTTTGTTAGATTATCATTTACCGGATAATTCACCTATACTTGTTCATCCATTAAAGTTGGTTGGAAAAAATATTAAAGAATTTCTTCCGCGTTCATTATATAGATTTGGTATGAGCATGACAAAAAAAGCTCTTGATACCGGCAGAATTCAATTAGGTGAATTTTTTATTGTAAGAGACAATAAGAAAAGATACTTTGAAGCAAGAGTAGTTGTAAGCAGTGAAAGAAAGGCTTTGGTAATTATTAGAGAAATAACTGATAGAAAAGAATCGGAGAAACAATTAATAATTGCTAAAGATAAAGCAGAACAGTCTGATAAGTTAAAGTCTGAATTTCTTGCACAAGTATCTCATGAAATAAGAACGCCGATAAATACCATTCTAAATTTTGCCTCATTAATAAAAGAAGAATGCGAAGATAAAGTTGATCCCGAATTAAGAAGTAGTTTTAGTGTTATTGAAAACGGCGGAAGAAGACTTATTAGAACGATTGATTTAATTTTGAATATGAGCCAGATTCAAACTGATGCATACCAGCCGAACTTTAAAATGATAAATATTGATGATGACGTTTTATCATCGGTATATAATGAATTGAGATCATTTGCGGAATCCAAAAATCTTACACTCAATTATGAAATTGATGAAGGTATAAAAATTATTGAAGGTGACAGTTATACACTTGGTCAAATATTTGTGAATTTAATTGATAATGCTATTAAATATACCCAAACCGGATCGATAACTATAAAATCCTATTCAGATGAAAAACATATTTTTACGCAAGTAATCGATACGGGAATTGGAATTTCTAAAGAATTTATTCCTTCGCTGTTCACTCCGTTTTCACAAGAGGAAACCGGTTACACAAGAAAATTTGAAGGTACCGGCTTAGGATTGGCTTTGGTCAAAAATTATGTTGCTTTAAATAAAGGGGAAATTTCTGTTCAAAGCAAAAAAGGGGAAGGTACAGCATTTACTCTAAAATTTAATAAAGCGGATCATTCTTCTCTTTAAACAATTCTGATTATTTTATAACTTTATTTTTATTTAATTCTAAAAGAGAGTATGAAAAAACTTTACTTAATCTCATTTCTGTTTATTGTCCAATCAATTTTAGCACAGGCCGATTCTATAAAATATCAGTGGCCGGATTTACCCTTTAATCAATCAAAAGGAATTAACGGTACATTTTGTGAATACAGAGATACAAGTCCTGAAGGACATTTCCACAATGGAACCGACATTGGTGAACCCGATGGAAATCCAATTTATGCAAGCCTTGATGGAGTTGTGCATTATATCGGTAACTCTGGTTCTAATTCTTATGTTAGAGTTAGAACTCAAGTAGACGGAAAATGGAAACATTTGACCTATCTGCATATTGTTCCAAACCCTTCTCTTTCTGCCGGAATGCCCGTTACAAAAGGAGTTACTGTTCTTGGAACAATTTATTCAGGTCAAGGTCACGTTCATCTAATTGATAGAGAACTTGCCGCAAATGCAACTGATTATTCTGTTGAAATAAATTCATTGAGAAATAACGGCGGATTAAATCCTTACTTTGATAATTATCCTCCTATTATTCATGAAAATACTTTGCAGTTCAAATTGTATGGAACTGAATTTAATCTTCCATCAAACGGTCTTTCAGATAAGGTTGATATAATAATTAAATTAGAAGAGCAAAACGGTTCGGATGGAATAAGTAGAAACAACGGTACTTTTATAGCAGGTTATCGTATATGGAATAATGATAAAACAGAAATAGTTTATGAGCCTGACGTTAATGGCGTAAAGTATAGATTTGATAGTAAACCATTAGATTCGGATGTTCATAATGTATTTGTAAAAGGAGTTGCAACTTTAAGCAGTCCGGTTTACATATTAACTAATGGTGATGGTGCAGATTATATAAATCAAACCGGAATTGTTAATCCAAATTATTTCGATACTTCACTCTTAGAACCGGGTGAATATCAGCTTGAAATTTTTTCTGAAGATACAAGGGAAAATTATTCAAATCATTTTGTTCCGATAACTATAACTGATGAAGATGTAGTCCCTCCTTCTGAACCGGTATTATTAGCACTGCTCAATGCAGATAATGCAAATTCAGTAAAAATAATTTGGGAATCAAATGCAGAACCGGATATTATGGGTTACAGACTCTATTACACAGTTAATGCAACTTTAACGGATTGGAAGCTGGCTGCTGATGAAAATCAATTGACAAATTTAATTAACGAATACACTATAGAATCGACAGATAAGTTTATTGTTCCTCCTTCAAGTCCGGCTTACTTTTTCAAACTGGCAGCTGTAGATTCATCATTGAATGAAAGTAAATTCAGTGATGTTTATTCGAGATCAAATTATAATTCCGTAGTTGATTATCCGAAAGCATTAATAGTTGATGGATTTGATAGATTTGGCGGAAGCGGAAGCTGGAGTTTACCCACTCACAGCTTTAATACAACTTATTTTGGTGCATTAACTATGTACGGTAATACAATTGTTTCATCTGCAGCAAATGAAGCAGTTGAAGAGGGAATTATTGATCTGAATGATTACCAATATGTAATATGGTTTGTTGGTGATGAATCAACAAACTATAGAACTTTCAATACCATTGAACAATCCAAACTTGCCTCCTATTTAGAAAGCGGTGGAAATCTTTTTGTCAGTGGTTCTGAAATCGGCTGGGACTTGGACAGAAATCATTCTAGTTCCGAGCCGTCAGATACATTATTCTACAGACATTATTTAAAAGCCAAACACATTTATGACGGTAATGGCACAATGAATAGAGCTGTGGGAGTTGAAGGGACAAACTTTGAGGGGGCAACAATTAACTTTGGCCAATCTTATCCGGAAGATTTTCCCGATGATATTGATCCAATAAATGGTGCTGAAACTGTTTTAAATTATACTGTAATGAGAAATGCAACCGAATTTAGAAAAGCCGGAATTGCTTTTACGGGAAATTTTGGAGAGAGCGAAAATATAGGTAGAATGATATACTGCAGTTTCGGTGCCGAGTCAACGGGATCTTTTGCTTCAATGCTTTCACTTATTACTAAAGTAATGGATTATTTTAGTATTCCAGTTTCGGTTGAAGAAAAGGAGTTGACCGGTATTCCTGTAAATTTTGAATTGAGTCAGAATTATCCGAATCCGTTTAATCCTTCAACTAATATGAAATATTCAATTGCAGGGAAAGGTTTAGTTTCAATAAAAGTTTATGATGTTTTAGGAAATGAAATTGCAACCTTGGTCAACGAACAAAAAACTCCGGGATATTATGAAGTTCAATTTGATACCAAATCTGCAAGGATTGGTTTATCAAGCGGAGTTTATTTTTATAGATTAATTACGGATGATTTTGTTACAACAAAAAAAATGATTCTTCTAAAGTAGGGTGATAAATGAAAAAGTTTATTTTTGTTTTTCTTGCATTAATTACTGTCGTTAGTTCTCAATACAGAGTAGAGAGAATTATAAACGGTGGTGCAGAAAAATTTGGTGAAATGAATAAAGAGATATTTAATGTTTATGCCGGTCAGCAAAAAATATATTCTATTGAGAGAGTCTTAAATTACGATGACCCTTTTTCAGAGGCGGAATTATTTGATGACGGTTCATTGGTAATTGTAAATTCATTTCTAAACAGTATTGATTTTTATTCAAACATGGGAGAATTAATTTCAACTGTAAATCAAATTGACGAAGAAAAATTTAGTTATGAAAAAACTGTTTATGTAGATGCAGACAAAGAGAATGCAGCCTTTTTAATTTCAAATGAAAAATCGGGTCAATCAAGAATTGAAGTTTATTCCAAATTTGGAAATAAACTAAGTGAGATAGAGGTTGAAGGAAGTAAAGGAAACGGAGTTTTATTAGATGAGAATTTGAATCTATTAATCTACTCAACTATTGACTGGGGAAACACAGAACTTCAAAAATATACTTCAATAGCTGATACAAAGGGGAATGTAAAGCTGACTGTGAATAGTACTTTTTCTGAAGGATTAATTAATAAAAATATCTTTGCCGGGTTTTCTAATAAATCTCTCTTAATTATAGATTTAGAGAATAATCAAATTATAGAGAATATTGAAAGGACAGAAACAATAATCACCGATTTAATTATTAGTAATGATCAAGTTTATTACATTGAGTCTGGATATCCTCAATTCAAAAATAATAAGTGGGTTTATTCTAATTCATCTGTAAATAGTTTTTCAATTCAAAATAAATCAACTAAACTGATTTACCAAATAGTTGAAGACTATGAAAATGCTGAATTGTCAATTGACAAAAATGTTATTCTAACTCTTGATAACAAAAAGAAGGTGAATTTAGATTAGTTAACGCTAGAAGAAAGCTGATCACCATTTTCCGTGTATTCAATTTTATTTAAGAGAACACCCCTTTCGTAATTTGATTTGCTTTTCAATTTACCGTTTCTAAAGTAACTGAATTGCTCGCCGTGAAGTAAATTGTTTGAATAATATAACTGATCAGAGATTTCGCCGTTTTCAAAGTAGAAAGTTGCATAACCCTCCTTTAAACCATTTCGGAAATTCTCTTTGCTTAATTGAACTCCATTTTGATAAAATGAAATTCTTTCTCCATCTATCAAATCATTTCTATATGAATATCTGCTTTTAACTGTACCGTTCAAATAATAATCAACAGCACTTCCATTTAGTTGGTTACCGGTATACATTTTTTCCGATTCTTTAATTCCGGCATCATTATAGAAGAATGCTTTCCCTTCTTTATCACCATTAACATAATTTATCTCTGCTGCAATAATTCCGTTTGGATGAAACTCAATAAAGAGATCGACAATTTTACCGTCATCGTAGTTTCCAATTGTTTTAACATAACCATCTCTGTAAAACTCTTTATTAATTCCTTCTTTCTTCCCCTCATTAAAATTTACTTGAGCAGAAATTGTTCCCTCGGGAAAAAATTCATTAAATGATTCCTCAACTTTTTCGAATTGCCCCACTATATCATATCGTTCTCTTTTTACAATCTGTCCTTTTTCATAAGTATCAATTACTTTTATTGAACCATCAGAATAATAGAAGTATGTATTTCCGTCAAGTTCATCATTCTTATAGTTCGCTTCCAGAGCCACTTTACCGAACTCATAATAAACTCTGCTTATTCCATCAAGCTTGTTATCTTTGTAAGTTCTTTCTACTTCAACACCACCTTCTTCAAAGAATATTTTTGATACACCATTTAACTTTCCATTTTCATAATTCCAGACTGCCTGCAATGCTCCGCTTTTATAATAAGTCTTGGAATAACCCTGCTGAATATTATTCACATAATTAGGTTCAGCCCAAAGTTCACCGGTTTCATAATACCATTTTGAAATTCCTTCTAATTTACCGTTAACATAATTCCATTCCATACTTAAAGTACCGTCTTCAAAATACCATCTTGAGATTCCTTCCTCGTTACCGTTTATAAATTCCCATTCTTTCCAAAGCTGCCCGCTTTCATAAAACTCTTTGTAAATACCATGCTTTATATCACCAAGATAACTTCCTTCGGATTTCAGCTTTCCGTTATCATAATATGTTCTTTTTATTTGCGATGATTGTGCGCTTATAGAAATAAATAGCAGTAGTAAAAAAAGAAATGATTTCATTTGCCTCAATATGTTTTTATTTTAGTTCAACAAAGATATAATTTTTGTATCCATTTTAGTAATTATGAATAAACTTCTAAAGGTAATTTTATGTACAGCATTCAAAGCAGAATAAACTTTTATGATTGTGATCCGGCCGGAATTCTTTTCTATGCAAACATTTTTAAAAAAGCTCACAAAGCTTACGAAGAATTTTTAGAGTCACTTGATTTAGAAATTGATTTTTTTGATGATGATAAATATGTCCTTCCAATTATTCATGCTGAAGCTAATTATAAAAATCCTTTAATTGCCGGGGATCTAATTACTATTGAAGTGTTGGTAACTAGATTGAGAGAGTCATCATTTGAGCTGACATATTTTTTTGTTGATGAAAATCATAGTATAAAGGCTACGGTTAAAACAGTTCATGTATCAGTAGATAAATCGGAATTCAAAAAAATATCGCTTGAAAAAGAATTGAGTGAAAAGTTAGCTCTTCATAAATAATTTCTTTAAATCATTTCTTTTCACTTTTCCCATTTCATTTCTTGGAATTGAATCGACAATTATAATTTGTTTAGGAACTTGAAATGATGGGAGAATAGATTTTAGGTCTTTTATAAAATCATTAATGTTCACATCGGATTTAGTCTGCACGACTGCGCAAATTATTTGTCCCCACTTAACATCATCCACCCCAATAACAACAGAGTCTTCAACAAAGTTAAAATTCTTTATTACGTTCTCAATTTCAAAAGGATTAACATTTTCTCCACCAGTAACAATCAAATCTTCTCTGCGCATTTCAATGTGCAAAAAACCGTCATCATCAATATAACCGAAATCTTTGGTTAAGAAACCGAAACTGCCGAATTGATTATTCTCATTATTAATATATCCGGACGAAAGGGAATTTGACTTTATAACGATTTCTCCAATTTGATTTTTGGAAAGTGGATTCATTTTATCATCAACAATAATTATTTCATTTTGATCAAAAGCTTTGCCGGAACTGTTTATTTTGGCTGGGTAATCTTTAATTGAGACAGAACTTACCATTGAACATGTTTCAGTAGAACCATAAACTTTAATAATATTCCATCCTAATTCAATTGCGGCATTTACTAAATTGTAGTTGCTCGGTCCGCCACCTAAAAAGAGTGCTTTGTGGTTAGTATTCGGTTTAATATGATTGTTTACAATTTCAAAGAGCTGAGTTGGTACCAAAGAAATATGTGAAGGATTGAATTTATTAACAGCAGAAATTATTTCGCCGGTTTTATATGAGTTAACTAAACTTAAATCTGCACCGCTAAGTAAAGCCCGCATTATTATTGCAAATCCCCCAATGTGATAAAATGGGAGTGATGCAAGCCAATTATCCTCTTTAGAAAGGTTGAATCGGCTTTTTATACTTTTATAGTGTTCATCAAAATTGTAAAAAGAAAGAGGAACGGCTTTGGGAAAGCTCGTACTTCCCGAAGTAAATAAAACAACAGCTGTATTATTATATTTATTATTAATGGAATTAGATTTCTCCAATTCTTCAAAAGATAAAACTGTTTTGCAGACAGAAGTATAATTCTGCTTAACATCAGAATCTACAATAAGATTACTGCAGTTAATTGAACCAAGCATTTCCTTTACTTGTACATTTTTAAGCTGATGATTTATGGGAACCGGAATTAAACCGTTATTCCATACAGCCAATAAATGTTTAACAAAGGAGTAACTGTTCTTAGTTATAATAGAAACATAATTTCCATCACTTTGGAATTGCGATAAAGAAATAGACTCAGATTCTTCTTTAATCTTGAATAGCGGAATAACTCTATCTTCAAAATTGATTTTAGAAGTTGGATTTATATTTTCAAAAATGTTCAGCATAATTTACTGATAATATTTTTGGGGAAGTCTTGAAGATCAATCTCAATAAAATTATTAACTATTTTATAAAAATTATCAGTGAGATCATGCTTTAGAAAGTCTGATGTATCAATCCCATGTGCAGAGCTATTATTTATTAAACCCGCAATTATTGCATTTTGATATCGTCCCAATGAAGTCTCAAATGAAGAGGAAATAATAATTTTCTTGTTCAATTTTTCAGCTTCTTTATTTGCATTAAGAATATTTATAATTCCACCAAGCAGAGAGGGTTTAACGACAAAGTAATTAATTTTACTATTTCTAATCGCTTCTATTAAATCAGAATAACTGCTAATTGATTCATCAGCTGCAATTTGAACAGTGCTGTTAAGTTTATGTAATTCGTCTGCTAAGTTGATTAGATTCGATAAACCATTAACCGGTTCTTCAATATATTCAATATTGAATTTCTCCAAATGAGAAATATTATTTAATGCTGCTTTGAAATTCCAATTTCCGTTAACATCTAATCTTAAAAAGATTGCCGGAAAACGTTTTGCAATTGATGAAATAATTTTAAGATCATCACCAAAGTTATCTCTTCCGATTTTTAACTTGATAACTTTGAAACCCTTTTGAATTAGCGATTCAACTTTTATCAAGGTATCAGATTCATTTAACAATCCAATTACTGCATTTAATCCTATCTTGGTATTAAAGGTGTTAAAGAAACTAATCTTTTCTGAATTATGAAATGAGGACAACTGCAGTCCACAAAAGGTTATTGCAGAAACAACACTATTTCTAAATTTATATTTTATTAATTTTTCATTTAGATCATAAATGTTTTCAAAACTATTATTCCTAAAAAACTCATGTAAAGAATTTACACTGTTTTCAGATTCTTCAAGAGTCTCAATTCCATATCCTTCAAGCGGAGCCGCTTCACCAAATGCAGTATTACCAAATTCATCTTTTAATTGAATAACAAATCCTTCTCTGTTGTTAAAAGAATTATTTGAAGTTACAAATGGAATATTAAAAGGATAAGAATATTTAAAATATTTAATAAGGCTCAGCTTCATAAAATAATGCCGATGGCAAATAGAAGTCCGAATATTGCAGAGAATTTGGCGGTTAATTCCAAAGTTTTATTAAGTTGTGTTCCTTTTAGAGTAAAAAGCATTTTAACAAGTCTAACTGCCAATGGTAAAGAAATCAAAGGAAGCAGAATAAACCATTCTTTACCATATATGAAAAAAGCAATCAGTGGAACAGCATAAGAAATTAATACGAGAAAAATATATTGACCAACTGCAAAATTTTTTCCAAACTTAACTGCCAAAGTAATTTTGGATGCAGCTCTATCTTGGTCGATATCTCTAAAATTATTAACTACAAGAATATTTGTAATTAAAGCTCCAACCGGAATGGAAGCCCAGAAAATTAATGGATCAACATAATGAGCTTGAATATAAAAAGTACAGACAGTTCCTATAACTCCGAAGAAAATAAAAACGAAAATATCACCAAGTCCGTTATAAGCAAGAGGATAAGGACCGGCTGTATAAGCAATTCCAGAAATTATAGATAAAATTCCGATTACTAAAATAATCCATCCACCTAAGTAGACTAGATATAATCCGAGCAGGAAAGCTAAAGCAAAGGTAATAAAAATACCAAGCTTCATTTCATTAACTGAAATCCAGCCATTTGCCAAAGCTCTTTCTGGACCTACTCTTTCTTTGGTATCGGAACCTTTTAAATGATCGTATAAATCATTTACAAAATTTGTTGCAATCTGAATTAGTATTGAACATATTAATGCAACTAACGCGGCAAAGAAATGAAACTTACCAACATCATAAGCCAAAGATGAGCCAATAATTACCGGTACAACGGCAGCAAGCAGAGTTTTAGGTCTGCTTGCTAAAATCCAGCCTTTTACTTTAGAAATTTGCTGCGGATTATTCACTAAGGAACTCTAGGAAATTTTGAAAAATCGGGTTTACGCTTTTCTACGTAAGCATTTTTTCCTTCCTGTGCTTCTTCCGACATATAATAAAGAAGAGTTGCATTTCCAGCTAGTTCTTGAATTCCGGCTTGTCCATCCAATTCAGCATTAAAAGCTGATTTTAATAACCTAATAGCAAGCGGACTCTTTTCGAGAATTTCTTTTGCCCATTGAATTCCTTCTTCCTCGAGCTGTTCAACGGGAACAACTTTATTAACTAATCCCATTTCATAAGCCTCTTGAGCATTATACTGGCGGCACAGGTACCAGATTTCACGAGCTTTTTTCTGACCTACAATTCTTGCTAAAAAGCTTGCACCGAAACCGCCGTCAAAACTTCCAACTTTTGGTCCGGTTTGCCCAAAGATTGCGTTATCGGCAGCGATTGTCATATCACACATTACATGAAGTACATGACCTCCTCCAATTGCATAACCGGCAACCAAAGCAATTACCGGTTTTGGGATGCTTCTAATCTGTTTTTGAACATCAAGAATGTTTAATCTCGGAACTCCATCTCCGCCGACATAACCTTGATCTCCTCTAATCTTTTGATCGCCGCCAGAGCAAAAAGCATATTTCCCGTCTTTAGCCGGACCTGCACCCGTTAATAGAATTACACCAACATTGCTGTCTTCTCTTGCATCATTAAATGCATCAAACATCTCTAAAACTGTTTCCGGTCTGAATGCATTTCTAACTTCAGGGCGGTTAATAGTAATTCTGGCAATCCCATCAAGCTTTTCATAAACTATATCTTTATAATCTTTTGCTTTGATCCAATTGTAATTCATAAAAATCCTTTTTGTTAGTTAACTTTAGTTTATTCCAAAAAAGTTCTCAAAAACGAACGTACAAAATTAAGAAATTCATCAGGCTTTTCTAAATGGGTTATATGTCCGGTACCAACATTAACTTTAAGTGTTGAATTTGGAATAAGTGAATTCATTTTTTGCATTATCTCATAATATTTAGTATCAAGACTGCCGCAGACAAGTAAAACCGGAATTTCCATTTTCGAAATATCATTCCAATAACTTTTCATTTTACCGGTGCTGAAACCTTTCAATGAATTTGTCAATCCAGTTTTGTTGTTAACGGTTTTTCTTTCTATAAGAGATTCAAGTTTGTTTGGAATATTTCTTAATGAGCTAAATACTGGCTGCTTATACCATTCGGTAAAGAAATCTTTTAATTCTTTACTATCAATTTGTTCTGCAATTGATAAATCACTTTGTATTCTTTGGTTTCGCAAATTTTCATCTTCAATACCTGGCGAACTGCTTTCTAGTATTAATCCCTTAATTCTATTTTGATTGTTAATAGCAAAGGATAAAGCTAATCTTCCCCCCATTGAGTATCCAAGAAGAATAGTCTCTTGTATATTGAAGTGAGTTAAAATTTTATTGAGCTGATCTAACAGGGCAGATTCAATATATAATTCGTAATCTTTTGGTGAAGAAGTTTTACCATGTCCAATCAAATCAATAGCAATGAGAGGAAAATCCAAATTGAGATTTTCGAATAGGAATTTCCAAATGTTTGCAGATCCTGCAAAACCATGCAGCAAAACAAACGGTTTGTTTTTTGATTCTAAATTCTGAGTTAGTATTCTAAAATTGTTTCCATCTATTGAAATAAATACTTCTTGCATTCTTCAACCGATTTATTCCAAAAAGTTTTTCTAAATTTTATTGATGCTTCAGTATTGGTAATAACTTCTGCAATGCTGAAAGATTCTGATTTTGAATTAATGAAAGATTTCAATTCTTTAAAGGATTTTATTAAGCGGTAATTCCCTTTATGAGCTTTTACTAATGATTTGAAATCAATTTTAAGCTCTGTCCTAAAATATTTATCAAACTCTATATTCTCATTTGCAATTGGTAATAGATTAAATATTCTTCCACCGCTATTATTAATTAAAATAATCTTAAGAGGAATTTTATTTTGAGCTAAAATTTGAAGTCCGTTAGTATCATGATAAAACGCTAAATCGCCAATAATTAAATATGTTTCTTTAATTGAACTTTTAGCAACTCCGGCAGCAGTTGAAATGATGCCGTCAATTCCACTTACACCACGGTTGGTATAAACGGAAATATTTCTTTTATTTTTTGATGCAAAAAAATCAAAATCCCTTACCGGCATGCTGTTAGAAACAAAAAGATTGGAATCTTGGGGAATCAATTCAGTTATTATCTTAATTAAGTTTGGCTCTATTTTTATTTTATTCTCTTGGAAATATTTTTCTTTTTCATTTTCTACAATTTTATCGAGAGCTGAATATTTCTTAGAAAAATCACTTACTTTATTTATTGCAGTATTATTATAGATTACTTTTACAAACTCCAATTCATCGCATTTAATTAGCTTGTGAGCAGTTCTGGACGGATCGTTAAGATCACCAAACTTATTTATAAAAATTTTTTTACTTCTTGATGATTCTATAAATTGAAGTAAAGTATTAATTGCCGGGGCGCTTCCAAAATGCAGTATTAAATCGGGATCTAATTCTTTTTTAATTTTATCCGATCTTAAAAAAGCTGTATGGTTAGCAATTATCAAATCTGATTCTGATTTATAAAATCTTATTGAGGAATTCCCCTCAGCCAAAATTGGAAATTTTAATTTTGCTGAAAGCCTGATGAGGTTAGTTAAAAATTCTTTTTTGTAATTACTTCCGCCAAGAATTATAATTCCTCTTTTTGATTTCTTTATATCCGCAACAGTATTACCAAGTTTAATTTTTTTTGAAAAGTTTTTCTGCGGTTCAAGTAGATTAACAAATTCATCCAAAGTTGAATTGCTTATTTCATCAGTAAAAGCAGAAGGTTCAAAAGGTTTTTCAAACGGGAAGTTTATGTGAACCGGTCCCACATCATTCTCTGCAGCCGTTAAATAAGCATCAACAGCAATTTTCTTCAAACCGGTGATTGATTTTTTAGTTAGATCAGGAAGCTCAAGATTATAAAACTTTCTTATGTGATTTTTGAAAATATCAATCTGATTTATAGTTTGATTTGCTCCGGTATTAGCAAAATAACTTGGTCTATCTGCCGTTAAAATAATTAAAGGAATTCTTGAATTGTAAGCTTCAATAATTGCGGGATACAAATTTGCAACTGCAGTGCCGGAAGTTGTTACTAAAACAGCAGGTTTTTTTTCAGCTTTAGATATACCCAAAGCAAAAAAAGCCGAACTTCTTTCATCAACATTAACAAACTTTTTTATTTTTTTAGATTTACTAAAAGCAATGACTAATGGAGTATTTCTTGAACCGGGAGAAATGCATACATTTTTTACCCCACATTTCTCTAGCTGCTTAACAAAAATATCTGTCCATACTAAATTACGATTGATAGATTTTTTCATGATTTAGAATTGAGAGGATAGCATTTAATTTTAATTTTGTCTCTTCAAATTCATCAATGGGATCAGAACCCTTAACAATTCCGCACCCCGCAAATGCATACAGTTCCTTGTTTTTAATTAACGCAGATCTTATTGCAACGGCAAATTCTGCTTCTGATTCGAAGTTGAACCATCCAATCACTCCGGCAAAAAATCCTCTAGAATGATCTTCGAGCTCTTTAATAAACTGGAGTGCATTATTCCATGGAACACCGCAGATTGCCGGTGTTGGATGAATTTCTTTTAGCAGTTCAAAAATTGAATAATTCCCATTCAATTTTGCTCTGATATTTGTCCATAAGTGCTGAATATTTTCAAGTTTTCTGATAACAGGTAAAGGTTCGTAAATAACTTCGTCAGAAAAGGAATTGAATGAATTTGCTATAAAATCTACAACAGCTTTTTGTTCTGAAATATTCTTTTGAGAATTTAGAAGACTATCTGCTAATTGATCATCTTCTTCTTTTGTTTTTCCCCTTTTTATTGATCCTGCAAGGGCATCTGCTTCAATCCAGCCGGAACTAATTTTAGCAAGTTTTTCGGGAGACGCACCAAAAAATATCGATGAATCTTTTCTATAAGCAAAAATGTAGCATCTCTTAAATTTGGATTTGAGGTGATTTAAAATAGGTACTAAACAATAATCCGATTCAAGATGAAAAACTACTTCTCTGGATAAAACAATTTTTTGCGCTAATCCTTTATCAATTTTTTCTAATGCTTCGTTAACTTTATTGCTCCAAATCATTCTCTCGTGCATTTCAGATTCAACAGAGTTAACGGGTACATAATTAATTAAATCATCATGGCATTCATCAGCCGGATTAAGAATACTTTTTATCTCACTGAAATAATTTTGAAGGGTGTCAAGACTAGCATCATTTGGAAAATTAAACACTAAATAATTTTTATTGTTAATAGAAAGAAGAATAAACTTTGGTATAAACCAATCGGAATCATGGTAATCATTCCAAATAGAGTTGTTTTGATCTTGAGTAAATTTAATTCCCCCGGTAAAGAGAGGAATTTGATTAAGCTTTAATTCTGTCCAATTATGATTAATTTTTAGATTATCAATTTGATTAGATGACTTAGTCAGTCTGTTATTACCATTAATTGCAACATCAAAAATTGAATCGATAGCAGTAAAACAGAAATTAAGATTTACTTGAGTCCAATGAAAAAATCTTTTTTTCCCTTTGTGGAGATGACTTAAAACATTGGATGAAAAATTATTATCATAGGGAACGGCAATACTTGTAATGCTTTTGCCGTCAAACAAATTGATAAAAGAATCTTTAACTTTATTTATAAAATCGTCAGTAAGCAAATAAATAAGTCCGCCAAAATATTACTAAACCAAGTGATTAATATACGAATTAACTTAAAAATTAGCGCAAAATGTTTCATATATAAAAATAAACTTTGCTAAATTGATGAAACATAAAGAAGAACTTAAAGCAAAATAAAAAACAAAAATATATTTAAAGAAGTTTCTACAATTTATTGCTAATAAAATCTAAATGTATTATTTTTCAAACAGTAAAAGTTCTAATAGTTATGGTTGGCAAAAAAGTAAGGGAGCTTTTCACCAATAACATTAGTATCTATAAAATAACACATTCACATAACAAACTCGGAGAGAGGAAACTATGACAGAAGAAAAAGTACTACAAATGTGGGATAAGCTGAACAGAGCTTATGATGCCTTTCGCAAGACCCAGGCAAAGTATACTTACAAACATAAGTTAACAGCGCCGCAGTTCAGTGTTCTCGAAGTTCTCAATCAACAAGGACCAATGCCTTTAAAGAGAATTAGCGAACACTTATTAGTTACCGGCGCAAATATTACTTGTGTTGTAGATAATTTGGAAAAAGAAGATCTTGTGAAAAGAGTTCCTTCTAAGCAGGATAGAAGAGTTATTCATGCAGAGATTACAGAAAAAGGTAAAGCTAAAATGTCTGATATTTACACAAATTATGTAAATAACATGAGAGAAACAGCTGCGGTTTTATCTGAAGGAGAAGTTGATCAATTAATAAACACATTAGATAAGATTAGCGAGAACGCTTCTTAAATAATACTGCGGTCCAATCATCTTGTTGAATATCATCAAGGTGAATGAAGCCGGTACTTTGATAAACTTCTAAAATCTGCGGAAGGTCAATTATTAAAATGCCGGAGATGATTAATAATCCGTCTCCGGCTGTTTTTTTATACAGATCGCCAACAATATCAATTAATACATTTTTATTTATGTTTGCTAAAACGAGATCGTAATCATCCTCTTCAATATCACTAATTTCTCCTAATAATACTTTTACTCTATCCTCAACATTATTTAGAACTATGTTTTCTTCACCATTTAGTTTACACCATTCATTATTGTCAATTGCAATTGCTTTGCTTGATCCCAATTTAACCGCTCCAATAGCTAATACTCCGGTTCCAGATCCTACATCAAGAACTTTTTCATTCCCCTTAATGTACTTTTCCATCAACAAAAGCATTAATCGAGTTGATTGATGTTCACCGGTTCCAAATGACATTTTAGGATCAATAGTTAAAATAATTTGCCCAGGTTTTGAATCATATTTTCTAAATGTCGGCTTTATTACAATTTTGTCGCTTACTTCAACAATGTCAATTTTGCTTTCCCATTCTTCATTCCAGTTTTTATCCTCAAATGAAATTTCGCTGGATTCATAATATGTAATTAGATTCTCACCTTTTAGTTTTTCTAGGAGAATATTTACATCATTTAATTGCACATTGCTTTCTTCTTCACAATATAGAGTAAGGCAGTCATCATCTTCCTTAATGCCGCTTAGTTCAAGTTCCCATAAAACGCTTGTTAGAATATCGGAGTTAAACGGGCGTGTTTTAATTAAAATTTCTTTGTATGTTTTCATTATTTTATCTCAGTAAGAATTTCACAAATTTTGTCTTGATAGGATCTTGCTATATTAGAGCTTTCTACAAAATTCTGCATTAAGATAGAAAAGGAAATTAAATCACCATTAGTTGCAGTTAGATAACCACTCAGAGTGCTTACTCCAGATAGAGTCCCGGTTTTTGCGTGAACATTTCCATTAACAGAATCTGCTTTCATTCTTCCTCGCAAAGTTCCATCAATACCACCAATAGGGAATGAATTGTAAAGAATTTCAAATAATTTTGGATGATACTTGTACATATAATTGAGTAAAGAATTCAACAGTTCAGCACTTACTAAATTGTAATGGGAAACTCCGGATCCATCAGCAAAATAGTAATTACTTGGATTTAAACCGATTAGTGTTACAAGACTATCTATTAATTCTGTTCCTTTCTTTGATGATGCTGGTTTTTCTTTTAATTCATATGCTACGGCCTTAAGTGCAGCTTCAGCATAAAGATTATCACTTTCCTTATTCAGCACATTTATCAAATCCCCAAAATTTGATTCGATTTTTCCAATCTCAGTTAT
Organism: Ignavibacteriota bacterium; assembly: GCA_002698995.1. Taxonomy (GTDB): domain Bacteria; phylum Bacteroidota; class Ignavibacteria; order Ignavibacteriales; family Melioribacteraceae. The sequence continues at coordinate 127,700 of PAAX01000027.1, read as the reverse complement.
TTCTTCTGGCCTTTCTTTAAAGCTATAATTTCCGTTGATTCTAATTCCATTCGCTTTTAATCGTTCAATTGTATAAAACATAAAAAAATCAGATGGATTAAATAGGCTTATTGTAGTGGAATATTTTGTGAACTTCTTATTTACTGATCCTTTAACAGTTATGTCATTGTTTCTGTTTAGCCAATCTCGTGTTATATTTATTCGGCTTCTTCCTTCTTCTTTAATATTTACTAAGTTCACAACTTTAAAGTAGTTAGATTCCGGAAAAGTTTTTACTTCCAGCTCTTCATTTTCATTTTTAATTAAAGTTACAGTCACTCCTGATTCATTTAGAATTAATGGAGAAAAGTAAGGGAAATAATAAGAAGGATCATCATCCCACATCCAGCCTTCACCCCAGAAAATAGAATCATATGCAGAAACATCACCATAAACATTACCGGTAATTTCAGTAACATTTTTTTCTTTCAGCATAACAATTAAAGAATCGAGATCTGATGAACTAAACGAAGGATCACCGTTTCCGTAAAAATAAATATCACCGTATAATGTACCGTTTCGAATAATTCCGTCTGAATAAATACCAGTGTAGTATTTATAATCCGGACCAAGAAAATAGAGCATTGTTGATGAACTAATAACTTTCATATTTGATGCTGGTCTTAAAAGGAGTTTTTCATTTTTTTTATAGACCGGTTCATCTTTGGTTAAATTATAAGCTGAAACTGAAGCTACAGTTGATTCAAAAAATTTCTCTTGTAATAAAGAATCGATTTTAGAATTTACAGCTTCGTATTGTGCAGATAATTGAACTGCAATAATTAATAGAACAGATAGAATTTTAAACATTATACTTCCATTTATTAACTAAAATAATTCACGTTCTCTAAAGGCAACTCCAATCTCATTTGTAACAAAGTCTTTTGCCTTTTCCGTATCAACACTGTTCAATCCAACTATAGACATTACAACATTGGTATATTGTTTTGCTTTCTTTGCAAAGTCAATCATCTCTCTATGAAGCTTTGGATCAACCTGCATAAGCTTAGCATATTGTTCGGGGTCTGTTGAATTAAGACTAATTGAAACTGTATCAATCAATCCTTTCATCTCCGGAGTAATATCTTTTTTGTTAATAAAGTTGCCGTGACCATCGGTATTAATTCTAGTTTTTCCACCATTTTCTTTTACATATTTGGCAACTTCCTTAACAACTTCCCATCTAATTGTCGGTTCACCGTATCCGCAGAAAACAATTTCACTATACTTTTTCGGATCGCCGATTTCATTGATATAAATCTCTGCCGATGGTTCTTGAGATTTTGTCATTTTCAAATTATAACCGCTTATTGTAGCTTCCCCTTTTCTATCACAGAAAACACAATCGGCATTGCATCTATTGGTTACATTGACGTATAATGAATTTCCAATCAAATAAGTATATGAAACATCAGGTTTTCTACCGATTCCAAATAATTTAAATACGTTTAATGAAGTAGCACGTGCTACATCTTCAAGACTTAAGTGGTGTGTTTGAGCAATTTGTTCTGCAACTAGACTTATATTTGAAGGTTCATTTCTTTTCCCCCTATGAGGTACCGGAGTCATAAAAGGAGAATCGGTTTCAAGCAGAAGATTTTCTACCGTAACTCTGCTTAAAACTTTTCTTACATCATCAGCTTTTTTAAATGTGATATTCCCCGGGAAAGATATGAAATGCTTCATAGCAATTAATTCTTTAGCATCTTCAATAGAGCCGGCGAAACAATGGTACTGGGCACGAAGAGTTGTATCTTTATATCTTTTGGCAAATTCCATAATATCGTCATTTGATTCTCTGTTATGAACAATAATTGGAAGATCGACTCGAAGAGCAAGTTCAATCTGCTTTTCAAACGCATGAAGCTGCATTTCTTTCGGAGAGAAATCATAATAGTAATCCAAACCTATTTCTCCAATTGCCACAACTTTAGGATGCTTTGACATTTCTTCAAGTTTGTCAATTAAAGAATCATCCCATTCTTTTGTGTCATGAGGATGAACACCCACGGCAGCATAAATGAAATCATACTTTTCAGCAAGATCGATTGCCTGTGCTGAAGAAGCAAGATCGATGCCTGGTACAATTATAAAATCAACACCAGCAGTTTTTGCTCTTTGAATTACTTGATCAACTTCACCGTTAAAATTAGGAAGGAATAAATGTGCATGTGTATCAATAAACATAATCTCGTCTCATTAAAATAACAAATCTAAATTTACTGAAATATTACGTATAGGTGAAATATTTCCAATCATTTCTACATAATTATAATTAAATATGTTGTTCAAAACAAAATTGATTCTTCCGGGTATTCCGATTTGAAATAAGTTTGCTCCGAGTGAAATATCGGTTACAAAAACTTCAACTCTAGATTGTGCATCAGCAACAACTCTGGAAAGCTGGTCATCAATTTCTTCTGCTCTGCTCCAATATCTGAAATCTATTCTTGTTTCGAAATAATTAAAATTGGTTTCCAGACTAAGATAAATGAGGTTTCTTGGACGATATTTTAATGCTTTATTATTGATTAAATCCCTCGCCCATAAGTAAGTATGATTTATACTGAACATTGAATTAATAAATTCTATATCTGTTTTAATATTTAATTCTGTTCCTTGAATTCTTGCTTTTGTTATATTATCAAAAATTACAAATTGACCTCCCGGTTCGAATGCCGGCTCTATCATATCAAAATAATCATTCTGAAAAAATGCAGCATCTATAGAAATATTTTTTGATATAATTTGATTAATACCAAACTCGTATGAATAATTATACTCCGGTTTAATCTGGGGATTTGGTCTTACTACAAGTCCGCTTGTAATAGTGGAAGTAAAAGCTTCCGCAAGACTAGGGGCCCTAAAGCCCTTGCCAAAACTGGCTCTAATTGCCGTTGTTTCCGTAGGTTGATAGTTTATACCAATTTTAGGTGAAACTGAGTTTTCAGACTTTAGAGTATCTAATTTATTGAGATCATATCTCAAGCCGGAAAATAATTTAATTTGTCGGTTCAATTGAAATTCAAGTTGAGAATAAAATCCCAAACTTGATGAGTTTGGATTACCAAAGATATTTGAGTTTACTTCTCCCCAAAGAAGCTCTGTACCGCTAATTAATTTAAGTGATTCGGAAATATTCCAATCGGTTTGAACTTCTCCTCTAAATAAATTTGAGTTAGAGGAATTATCGGATTCAGATTGATCGCTCCATATAGATCTATACCAGCTTCCGGTTATTTTATAACTAAATTTATTATCTAATCTTTTATTTAATGAAAAACCCATTATATATCTTTCTGAAGGAACTGTAATACCTTGATCGCCATCCGGAGGAACTAAAGCATTATTCAGATTTTTCCAAAAATTAAAATTTCCTCTTATTTGATTATAACCAGTAGCCAATAATGTTAAGGATGTGTTTTCATCAAAATTATATTTTGATTTTAAATATCCAGAATAACGATGGAACCATCCTCCTTGTCTGTAACTTAAATCTTCTTTTCTAGAAAGTGAAAATGAAACTCCTAATTTTTCAGTTATCGAATTTGTATGAGAAACGGAAATGCCGTTAAAAGTTCTATATTTGTTTGACCAGTCCCATTGGCTGAATGAGGGTTTATCATAAGCTCCAAGATAAGTAGAAACCGAGATTAAAGACTTGTTTGGAATATCCTTGGTAATTACATTTATAACACCACCTATTGCAGTAGATCCATAAATAGAACTTGCTGCCCCTTTAACAACTTCAACTCTTTCCAAATCTAGTACTGGAATAATTTCCCAGATTATTTCCCCGGTATCTCCGGTATAAAGTGGAATTCCGTCAATTGCAGTGAGAACACGCGTTCCTGCTCCTCGGCTGTATCCGCTTGAACCCCTTATACTTACTTGATCTAATGTTACCTGCACCCCGGGAACGTATCTAAGTGCATCATCAAATTTCACAATATTTTTTTTATTCAGAAACTCAGCACTTAAAACTTCGGCACTAACCGGAAGATCTTTAATTGACTGTTTATATTTACCAGCTGTTACAATTACTTCATTTAGTTCATAATCGGATTGTGTTAAGGTAATTTCTAATTCGGAATTTTCAGTAAGATCAAGTTCCTCAGAAGTAAATTTTACAAATCCTATCATGGAAACTTCTACAACAACTTTAGGAAGTTCGAGGTTTTCAAAAATAAAATAACCGTCATTATTAGTAGAGGTTCCGTAAACCGTTCCCTTAATAATTATATTTGCACCGATTAAAGGATTTTCATTCTCATCATAAATAAATCCTCTTAGAGAGTGCTGCTGGGCATTGATATTCATCAGCACAAAAAGTAATAATAGAAATATTCTAATCACTTATTCCTCCCGGTGGTTGTATTGGAGGATTGTTGAAATCACAGACAATATTTACATTCTGCTTAACTTCATTGTTGTTAATTTTTAGTATGGCTGGATTTTGCTGGCTTTCATCCGCAGCATAAAGTCCTACAACATACCAATCTTTTCTATCTAAAGAGAGTTCTTCCGTTTTTGATTGAGCTACAGCAAGATAAGCGTACTCGCCAGCTGTTACATTTGCAACAGTAAAATTTTGCAGAGATGAATATTCATACGAATTAACTCCGTAAGGAATTTCTTCGCTAATATATCTGAGGTTTACGATGTTGAAATCAAGCGGACTATTTAAATTGTCCTTAAATAAAACTACAACGGTTCTGAAAACACTGTCGGGCCATTCACCATTAAAAGTTATTGTTCCGGTAAATCCTGTTCCGATTAAAGTATCTTCATCAAGAGGTTCAAGCCCTTTATCACAGCCGAATAAGAGAAAGGATAGTAAAATTCCTATAAGAAAAAATCTCATACATTTTACCTTTCACAAAATTGTTTTAGGAAAATTAAATTACTTCACCAATAACAATTGCTTTTTCATTTAATGATTTTGATTTCTCTAAGACTAAATCTGCATCATCTTTAGAAACAACAGCAATTAAACCGATTCCAATATTAAATACATAACGCATTTCTTCATCAGAAATATTACCGGTTCTTTGAATTAAATCGAAAATTGGAAGTGAGTTCCATGATTTCCAATCAATATTAAGATTCATTCCCTCCGGAATTACTCTTTTCGTATTTCCTAGAATTCCTCCTCCGGTAATATGTGATAACGCTTTTAATCCTGGTAAAGTTTTAATTTCGTTTATGATATGTAAATAAGATTTGTGAACTCTTAAAAGCTCCTCCCCAATTGAAAATTCCAAACCTTCAGGTTTATCATTAACATTAAATTTAGGGAATAGAACTTTTCTTGCAAGTGAATAACCATTTGTATGAAGTCCATTGGAAGGAAAACCAATCAGCACATTCCCTTTATCAACTTTGCTTCCGTCAATAATCTGTTCTTTTTCAACAATACCTACAATAGTGCCGGACATATCATATTCATTCTCATCATAAAGTCCGGGCATTTCAGCGGTTTCGCCTCCAATTAATGCAACTCCGTTTTCTTTACAAGCAATAGAAAATCCTTTGATTATTTGCTCTGCCTTATCGGGAAATAATTTTCCGAAAGCTAAATAATCCATAAAATACATTGGAGATGCGCCGCATACTGCAATATCATTTACACAATGATTAACTAAATCTTGTCCGACAGTATCATGTTTATCCATCATGAAGGCAACTTTAAGTTTGGTGCCTACACCATCAACACTGCTAACTAAAACGGGATTGTTATAATTGTTTTTGTCAATTTCAAAAAAAGCTCCGAAATGACCAATTCCGGAAAGTACATTCTTATTAAAGGTAGATTTAACTAAATTTTTAATTCTATTTACTGTTTCATCTCCGGCTTGAATATCTACACCGGAATCTTTATACGTATTCCCCAAAACAACTCCTAAGTGATTTTATTTAAGTAATTTAAAGATACTGTCTTATAAAAGAAAAGTGAAACTTTTTTACCCGGTTTTTGTTAAAAAAGCGCATTTTATGAAACGGGCGATAATAAGAATACATCTAATTAAGTGAAAATTTATACGATTTTAGGTATTTTTATAAGCTAAATATTTTTGGTTTTATCAGAATGGAACTATACGAACTAAACGAAAGAGAAAAATCAATACTTAGATATGTGATTCATCAATTTATTTTAACCGCTTCACCGGTTGGATCAAGAAACATATCTAAAAAGTACGATATTGGTTTATCGCCGGCAAGTATTAGAAATATTATGTCGGATTTGGAAGAGTCCGGTTTTCTCGGGCATCCGCATACTTCCGCCGGAAGAGTTCCGACTGATAAAGGATATAGATTTTATGTTGATTCATTAATGGAACCGACCCATTTAAATGATCTGGAAAAAGATTTAATAAAAAACTCTATTGATTCTGCAAATACTGAAACCGATGAATTAATAAAAATCACTTCATTAATTTTAAGTGATTTAACAAATCAGCTTGCATGCGTTACTTATCCAAAGTTTGATAATGCAACATTAGAAAAAATTCAGATGGTGCAGCTTTCTTCTTCAAGAGTTTTGGTAGTAATTTCTGTTAAAACCGGATTAGTTAGAACAATTACTCTTGAAATAAATTCTAAAGTCGATTCATCTAGATTAGAAAAAGTGCAGAGAATTTTGAATGAGAGACTTTCGGGATTAAAATTTTCTGAAATAAGAACAACATTTAAGGAAAGAATAAAAGATACCGTTACCGATGATGCCAAACCAATTATAAGAGTATTTATTGATTCTGTAGATAAAATATTTACAGATATACAAATTTCAGAAAAGGCTATTATAACCGGGGCAAAGCATATTCTTAAGTATCCCGAATTTGGAGATCAAGAACATTTCCAAAGTATTATAGAATTGATTGAAAACAAAGATGTTATAATTCATATAATGGATAAAAATACAAACAGCATTGAAGGAAATATTGCTATAAGAATTGGTGAAGAAAACGAAGATCAAAAATTTTCCGATTACAGTCTAATTTCAAAAAAGTATGAAGTTGGTCAAATTGGTGGAACGCTCGGTATTGTTGGACCAAAAAGAATGGAATATTCAAAGGTTGTTGCAGCAGTTGTATATGTTGCAGAACAATTATCAAAAGAATTAAAGAAAACTAACAGCTAATAAAGGAGAATTATGAAAATGAAAGAGAAAAAATCGAATGAGGAAGAAGTCGAAAAAAATGATGAACAATTAGAAGAAACAAAGCTAGAAACATCAGAAGAAAAAAATGAAATGCAAGATGAATTAGGAATAATAGAGGAATCAAATAGTGAAGAAGAAAATTTTGAGGAAAATAAAATAGAACAATTAGAGCAGCAGATTAACGATTTAAAAGATACATTATTAAGAAAAGCAGCAGAGTTTGAAAATTATAAAAGAAGAAGTGAAAAAGAAAAAGAGAGTCTTCTTGAATATGCAGCCGAATCATTTATTGTAAAAATGCTTCAGATTTATGATGATCTTGGAAGATCGCTTCAGCATATTGAAAAAGGAGATAATAGCGATTCCATTAAAGAGGGAATTAAAATGGTGTATGATAAATTTACGAAAACTCTGGATGCCCAAGGTGTAAAGAAAATTGAAGCCAAAGGAACACCGTTTGATTTTAATCTTCATGAAGCTTTATTAAGACAACCTGTTGAAGGGGTTGAACCTGATACCGTAATTGAAGAAGTTGAAGCCGGTTATTTGTATAAAGATAAAGTAATAAGACATGCAAAAGTTGTTGTAAGTCAAGAAGTAGAAGCATAATTAATAAGATTGATGTTAAAAATTTATAGGTGTTAGATGGCAAAAAGAGATTATTACGAAATTTTAGAACTCCAGAAAAATGCAACCAAAGATGAAATAAAAAAAGCATACAGAAAAATGGCAATGAAGTTTCACCCGGATAGAAATCCTGGAGATAAAGAAGCTGAAGAGAATTTTAAAGAAGCTGCAGAAGCTTATGAAGTACTGAGTGATGACAATAAAAGAGCAAAGTATGATAAATTTGGTCACAGCGGATTAAGAGGCGGACAAGATTTTCATGGATTTAGTGATGCAAATGATATCTTTAGTCACTTCTCTGATATTTTTGGAAGTGCTTTTGGAGGCGGCGGTTCTTCAATTTTTGATGATTTCTTCGGCGGTGGTCAATCGCAGAGAGGGAGACAAAAATCTACAGGAACTCCAGGCTCTGATCTAAAAGTAACTCTTAAGTTAACTATGGAAGAAATTGCTTCCGGTACAACAAAAAAAATAAAGTTAAAGAGATATAGAAAGTGCGGTACTTGCGCCGGAACCGGAGCCAAAGATTCTAATTCCTTTAATACTTGTCCGGTTTGTAACGGTTCAGGTGAAGTTAGACAAGTATCTCGTTCATTGTTTGGTCAGTTTGTAAATATTAGTCCTTGTAATAACTGCAGCGGAACTGGAAAAACAATTTCAAGTCCATGCGGTACTTGCCGTGGTGATGGAAGATTATATGAAGAAGATACAATTAAAGTTAGTGTTCCTGCCGGGGTTAGCGAGGGAAGTTACATGACTTTAAGAGGTGAAGGTAATGCAGGTAAAAATGGCGGACCTAGCGGAGATATATTAGTAATTTTCCAAGAAATTCAACATGAGTATTTTTTGCGGGATGGAGATAATGTAATTTATGATTTGTATTTAAGTTATCCCGAAGCTGTTATGGGTACAGAGGTTGAAGTCCCAACTCTTAACGGAAGAGCAAAGTTAAAAATTGAACCTGGAACCGAGCCCGGTAAATATTTAAAGATGCGTGAGAAAGGTATTCAGCATTTAAATTCACACGGTGCCGGAGATCAATTAGTAAAAATTAATATTCATATTCCTAAAAAAATATCTTCTAAAGAGAAAGAGTTATTGAAAGAGTTAGATAAACAGCCTAATATAAGAGTTCCTCAAACATAAAATAAAATAGGAATATCTAAAATCAGAAAAACATTTGACCAAATATCTAAAAAGTTTGGTTTAACTCGGCAGGAGTTTTCGGTAGTATTATTTTTGCTGATTTTCTTTTTTGCAGGTTTAGGCGGATACTATCTAAAATACAAAAGTGAATACAGGGAGTACAAAAATTATAATTACGAAAAACAAGATAGTCTGTATAATTCGGCTTATGAAGCTGACAATAACAAAAATTTGATGGAAAAAGTAGTTGATTCTAAACAGGAACTTTTGGATTTTAGTAAGGATGATAAAACTATAGAAGATAAAAAAGTTCTTTTAGAATCAAGTGTAAATATTAACACTGCCTCAATAAACGAACTGGTTCTTCTTCCCGGAATCGGGGAAAAAACAGCAGAAAAAATTATCAATTTACGAAGTTTAAAAGGAAAGTTTAGTAAATTAGAAGAACTGCTTGAGGTAAAAGGAATTGGCGAGGCAAAGTTAAATAAAATTAGTAAGTTTATAACGTTAGAGTAAAAATCGAAAACCCTTGGAGGAAAAATGTCAAGACACGAACCGTGGTATGTACATGCTGTTCTTTACGTAATTATTGTTGTGCTATCTTACGTTTTGATAAGAGTAGCAATATTAGACCCGACAGAAGTTATTGAAACTGAAAAATATTATAAAAGCGAATCAAGAGCCAGAATGCTTAATTTAAGACAAGCTCAAATTTTATATGATGATGTGAATGGAAAATATACCGATAACTTAGATTCATTAATTAATTTTATTAAGACTGATACAACAGTTCAAAAGAAAATAAACGGTTTCGATTCTTTAACACAAAGATCTACAAATCCATTTATTGACTTGGTAAGCGGTCCTTTTAATGCCGATTCCCTTTACCATGCTCCGAGAAGTTTGGAAAACTATTTTATGAAAATAGATACTCTTATAATTCCGGATACTGTTATTGACAGAAGAGGAAGAGTAATGAGAATTGACAGCACAGTTACTATTGGCGAACATTATTTCATTAAAGATCCTGATGGATTTGGACAAATTGGCGATAGTTTATTTAACCAAGCTTTATTAAATACTGCTTCTTGGGAATAGTATAATTTAATGCCTTTATTTGAAAGTCATGCTGGATTTAATATTACTGAAGATAAGCTTCAAATTGTAGAGCTGAACTATTCAAATAAATTTTTGCTGGAGAATGTTGATGAAGAATTTTTTTCTGAAAATTGGAATGTAAATTTCAGTGAACAAAAATTCATCAATATTCTCCAGAATTCTTTCGATCAATTAATTTTAAGAAAACCACTTAAAACAGACTTAGTTTCATTTTCACTTCCGCATCAAGTATTTAAAATATTTGAAATTCCTTACGATAAAACTTTAGTAAGCAATGATTTATTAGAGCACTACAAATGGGAAATTTCGGAATTATTCCCAGATTATAGTCCCGATGATTTTGTTATTAGAGCAATTGAAGTAGATAAATCGGGGTTTAGAGAAAGCAAAAGTGTAATAATTATAGCTGCTCAAAAATCTCTTCTTCAGCATATTCATAAATTTTGCGTGAAGAATAAATTAAAACTTCGGTTTGCTGATAATGTTCACTTAGCCGCTAATTCCTTTGTGGTTATTGATAATCCTAAATCAAAAAATGATTTTTTTATTTCACTTTATACTGATAGCAAAAGTATTTCATTGATTGCTTCGGCTTCTAATTATCCCTTCTTTTTCAAGAAACTGAATTTGAAAGACCAGAGTGAAATTTTTGATGCTATACTAAATTTATATGATTCCGTTAACAATAACGGAGTAGATTCAAGTAAAGCCTTAACAAATTATATTGCCGGTTCTTTTGTTGACGATCTTCTGCTTCAAAAAGTTAAAGATGAATTTGATATTTCTCTTGTAAAATTTAACCCTTTTGCAAACATAAATTTATCCGATGAAATAGATAGAGATTTTCTCCAATCAATTGATTACAACTCATTTACAGCCGCTGCCGGTATTGCTCTTCGTATGATCTAAAAAAATAGAAAACACATTAATTATACTTTGCACAAACTATTTTTTTATTTTAAGTAGAATCATTAATCAAATAAAATAATACTAATTGTTATGAGAATAATTTCCGGATTTCATAAAGGAAGAAAACTTAAAGTTCCTTCCGATAAATATACAAGACCTACAACAGATCAAATGAAAGAATCACTTTTCAATTATCTAAATAATATTTTGGATTTTGATCAAATGAAAGTACTTGATATTTATGCTGGTTCGGGTGCTCTTGGGTTAGAATCCTTAAGCCGTGGTGCTTCTGAAGTTCACTTTGTTGAAATGAATTTCCCTGTAATTAAAGTTCTTCAGGAAAATATTGAATTAATAAGAGCTGAAAAGCAATGCAGAATTTTTAAAATGCCGGCTTTAAAATTTTCTGCTTTAACAGAGCATGATAAATATGATTTAATTTTTGCAGATCCTCCATTCTTCAAAGATGATATTCATGAGACTGCAAAAAATATCCTTAAAAATGGATTTTTAGAAGATGAAGGTTTGTTTATAATTGAACGCTCAATTCAGACGGAAGAAAAAGACGTTGAAGCTTTTCAATCGAAACCGATTAAAAGAATGGGAGATAGTTTAATTTATCAATTAAGCTTATGAAGTACATCTTTTACATAATATTATTTTCGTTTATTCAAATAAATGCGCAAATATTTGAAAGAGAAATTTCTACAATTGATTTTTTCAAGAACAATAAATTATTGGAAAATATTTTCTACGGCGGAGTTAATAACCCCGAGTTTCAATTTATAGATATAAATGGTGATACTAACTCAGATCTTTTTATACTTAGCAGTGACGGCACTTTCATAAGTTATATAAACGACAATAATAATTTATTATATAATGATAATTATTTCTCTGAACTAAAAATTTCTAATTGGTTTTTCTTTGTTGATATTGATAATGATGATGATTATGACTGTTTTACAGGCGCAGAAAATAATCAGTTAAGCTATTGGGAGAATATCGGCGATAAATTCAATCCTAATTTTCGCTTGCAATTAGAACCGGTTTTAGATGATAATAACGAACCAATTTTTAGTGAGTCAGTTTCAAATCCGGTATTTGTTGATATTGATAACGACAATGATTTCGATTTAATTTCCGGCAACCAAGCCGGAACAGTAACCTTTTATGAAAATATCGGTACGGCAGATTCTTTTCTTTTCAAATTTATAACTAATAATTGGAATGACATTTTAATTGTTGGTACCAAACAAAACCAAATTCAAAAACATGGCGCTAGTTCTCTTGAGTTTGGAGATATTGATAGCGACAACGATTTTGATATTTTGTGGGGAGATTTTTTCAGCAACAGCTTATACTTTCTTGAAAATGAAGGAACTCCTGAAAATCCCGATCTAAATCTTAAGAGTAATATTTTTCCAGTCAACAGTGATAGTATTAATACTCCCGGATTTAATATGCCGCGGTTATTTGATATCAACAAAGACGGTACTTTGGAACTCTTTGTTTCGGTTCTTTATGAAGCTTCAATTGACGAAACCATAATTTATTACGAAAGAATTGATTCTAATCCTTTAAGCGGTTATAAATTATTAACAAAGGATTTTCTATATTCTCTTGATATAGGAAGTAAAAGTATTCCGGCTTTTGTAGATATTGATGCCGATGGCGATAAAGATTTATTTATCGGGTCCGAAAAAAATCCGAATGGAACTCTATACTTCTTTGAAAATGAAGGAGATAATTTTAGTCCGGAATTTATTTTTAAAGATTCTCTTTTTAGTAACATCCAATCAAGTCTATCGATTGCTCCGGCATTTGTAGATATAGATTTTGATGGTGATTATGATTTATTGATCGGGAGATTTTTAGGTGAAATTGATATTTATATAAATGAAGGTACAAATCAAAGTTATTCATTTTCTCAACCTAATACATTAAAAGATGATTTAGGAAATAACATTAAGTTCAGCAATTTTGTTAGACCGGTATTGATTGATATCGATAATGATGATGATTTGGATTTGGTTTTAGGTGGATTTAATGGACGCCTCCAGCTTTATAGAAACAACGGCAGTAAGTTCAATTATTCATTTCAAAAAGATGACACTTACTTTGAAGAAATTGATGTTGGTGAACAAAGCGCACCGGCTTTTTCGGATATTGATAATGATGGAGAACTGGAATTACTAATTGGAAATAGAGATGGAGATTTGAAGCTCTTTAAAAAAGAGAACGGAAATTATGTTTTGAAAGATGAAAAGTTCCTGTCAAATTTTGGTGGTGATTCTTTTCCTTCACTTGTTGATATTGATTCTGACGGCGATGAGGATTTATTTATCGGTAATATTAAAGGGGGAATTTACTTTTACAGAAATAAATTAATCACAAAAGTAGAATATAGTAATAGTATTAATCATAAAAATGAAGTTGGAATTTCCAATTATCCTAACCCCTTTAATAACAGTACAATAATTAATTTACAGTTAGAAAAAAGTGGAATGTATAATTTAGCAGTTTATAATATTCTCGGAGAAAGATTAAAAACAATTTATGATGGCTTTATTGAAGCCGGAGTTAAAAGCTTTTATTTTGCTCCTTCAGAAATATCTTCGGGAAATTATTTTATTGTTTTGTTAAATCATAATCAGCAGTTATTTGTTCATCCGGTAATTTATTTAAAATAATTTTAGATAATTAAACTAATCATGTTATTTTTATTTCTTGTTCTGATCATAAATCGGACATAATGTAAAATAAAGGAGATTCTTTTGAAAAATAGATTTACACTTTTGTTTTTATTAATTCTTATAAGCAGCAAAATGTTTTCTCAAGAAAATGTAGAACTGCTTTCAACTTTTAAGCCTTCAAATAGTGATTATAGTGATATTTGGGGTTACGTGGATGAGAATAACAGAGAATATGCAATTCTTGGCAACTATAACGGGACATATATAATTGATGTAACTGATCCGCAAAATCCAGAGCAAATTTCATTTATAGACGGACCAAATTCAATTTGGCGCGATATGAAAGTCCATGATAAATATGCATATGTAGTTACTGAAGGTTTTGGTTCAGGAAGCGGTATGCAGATAATTGATCTTTCTAATCTTCCCAATAGTGCCGTTCTTGTTAATACTTATAATTCAACATTTACATCGGCACATAATATTTTTATTGATAATGGATTTGCTTATGTAATTGGTACATCCGGAGTTGGAGGAATGCATATTTTAGATTTATCCAATCCAACCAATCCTGTTGAAAAATCATATTATACTGCAAGCGGATATATTCATGATGTTTATGTTTGGAGTGATACTGTTGTAGTTTGTGCCGAAGATAATTATGCACTGGTTGATGTAACCGATAAAAGTAATCCAGTTAAAATATCGCAGAGTGTAAATCTGCCGGGATATGCACATTCCGGTTGGATGACTGAAGACAAAAAATATTTTTACGGCACCGATGAATTCAATCAAAGAGATATTACCATTTTTAATTTGGAAGATAAAACGACGTGGGAAATTGCTGTTGGAAGCTGGGGTTATCCACAGAATACCATAATTCATAATCTCTTTATAGATGGAGATTATGCTCATATTTCTTATTATGAATCAGGTTATGTTATTTTAAATATTTCCGATCCCGAAAATCCGATTATTGCAGGTTACTATGATACTTATCCTCAATCTAATAACTCTAGTTATAACGGAGCTTGGGGATGTTATCCTTTTCTTCCATCCGGCAATATTCTTGTTTCTGATATTCAAGGGGGACTATTTGTATTAAAGTTTTCTCCCGATGATATCAAACCGCAGATTGAATACAGCAATAATTATTTTGAAGTTTTCAACAGCAATCCGGTAAACATTTCGGCAAAATTTATTGATGATTCTGAAATTACGGAATCCAATTTGTTTTACAGAACTTTAATTGACGATGAAATTGGTAATTGGCAAATTATTGAAGGAATTACACAAGGAAAATTTGGTGTTTACAATTTCCAAATTCCCGGACAAGAACACTTGACAAAAATAGAGTTTTACTTTGCGGCTAAAGATAATATGAATCAAGTTACTACTTTACCTTCAGGTGGAGAAGGACTTAATCCAGCCGGATCTGTTCCACCAAGTGAATTTTTTTCTTACAGAGTTGTAATTGCCGGAACTCCGGTTATTAATCAGTTATCTCATAACTTTACTGATACTACAATTGTAAAAGGAGAAAAAATTAATTTTTCTGTTTCGGCAGAGGATACAACATCTCTTCCAATTAAATATAAATGGATAAAAAATGATCAAACGGTTTCTCAAAAGGAGGATTATACTTATTCAACAACATTTGTTAATCCACCTGTTACCGATACAGTAAAACTAATAATTACCAATGATTATAAATCTATTGAAAAGATTTATATCATAAATGTTGAGCAGACAACAACCGTAAAGGATGAGCCTGCTGAACTTAAATATGAACTTACGCAGAATTATCCCAATCCTTTTAATCCATCTACTCAAATTGTTTTTTCCGTTCCAAGTGATGGATTTGTTGAATTGAAAATTTATAATTTAATGGGAGAGGAAATTAAAAATCTTGTAAGTGGGGTTAAAGCCAAAGGAAAGTATTCTGTAACATTCGATGCTGAAAATCTTTCTTCCGGAATTTATATTGCTCAGCTGAGAGCCGAAAGTTTTATACAGACAATTAAAATGAATTTGATAAAGTAAGAGGTATAAATTGAAATACTTGTATCTGCTTTCCATGATTTTATTATTAATACTAATTAACTCATGTGAATTGAAAGATGAAGAGGTTCAGAATGATTTTAACGGATTTGAGACTCAAGAAACAGCAGATTTGTTTAAGAGCTGTGCTTCTTCCGGTTGCCACGGCGGAAATGAACTTGCACATGGTTTAAGTGTTGAAAACTATGAACTGTTAATGAAAGGGAGTAAAAATAGGCCGTTAGATAATGGCAGTTACTCAGGTGAAGTAATTATTCCTTTTAGTACACAGAAAAGTTTATTGTATCAAATAGTAACAGGCAACAGTGAAAAATTGAATCCAGATCATTCCAATTATTTAAATGATGTTGAAAAAAATGCATTAAAGAAATGGATTGAAAACGGAGCCAAAAATAATAAAGGAGAAGTCCCGTTCAGCACTTCATCATATAATGTTTATGTCTGCAATCAAGCGGGTGACGCAGTTTCTGTTATTGATGGAGATAACAAAATAGTAAGCAGAATAATAGACCTCAACTTTAACAATTCTATTGAAGCGCCGCATATGGTTAAGGAGTATGGAGATTATGTTTATGTTACAATGATAAGTGCAGGAAAGTTATTAAAAATTAGAAAAGATGATCAACAGATTGTAGATGAATTGAGTGGTTTATCATATCCGGGAATGATTGAGTTGTACCCGGAGAAGAATAAGTTATATGTTTCAAGATCATCAACAGCACCCGGTAATTACAGCTCCATTTATGTTGTAAATATGAGTGATCTAACTTTAAGAGGTGAGATTGACCTTGTTATTACTGGAGTTCCTCATGGAATTGCATTAGCAAAAAATAGAGAAAGATTATACTGTGCCGACTTAATCAAAAACTATCTTTTTGTAATTGATGCGGAATCGGATGAAATGATTAATCCTATTTCATTGGGAGTTAATTACGAACCAATGCAGACTACAATTTCTCCCGATGAGAATTATCTTTATATATCTGCAAGAGGAACTAATCAATTACTTGTAATGAATTTAAATACGACGAATATAATTTCTACACTGAATGTTCCCGCAATGCCTATGCAGATAGCAGTTAGTTCAAATGGAAATGAAATTTATGTTGTATCTATGATGAACAGTAATGTTACCGAAATAACTAAATCAGAACAGAATTGGAATATTACCGGAACCATAACGCACCCTGCTTTCAGTCAGCTTCACGGTTGCGATTTAACTTCCGATGATAAATATCTTTATGTCTCTTCAAGAAATCAAAACGGAAATTTTAAGCCAAGTATAAAAGTAAACGGCGAAGGAAATATTGGAAATGTAGGTATTATAAATACGGAAACTAAATCGGTTGAAAAAGTTATTGAAATAGAAGAATTTGGTTCAGGGTTAGTTGTAGAAAAATAATGCATAGGTAAAATCATTTACTTACTTTTCATTATTCTTTTTTAACAATAAAAATTGAGAGAAATGAGAAAAGTAATTTATCCGGGAACATTTGATCCGGTTACAAACGGACACATTGATATTGTAAAAAGAGCAATTGATTTATTTGATGAAGTGATTGTAACAGTAGCAAAAAATCCGGGCAAAACACCTTTGTTTACTACTGCAGAAAGAGTTGAAATGCTGAACGAAAGTTTAAAAGTTTATCCTCAAGTTCATGTTGATGCATTTGACGGATTAGTTGTTGATCATGCACAGGAAGTAGGTGCAGTTGGCATAATAAGAGGATTAAGAGCTATTAGTGATTTTGAATATGAATTTCAAATGGCTTTGATGAACAGAAAATTGAATGAAAATATGCGTACTATTTTCTTAATGCCGCATGAAAAATTTACTTACCTGAATTCTACAATAATTAGAAACCTAGCTCAGTTTAAGGGGGATGTTAGTGATTTTGTACCCAAGATAGTTGAGGATAAACTCAAAGAGAAGTTTGGCTTTTAAATTATTAATCTAATTCGAAAAATATTTTTATGATTACAACAAATAGGCACTAACACAGTGCCTTTTTATTTTTAAAACAAATAGAAAGTAAGATGATTATATAAATTTACTCAGTTTCCTTTGGTTCTTTTACGTTTGGTGGATTCCATCCCACAACTGATCCACTTTTTATTTTAGATAAGTAAGGTGAAAGTGTTGCCCCCGGAAGAGTTCTAACATTATCCTCAATTTGAATTGGTCCCATTCCTGTACCTGCACCAATTGTGCAGTTATTTCCAATCTCAATTAGTCCATATCTAAATTTGCCCGAACCTTCGTAAGCATGCACTGTAAGACGTGTAAAAGCACCGAGCAAACTATTTTCCCCAATAAAAATTAATTCGGGACGAAAATGATCAAGCCATACAAGCTGCATTATTTCTGCCCCTTTTTTTACATTAACTCCCATCCATCTGTAAAACTTATTCTTAAATGGATTTCCTTTTAAGAAAAATGAAATTCCGACCTGAAAAAGAAGTAATGTTCTTCTCCAATAAGGTAGATTTAACACACGCCAATTAATTGAATTATTTTCTTCCGGTGATCCTAATCCGGAGAAAGTATAATGTCTTCTAATCGGTGTTAAAAATTTTTCAAGAGCTTCTTTCCCTTCATTGGTATTGGGATTTAATTCGCCAACATTAACTCCTTTACCGCCGGAAGTTTTACTAATAAAAATTTCTCTGTTGTTTTTTCTTCCAAGCTTTATTGCTCTTTCGATGATCTCAATAGTTACTAACTTCATAACTTCTTCGGGAGATTTATCTCTGTATTTTTTCATAACTAATGTTCACTTAATTATTTGTTTAATCCACTAAAAAATATAATTTTATTAAATGATTTACCGATTCCTTTTTAATATAACTATTCAATTAGTTTCTCGTCTAACAAAAGACTTTTTTGTGTTAATTATATGCTGTAAACAATTAAATGTTAATTTAATCACTAAATTCAGATATGCAACATGATTAAAAAACTTATCTCATCGGTATTAATTTTATTAATTATTGCTACAATCTCATTTGCACAAAATGAAGAATCCAAAGAAAAGTCACCTCTGCAAGCTGCTGTAAGCGGATTAAAATTTAGAAATATTGGTCCAGCTTTTTGCTCAGGTAGAATATCAGACTTTGCAGTTAATCCTAATAATCATGCAGAATATTACATCGCAGTATCTTCAGGTAATATTTGGAAAACATCCAATTCTGGAACTACGTTTGAACCAATTTTCGATGATTATGGTGCTTACTCAATTGGTTGTTTAGCTCTAGATCCGAATAATCCTTTTGTGATCTGGGCTGGAACAGGAGAGAATAATCATCAAAGAGCTCTTGGTTATGGTGATGGCGTTTATAAGTCAACTGACGGTGGAAAATCTTGGAAAAATATGGGATTAAAAGAATCTCGTCAGATTGGTGAAATATTAACCGATCCAAGAAATTCGAATATAGTTTTTGTTGCTGCAGAAGGTTCGGCTTGGGGACCGGGTGGCGAAAGAGGTTTATATAAAACTTTAGACGGCGGTAATACCTGGAAAAAAGTTTTGGATATAAGTGAGAACACAGGGGTTAACAATGTAGTAATTGATCCTAGAAATCCTGACGTTATGTATGCAACTTCGGAACAGAGAAGAAGACATGTTTACACTAAAATTGGGGGCGGACCAGAATCAGCGGTTTATAAATCGGAAGATGCCGGTGAATCATGGAATAAAATTATGTCCGGTTTGCTAAGTGTTGATATTGGCGGAATGGATATAGCAGTTTCTCCGGTTAATCCTGATGTTGTTTATTTAATTATGGAAGCAGCAGAAAATAAGGGAGGATTTTTTAGATCTACAAATAGAGGTGCAACTTGGCAGAAGATGAATGATTACACAGCTTCTGGTCAATACTTCAATGAAATTTTCTGTGATCCAAAAAATATCGATAAAGTATATTCAATGGATGTTGTTTCCAAAGTTACATTGGATGGAGGTAAGACTTGGAATGCAATAGGACTTAGCAACAGACATGTTGATGATCACGCAATGTGGATCGATCCAGATTTTACCGATCATTTTCTAATCGGTGGAGACGGTGGAATTTACGAAACTTTTGATGGTGGAACTACTTATGACTTCAAAGAAAATCTCCCTATAACACAGTTCTACAGAGTAAATGTTGATAACAGCTATCCTTTTTATTATGTATTTGGCGGAACTCAAGACAACAACAGTATGGGTGGACCTTCTGCAACTATAAGTCGTGATGGAATTGTAAATGACGATTGGTTTATTACAAATGGCGGTGATGGTTTCTGGACTGCTGTCGATCCTGAAAATCCCAACATAGTGTATGCAGAAGCTCAATATGGAAATATGGTACGTTATGATAGAGCGAGTGGAGAAGCTTTAGATATTAGACCTGAACCGGGTAAAGGAGAATTGACTTATAAATGGAATTGGAACACTCCGTTGTTTATTAGTCCACATAAAAATACAAGATTGTACTGTGCTGCAAATAAAGTTTTTAGAAGTGACGATAGAGGAGAAACATGGGAAGTTATAAGTGATGATTTAACTAGACAGATTGATAGAAACAGTTTTATGGCAATGGGAAAATATTGGAGCATTGATGCTGTTGCAAAAGATAGATCAACTTCATTGTTTGGTACAATAATTTCTTTAGCCGAATCTCCTGTTAAAGAAAACTTACTATACGCCGGAACTGATGATGGATTAATTCAAGTTACCGAAGACGGAAAAACTTGGAGAAAAATTTCAGAGTTTAACGGTGTGCCGGAATACACTTATGTAAGTGATATTTGTCCTTCTAAATTTGATGAGAATGTTGTTTATGCTTCTTTCGATAACTTAAAGAGAGATGACTTCAAACCTTATGTACTAAAAAGTGAAGATAAAGGTAAATCATGGAAGATGATAAGTTCAAATCTTCCAGTTAATGGAACAGTTCACTCAATTGAACAAGATTTTGTAAATCCAAAATTACTTTTTGTTGGAACTGAATTCGGTATTTTCTTTACAGTTGATGAAGGTGAAAATTGGATTCAGCTAAAAAGTGGAATTCCAACAATAGCAGTAAAAGATGTAGTTCTTCAAACAAGAGAAAGTGATTTAGTTTTAGCTACGTTTGGTAGAGGTTTCTACATATTAGATGATTATTCACCTTTAAGAGATTTGAATGATGAGCTAATGGAAAAAGAGGGATATATTTTCCCAATTAAAGATGCACTTATGTATCACCAAAGCGGCGGAAGATACGGACAAGGTGAAACATACTTTAAAGCTCCTAATCCGGAATTTGGTGCTCAGTTTAGTTATTATATAAAAGAAGTACCAAAAACTTTAAAACAAATTAGAAAGGAAAAGGAAAAAGAATTATTCAAAGATTCTAAACCAATTCCACAGCCGAGCAATGATGAATTAATTGCTGAAGATAAAGAGAAATCACCTTATTTGATATTTACAATTAAAGATGAAGCCGGTAATGTAGTTCGTAAATTAACAACCAGTGCATCAAAAGGAGTTAATAGAATTAACTGGGATTTAAGGTACGAATCAGTAAATCCACAAAAAACAATAGATGAATTCAATCCTACTGAAAAGGGAAGAAGTTCAACTCTTGCTTTGCCTGGCAAATATTCAGTTTCGATGGCAATGATAACTAGAGATGGAATGAAAGAAA
This sequence comes from Ignavibacteriota bacterium, assembly GCA_002698995.1. GTDB lineage: Bacteria > Bacteroidota > Ignavibacteria > Ignavibacteriales > Melioribacteraceae. The sequence continues at coordinate 106,271 of PAAX01000027.1, read as the reverse complement.
TATCCGGTCCCGTCAACTTTACTGCAAAAATTTTAGAGAACAATACTCTTCCTGCTGAAAGCAGAGAAGAATTAGTTGCTTTCCAAAAGAATGCAAATGAGTTAACAAGATCAATACTTGGTGCTGAAGTTTTCTTAGAAGATTTGATGAAGCGTACAGAAACATTAAAGCAAGTTATAATGAAAACTCCGGAAGCATCTTTTGATATGCTTCAAGAGACTGATAAAATTTCTAAAAAACTTAAGGATATTAGTCTAAAGTTCAATCGTGATTCTAAATATCCTAGTGCAGAAGAAAATCCTCCGTCACATCCAACATTTATGGATAGATTAGGAGTTCTTTCATATACACACTGGAGATCATCTGCCAATGTAACTAATAATGAAAGAACAGCATATAAAATATTAGTTGAAGAATTTCCTCCTGTATTAAATGAATTAAAGAATATTCTAAATTCTGAAATAAAACCGATGGAAGAAAAATTGGAAATGCTGAAAGCTCCTTATACAGAAGGAAGAATTCCGGAATTTCAAAAATAATTTGAGTTAATTAAAAGCTGCGGGACAAGCTCCCGCAGTTAAAATTAATACCTATTCAGATACTTGCATGGACTTATAATGAAAAATATTTTATTGTTCTTACTCATTTCACTTTTAATGCTTTCTTGTTCAAATCCAACCGATAATACAGAACCGATTGATGAAACAGATATTGATACTAAAATAGGTCAAATGCTTTTAATTGGATTTAGAGGTTTATCGGTTACGCCAAATGATCAAATAGTAAAAGATGCTAAAGAAGGAAGAATTGGTGGGATAATTCTTTTCGATAGAGATGTTGAACTACAAACAAATGTTAGAAATATCGAATCACCTGAACAAGTAAAAAATTTAGTTGCTTCAATTCAGCAGCATTCGGAAATTCCTTTGTTTGTTGCAATCGATCAGGAAGGAGGAAGAGTAAACAGACTTAAAGAACGATTCGGGTTTCCTAAAACTGTTTCGCAGCAATATCTTGGTCAATTGAATAATAATGATTCAACAAGATTTTATGCTGAGCGCACTGCAGCAACTTTAAGTTCGCTGGGAATTAATGTAAATTTTTCTCCTGTAGTTGACTTGAATATAAATCCAACTTCTCCCGCAATCGGAAATATTGAAAGGAGTTTCTCTGCCGATCCGAATATAGTTTATAATCATTCAAAAATTGTTATTGAAGAACATCATAAAAGAAATCTCTTAAATGCTTTAAAACATTTTCCGGGACATGGAAGTGCAGAATCGGATTCACATTTAGGATTTACGGATATAACAAATACTTGGCAGTCAGTTGAGTTAGAACCTTACCGAATGCTTATCGATAATAGTTTTGCTGATTTTGTAATGACAGCACATATTTATAATCAGAACTTAGATGGCGAATATCCGGCAACATTATCAAATAAAATAATGACAAAAATATTAAGAGAACAATTAAACTTTACCGGAGTTATTATCAGTGATGATATGAATATGTCGGCAATTTCACAACACTATGGTTTAGAAACTGCAATTGAAAAATCAATTAATGCCGGTGTAGATATTTTAATCTTTGCAAACAACTTAATTTATGATGAACAGATTGCGGTTAAAGGTGTTGATATTATCAAAAAGCTTGTTGAAGAAGGGAAAATATCAAAAGAAAGAATTAACGATTCTTACAACAGAATAATGAAACTAAAAGAAAAACTTTTATGAAAATAAGTTGATGAAAAGTTGTTTTTTTATTCCCTTGCGGATTCTCTTTACAAATCCGATTCAATGTGAAACTCTATACAGAAATCATTAATTTGAGATTACTTTTTAACTACTATTTAGAGAAAAATATAAAGGAAATAAATTATGTATGAATTTCTGTTAGTATTTCATAGCTGGCTTAGGTATTTGGTGATAATTCTTGCAGCAATAGTTTTAATTAAAGCTTGGCAAGGATTTATGCAGAAAAAAAGCTGGGATGAATCAGTTGAAAAATTCTCTCTATTCTTTACAATTTCACTTGATATACAATTACTAATCGGACTCTTGCTTTACGGAATATTTAGTCCCTTAACCAAACTTGCATTTGAGGATTTCGGCGGAGCAATGAAAGACTCTATGTTAAGATATTGGGCTGTTGAACATATTACCATTATGCTTATTGCAATCATTATTGCACATGTTGGAAGGATCAAAATCAAAAAAGCATCGGAAGATATAAAGAAATTCAAAGCTGCTGCAGTTTATTTTACGATAGCAGTTATCTTAATTATTGTCGGAATTCCTTGGCCTTTTTATTCAAACGGAAGAGGATTATTCTAAAGAATTTTGGGGCAGCTTATATGTAACAGTAAAAGTTGTCCCAACTCCTTTTTTACTTTTTACCGAAATCTCAGAATCATTTAACTCACAATATTTTTTTACTAAAGCCAAACCTAATCCAACACCTTCGTACTTTCTTGTATAACCGCTTTCCTCTTGAGAAAATGGATGGAATACAGTTTCAATTTTCTCTTCGGAAATACCAATTCCAGTATCTTTAATGCTTACAGCAACATGCTTATCATCAGGATTAAATACTGTTATTTCTATTGAACCGCTTGGTGTATATTTGAAAGCATTATCAAACAAGTTTGCAAAAATTTGTGATGATGTGTATTCATCGGCAATAATTATTGAAGATTTGCAATGGTTATTTAATTTTAAGGATAAGCCTTTATCTACAATGCTTTGCTTAAATTCCAGATACAGTCCCTCAATTATATCTAATAGATTTAATCTTTCCATTTTTGTTTCAAAACTTCCGACTTGAATCTGAGACATATTAAGTATTGAATCTATTGTACGGATTAATCTTTTGCCGCCTCTATCAATAATTGAGAATGCTTCTCTTAAATCCTCATCTACTTTATCGGAAAGACTTTCTTTTAGCAAATAGGAGAAGTTTAGTATTGAGTTTATCGGAGTTCTTATTTCATGCGACATTTGCGCTAAGAATTCCGATTTCAATCTATCAGATTTCTCTGCCAATTCTTTTGCAGAAATTAATTCTTTCTGCCAAATTTCTAACTGCTCTTGATATTTTTTTCTTTCCTCAATTCTACGCTGCAATTCTTTGTTTTTAGCACTTAAAAGATTTACCCTATAAATGTACGCAAAATATGCAACTATCATTAAAATACCGGTGAGCAGAATATAAAACCAAGTGGATAGCCAAAACGGTGTTGCAATTGAGAACTTAATCAATGAAGAGTTTACACTTGTTATTCCATCTTTAATTGAGCGGACTTCAAAAGAATAATCTTTTGGCGGGAGATTATAAAAATTTACCGAACTTTCATTTGTTGGTTTAGACCAAGAATCATCCCCCATTCTGTATTGATATAATATATTTTCCGATACAGGAAAGGAGGCACTTTTAAACTCAATTGATATGTTATTCTGTTTGTGATCTAATTCTATCTCTTCAGAAAGTAAAGTTGAAGCTAAAGGATTTTTTAAATAGCTTATTTCACTCTCTTGACTTTTTACAACAAATTTTGATATGTAAATGTTGGGCGATGATTTGCTGACTTCAATTTTGTTCGGATCAAAATTTACTAATCCTTTTATAGTACCAAACCAAATTGAATTTTCATTTTCTTTGAAGATAACATTCTGCACAAATTCCAATCCGGGAAATCCATTATACTTTGTAAATGATTTTATAAAGTTTTTGTCATTGTTGTATAAGTTAAGATCAATAAGGTTAATGCCGAAATTTGTCCCTACCCACAGTTTATCATTATCTTCCAATAAAGCTAAAATAGAATTATCGTTCAATCCATCCTTAGTTGAAATTAATCTAACAACATGAGGATTATCAGTATCAGAAATATCAATTTCATAAACACCTTCAGAATAACAGCCTGCCCACAACCGGTTATCTTTCCCCAGTTTTATCGAAAGAATTTCTTTATGCTTAAACTCTTCTAAAGATTTTGGGATAGAAAAATTATCATTCTTGAATTTTACTATTCCGGCTTCAGTTGCAATCCACAAAATATTATTTTCATCTTCTTGAATTTTATATGATGAGTTTAGAGTTATAGAGTCAACTGAAGAAAATTTTTGTAAAAGATTGTTATTACTAATTCTATACAATCCGTTAAAAATAGTAGAAATCCAGATGCGGCTTTTTGAATCAACAAAAATATTTATAATATCGTAATCAAGCTTATCTTGAGGATACTCAATTTTTTCAAAGCTGTTATCATTTAACGAATATTTATAAAATCCTCTGTCGGTTCCTATAAGCATATTATTTCTAGTTTTATCGAAGCAGATAGTTCTAATAATTTTGCCGTCAAATAAATTACCGGATTTAAGCTTGGTGAAATTATTCCCGTCAAATTTAAGTATACCTTGCTGATGGGTTCCAAAATAGAGTTGATCATGTTTAGCAATCGACCAAACATCTAAAGGAATGTTGTTAAACTGTCTGTATAATTTAAAGTTATCATCATACAGATAATAAAGTCCGGCATCGGTGCCAAACCATAAACCTAAATTTTTATCTTCAAGTATTGTCCAGATTCTATATTCATTAATTCCTTGATTTCTATTTATGTCATCAAACTTTCCATCAACTAACTTATCAAGTCCCTTTTCGGTGCCAACCCACAAATTTCCTTTGCTGTCTTCGGTAAGAGAATAAATATCATCATGAATCAATCCATCCTTAGTTGTATATCGTTTAATTGATTTATTATAATATTCGATAAGTCCGTTGCTTGTCCCTAAATAAATTTTACCGCTTCTTGAATGAACTATTGATATAATAAATTCATTTTTGAATTTATCGAGGATTACATAATCATTTTGGTCTCTTAAACTAATTAAGCCTTTGTTGGAAGTAAAAAGAATAGTTGAATCTGTTTTAACAGCATCAAAAATTCTGACATCTTTAATTATACTTTTTAATGAATCATTTTGAAGCTGGAAAAGTCCGTTTTCGGAACAAATCCAAATTTTGTTATCATCCTTAATAAATTTCCAGATGATATTTTCATTAAACTCTTTGAATAAATATCTTTTTACTGTTCCGTTAGAAGAATAAGAATCTAATCCCTTTGAGGTACCAATAAGTAAATTGTTTTGATCAGTAAGAATTAATGAATAAATAAGATTACTTGACAAACCATCTTTAATGCTGATATTTTGGAATTGCGAACCGTCATAAAAATCAATGCCTCCGCCGTATGTTCCAATTATAATTGTACCGTTAGGATGTTCTTCCAAAGCAGAAACCTGCGAAAGGCTTAGTCCGTTTTCAGTCGCAAATTTAATGAAGTTAAATTCCTGCGCAGAAGTTATTACAACCAAAAATAGTAAGGATGCTAAAATTCTTTTCATGTATTACAAGAGCCTATTAAAGTGTTATTTTACAATTATTATTATCGACAAAAAAAGTTAAAACATTAGTCTAAACTAAATTTTAATTATATGTAATTAGACTTTAAACACATGTTCTTTTATTAAGTAAGGAAACAAATCGTAACTATCTGCAATTTGGATCTCTTCATTCAAAGAATCGCTGTTTTTTTCGTTTTCATATTTGCTGATAACTTCTGCGGCAAATATTAGCTTGGCAATTTCATTAGTTGAAATCAAATCATACATATTCTCAGTTTCATGAAAAAGCTTAATTGTATTTACAACTTCAAGACCAAATTTAGTTTGAATAAAATTTAGTATTGATTTGTCCTTAAGATATGCATCTTTAAGAAGCGCACAAATTTTAGCAAGTTTGGTATCCAATCCAATTTCCTTTGCCAGTTCTACAATTAAAATTGAAAGGGGCTGGATTCTGGTTTCAAAATAAACTTTACCCAAAAGCTCTTTTGCAATAACTTCGGCTTCATTAAATTTTTCAGTTTGGGTTTTTTCAAATCCGCTTCTTAAATTATCTGCTCCAATTGTTACCAGCTCTAAAATGAAATTACTTATTTCAACTATATCTTCAAGTTCGTTACTTTTCTGTTCAATAGCTTCTTCAAGCGATTTATTAAATTTAATTTCTGCCCCTTTTTCGGCAAAAAGAATAAAATCATTTGCAGATAATCCTAAATCTATACTTTCTTCTTCAGCAATTTTCGAAATTAAATCTTTCAAAACATCTCCTATTTTTTATAATCCAAAACTTCATAAACATTAATTTTATTTCTTTTCCCTTTTAATTCTATTTCAGGGAGTGATTTCAACTCAAATTTATCTTTAACTTTTTCATAAACCGAATTACTTATAAGAATTCTGTTAATTTCATCCTTGGTAATAGTTTCAATTCTTTTACCTGTATTTACTGTGTCACCGGTTATAGCATAATTTATTTTATCATCGGAACCAAGATTACCGGCAATAACTTCGCCGCTGTTAATTCCAATACCAACTCGTACTTCCCATTTAAATTTATCTTTATACTGTTCATTCAGAAGATTCAATTGATTTCTCATTTCAAGAGCACATCTAACAGCTTTTTCTTCGCATAATTCAGTTGCAATAGGAGCTCCGAAAGCAGCAAAAATTTCATCACCTACATATTGAATTACCGATCCATCAAATTTATTAATTACTTGGGTCATAGATGAATAATATTCATTAAGAAGTGAAACCACATTTTTTGGGGGAACAGAATCGCTGAAATTTGTGAAACCTCTAATATCACAAAATAGAACAGTAACATATCTCTGTTCGCCGTCAAAAATAGTTTCTTCTGTTGATTCTAAAGCCTTTTCAATTACCGGCTGCGGAACATACTTTACAAATAACTGAAGTGTTTTTTCTTGATCTTTAACTTTCTGCTGAAGGTTATGCATTAGCTCTTTATTCTTCTGCTGTAAATTCCATAACTGTCTTGCATTTTCAATTGTCATTCTTAATTCATTTTCATCCCAAGGTTTGGTTATATATCTATAAACTCTACCGGTATTTATAGCATTTATTATGGCTTCAACATCACTAAATCCTGTTAAGATCATTCTGATTATATCCGGGTATTCTGGAATTACATTTTCAAGAAACTCAATGCCTGTCATCCCGGGCATTCTTTGATCTGTTATAATTAGATTAACCGGATTGTTTCTCAATAATTCAATTCCTTCTTCACCACTTATGGCAGTAAGTATATTATAATGTCTTCTGAATGCTGCTTTAAAGGAAAACAGATTATTTTCTTCGTCATCTACGTATAAAATTGTAAAATCTTTTTCTTTCATAAATCAACTCTTATTTATTAATAGGTAGTTTTATGATAAACTCGGTACCGTTGTCCGGAACAGAAGTTACTTCAACATCACCATTATGATCTTTAATAATTCCGTAACTGATTGATAAACCTAGTCCGGTTCCTTTGCCGACATCTTTAGTAGTAAAAAACGGTTCAAAAATTTTCTGTTTATCCTGTTCGGAAATTCCTGTTCCGCTGTCTATAATCTTAATTACAGCAGTTTCTTCTTGAAGAAATGTTGTGATTTTAATTTCTCCTTTATCCGGGATAGCTTGAATTGCATTGCTAAGTACATTCATAAAAACTTGATTTAACTTTCCCGGATAACAAGGAAATTCGGGTACATTGCCGTATTCTTTAATTATCTCAATTCTGTTTTTGTATTGATTACGCAGCATCAATAATGTTGATTCAATTCCGTCATGAATATTTGCGAGTTTCTTTTCCTCTTCATCTAATCTAGAAAAGTTTCTTAATCCCTTTACAATTTCGGAAGTTCTTCTTCCTCCTTCTTCAATTCCTTTTAGCAGAGAATGTATTTCGGAAATTAAATAATCGTAATCAATTTCTTTTTTGAACTCTTCAACTTCTTCAAAAGTAGAAAATAAATTTTTGTTTTGAATTACCGTTTGATATTTTTCCAAAAGAATTATTATTTCTTCCAAGTCAATTTTAAGCGGATTAATACTGCTTAAAACAAAATTAACGGGATTATTGATTTCGTGTGCAATGCCTGCTGTTAACTGTCCTAACGAAGCCATCTTTTCCGATTGAATCAATTGATTTTGTGCTTCTTTTAATTGATGCATTGTATTTTCAATCTCAAGATTTTTCGCTTCAATTTCCTTTTTCTGAGTTTCCAAAGATTCTGTTTTTTCTTTAAGCTGATTATTCTTGAATTGAAGTTCATTCTGCTTTGCTATTAACTGGAAAGCCTGCTGCTCGTTTCTGTTATTTACTTCTTTTAATGATACAGCCATTTTTTTAAATGCTTTTAATAATCTGCCCAGTTCATCTTTACTATCAATATCAATTTGAATATCAAAATCTCCGCGGCCTACGGCTCCTGCTGCAATTTCCAATTGGGTAATTGGATTCATAATTCTTTCAGTTATAAAACCGGCAAATAGTATAGAAATAATAATTGTAATTATAGAAATAGTAATGGTAAAACTTCTTGTACGTTTGAAAACTTTCTCGGCTTCTTTTGCTGCATCAATTGAATTAGAATTACTTAAACCAACAAGTGCAAGCAATGAATTGCTGAGTTCATTATAAGTTTTTTGTGCTTCATTATTAAGAAGTTGAACAGCTTCCTGTTTCTGATTATTTCTAGATAGAAGAAAAAAATCCAGACTGTAATCCTGGTAAGATTCCCATGCGTCATTAAAATCAGAATAAATCTTCTTTTCCGATTTTGTGTAGAGTTCTTTTTTGATTGATTTCTTTTTTAGTTTTTCATACTCATCGATATTGTTATTTATCTGGTCAATCAAGTTTATTATTTCGTACTCTAATGTTTTAATATCTGTTTCATCAAAAGTATAAACATGCTGAAGCTGTTTAATTCTAAGTTCGGCGCAATTTAAGTTAAGGGTAGAAATTGTGTTTGCTCTTTTCATCCAGTTTGATGTAACATCATCAAGTGCATCTTTAATTACAGACATTCTGTAAATAGAAAAGATGCTTGCAATAGTCATAAGCAGCAGCACAATACCAAAGCTTAGATGCTGTTTCTTTTTAAGAGGAAGATTTTTTAATCTCATTGTAAAATTTTTATAACTTTTACTTCGTTAGTAACTTTATTAACTGCAACAAAACCGATTGCACCTTTTGTTGAAGCAATTTTATTGATAAGTAATTCTTGTGAGGAAAATTCTTTCGGCGGATCACCTTCTCCCAAAAGTAGTTTTTTCATCCAAATTGATTTCATTCTTGTAGATGATCTGCCGATTAAATTGTAAAATTCATCTCGTATTTCTATTTCTGTTTCCAGATCAAAAACATAAATAGGATCTCCATTGCTCCAGTATCTTACTTCTCCTGAATAAATATCAATGAGATCACTTTTTTTAAGTTGATTTACCGGAACACTTTTGTTTGCAATAACGGCAACTTGTGCTTGAATAGAGACACAAAGAAAAACTAAACTGACTATGTAAATTGATTTTTTAATCATCTAAAAGAATACCGAAATTGCTGTTGCTATATAAAAGGATTCGTTAGACTGACTTCTATCATTTAGTACATCAATATCTACAGTTGCTGCATGCAGTTTTAATCTTATACGTTCGGTAAAATCATAAGCTAAACCTGCATTGTACACTCTTATTTTTACATCATTCTCAAAAAGGAAAATGGATTTTATGTAATAATCTTCTTTGATGTACCAAATACTTCCGAAGATAAAGAGATTATCAAAAATGTTATATCCCAATGTTCCGTAGTAGAACTGTTTATCCTTATCAAAAATATCAACATCATCGTCATAAATAACATGAATCAATTCTGATTCAAAATAAAATCTATTCCAATGAAATGATAGATCAGCTCCGTATCTTAGTCTTGGAATTTCTTCAAAAGTATTTTTCGGCAGACCTATAGCCGTATCAAGTCCTTTAAATAAATTAGTTCTGTCATAAGTAAATGAAAATCCCGATTTTATATCACCAAATCTTAAACCTAATCTTCCGCCGTAAGAAAAAGTTGCTGTTGTATCTACTCCAGATTGATTAGAATGAGCCGGTGTACCAAATAAATTTTTTGAGGAAATATTTGGACTGTTGCCAAGATGAAGAGCATAATCAATTTTAAAATTTCCGGCGGGAATAATTCCATACATTTGAAGAAATGTTCTGTTTGGTACGTACTCTTCTACATTTATAAATTCCGAGAAGGAAGTTTCATAAGCTAAAGGTCTTATTATATATGGTAGGAGAGGAGTTCTGTTGTTAATTTCATTTAGATTATTAAAAATTGGAGTCTGCAAACCGGCTTTAATATTTAACTGTTGATTAAGTCTATATCTAACCCAAACTTCTTCCAGATTAAAATTCCCCCAGAATCTTTCAGATGAAAAACTATTAATAAATTGAAAGTTAGTTAATGCAGTCCATCCCTCAGCCAAATCTTTCTGAAAGAACATATTCATCTGCTGCATACTGAATGATGAAGTAGTTTGTATTTGGTATGTGTTCAAATAAGTAAAAGTAGTTTGAAAGTATCCAAAAATTTTAATCGGACCTTCCTCAACTTGAGCTGATAAATTAACAGCAAACCAAAGAGCAAAGAAAGTAATTTTAATTTTTTTCATAATCATAATTTCAACAGAATTTAATTGAGAAATTTAGCTGAATCTATATTAGTTAATTCTTCTGAAACTCTCCAAAGTTCTTTTCTTAAATTTATATCATCTGCTGCGGGATTATATGGTGCTTCTTTAAGGTTATCAAAATATTTACCGGAAACATTTTTTACTTCATCAGAAACCGAAAGATAAATTGAAGTTTTTGCCCCTTCATCTGTTGATTTCCCTTTAATGTTAAAACCGGTTTCCAAAAGCTTTGTTGTAATTACTCCGGGATGAAGTGCATTTGAAGTGATATTATTATTTTTAATTCGCTCCGATAATTCGAAAGCAAAAAGAATGTTTGCCAATTTAGATTGAGAATATGCTTTGTAGCTTTCGTAATTTTTCCCGTTTAAATCTTTAAAATCAATTCTCCCTCTTACGTTTGCAAGTGAAGATACAGTCACAATTCTTCCCGATGATGACTTTTTGATTAAATCAAATAAAAGATGAGTTAAAAGAAAAACCGATAGATGATTAACAGCAAAAGTCATTTCATAACCTTCTTTAGTTGGTTTTCTGCTGTTCATATAAACGCCGGCATTGTTTAATAATGTATCTATCTTTTCGTGGCTGCTGTGAAGTTGTTCGGATATTTTATATATCTCTTCAAATGAAGAAAGATCTCCAACTACATAAGAAGAATTTTTGCTTTTTATTTCATGTAAAACCGATTTGCATTTTTCTTCCGATCTTCCATGGACAATAATTGAGTGCCCCATTTCCGCCAATTTTACAGCAGTTGTTTTACCAATTCCATCCGTTGCACCGGTAATTAATATTTTTCTATTCTTCATACACAAATTATTTTATGATTATGAAAGATATCAATCTAAGAAGAAAGTATCACCACAATAAAATTGTTATATTACAAGAGATTTCATTAGTTTATTACACTTACAAATAAAAGTTTAACTATGACAAAAAAAATCAATTTCTATATTCTTACAGCTTCTTTAATCTTATTAACTTCATGCACAAGTTTTAATGTAATAGATAAACCAATAAGCTTTTCCGAAACAAGAATTGATTTAACAAAACAATATATTCAAGATCATTACAACATTTCTGTTGAGAACATAGAAATTAATCCGAAGATAATAGTACTGCATTGGACTGCTGTTGATGATTTTAACGAATGCTTTGATATTTTTAATAGAGAAACTTTAGAGAACTCAAGACCAGATTTAATGACTGAATCAAATTCCCAAGTTAATGTTTCTATTCAATTTTTAGTTGCAAGAGACGGAGAAATATATAGATTAATGCCGGAGACATGGATGGCACGGCATGTAATCGGATTAAATTACAATGCAATCGGATTTGAAAATGTTGGCGGTGGAAATAATATTGATAATCTTACGAATGATCAAGTGGAAGCAAATATAGAGTTAATAAAGTATCTTAAAAATAAATATCCCTCAATTGAATACTTGATAGGTCATCACGAATACAGGGAATTTGAAGGACACAAACTTTGGCTTGAAATAAATGATGAATACAGAACTGTAAAATATGATCCAGGAGATAGATTTATGCAGTTGGTTAGAGAAGGAGTAAAAGAATTAAATCTGAAAGGGATTGATGAAATCAGATCAGAAATTAAAAGTAAAATTTCATACAAGTAATAAATCTGTAAAGTAAGTATCACATATCTGTTTTAATTAAAGTCAAATTAAACAATTACTACCGTAATTAGAAAAAAGAAAAAATAAATTTGCATAAGAAAATTAGCAGACTTATATTTTGAGCTATTATTTTAATTATTCCTAAATAAATAAGAAAAAACATGCTTGATGCCTTAGATATTAAGATTTTAGAAGTTCTGCAGGAAAGAGGAAGAACGAAAAGGAATGAACTTGCCGATATGGTTGGTTTATCAGTTCCATCATTAAGTGAAAGAATTAAGAAGCTGGAAGAACATGGCGTAATTGAAGGATACTACACAAAACTCAACAGAAAGCATTTCAATTTTGATATAATGGCTTTTGTTCAGGTTGTAATGGATTCTTCAAAAAATTTTTCAAAGCTCTCTGATAATGTAAAAAAGACACCCGAAATTTTAGAATGTTATGCAGTTCTTGGTGAAGGCTCTCATATTATGAAAGCTGTGGTTAAGGATAGCTTTGCTTTGGAGCAGCTTTTGAACAAAATACAATCGTGGCCCGGAGTAACAAGAACTGTTACAAGTTTTGTCCTATCTGCGGTAAAAGAGACAACGAAATTAAACATTAAAAAAGAGGAGTAAATTTATGGCAAAAGCCAAGGCTAAAAGTCCGGAACAAAATGTTATAGATTTTATAAAGAAAAATGGAATTCAATTTGTCGATTTGAAATTCATGGATTTTCCGGGCCAATGGCAGCACTGCACATATCCGGTAAGTGAATTTTCAATTGACAGCTTTGAAAACGGATTCGGATTTGACGGTTCATCTTTAAGAGGATGGAAAAATATAAATGAAAGTGATATGCTCATTATTCCTGATGCATCAACTATGTTTGTTGATCCATTTGTTGAAGCTCCTACAATCTCAATGGTTTGCGATGTTTATGAACCAGCCACAAAAGAAAAATATGCAAGATGTCCTAGAAATATTGCACAAAAAGCAAATGAATACTTAAAATCAACCGGAATTGCGGATACTTCCTTTTTTGGACCGGAAGCTGAATTTTTTGTTTTTGATGATGTTCGTTTCGAAGTTAATCAAAATTCATCATTTTATATGGTAGATTCTTCAGAAGGAAGATGGAATACCGGAAGAGATGAAGGTCCGAACCTTGCTTACAAACCAAGATTTAAAGAGGGATATTTCCCTGTTCCTCCAACCGATTCGTTAATGGATTTAAGAAATGCAATGGTTCTTAAACTTCAGGATATGGGCATTCATGTTGAAGCTCAGCATCATGAAGTTGCAAGCGGCGGACAGTGCGAAATCGATTTAAGATTTCAACCGTTGCTTTTGGCAGCCGATAATCTTCTTAAGTTCAAGTATGTTGTAAAAAATACTGCAAGAGAATGGAATAAGACAGTAACATATATGCCTAAACCGATTCAAGGAGATAACGGCAGTGGTATGCATGTTCACGTAAGTTTGTGGAAAAGCGGAAAACCGTTATTTGCCGGAAATGGTTATGCTGGATTGAGTGAAATGGCTCTTTACTTTATCGGTGGATTACTGAAACATGCCCCGGCTCTTTTAGCTTTTACAAATCCAACTACAAATTCTTATAAAAGATTAGTACCGGGATTTGAAGCTCCTGTTAACTTAGCTTATTCTCAAAGAAATAGATCAGCATCAATTAGAATTCCGATGTATTCATCAAGTCCGAAATCTAAAAGAGTAGAGTTTAGATGTCCTGATCCTTCTGCAAATCCTTATTTGGCTTTCTCAGCAATTTTAATGGCAGGTTTAGATGGTATTCTAAATAGAATTGATCCGGGTGATCCGCTTGATAAAGATATTTATGATATGCCTCCGGAAGAATTGAAAAATATTCCTTCAACTCCTGAATCATTAGGTGCTGCATTAAAAGCTCTTGAGAATGACCATGAGTTTTTATTGAAAGGGGATGTATTTACCGAAGAAGTTATTCATGCTTGGATTAATTACAAGATCAATAAAGAAATTAAACCAATGGCATTACAGCCTCATCCGTATGAATTTCATATGTACTATGATGTTTAATTGAAATTGCATTAATCACCTCATTGGAAGCTCTGTCGGTTTTGTATTTCGGCGGAGCTTTCTTATTATTATACAGATTATAAATGCAAATAAAGGCTTTATTTTTGGATTTAGATAATGATCAAATTATTGGAGTAAAATCTCGTTAGTTCTTAAGTTGCGGGGGAATTGACTTTTCAATCCTTCTTTGGTTTGCACGGCACTTCCTAAAATCATTCCTTCATATTCAACTATTTTTTGCCCCAAGGCATCAAGCTCTTTTTTTATTGTAGAACCATTAAGATAAATTTCCAAATCTTCTTTTGAATCAATAACAATTTTATTTTTTGTCGCAAATTTTCCAAAAGTTCTTGCAGCATCTGAATGAAGATTGAGTTTGTCTTTTCTATCAATAACTCCAAGTTTCAAACCGAGTTTTATGAAATATGAATTTTCTTCTACCACCCAGTCTTTATTTACAAACAGCAGATCACTTCTGCTTTGAATGTATTTGAATCGTGCAAGTATATCTTTCTCTATTCCAAAATATTCGTGAAGCTGATTCAAATAAGGTTTGATGAATTTATGATCATGAATAAAAAATATTTTATGAGATTTACTGTAATTACTTTGAACTAATGGTTCGGTTTCGGATTTTTTTCTAAGCTTTGCTACAAAGAAACCTTCGGAATCATTATCCCATGGAATTATTCTTTTAGCTAAAGCGAGCTTGGGATTCTCGAACTCGCCGAACTTTGTAAATCCGGGAACATGTTTCAACGGCAGATCAAATTCTTCAATTTCCACAGGATATTTTTTCAGAATTTTATCAAGGACAAATTCATTTTCTTCAATAGTTAATGTACAAGTTGAGTAAATAATTTCGGCACCTACTTTAGCCGCCTTAATTGCACTAACCAAAAGTTTGAATTGAACTTCAGCAATCTTTTCTGCCTGTTCTAAATTCCACCAATTGCTCACTTCATTTTTCTTCTGAACAATTCCCAAAGCAGAACAAGGGGCATCAACTAAAATTTTGTCAAAGAAATTGTCAAACGTTTTGCTGATTAATTCACCTTTCTGCTTCATTACACCAATGCAGCTTAGATTCATTTTATCTACGTTAAAGTTCAGACTTCCAACTCTTTGCTGATTTACTTCATTCGCAATTAATGTCCCT
The DNA here is from genome assembly GCA_002698995.1 of Ignavibacteriota bacterium. Taxonomy (GTDB): domain Bacteria; phylum Bacteroidota; class Ignavibacteria; order Ignavibacteriales; family Melioribacteraceae. The sequence continues at coordinate 90,799 of PAAX01000027.1, read as the reverse complement.
TTTCGTTCCATTAACTCTGCTAGTTGTGTAGTTTTTGAACCCGGTGCAGCACATAAATCCAATGTTAAATCGTTATAAGTCGGATTTAAGATATGGGGGGGAATCATTGATGATAAACTTTGTACATAATAAAGTCCCAAAGTAAATTCCAAAGTCTTGCCAATTTTATCAGAACCTTTCAAAACCTTATAGGCAAAGGGGAGAACGGTTTTCTCTAATTCGATTCCATAATTCTTTAATCTTTCAATTAATGATTGATGATCTGAAAAAGGATCAATTCTTATATACTGATTAGGATAGGATTCTATATACTTTCTGTAATTTTCAACAAAATCTCTATCGTATAATGATTCGAGATAATCAGCAATATTTTTGCTTAATTCAATCAAAGTCTTTTTAGATTGAGAGAAGTTAAAATGGAATTGGAAACGGATGGAAATGATTTAGAATTTGGAAATTCCTTTTTAAACTCATCATTCATAACCTTGAGAAATGTATCTACTGTCTTTTCATATAACTTCAATAGTTTTTCAATGTTATTCTGATCTATAGGAATTTTGATTGAACTTGGTCTCACGCGGTTTGCATACAAAATATATTTTACTTTAGAGTAATTATCTGTTGTATAAACTACATTATCATCAAGATCGGAAATTTCATAATTACCGAACAATTCATTAGCAATAATTAATGGTTTTGGTGGAAGTAGAATTTCAGTTGTTTCTTCATCAGTAATAAAATCATTAGGAAAATCTTTTAGATTTTCTTTTAGTTTTTCTCTCCAAATATTTTGAAATTCTTTTTCTGTCATATTGCTTACTTTTATGCTTCCTTTAGAATCCGCCATTCCACTTGGCATCAATCGGAATGACAAAATAATAATAAGTTATTCCGGTTTGCTGAAATTTATTATCAACAATACCGGAATCTTATAATCTTAAATTTATCTTAAATTACTCAACCCAATCAGCTACAAAAACATTAGTCTCTCTAGAAGGTTGTCTATCAACTCTTCTGTTAGAGGCGAAGACTAATTTTTTACCGTCAAATGAAAACATTGGGAAAGCATCAAATGTACCGCTGTGAGTTATTTGTTCTAAACCTGTTCCGTCAAGATTAATCATAAAGATATCAAATAATCTTCCACCTTGTTCCATTGAGTGATGGTTTGACGAGAATAAAACTTTCTTATCAGATGGATGGAAAAACGGCGCCCAGTTTGCTCCCGGTAAATCTGTAACTTGAGTAACATTTTTGCCGTCAATATCTGCAACAAAAATATTTAATGCCTTTGGTTCAACTAAACCCTGCTTTAATAATTCTTTGTATGATTCAGCTTCTTCTCCTTGCGGACGACTAGCACGCCAGACAATCTTTTTAGAATCAAATGAGAAGAAAGCTCCGCCGTCATAACCAAGTTCATCTGTCAGTTGAAGATATTCTCCGGTCTCAATTTCATATCTCCATAGTTCTAAATCGCCGGATCTAGTAGAAGTAAAAATTATATATTTGCCATCGGGAGAAACAGTTGCTTCGGCATCATAACCTTCTCCACCAATTAATAGGCTCAAATTATCTCCATTTGCATCGGCTACATAAATATCATAAGTATCATAAATTGCCCAGACGTATCTTCCTTCAACAAACATTGGAGTATTCGGACATTCAGCATCGGCTTCATGAGTTGAACCAAAAACAATTCTGCCATCCTTTAAAAAGTAAGCGCATGTTGTTCTTCCAGTTCCGGTTGAAATCATTCTATATTTTTCACCAGCCCTTAAATCAGTTCCATCTGCATTCATTATAAAAATCTGATCACAGCCTTGTGAATTAATTTCATTCCAATCACTTTGAAAAACTAATTGTTTATTGTCAAAACTCCAGTATGCCTCTGCGTTATTTCCGCCAAAGGTTAACTGTTTAATGTTCCTTAAATGTTTTTCCCCTTCAAACCGCAATGAATCGGTTTCAGGTTTATATACAGTTTCCTGCTTTACATTGCATCCGAAAAGGATTAAAGAAAACAAAATGATAATTAGTATTAATCTATTCAATATGTTTATTCCTTTATAATGTTATAGATAAATAGAAGTTACTTCTTTAATTGATTTAGAGATTTGATTTTATAAATTAAATATCCCCCGTATGCAACAAGAGGAATACTTAAAATCTGCCCCATATTCAAAATCATTCCTTGTTCAAAAGCAGTTTGGTCTTCTTTTATGAATTCCACAAAAATTCTAAACCCAAAGATCAGTATTAGAAACAATCCGAATATCAATCCTTGTTCCGTTTTGGTTGTCTTTTTTCTGTAAATATTAATAAGAATAAAAAATGAAATTAAGTAAAAGATTGATTCATATAATTGCGCAGGATGACGAGGAATTTCATCAATTAATGTAAATACAAATCCCCAAGGCATATCAGTAGGAATACCAATTATTTCAGAATTGAATAAATTTCCCAATCTTATTAATGAACCGGCTAAAGCAACTGTAATTACAACTCTATCTAAAATCCAAAGGAATGATTGACCGACTTTCTTTTTTGAATAGAGATACATCGCAGTTAAAATGCCAACGGCAGCTCCATGACTAGCTAAACCTCCCTGCCAAATTTTTAGAATCTCAAGCGGATTGCTTAGATAATATTCGGGGTTATAAAATAAACAGTGACCTAATCTAGCGCCAATAACTGTTCCTAAAATCATGTACCAGACTAAATCATTTAAATCCTTTTCGGATTTTTTTTCTATCTTAAAAATCCAATTCATTATCTGAAAACCAATTACAAACGATGCGGCAAAAAGTAAACCATACCATCTAACCGAGAAAGGACCAAGATTTAAAGAGCCGATTGAGAAAGGACCAAAACTAAAAATTTCCGGACTCACATCCCATATAATCAAACTTACCTCATCTGTTTTTTATAAATATTTTCTTTGATTTCAGAAGAAGTGAAATCAAATATCCTATTACCGATACAACAATTATTGCTGCACCGGAAGCTAAATTTAAGTAAAATGACAATATCAGACCAAAAATAGTAAAAATCAATCCTAATAGTGTAGATAAAAACATCATACGCTTAAGGCTTTTGGCAAAGTTAATGCTTATTGCTGAAGGAATTGATAAAAGAGCAACAACCAGAATAATTCCGACTAAACGAATTAGTATAACCGTAGTTAATGCAATAACAATAAGTAAAAGTGTATAAATTAAATTTACCGGAAGTCCAATTGTAGAGGCAAATTCTTCATCAAATGTAACTGCTTGAAACTGTCTGAAGAAAATTCCAACTATCAGCAAAATAATTAAATCAAGAGATAAGATTAAGTATAGTTCACTTACTCCGATTGTTAAAATATTTCCAAATAAATAGCTCATTAAATTTGGTGCATAACCCGGAGCTAAATCAATAAAAATAACACCCAATGCCATTCCAAAAGCCCAAAGAATTCCAATCAAAGTATCTTCAAATTGAATTCCTTTTTTACGTAGATAAGCTATAATTCCCGCTGAACCAATACTAAATAAAATTCCACCTACTAAAGGATTAAAACCGACTAAAAAGGCTAAACCAATTCCACCATAAGCAGAATGGGAAATGCCGCCGCTGATAAAAACTATTCTTTTTACTACTACATAAGTCCCAACAATTCCAAATGCTATTGATGCCAATACACTTGCAATTATTGCATTTATCATAAAATCATATTGAAATATTTCAATCATGGTTGTGCTCGTGAAATACTCTATGTGGAATTCCATGTGCTATTAAATCAACCGGACATTCATAAGTTGCTTCGAGCATTTCATTAGTTATTTCTTTTGAATCATGGAAAATCATTTTTTTATTTAAGCATGCAATCTTATTTACGTATTGAGAAACTGCTCCGATATCATGTGAAACTAAAATAATGGTAATTGTTTGATTTAACTGATGAAGCAGATCATAAAATGATTTACCGGCTTTTGTGTCTATACTGGCAGTCGGTTCATCAAGAAGTAAAATTTTTGGTTCGGTCGCCAAAGCTCTCGCAATTAGAACCCTTTGTTTTTGTCCGCCGGAAAGATTTCCAATCAGTTCATTTTTAAGATCAAGGATGTTTACTTTATCCAAAGAGTCAGAAACAATTTCATGGTCACTTTTTGTAAATCTTGCTAATAAACTTGATTTACCTAAGCGGGCAGAAAGAACAACATCCCAAACTGTGATAGGGAAATGAGTATCGAAGTTAGAATACTGAGGGACATAACCGACAAGCTTTTTCTGATACTTAATTGGTTTGTCAAATATTAATATTTTACCTGATGTTGGTTCAAGAATTCCAAGAATTAATTTTAGAAGAGTAGTTTTTCCTCCTCCATTAGGACCAATTATTCCAATGAATTCTTTCTCCGGTAAAGATAGATTAATATCCTCAAGAATTTTTAATTCATCGAAATGAAATGAAAGTGATTCAATTTTTAATGCTGTTTTCAATTTAAATTCTCTGCTAATTTAGTTGAGAATTGATCCCATTCATATAATAAATTATCTGTTAACGGATTAATTTTTACTACTTTTATTTCTAATTCCTCTGCAATTGATTTTGCTGCATCAGGATTAAATTGCTCTTCTATAAATATTGCTTTTACATTTTGATATTTAGATTCTGCAATTATCTCTTTTAAGTCGCCGGCTTTAGGATGCTTTCCTTCTCTTTCAACAGATTCTTCTTTTATTCCGAAAGGTTTTAGAAAATATCTCCATGCAGGATGATAAACAAGCATCATTTTATTTTCCAATCCAGATAATCTGTTCTCAATTATATTTTTTAATGAATCAACTTTGCTTTTAAATTCCATTAAATTATTCTCATAAAAAGATTGATTGGCTTTATCCTGCTCAATTAATTTAGAGGCAATATTTGAAGCAATAATTTTTGATTCATCCATTCCAAGCCAAATATGCGGATCGTTATTTATAAGATTTACATTCTTGGAGCAATCAGCTAGAGCAGTTTTATTTCTGCTTTCAATTCCGTTTACAATATTTTTTTCGAATACAAAACTATCACCAATCAAAAAGAAAATATCCGAATCATGAATTTTCTTTATAACTCTTGGTGAAGGATCAAAAGTATGAGGATCACTTCCATTTGGAATGATAGATTCAATAATTATTTTATCTTTTCCAATTTGTTCAGCAATAAATTTCATCGGAAGAATAGAAACAACCGCTTTAATTTTTTCATTTGTAAGTTTCTGCTTCGGTTCATCTTTGCATGAAATTAACAAAACGAGAAGCATAATTAGTACTAATTTTTTTGACAATCCGGACATATTCCAATAAACTCAATTGAATGATTTAATATATTATAATTAGTTAAGTCTTTTATTTTATCAAGAATGCAGTAATCTATTCTATCAATTTTACCGCATGTTTTGCACAATATATGATGATGATGTTTATCCAAAATCAATTCATACCTTTTTTGTCTTTCACCAAGATTAACTTCTTCAACAATTTTAAGTTCGGTAAGCAATTGAATAATTCTATAAACACTGGCAAAATCTATTTGATTACATTCATCAAAAATTTCATTTAATGTAAGAGGTTTTCTTTTCTCGGCTAATATTTCAACTACATTTTTTCTTTGTCTGGTAAGTTTATAGCCCGCTTCTTTTATTTTATTTAAATGAAATTTCATGTAACAAAAATATTCTAAAGAAACCGTAAATGCAAGCTGCTTGCATTTAGAATATTTATAGTGAAATTGAATTATCCAAGATGTTTTTGAGTTATCATTAGTTCTCATTTTATTTAAGAGAGAAAATCGAAGTTCTAAAAGTAATTAGTTATTTTACAGATTGAATTTTTTACAATTTAGGGAGAATATTTTATGCGAAAACTTTTAACTATTGTTTTACTTTTATCATTATCAACTTTATTTGCACAGGATGCAGCAGCCCCCGAAGCAAAGAAAAGTGACTGGAAACCAACCGGAACATTAGGAATAAATTTAAGTCAAATCTCATTTTCAAATTGGTCTAAAGGGGGAGATAACTCATTAACCTGGAATAATATTCTGAATATGGGACTTAAATATAACCATGAAGATTGGACTTGGGTAAACGGATTGAAGTTGGCTTACGGAAGAATGAAAGTAGGGGAAAGAGGCTATAGAACTACAGATAATGAGCTATATTTTGAATCTGTTCTTTCGAAAAATATCGGCTGGGCAGTTGATCCTTATGTTGCTTTAACAGTTAGAACAGTTGTTGCAAATGGTTTTGAATATACAGATTCAACAGAAACACAAATCTCTTCATTTTTTGATCCCGGATACATTACCGAAGCAGTAGGTTTCACCTATAACAGATCCGAAAATATTACCAGTCGTCTTGGTGTTGCTATTGAGCAGACATTAACAAACAAATTTAGAAAGTATTCTGATGATCCCGATACTCCAAATGAAATTGAGAAATTTAAAATGGAGACAGGTATTGAGTCGGTTACAGAAGCAAAATATACCTTAGATGAAAATCTGCTTTTAAATTCTAAACTTCGTCTTTTTTCATCATTCAAGCATTTAGATACATGGGATGTTTTGTTTGATAATACAATAACTGCAAAAATAAATAGTTATTTGAATGTTAATTTAAACGTAGTTGTAGTGTATGATGCAGATGAAACTTTGAAAACTCAGTTAAAACAGGCATTGCAAATTGGAGTTACTTTTAATCTCTTTTAAAAATTAAACTTTAGAGACGTACAAATCTAAATGTACGTCTCTAAAATCATACCTTAAAAGACCACCTGAAAAGAAGCATAGAAATAATCATTAGAATTGAAAATGGGATTTTTAGTATCTCTGTTTTCGTAATTAAGTCTTATTCCGGTAAAATTTTTATCTGCTAGACCAAAATTAATACCTGCTGTAAATCTGGTTAATTGATCATCATTAATATTAGTAGAAGGATCAAAGTTTTCATATCTCACTAAAGGAGTTATAGAATTTACAACCCAGAAATCAGTTGCAAAAATATATCCGGTATAAACAAAGTATCCTGTGGAGGTAAACTCTAATACGTTGGGAATATCATTTTTTCTTGATACAAATTCGCCGTCAAACAAAATATTATTAAACTTAGCATGAACACCTATATCAAAAATATTAACATCAGCATTATTGATTTTGCCGCCATAGTAGTTTCCCGAAATCTTAATTTCGTTTATTGGAGATGCAACAACACGAGCAGAATAATTCATAGTTTTGTTGTTTTCATTAACATTCTCACCGCTTCCGTTAAAAACACCTAATGCCGCATCAATCGGAAGAACTTCCTTATTCTTGTAATAAACTGTTAAACCTACATCGCGAAGAGCAGGAGTTACCGATGTAGTTAAAGGTCTGTTTACAAATTCCATTTCAACCGGACTTCTTAAATTTGATGTACTGAATGGAATTTTATACTGCCCGATTGAAAAACTTAATCTATCAGTAAGTTTCATATTGAAAAAAGCATCAAGTAAAATTGAACGAAGATTTAATCGTGCACTGTTTAATTCACCGTCACCGTCAGAGTCGGTGCCTACCACACTCGCACCTAGAAGTCGTGCGTAATCTGTAAATATTCTATAACTTACATTTTCATTTAGATTACCACGCACACCTAAACGAGCATGAACAACTGAAAATTGTCCTTGTCCATCGGTTAAATCACTTTGATGAAAAGATTTAACATAACCAAAAAATTTAGGACTGAAATCGCCGGTTTGAGCATTTAAGCTTGTCATCGATGTTATTAATAAAAGAATTATAAAAAATGAAAAATATTTTTTCATAACATATCCTTATTTTATTCTGAATTTGCTTTCTTTAAAAAGATAATAAATTAATACCGCAAATATTATTATCGAATAAGATATGATGTTGTTTAATTAGAATTGATTCAATTCTGCCGATGAAAAAATTCCATCAGCAGAATTAAATTTACTTAATCGGTTATGATCTGATCAATTATAGAAACAGTTCCGGGATTTATTCCAGTATCGAATCGTGTAACTTCGGTTCCGTTTTCTTCAAAAATAACTACTTCTCCGTTCTGCATAAAATCTTTAGGATTACCTGCGATAATTCTTCTTTCAAAAAAGTCGTATGAAATTGAGTAAATAATTCCCATCGAAGGATTTACTCTCGTTCCTTCAATTATATAATTGGGAATAAGTTTGAAAGTATTTAAGTCGAGTTTTATAATTCCTTCATTATTAACAATGTACATATAACCATCTCCTGATAGAACAGCTTCTCCAGGATTACCCGTTATTTTAATTTCATTAATAACATCGTATGTTAATGGATTAATTTTAAACACAGCTCCTGTTCCTTCCGCATCAAAGTAATTACCTGAACAGACTACATAAATAAAATCATTATCCTTAAGAATAATTCTTGGATTTGACCATAGTACTATATCTTCAACCTTTTGATCATTTCTAATAACACTAACGGTACTGTCACTTCCAAAACCTGAATTTGCAGCAAAGATTCTATCTTGGTAAAACTCAATTCCTTCCGGTCTGGAACCAACCTTTATTTCAATAAGTTGAGTTTTACTTTCAGGATTAAATTTAATTACGGCATCTCTTCCTCCGGAAGTAACATAGCCTTCGTTTTTATTCATTATGATAACTTCTCTTGGTCCTGAGTTCGAGCCGAGATCAATAAATCCTTCCGACTTAAAAGTATTTATATCAACAACCTCAATTTTATTCGAAAGATCAACAGTGATATAAGCTTTACCATCATATGAATAAAGATCATTTGCCGTATCACCTAAACTGTTATTGTTATTTGAAGATTTATAAACATCAGGATAAAGTTTGTATTCATCCAAGCTGAAAAAAGTTAGGGAAGAATTATTCTGTGCAAAAAGTCCCTCGTTAACTATAAGAAGTCCTTTTTTTACATTTGGCGGCGGATCTTCGGGACCAGTAGTATTATCTGTGCATCCAATTATTAATAAAAGAAAAAATAGAGTGACTAAATAAAATTTGTTTTTCATAATAAGCTCCCAATGAAATTAAATTAGTTAAATGGAAGCTTACGGTAAGTTAGAGAAGGTAATAAGTAAAAGTAAATATAATTACTTAGTTAGCCCCAACTCCCGAAAGCTAACGTTCTTTATCTTAAGGCAGGTCTCCTGACTTACTGCACATCTTAAAATCCTTCCCATCAATTTAGACAGTGGTATTATTTTAAGACTACAACAGTTTACAGTTGCGGGAACAGTTCCGGAATTACACCGGATTCCCTATTAATCCTTACTTGGAACCTTTAGATTAATTTTAAAGAACTGAACAAATGTAATTCTTTAATTTGATTTCACAAAAACTTTATTAGTATTTTATTTTAGATTGTAAAACAAATCAGTTTTTTACTTCATTTATAAATTGAATAAGCTTGTTTTCATCCAATTTCCCATTAGATCTTACTCCTGAGCATACATCAACACCAAAAGGATTAACAAATTCAATTGCAGATTTTACATTTTGCGGATTTAATCCTCCTGCAAGAAAAACCGGGATAGTAGATTTACTGCAAATTTCACGACTGATTTCCCAATTGTGAATTCTTCCTGTTCCACCCAATTCTTTAATCGATAAATTAGGATTACCGCTGTCAAGCAAAAGTGCATCAGCATCATTAGTATAAGAGAGTGCTTCTTCTAAAGATGTTTCATCAATTACATGAATTACCTGCACAAGCTTAATACCGCGGCATTCATTTCTAATTTCCTGAAAAGTACCCGATACTATTTTATCAACTATCTGAATAGTGCTTGCACCAACTTTTTTCTGATGTTTGATGATTTTTTCAGAAGTTGTTTCACTAGTTAATAAAAATGTTGAAACAGAAGGTGGAGCAGCATTAGAAATCATTTTAATTAAATCATCAGAAATTACTCCAGGTCCGCTCGGCATATTACCAACTAAGCCTACTGCATTAATATTATATTTCCAAGCAGTTTCGGCTTCACTAAGACTGCTTATACAGCAAATTTTAATTCTAACATTTTTCATAATTACTCATAAAAAAGGGATACAGTTTTGTATCCCTAAAATAATTTTTTGGATATATTATTTATAAGCATCTACTTAATAAGCATAAGTTTCTTGGTCTGAACCAATTTATTATCAATCATTATTCTGTAAAAATATACTCCGCTTGCTAAATGCGAAGCATTAAATAAAGTCTTATGTACACCAGGTTTTTGTATTTGATTTACAAGAACAGAGACCTCTTCACCAAGTATATTATAAATCTTAAGATTAACTATGCTTTCTTTTGGGATTTCATACTTTATGGTTGTAACAGGATTAAAAGGATTCGGGTAATTTTGATAAAGTTTGTAATCGTTAAGTACTAAATCATCTTTTGTAGAAGTAACATTATTCATAGAAGTGATAAAAGTAAATTTATCTTCTTCGGTTAATGGACGTTTAGTGAGAAGCATAAAACTATCACCTTCTATTGGAAGCTTTCCCCCGGAAATCATAGAAGTAACAATTTCACCATGAAAATTTGGGAAACTTGTTTGATATTCGGGAGGAGTTAAGAGAGTAATAATTTCGCCCGGATCCCATTGATTGTTCTTTGAGAGAGTCGGTTCAATAATAAACATATCAATCGGTTTGTTATCTGTAATATTCCAAGCTTTGAAAGGGGTTAAAATTGTTAACTGTCCAGTATTGCTGTAAGCTGTATCTAGGGGATTTGCATAAGTTCCGTCAGAGAGTGTATCCGGATTACCAAAAATTATTTCAATATCAATTGGAGCCAATACAGCGGATCCTGAAGAAGCCGGGGCTCTTGGAGTTAATATCAAATCTGAATTTGAATTGTTGATAAAATATGAACCGTCAATATCCAATTCAAATTTTGAATCGGGCAAAAACTGAATTGCAATTCCTTCAAAAGTATTTGTCAAGTAAAAGAAATCATCTCCTTTATCTAACGGAAAATTTTCAATAAGATTGGTGTTGGTAGTTAAGTTCTTAACATTTGCAAAAGGAGCTGCAGCTTCGTCGGGTTTAGTAAAACTGACTTCATATTCATTTCCGGTTACAGCTGTTGAATCAATTATATGAACTATAAATTCAGATGTAGAAACACCGCTTGTATGTTCATAATTTTGAGAAATAATTCCTCCTTGCGGACCGATATAATTTACTCTCTTTGCGGCTATATCATAATTATTGCTGCTGAACTGTCCCCAAGTTGAATAAGTTACAATAAGGTCATCATTACCGCCGTATATAACATCAGGTTCCCATTGAAAGCTTGAAGTATAATCGTTCACTCTTGTTTCGAATGATAATTCTTTCAAATCACTTTTTCTGAATACCTTGAAATAAACACCTTCTCTGTCTCCGTCTTGCAGCCAGCTGCTCCAAACAACTGCAAATCTGTCTCCATTCATTTTGGTAACTTTAGGAATCCACTGATATTGTGAAGTTGATGTATTTACTTTTCCTTCACCTGTTAATGGATTTCCGGATTCATCATAAATTCTCAAATAGATTCCGCCATCAAAACCATCTTGTTCCCAGCTACACCAAACAGTTACAAAAGTATTATCATCAAAAACTTCAACATCTCCAAACCATTGATAATCGTTAGTGTATGTGTTTATCTGGAATTCATTAGTTAATGGATTTCCATTACCGTCAAAAATTCTTCCGAAAATACCATATCCGCTTGGAGTTGCAATGTCCTGCTTCCAGCTTTCCCAAATAACAATAATATTTCCGTTTGGGAAAAACTTAACACTTGGTTTTGCCTGACTGTATGCAGTGGTCTGATTCACGAGAAATTCATCTTTCAAAACTTGGTTATCTTGATCATAAATTTTGGCATAAACTCCACGGTCACCGCCATCTTGATCCCAAGAATCCCATGCTATTACAAATCCTCCGTTTTCATTTACATCAACTGAAGAATTTGTCTGAGAATTTTCAGTAGTTGTATTTACAAGAAATTCGGAATCAGCTATTCCGGCATTAATTACTTTTGCTTTTATATCGTAAATACTTTCAAAATCGCTGTTGCTGCTCCAAGTAAAAACAACTTTTGAACTGCTGTTCTGTGCAACTGCCGGTTTTTCTTGATTGCCTTCAGTTATATCATTTACAATTATATTGTCTATAGTTCTGTTATCATTAAAATCATAAGCTGAAAAATAAATTTCGCTCTCTTTCTCCTTGCTTATTTGATATAGTGAACTCCATGCAATTACATAATTTCCTTCACCGTCTCTTGCAATTACCGGAGTCTGCTGAGTTGTATCTTGATAAGTGTTAACCAAAATTTCTGTTTGAGCATTTATTAAAATTGAACAAACAAAAAATATTATTAGAAACTTTTTCATCATCTTCCTCTTACTTTAATTGATAATCTCTAAGTGGATAAGTGTTTGCGCCCGGAACATTATAATGCCACCATTCAGCCGAGTACGTTAAAAATCCGGCATACTGCATTACTGATTTTAACATTTCTCTATTATTAATAACGTTTTGAGGAAGATCATTGTATCCTAATCCGGCAGCATCACTAAAATCATCAAACTCAGTCGGCATTTCCAATTCTTCTCCGGTTGATAAATCAATTAAAGTTAGATCTATTGCGCCTCCTCTGTTATGCATCGATCCTGAATTGGGATCAGCTACATAAACGGGATTGGGAAAAATCTCAAACAATAAATATTGAACCGATCTAGGTCTGTAACCATCCCAGATTTTTAGTCCAATTCCTTCAGGATAACTATTACCATTGAATGATTTTATATTACGCAAGCTGTCTTGAGCAGTCTTCAACATCTTTGCTGCTCTTAAAATAACAAGGGTTTCGTTATTAGTATAAAATTTTGGAAGTTTTACATCACCGTTTGGCAGATTCAAAAAATAGTGATCATTGGCTGTGTATCTTAAATCAACAACCAGATCTGGTATTAATTCTTTGGGATTGATTAATTCATCATCAGCACTTTGAGAAAATACCGGTAATGAAAAAAACAATAGGAGTAAAATTGTTTTCATAACAATGCCTCTTTAGTTTATTTTAATTCTTATATCAACAGCAAAAATTGAATTATCATCAGTAATTATTAATGGATTAAGATCGAATTCTTCTATATTCGTATTCTCAATCAACATTAAAGCAGATGATTTAATAATATCTTTTATTTTATTAATGTCTGCTGCTGATTCACCTCTAACACCTTTTAAGATTTTTCCGATTTTTGTTTCATCAATCATTTCGAAAATATCTTCATCACATAAATAAGCAGAGCGAATAGATGTATCCTCAAAAACTTCTACATATTTACCTCCTAAACCAAACATAATCATTGGTCCGAATGATTGATCTCTATATCCACCAATTAAAATTTCATGCTTCATTTTTATAAAAGGCTGAATTAAAAACTGATCTACTTCGTAATTATGATTTTTAAAATTATTGATAATCTTCTCGGCACTTTTTATTAAATCATCCTTACTTTTTATATTAAGCTTAACAGCGTTTAATTCTGATTTATGAACTACTTGTTCACTTATTCCTTTAATTACTATAGGGTACAAAGTTCCTTTATAATTATAAATCTCATCTCGTTTTAATAATTCATTTGAAACAACGGGAATATTATAATTTAGAGCCAAATTATTAACCACATCTTGTGGTAAAAATCCTTTTTCATTTTTAATGATTTTTTTATCGGATTGGGAAAGAGCTTGCAGATATTGATCATTATTAATTTCTAATTTCCTCTTCTTTTTGATGTAAAAATTTATGTTTGATATAATTTCTGATGGATCTTCTGGATTTTTAAAAACCGGGATATTTCTCTTTGAATTGGTCTTGTAATTATCCCAGAATTCGGGAAGGGGCATTGCAATTTGATAAATAGGCTTAATTGATTTGATTTCATTTATACCTTCGATTACATCAAACGGTTTTACCATTACAGGCTCAACAAAAATTGATATTATTGAATCAACATTTTCGTCATCAGAAATAATTTCATTTACTTTTTTATAAATCTCTGCAGTTGCTCCGGGTAAAAGATCAACGGGATTTTCAACACTTCCTTCTGGATGAATAACTTCTCTCAATTTAGATTTTGTCTCTTTAGATAATTGAGCAAGCGTAAGTCCTTCTTTTTCAATTGCATCAACAGCTAAAATTCCAGGACCTCCGGCATTTGTTATTACAGCAGTTCTAACTCCCTTAGGAATTTTAAAATTCTCAAATCCCTTTGCTGTATTAAAAAGTTCATTCAAATCATTTACCCTTATAATTCCAAACTGCTTTAATACGGCATCAACAACTTTATCGCTCGAACTTAATGCACCGGTATGAGATGAAGCTGCTTTTTGTCCACTTGCAGTTTTACCAGCCTTAAGTACAATAACAGGTTTGGTAATTTTCCGGTTTATCAGAAGTTCTAGTAATTCTGAACCATTTACAAAGCTTTCCAGATATAAGGCAATGGTTTTTATGTTATTATCATTTTCCCAGAAAGTTATTATATCATTTTCATTTATATCAGCTTTATTTCCCACACTGATAAAATGAGCAAACTTAATATCGGTTTCTCTTAGAGAATTAAGAACGGCAGCACCAAGGGCACCGCTTTGGGATAAAAATCCGGTTGAACCAACCTCAGGCTGCTCTGCAACAAAAGTCGCATTAAATTTTACTTCATTCAGAGAACTTATGACTCCCATGCAGTTTGGCCCAACTAACCGGGCATTTGCAGATTTAATTTTTTCTATAATTTTCTTCTCAAGCTTTTCCCCTTCTTCCCCAATTTCTCTAAATCCGGCTGTAATTAGTATTATTGATTTTACATTTTTTTCCATAAGTGAATCAATACTGCTTTCAACAAATTGTTTTGGAACAACTATAATAGCTAAATCAATTTTCTCTGATACCTCTTCAATAGTATGATAACACTTATAATCAAGCACGGTATCAGCTTTGGGATTTATGGGATAAAGATTTCCCTTAAAACCATATGACTTTATATTTTTAATTATTTCATAACCGATTGACTTTTCTTTTGTTGAAGCACCAACAATACAAACTGATTTTGGATAGAAAAAATTGTAGATAGGATTTTGCATATCAATTCCATTAAATGAGATTTAATTATCTATAAAGTTATGGAATTTATTTTTTTTCTTCGAATTGATTTTAATACTTATTCAAAAGAACTATGTAAAATTCTTTTAAAATGTAATCATGTGGTTTGTTCTATCAATAAACAATTATTCATTATCGGTTAAAATTTGATAAAATTCATTATTATTAAAATTGGGATATGGAAAAATTGGAGGATAAATGCGTAGAATTTTGATCTTGTTTTTATTTCTTTTTATAATCACTAACGCACAAGAAGAGGATGTAAGAATAAGTGAAGGTGAAATAAAGGATGCATTCAATAAACTTTTTAATGGACTTTCGATATCGGGACAGTGGTTTTTAAGTTATCAAAACGGTGAATTTAATTCAGAAAAACATAATGAATTTCTTTTAAAAAGGGGTTACTTAACCATTGAGAAAAAGTTTTCCGATAGAATATCTGCAAGAGTAACTCAAGATATTGCAGTAGATAGAGATGGTGACGGAGAAGGAGATATTGAACTTCGGCTTAAGTATTTATTTATAAGATACAGCTTTGATAATTTTGGATTTTTCACAAAACCTCAAATTGAATTCGGTTTGGTTAGAAGAGCGTGGCTCGATTTTGAACAGAAGATAAATCGTTACAGACTTCAAGGTACAATGTTTTTGGAAAGATACAGACTTACAAGCTCAGCTGATTACGGAGTTATCTTTCTGACAAATTTTGGCGGTTCGGTTGATCAAGAGTTTCAGAAAAATGTAAATAGTAATTACAATGGAAAATTCGGAAGTTTTGCTTTGGGAGTATTTAATGGCGGCGGTTATCACGCAATTGAGTACAATAATAATAAAGCTATAGAAGGAAGATTATCTTTGCGTCCTTTGCCTAATTTGTTTCCAGGACTGCAACTCTCTTATAACGGATTATGGGGAAAGGGAAATACTGCTGCTCAACCTGATTATTATATTAATGCCGGATTTATTTCTGTCGAAACTGAAAGAGGAGTTTTAACCGGACAATACTATAAAGGAAAAGGTTTTGAAAATGGAACTTCAGTTGATGCCATGGGTAATTCTTATGAACAAGATGGTTATTCAATTTTTGGTGAACTAAAAATTCATGAAATTAATACCAGCTTGATAGGTAGATATGATAGATTTAATCAAGATAGAATTAGTATGATTTCTAAAAAAGAAGGTTTTATTGGAGGCATTGCTTATTACTTTTTAGGAAAGAACAAATTGTTTCTTGGTTACGATAGACGCAATGATATTAATTTAGGAACTAAAGATTACGAATTTTTTGAGTTTGCAGTTGAATTGAGATTTTAAATAATTCTTTCGTTTATTAAAGGAGAATAAATGCTAAGATTAATTTTCACAGTAGTTTTATCTTTGCTTATAATTTCTTGCAGTGAGAAAAATATGAATGCAGATTTAATTTTGATTAACGGCAATATCTATACTGTCGATGAATCAAATCCAACAGCAGAAGCCATTGCAATTAAAGGGGATTCGATTTTATACGTAGGGACAAATGATGGTGCATCTCAGCTTTCCGATGATTCAACAAAAGTAATAGATCTTAAAGGTAAATTTGTAATGCCTGGATTTATTGAAAGTCATGCACACTTCTTAGGTATTGGTCAATCTAAAATTAATATTGATTTAAGTGAAGCAAAAAATTGGAGCGAAATAATTTATCTTGTTTCATCTGCTGCTGAGAATGCCAGACCTGGTGAATGGATAATCGGAAGAGGCTGGCATCAAGAAAAGTGGGATCCTAAACCATTGGAAAATGTTAATGGTTATCCTTTTCATAATGAGCTAAGCAGAGCGACACCAAGAAATCCGGTTTTTCTTAAACATGCCAGCGGACATGCAATGTTTGCAAATCAATTAGCAATGGAATTATCTGGAATTACAGATTCTACAGATAATCCAAATGGCGGAGTAATCGTTAGAGATAGTTTGGGAAAAGCAATTGGTGTTTTTGAAGAAGAGGCAGAGCTGCTGATTCAAAAATCTCTTGATAACTACTTATCCAAAAGAACTGAAAAAGAAGTTCAAGATGATTTGATTAAAGAAATAGATAAAGCAACAGAAGAGTGTATAAAATATGGAATTACTTCTTTTCATGATGCCGGTTCTACATTTGATGAAATTGATCTTTACAAAAAATTGGCTGATGATAATTATTTTAAAGTAAGATTATACTTAATGCTTGGCGAAAGTAATGAAATGCTCAATAAGAAAATGAGCGATTACAGAATGATCGGTTACGGAAATAATTTTTTAACTGTCAGAGCAATTAAAAAATATTCTGATGGAGCACTTGGATCAAGAGGTGCTTGGCTACTTGAACCATACGATGATTTGAAGTATAAAATTGTTGACGACGATACTTCGGAATATGTCGGACAAAGTGTAACACCTTTAAGTGAATTAGAAGAAACTGCAAATCTTGCCGTAAAAAACGGATTTCAACTTTGTACGCATGCAATAGGTGATAAGGCAAATAGAGAAGTTCTTAATCTTTATGAGAAATTTATATCTCAAAATCAATCTAATGAATTGAGATGGAGAATTGAACATGCTCAGCATTTGAACGAAAAAGATATTCCAAGATTCGGCAGACTTGGTGTTATTGCGGCGATGCAGCCTGTTCATTGTACCTCTGATGCAGTATTCGTTCCTAAAAGACTTGGAAATCAAAGAGCAGAAGAAGGAGCATATGTATGGCGAAATCTTCTTGATGCAAATGCTGTAATATGTTCCGGAACAGATGCTCCTGTTGAAAAAGTTAATCCATTTGAAAATATTTATTCTGCAGTAACAAGAAAATCTAAGGACGGAACAGTTTTTTATCTTGAGCAGAGAATGACGAGAGAAGAAGCATTAAAATCATATACATTAAATGGTGCTTATGCAGCCTTCGAAGAAAAAATTAAAGGAAGTATAACTAAAGGGAAACTTGCCGACATAGTTGTATTATCAAATGATTTAATGAATTGTTCTGAAGATGAGATTTTAAGTACAGAAGTTCTTTATACTGTTGTAGGGGGAAAAATAGTTTACCAGAAACCGGAATCAGAAGAATAAAAAAAAGGCTGTCATTTCTGGCAGCCTTCTTTTTACTAAATACAAAATTTGTACATTATTGTTTTAACAAACCATAAGCTTGTTTAGCAGCTTCTGAATCTTCACCAAAATCAATTGTAAAGCTAGGATATGCCGGCACTCTTGTATATGCTTCTAATCTCCAAGCAAAAAAGTTAACAGTAGAAGATTTAGTTGAAGAAGTACCTCTGTATTTATCTGAGAACATACCTGAATAAACATTACCTTTATGTTTTGTTTCAGTTGTAGTTTCACTTCCTAAATTAACTTCTTTTATTTGAACATCTTTAAGATCATTTACACTAAAAGTTTGTACTGAACCGTTATCAACATCAACAATAGCACATGCATTATCATTATATAAAAATACTTCACCGTAAATTGTTACATAATAGTATGAACCGAGAACCGGATATAATTTTTCACCTAATTGAACTGCGTGATCCCATCTAGTATTGTAATAGCTTTTTTCAACTCCTTTTTCTATTTTTTCAAAAACCCAGTAAACAGCTCCGTAAATTAAAAATAGAATTACACCAAAAATAAGTGCTGAAAAGAAGCCTTGATCAATCCATGTAATTAAAACTAGTAATGCTAAAATACCCAAACCAATTCTGGAAACCCAAGTAGTTGTGTTTTTTGCTTTTTCTAATTGAGATAATTTGGCTTTTCCTTTTTCGGTATTTAGAAATCCGGGAATCGATGCTAATTCTTCGGATTGATAAACTTGTGGAAATTGTAAATTATTTTGTACTGCCTCTTGCATTATAGCCTCCAAGTATGTTGCCGCAAATTTTATTAAATAATATAATCGCATCTTAAAATATGAAAAAAAGTGAAATTTTTGCAAGGGAATTCTGTTAAAATTAAACCATTTGTATACACATTGTCCTATTTGAGTTTTATCCCTTTTTAGTAAATTGAACTATGCTTAGTAAATTATTTGAAATAAATGAAGTTGATTTAGAAGAAGTTAAGTTTCCGGGGATTTCTACAAGCGATTTTAAAATTTTTGTTTTACGAATTGATAAACTTCATCGGGAAATAAGTGGAAATAAATGGTTTAAATTAAAGTACAATTTAATTGAAGCCGAGAAACTTAATCACAAAACTTTGATTACTTTCGGAGGAGCTTATTCTAATCATATTTATGCAGTTGCTTCTGCCGGTAAAGAATTTGGATTTGATACTATTGGGATTATTAGAGGAGAAGAATATTTCCCGTTAAATCCAACGCTGCAGTTTGCAGTTGATTGCGGGATGAAATTGTTCTATCTAAATAGAGCTGAATATAAAAATAGAAACGATAAAGCATTTCAAGAAAAGTTAAAGATAAAGTTTGATAATCCTTATATGATACCAGAAGGAGGAACAAATCAGCTTGCATTAATGGGAACTGAAGAAATAGTAAATCACATTAAAACTAATTTTGATTATATATGCACGGCATGCGGAACCGGAGGCACTATTGCCGGAATAATTTCGTCCTTAAAAGGGGAAAAGAAAATACTAGGATTTCCTGCCCTGAAAGGGGGAGAATTTTTAGAGAATGATATCAGAGAATTAGTTACTGAAAGAAGCAGCCAATCTTATAATAACTGGAAACTTATTACTGAGTATCACTTTGGAGGTTATGCAAAAATTGATATTTCATTAATTAATTTTATTAATGAATTTGAATCGATTAATAGTTTCAAACTTGATTATATTTACACCTCTAAGATGTTTTATGGTATTAGAGAATTATTGAAACAAGAATATTTCTCTAAAGGAACTAAAATAGTTCTGCTTCATACCGGAGGAATTCAAGGAAATAAAGGTATGATAAGTAAAGTGAATAATTTATTAAAGAATAATTACTAATTATAAAATATACAATCAACATAAGGATTAAGCTGATGCTGCAAAGAATACTAGGAATATTTTTCTTCCTTATTATAACTATTAATGCCCAAACCGAATTGTACACTCCATTTGAAATTCAAAAAGCATATGAAAAGCAAACCAGATCAAAAGATGGAAAACCGGGAATAAATTATTGGCAGAATTATTCTGATTATAAAATTCAAGCGGAATTAATTGTAAACGAAAGCTTATTAAAAGGTAAAGCAGAAATAAAATATTTTAATGAAAGTCCTGATAGTCTTGACAGATTAGTTTTACGCTTATATCAAAATGTTTTAAGAAAAGGAAGCGCTCGTGACTGGTCGTTAAGTGCCAACGGTGATTTTGATGAAGTAATAATCTCATCATTAAAAATAAATGACAAAGAAATAGATTTGACCAAGCAAAGATATACTGCAACAAATTTAATAGTTAGTCTGAATGAAAAACTTGAGCCCCAAAACAATCTTACAGTAGAAGTAGAATGGAGTTTGAAGATTCCGATAATTAATGCAATTAGAATGGGAAATTATGGTGAAGGAGAGATTTTTATTGCTTACTGGTATCCTCAAATTGCAGTTTATGATGACGTTGAAGGATGGGATTTAATAGATTATAACGGAATTGTCGAATTTTATAATGATATAAACAACTTTGATGTTGAAATTAAACTTCCTCCAAAATATTTATTATGGTCTACAGGTGTCATTCAAAACATGAATGAAATATTTTCGGAAGAAATAGTTAACAGATTTGAAAAAGCAAAAGAATCTGAAGATGTAGTTAAAATAGTAACTCAAGACGATCATAAAAATAATTCGATATTTAAAAACGAAAATGAGATTACTTATAAAATTTTAGCAGAAAAAGTACCCGATTTTTCATTTGCCGTAAGCGACAATTATAATTGGGACGGAGTTGCGGCAATAGTAGATCGATCAAACAATAGAAAAGTACTTGCCCAAGCAGCATACGGCGATAGTGCCCGACATTATGAAAATGCTGCTTTATATTCAAAATACACTTTGGAATATATGTCTGAAGAACTTCCCGGATTTCCTTATCAGTATCCCGAGATGACCTCTTTTGCTAATAAAAATTCAAGCGGTGGAATGGAAACTCCAATGATGGCTAATAACGGGGAACCATTTACTTTATATGGGCATATTGGATTAATTTTTCATGAAATTGCACATAATTATTTCCCTTTTATGATGGGAAATAATGAAAGAAAATATGCATGGATGGATGAAGGATGGGCATCTTTTTATCCAAGAGAAATTGTTGAGAAATATGCCGAAGAATATGATTATTTAGCAGAAAGAATAAAAGGTTATGAAGCCGGTGCCGGACAAGAAGGAGAACTTCCGATGATTGTTCCTTCATACAGTGTTAAGGGGGGCCAAACGCGAACGAATTTTTATAACCGTCCTGCAGTTGCTTATTTTGAAATGATGGAATTGCTGGGTAGAGAAAATTTTAAGAATGCTGTTCTTGAATACATGAATAGATGGATTGGTAAACATCCTCTTCCCAATGATTTCTTTTATTCAATAAATGATTATATGAAAGAAGATCTTAACTGGTTTTGGAAAGCTTGGTTCTATGATTTTGGATATCCTGATTTATGTCTTGCAGATGTTTCCAAATCAGAAAACAATTATAAAGTAACCATTAGAAAAAATGGTGTTATCCCGACAAGAGTATATATTAAAGCTTATTCAGCAGATGGTGAATTTATTGAAGTAGAAAAAAATGCAAGAGTTTGGAAAGATGGTAATTCTGAAATTGAAATTGAATTGGCATCCGATAAAGAACTGGTTAGATTTGAATTGGGCAATGCTCACATTCCGGATGCAGATAGAAGCAATAATAAAATTGAAGGAAGCATAAATTAGATAAAGGAAATTAAACTTAATGAGAAGAGAAATACATCATTGGCACAGCCCGGCTTTAAATAAGCAGATGGAGATAGTTGTTTACGGACATTACGGACTACCATTTTTAATGTTTCCAACTGCCGGAGCCGATTTTTTAGAATACGAAAGATTCCAATTAATCGATTCTATAAAATGGTTTATTGATAATGGAAAAATTAAAGTCTATTCTATAAATAGTATAAATAATGAAAGCTGGCTGAATAACCAAGTCTGGCCTCCTCATAAATCATTAAGACATGGACAATACAACAATTATATTCTGACCGAAGTTGTTCCTTTTATCTATAACGATTGTAATGGAAAAACTCCGATTATTACAACCGGAGCTTCGCTGGGCGCTTATCATGCTGTTAATATGTTTTTTAAGAAGCCCGATATTTTCAGAGGTACAATTGGAATGAGCGGTGTTTATAGTCTTAAGTATTACAGTAAAGGTTATTTCGATGATCATGTATATTTTAATTCACCAACAGATTTTCTGCCGAATATAACTGATGAAGATTACCTCAATTTAATGCGTAATAATATGGGAATTATTATTGCATCCGGACAAGGCGATTACGAAGATCCGGAGGGAGCGATTGAGCTTTCAAATATTCTTCATTCTAAAGGAATAAAGCATTGGCTTGATTTGTGGGGAGATGATATTACTCACGATTGGCCGACTTGGAGAAAAATGCTTCCGTACTTTTTAGGGGAATACATAAAATAATTTTGGTGAATTTATGGTTGATCAATTACTAAGTGAAGAAATTAAATCTGTTTTCGAACTTCAACAGCTTAATAGAAAATCATTAGCAGAAACTTCTGCAAAAGTTAGAAAAGAGAAATTAAAGAGAATCCTTAACTATGTAATTGATCATTCAACTGATATTGAAAATGTAGTTTTCAATGATTTCAAGAAACCTTCTGCTGAAGTTAAACTGACAGAAATCTTTCCGGTTACTTCCGAAATCAGGCATGTAATAAGACATCTAAATAAATGGATGAAACCTGAGAGAGTTGGAATGCCTTTAACATTTTTCGGATCATCTGCTAAAATATACAGAGAACCTAAAGGGGTATCATTAATAATTTCTCCTTGGAATTTTCCTTTTCAACTTTTAATCGGACCATTTATTTCAGCCGTAGCTGCAGGTTGTCCCGTTATTTTAAAACCTTCTGAATATTCAAGCACTACTTCCGACTTCTTAAAAAAAATGATTACTGAATTATTTCCTAAAGAAGAAGCTTACGTTGTTTTGGGAAATGCAGATGTATCAAAATTTCTAACATCTCTGCCATTCGATCATATTTTCTTTACAGGAGGAACTTCTGTAGGGAAACAAATAATGAAATCGGCTTCACAAAATTTAACTAGTGTTACATTAGAACTTGGCGGAAAATCTCCATGTATTGTTGATTCTGATTATGATTTAAAAAATGCTGCAAGAAGAATTGTCTGGGGAAAGTTTATGAATGCTGGTCAGACTTGCGTTGCCCCGGATTATGTATTAATCAATGAATTAAAGCTAAAAGAATTTGTGAAATATCTTAAAATATATTCTGAAAAATTTAGTGAAAATAGTAAAGAGAACTATGAGTATAGTCATATAATTAATGACTCACATTTTGAGAAATTGAATTTTCTTTTAGAACAAAGCACGGCAGAAGGGGCAGTAATAGAATTCGGCGGAAAAAGAAACAAAGAAAAAAGATTTTTCGAGTTTACTGTTTTGTCAAATGTAGATAGATCAAATGCAATTATGAAGGAAGAGATTTTTGGTCCAATACTTCCCATACTTACATATAAATCCTATAATGAATTAGAAGAAATAGTTGATGAAAATTCGAATCCACTTGCTTTGTATATCTTCTCTTCAAAAAAAGAATTCATTAATAAAATTCGGAATAGAATAAAAAGCGGAGCACTGGCAATTAATGATGTTGTGGTTCATTTCAGTCATCCCAATTTACCTTTTGGCGGAGTAAATCAAAGCGGCATTGGTAAAGCGCATGGTAAATTCGGATTTTATGAATTCACAAATGCCAAAGGTATTTTTAAACAGCCGAAGTATTCTGCTAATTTACTTTTTTATCCTCCCTACACAAGGCAGATTAATAAACTAATAGATTTGCTAATAAAATATTTTTGATATATTTATAAAAATCTGGCAGATATTTGTTTTCATGAATATTCATTATACGAATAAATTTTGAACATGAATACAACGAATATTTTTGGTTTAAAAAAATAGATGAGAGGATGAGTATGTCAAAGAAAAGTCATATAAAAAGTAAAATAGGAAAACCGCCGGGAACCTTATTATATCTGGGGAATAAAGCTATAAAGGATTCCAAAGTTACTTTAACCGTTTATGATGAAGATATATTTGAAGTACATGAAATAAATTCCTTTAATAACTTAAAAGAATTGTTGTCAAAAACAAAAGAAGAATCGGTTAAGTGGATTAATATAATCGGTGTAAAAGATATAGAGTTTTTAAAACTTCTAGGAGAGCACTTTAAAATTAGCAATCTCATTCTGGAAGATGTGTTGAATAGTTATCAAAGACCAAAAATCGAAATTAATCACGATTTTCTTTTTGTAGTTACCAAAAGACCTTATTACAATAATGATGATTATTCTATTGAACATAACTCCTACATAATGAATGATAGATTATTGATTTCAATTCAAGATGCAGAAAATGATTTTTATAAGGATATAACAGAGAGAATTAAAAACGGGTTGAATGTTTTCAGAAAAATGAAAACTGATTATCTGCTCTATGTTTTGCTTGATTTATCTGTAGATAATTATTTGCTGGTTTTTGAGGAATTTCAAGAAAAATCGGAAGCTTTGGAAGAGAAACTGATTTATGAGCCGGTTAAAGAAGATCTATCATCAATTCAAGAATTGAAGAAAACAGTACAGGCAATAAGGCAGTCACTTTGGCCGACGAGAGAAATATTAAATTCATTAGTCAGAAGAGAATCGAATTTTATTTCTGAGGGAGCAGTTGTTTACTTTAGAGATACTTTAGACCATCAGCTTCAATTAAATGATACACTTGAAGCAAGCAGGGAAATGGTAAGCAGTTTAATGGAAATTTATCTTTCAAGCATTAACAATAAAATGAATGAAGTGATGAAAGTACTTACAATTATTGCTACTATTTTTATACCGCTGACATTTATTGCCGGCTTATATGGAATGAACTTTGAATTTATGCCTGAACTAAAATGGCATTGGGGTTACCCGTTAACATTGCTGGTGATGTTTTTAATTACTTTGATATTAATAATTTATTTCAAGAAAAAAGATTGGATGTAAAGGAGCTATTGTTTTATGGAAATTTTAAAAACCGTTTTTTATGGAAATAGTTTGCAAGACTATCTTATATCATTCGGATTAATAGTTATAGGCATCATAATTTTGAATTTAGTTAAGATGCTTTTATTCAAACTATTTGCTAAAAAATTATCCGGTAATACTTGGTATGAATTTATACAAAAATCAATCCGGAAATTTATATTTCCCTTTCTGTACTTGGTTATAGTCTATTATGCAGTTTCTCTTCTCGATATTAAAGAGAACATTCAAAAAATATTGAATACCGCTTATCTGATAATATCAACAATATTTTTAATAAGATTGGCAAACGCAGCAATTTCATTTTTAATAAGAAGATACGTAGCTAAAATAGGCAAAGAAGATACATCAAACAGAATTACTCCGCTTACGGCATTTATAAATTTTTTAATCTGGGTATTAGGATTTTTATTCATACTTGATAATCTAGGGTTTCAGATAAATACCGTAATTACAGGACTTGGAATAGGAGGTATTGCCGTTGCTCTTGCAGCACAAGCTATTCTGGGGGATTTATTCAGCTACTTTGTAATCTATTTCGATAAGCCTTTTGAGATAGGTGACTTTGTAATTTTTGATGATAAAAGAGGAACGGTAGAAAAAATAGGAATCAAAACTACAAAAATAAGATCGATAACGGGGGAAGTTTTGGTTGTTTCTAATTCCAACCTGACTAATGCAAGAGTTCATAATTATAAGCAGATGCAGAGAAGAAGAGTTGCTTTTATAATCGGTGTTGTTTATCAAACCAAATTAGAAAAAATTAAAAAAATTCCCGCAATTATAAAGGAAATTGTAGAAAGTAATGATGATGTTGCTTTTGACAGATCACATTTTTTCAATTACGGTCCGCACAGTTTGGATTTTGAAACTGTTTATTTTGTTGAAGGGAATGATTACATAAAATACATGGATATTCATCAAAATATTAATCTAAAAATATACGAAGCATTTGAAAAGGAAGGAATTGAGTTTGCTTATCCGACTCAAACATTGCATATTAATAGTAAAGTAAAAAGTTCACAAGATATCACTACATAAATTTTAATAAACAATAGAAGAATATATATGCCAAAAGTTAGAGACATCCTAAAAAAGAGAGCAAAATCTTCCGAAAAACTTTCTGAATCACTTATAGAAGATTCGAATGATGATACTCAATTTTTGTACGAGCAGGAAGTTGACGAAAAGGGGAATAAGGTATTAGTATTTCAAGATCCATTATACAGCCGAGAAAGAAGAGCAGTAATAAATTACGCTGTATTTAGGGGTAAATGGGAGTTTGAAGAACTTGAAGATATTGATGAAACCCAACCGGAAAAGTGTGCTATTAAATTTTATCCGCGTAGTGATTTTTCTAATTTCAGTTTAGCTTTTCACTCTCTTAAAGACCGTGTAGAGTTTATTTCTTCTGTTTACAGTGATAATGAAATGAAACAGATCGGATCGGGATTAAACCTAGAAGATTTAGCTAATTCTAATTTAGTGAAAAATACCGGTAAAATTATTGGTGCTTCAGTTGCTGCTTATGGTATATTTAAAATTATCTCTGCACTTACAAAAAAAAATAATGACTGATGGAAACTAAAGAGCTGTTCCCTCTAAGGGAAAAGAATATTGTAAAAGCCAGAGCTTTATATCTAGGTGAACGAATTGATACTAAAACTCTAGAAACAACAAGCCTTTTAGCAGCTATGCCCTTAACTTTTAATGTTAGAGATTTCGGCTTAGCAGTGGTATTCAAATATGGTGTTATAGTTCTTTTTGAAGTTGACTCTATTGAAGAAATTGATTTCTTGGGTAAAGTAAAGGAACTAATTTCAAAACCCTTTGATAAACCGGAAATTGAAGAAGTTGAAATAAGAATCGACGGTAATATCAAAGAAGAAGGAATAATAACAAACAACATTTTCATTTCGCAAAGTGAAGTGAAAAGATTTCAGGTAATTGCTGAAATTCTTGCTAAGAATGTTGTCCTTTCCCATTATGAAATGGAAGTTTCAGCAAATTTTGATTCAATTGAACCGATTGCTGAAATGCTGAAAGAAAAAAGCAAATTAACTTCCGGAGCTAAAGAACTTGTTAAGCATATCGGCATTTCACTTTTACATCTTCATAAAATGGTTGCTAGAGTTGAAGTTACCGAGAAACCTGAATTATTGTGGGATTATCCTGAACTTGAAAGATTTTATGCCCGACTGGAAGATGAATTTGAGTTACAAGAAAGGCATAAAGCAGTTGAAAGAAAAATTGAATTGATTTCAAGAACTGCCGAAACTGTTTTGGATCTGCTTCAAACTCAACGCGGACTTCGTGTTGAATGGTATATTGTTATTCTTATTGTTGTAGAAATTATGTTTACTATTTACGATATGTTTATTCGAAACATTCATTAAGGAACATTAATGATTGAATTTATTCATGAATGGCTGGGTATTCACCCCGATCTTCAACTCAAAATTTTTAATACTTTTGTTACTATATCCGTCGCATGGATTATTCAAAGACTCCTCACAAAATTTATTATTGATAATCTGAAAGATCCTAAGCATCACTATTTGTGGGGAAAATGGATAAAGTACTTTATTGCATTTTTTGTTCTTCTTATTCTTATAAGAGTCTGGTTTGGTGCTTTCACAAATTTAGGAACATACTTTGGACTAGTTTCTGCGGGACTTGCGATTGCCCTTAAAGACCTGCTTGTGAATATTGTCGGCTGGATTTTTATTATAATAAGAGAACCCTTTAAGGTTGGAGACAGAATTGAAATTGACGGAATAGACGGCGATGTTATCGATATTAGATTATTTCAGTTTTCTGTTATTGAAATTGGTAACTGGGTTGATGCCGACCAAAGTACCGGGAGAATTATTCATATTCCTAATGGAATAGTTTTTTCTAAGTTTCAGGCAAACTATACTGCGGGATTTGAATACATCTGGGATGAAATTCCAGTTATGATAACCTTTGAAAGCAACTGGAAAGAAGCAAAAGTAATCTTAAAAAATGCAGTTGAAAAACATGCAATTCACCTAGGAAAGGAAGCTGAAAGACAAATTAAAGAAGCTGCCAAAAAATTTCTAATATCATATCAATATTTAACTCCTATTGTTTATACTTCTGTTAAAGATAGCGGAGTTGTTCTTACTTTGAGATATCTTGTTCATGCAAGATCAAGAAGAGGAACCAAAGAAAAAATTTGGGAAGAAATTCTTGAACAATTCAATTTGAGAAAAGATATTGATTTTGCATATCCCACAACCAGATTTTATGACAATATTAAAGAAGGAAAAAGTGAAGCAAGAGCCGGTAATGATAAGTAAAACTAATTTCGAAAAAATAAAATCTATTAGAAAAGAATTACATAAAATTGCAGAACTCTCCGGTGATGAAATAAAAACATCTCAAAAAATAAAACATTATTTAGAGGAATTTAATCCCGATAAAATTATAGAAAATATTGGGGGATATGGAATTGCAGCAGTTTTTGGAAGCTCTAACAAAACTAAAATTATGTTAAGAGCAGAGCTGGACGCTCTTCCAATTCAAGAAGTGAATGAATTTAACTACAAGTCAATACACCCGAATGTATCTCATAAATGCGGACATGACGGACACATGTCAATTCTTCTTGCCTGTGCCGATTATTTTTCTTCGCAAAAAGTTGACAAACAAATTATACTTTTATTTCAGCCAAGTGAAGAAAATGGTAAAGGGGCAAAAAGAGCTTCCGCTGATCCAAAATTTGAAGAGATAAAACCAGATTTTATTTTGTCGTTCCATAATCTGCCAGGATATCAAAAGAATTTGATTCTATTGAAAGAGAATACTTTTGCTGCAGCCTCTGTGGGAATGATTATAAAATTACAAGGTGTATCAACTCATGCAGCTCATCCGGAAAATGGAATTAGTCCGGTTATTGCGGTAACTAAAATATTGCAGCAGATTTTAAAGTTGAACGATTCAAATGAGTTTGAAGATTTTGCATTAGCAACTCCAATACATACAAATATTGGTGAAAGAGCATTTGGAACAGCTCCTCATAAAGCAGAAATACTAATTACACTGCGTGCTTTTAAAGATAGTGATATGGAAAAGCTTAAAAAGAAATCACTAAAAATAGTTGAAGAAAATGCAGTCAGCGAAAAATTGAATTATTCGATTGAATGGGATGATGAATTTCAATCAACTATAAACGATCCTTTATTGATTGATAAACTAGAAGAAGTCTGCAATGAAAATGCACTTGAATATCAAAGACTTTTAGTTCCATTTCGATGGTCTGAAGATTTTGGAGTCTTTACTCAACAGATAAAAGGAGCAATGTTCGGAATTGGTTCAGGTGAAAACTCACCTCAGCTTCATAATCCGGATTATGATTTTCCGGACGATATAGTTCCGGCAGCAGTTAAAACAATTCTGGCTTTAATTCAAAAATTAAATTAATTATAAAAAACATTTCCATAAATTTGAGAAAATATTTATTTTATCTTATTAATCAGAAAAAATAATCCGAATATGACAGTTATATTTTCTAAAACGTGTGAGCTTGGATTGCAGGCTGTGTTGTTTTTATCAATCAAGAAACAACAGCGTATTTTCAATGCTTTAGAGATTTCGCAAGAATTAAAAGTGCCTAAAGAATATGTTTCAAAAGTCCTTCAGATTTTAACAGAGAGCGGTATAGTTGGATCTAAAAAAGGAAAAAGCGGCGGGTTTTACCTTGCTAAAAGTCCTTCACAAATTAAATTGATTGATATTGTTGAAGCAATTGACGGACTAGAGCTATTTAATAATTGTGTTTTGGGTTTTCCTGGTTGTTCAAAAGAGGCTCCCTGTCCGGTACATGACAAATGGGGAAAACTTAGAGACGACGCATATAAAATGTTAAGCGAAGAAACTTTAGAGCAATTAAAAGAAAAAACACTTCATAAAATAATTAATATCTAAAAAAATATTTTAACCGACTTGTAACAAAAGCACTTTCCGATTCGTCTTTAGTGAAAGAAATTATGATTACTAGAGATGTCAAATACAACATTCTTTTTAAGCAGTATAAAAATAGAATATTTGGTTATTCGATTTATATGCTTAAAGATAAAGATGATGCAGAAGATGCAGCACAGGAAGCATTAATCAGAATTTGGGAGAATCTTGATAAGTTTAATTTAATGGCTGCAAAAACTTGGATTCTAAGAACAACTCATAATATTTGTATTGATAAGCTTAGAAGAAGAAAACGCGAATTTGATAATACCATATCCATTAATGAAAATATTGAAGAAACGATTGGGGATGAAAGTTCAACCAACAATCCTTTTACAAATACATATTTAAGAATGATGAATAAGAAAATAAATGAACATATTGAAGAACTTCCGGAAAATTTGAAAAGTGTGTTTGTGCTTTATGAAGTGCAAGGATTTAAGTACAAAGAAATAAGTAAAATATTGGATATCCCTATAAATTCAGTTAAAGTATATTTATTAAGAGCCAGAAAAAAATTACAAGAAGGATTAAGAGAATATGAAGCAGCATAAATTAAATAGCGAAGAGATAGATTTAATTATTAATGCAGCTTATAATGATTTGTCACTTATAAATAAATTAAGAGCCTATTTATTAATTAACAAAAATGAAGAAGCGAAAAGAATTTATGATGAATACAAAGAAACCGCTGAATCGGTTAAAGAAATTACCCAGTATGAAATGTCTGAAGAATTAGAACATAAAATCAAAAATATAATTGGATTGAAGACGGAAGAAAGAAGATCATTTGTTACAGATTTATATTCTTTGATAATAATGAAACCTGTTGCTGCAAGTTTAACAGCAGTACTGCTTGTTATTACAATTTCAACTTCCGTTTTGCTGAATAATAATAGAACTGTTGAAAATAATAATTATTCTCAAGCAGAAATAGAAATGGCGGAACTCCATACAAAACAAGCCCTAGAAATGGTAAGCTCAATTTTAACTAATACATCAAACAAGGTTAGAAAAGATATATTAAAGAATACCGTAAGTTCAGAAATTAACAAAGGAATAAACATAGTAAATCAATTATTTATAGAAGGAGAAAAAAATGAAAACTAAATTAATTGCAGTATTGTTGATGGCTTTTGCTTCAGTTTTATTTGCGCAGAAGTATGATTACTCAAGCGAACCTGGATATGTTGATTTCGGAAATCTTGCATCATTGGATGCCGGAAAATCTGCAACCGAAGTTTTAATTGAGAAAAATTTACTGAAAATGGTTGCAAAAATGTCAAAAAGCGAAGAACCGGATTTATTCAATCTTCTATCAGGATTAAAATTAATCAAAGTAAATGTATTCGAAATTGACTCGACCGCATTTGGTAAGGCAAAAGATAAAATTGAAAAACTTACCAAAGACCTTTCATCAAGTGGCTGGGATAGATTAGTTAAAACTAGAGGCGAAAAAGAAAATGCCAGCGTTCTTATTAAAACACAAGGCGAAGATAATATAGTTGGACTTGTAGTTATGACTGTAGATAAAGGAGGCGAAGCTGCTTTCGTAAATATTGTTGGAAAAATTGATCTTGAAACAATCGGTTCATTATCCGGAAAATTTGATGTTCCCGGTTTGGAAAATGTTAAATAAAATTATTCGGGGGGAATAATGAATTTATCAAAAATCAAAATAATTACTATAACCGGAACTCTCCTTCTATTTTTTACCGGTTGTATTAATGTGAATAAAAATTTCAAAGAAATTAGAAACAACGTTCTATCTAATTTCGATGAATCATTCAAAAAATCAAATGAATTTGCAATTGGACCTGCAGCTATGCATTTAGCATCTTCCTTTGTTAATATTGAAGAAAATGAAACTGATATGGATGTGGGCCTAATGCTAAGACAAGTAAACAAGATTCAAATAGGTATTTACGAGAGGAAAAAGTCCTACAATTTTGAATCTTATAAAAAAGATAAGTTAAAAGATCACTTATCGGATGAAAATTGGACAAGAATAATTATAAATAAAGAACCAAATAGTATAAGTGAAATATTTGTAAAAGAAGATAATGATGAAAAATTAAGACAAATGCTGGTTGTAAATGTAGAGTCGGAACAAATTATTATTATTGAATTATCAGGTGATTTAGATGAATTAATAGCCGTTGCTTTAGCAAATAATGGATTTAAAATAGCGGCTTCGGAATAGTTATACAACTTTCCCCCTTTTAGTAAGTCTAAACTATAAATAAAATAAAAAGTTTTTTAATTCGTTTACAGTTTGTGAAATTATTAAATGGGGGAAGGGGATTTGAAGAAGTTAATTTTCTTTGTTTTATTTTTTTCTGCAGTTGCATTCTACTCTAAAGATAATGTAAAAACACTCCAAGCAATAAAGTTAAAAGATAAGTTAAATTTTGACGGAAGCTTGAGTGAGAATTTTTACTCAAAACCGTGCTTAAACAAATTCATTCAAAGAGATCCAAATGAAGGAACTCCCGCATCAGAAAAGACTGAAGTTTGGGTTTTGTATGATGAAAAGTATATTTATGTTTCTGCTAAACTTTATGATAATGAAGCTGATCAAATTGATCAAAGTTTGGCAAGAAGAGATAGTTGGATTGACTCCGATTGGTTTTATTTTTATGTCGATCCTTATCATGATAAAAGAACAGGATATTACTTCGGTGTAAATCCCGCAGGTTCAATTTCCGACGGAGTTTTTTATAACGACAGTTGGAACACAGATTCATGGGACGGATTATGGGAAGTGAAAACTCAAGTTTTGGATGACGGCTGGACTGTTGAAATGAGAATTCCTTTTTCTCAATTAAGGTTTAATGAAACCGAGGAAATGACTTGGGGAGTAAATTTCAAAAGAGAAATAAAAAGAAAAAATGAGCAGTCCTATTTTGTAATGGTTCCTAAGAACGAAAATGGTTTTGTATCTAAATTTGCGGTTCTTGAAGGCTTATCCGGAATTAAACCGGCATCCAGATTGGAAATATTTCCCTATTTAGTGCAGAAAGCCCAATACCTGAAGCATGAAGCAAACGATCCATTCTACAAATCAAATCAATATCCTACTGCATTAGGAGCTGATATCAAAGTTGGAATTGGCTCAAATTTAAATTTGGATGCAACAATCAATCCAGATTTTGGACAGGTTGAAGTTGATCCGGCAGTATTGAATCTCTCTGCATTTGAAACTTACTTTCCCGAAAAAAGACCATTTTTTATTGAAGGCTCTACAATTTTTAATTTTGGAGTTGGAGGAAGTAATAGTAATTGGGGATTTAATTTTGGTACTCCCGATTTTTTCTATTCCAGACGTATAGGAAGATCGCCTCAGGGAAATGTTTCTGATAATGAATTTGTTGATTATCCGAGAGAAACAAGGATATTAGGTGCAGCTAAAATTACCGGCAAACTTGATGAAACTACTTCATTGGGGGCGATAAGTGCAGTTACTGAAAAAACTTATGCTACGCTTTATAATAATGGAACTCAAACAAAAGAAGTAATTGAACCCTTTACTCATTATGGCGTATTTCGAGCACAAAAAGAATTTAATGAAGGAAGGCAAAGTCTCGGTTTACTCTTCACATCTGTAAATAGAAATTTAAATAACACTTCTCTTTCGGATCAACTATCAAATCAAGCTTATAGTTTTGGTTTGGATGGATGGACATTTTTAGATGAAGAAAAGTTATATGTTATTAATGCTTCCTTTATCGGAACATATACTTCCGGGACACAAGATTATTTAGTAAAACTTCAAAAACAACCATATAGATATTATCAAAGACCCGACGCACAATTTGCCAGATTAGACAGCAGCAGAACTTCTCTTTCAGGATACTATTCCAGAATTATGCTGAATAAACAGCGTGGTAATTTTTATATAAATTCTGCTCTTGGTATAGCTTCACCGGGATTAGAATTTAATGATATTGGTTTTCAGTGGTTTGCGGATAGAATTAATGCCCACTTAGCTTTGGGATATAGATGGTTTGAAGAAGATGAAATATTTAGAAGAAAAGAAATTTACGTTGCCGGATTTAGATCTTATAACTACGATGGAAATATAATTAGTAATGGATTATGGTCGAGATACTGGTTTCAATTCAAAAATTACTATCAGCTTAACATAAATGCATCATATTCATACGGAACATTTTCTCCAACAGTTACAAGAGGAGGAGCCTTAGTTAAAAATCCGCAGGAATACGATATCTTTATGAATTTGAGTACTGACAATAGAGAAAGCATTATAGCTTACTTGGGGGGTGGTTATAATGCAGATAAGCTTAACGGTTGGTATTATAATATATGGACTGAAGTTGAGTTCAAACCTTTACCTCAACTTAATTTCAGAATTGGTCCCGAATATTCCAGAATGTTGAATAAAGTTCAATGGGTTGATAATATTGAGGATGAATCGGCAATCAATACATTTGGAATCAGATCGGTTTTCGCTGATCTACATCAAAATATGATAAGCGCAAATATAAGATTGAATTGGACTTTTACTCCTCAACTTACTCTGCAGTTATTTGTTCAACCATTGTTTGCAATAGGTAATTACAGCAGTTTTAAAGAATTAGCTAGACCATCTTCTTATGATTATTTGGAATATGGAAATGGAAAAACATCTATAACTTATAATGAAAGTGATGAAGAATATACCATCAATCCTAATACAGATAATAACAATTCCGTTTATTCGATTTCAAATCCCGATTTCAATTTTAAGTCTTTACGAGCAAACCTAATATTAAGATGGGAAGTAAATCCCGGTTCGGTATTTTATTTTGCTTGGTCACATGATAGAGTAAATTTTGAAAACCCCGGTGAGTTTGATTTTAAGCGGGATTTTAAGAACTTATGGAATGCTGAAGCAGATAACATTTTCCTGGTAAAATTTTCTTACTGGTTAGATATGTAAAATTAAAAGCAGATTCCATTAAATTGGAATCTGCTTTCACTAAAATCAATATTCATACCTTACTGTAAATTTGAGAATAGTTTCATTATCAGAATCAACAGGTAAAATCCATTCAACTTTTGATGCATCAACTTTCTTAAAATCAAAATTGCTTGAAGTTATTTTCCAATTCAATCCAAAATATTTTTCAATGTTTACGGATATTGATTCTTCTTTTCTATTTTTGATAGTTATCTCGTAATCCTGTTCATTAATTTTATTTGTTATCTTACGGCTGTCGGTCATTTTTTCTTCTGCAGTAATATCAAATGCTTCACCTATTTTTAATGAAAGTTT
The DNA here is from genome assembly GCA_002698995.1 of Ignavibacteriota bacterium. Lineage (GTDB taxonomy): Bacteria > Bacteroidota > Ignavibacteria > Ignavibacteriales > Melioribacteraceae. The sequence continues at coordinate 55,061 of PAAX01000027.1, read as the reverse complement.
TTCATTCTTTGGAGTGTGATCAATCATATCTTCTCCAATAAATTGGGGACTTTCACCGTCACTTTTATAAACTCTAACCTTTCCTTTGGGCATTGGAATTCCCAAATTGTTTTCGCTGCTGTTCTTAAATTCTACATAAACACCAACTTTATTAGAGCCGCTTTGATAGAGATATTTTTTATTAATCGATACATTTTCTGATTCAAACAATGCAATCTGTTTTGTTTCATTATCTAAAACATTGGTTTTTCTTTGGAGATCATAAATGTGATATTCAAAAAAGGATTTTTCTTCAAATTGAGGGGCAGCTTCCATCATAACTCCGGCATCGTACTGTGCTTTTACCATATTAGGATAATCTCTTGATCTAACTAAATTTAAATCCCCTGCAATTAACTTAAGATTTGCATCTTTATAAGAAGCCCCCGATCTATTATTAATGCTGACCCATGAGTTTAAATCAAGCTTAGTATCATTTTCATTAAGCAAAACTACATATTCTGCTGACCAGCTTAATCCACCTGTTTGGTAAGTAACTTCAACATCTTTTTTCCCTGAATTATTTGACTGAACGAGCCATACCAATGTTGGTTTTGTTATTAAGCCCTCGGGAAGTGATTCGACTTTAATTTTATATTTATCAATATTTGGTATAAGAGTTAAACCACCGTTTGGATTTTGAATTACATACTGTCCGCCATAAACAGATAATAATTTTCCGGAAATTAAGTTTCCGTCTTCATCAATCAGATTAATATCTCGGTCAATATATTTTTGAAGTATTTTATCTGTACTAACTAAATCATACTGGTAATTTTGTTCAAGAATATTTCCATCTAATTTTATATGCACACTTGTCGGATCTATTAATTTGGCAACATCTGAAAGTTTAATTTCGGTTGTACCTTTATCGATGTTAATTTCTCTTAGGTCTTTAACAACACCAAGATTAGAATTATATATTGTTAAGTTAATTTCCTTTCTATTATAATCTTGAGCCGAAAGAATTAGTGAAAGTGCTAAGAAAAATATTACGACATTTCTTTTTTTCATTTGATTCCTCAATTAATAAGTTTTCAACTTTTACATGTAAATTTGCTAAAAGTTCTTCGATAATAAGAAATTAATTTTAATTTCTCTTTTATAGAGAAAAAATTCTCGTTAATTTTAGAGTTGAATTTTTTTCAAAAAGCAGGATAAACTTATCCTGATGTAAATTAAAGATTACAATATAAATGTGATTTGATGAGGAGATCATGGCAAAAAAGTTATTTAATAAGTATCCCATTATTGATTATATAGCGATAACAATTGGTGCCGCAATTATGGCAATTGCAATTGGTGTTTTCTTAGTTGATGCTAAAGTTGTTCCCGGCGGCGTAAGCGGACTTTCTATGGCGGTTCATTATCTTTCAAATAATTCAATTCCGGTTGGTTTGATGATCTGGCTGTTCAATGTTCCTCTTTACATCTGGGGATTGAAAGAATTGGGTAAAAGTTTTGGTGTTAGAACTTTTTACGGATTTACAATCAATTCATTCTTTATAGATTTCTTTAGAGGAGATATTCCCGGATTTAGTTACGTAAGACTTCAAGATACAGCTACAATTCAAGATTTGTTTAAAAATGATTTTCTATTCTTGATTTTAATCGGTGCAGTTTTATTGGGGATTGGTCTTGGCTTGATATTTAAGTTCAAAGGTACAACTGCCGGTTCCGATATTGTTGCTGCAATTCTTCAAAAGAAATTTGGAATTAAACCCGGTATGGCAATTATGTTTGTTGATTTTTTTGTGATTGCTTTAGCTGGATTAATAATTGACGTAAAAGATCTTTCACCGGATAGACCTGCTTTCTCTTTAACTCTTTATGCATTCTTTTTACTTTTTGTTTCTGCTAAACTTGTTGATGTAATTATTGACGGATTTGATTATGCTAGAGCAGCTTATATTATTTCGGATAAGTATGAAGAAATTACAAATGCGATTATGAATAATTTAAGTAGAGGTGCTACTGCACTTAAATCAAGAGGGATATACAAAAACGTAGAGCGCGAAGTTATTTTTACAGTAATTCCTCTAAAAGAAGTTGGAACGTTAACAGAATTAGTTAAGGAAATTGATCCGAGTGCGTTTGTAATTATAAATAACGTACATGAAGTTTTAGGTGAAGGTTTCAGACGGCGAATTTAAATTCCAATTTTATCTGAAGCATTCAATAAAGTGAATGCTTCAGATTCATACCATATTTTATTACTACAACTTTTAACACTCTTTTTATTGCAGCAACTATTACATATTTTTGTGATTAATGCCCCCGTAGCTCAGTGGATCAGAGCATTGGCCTCCGGAGCCATGTGCGCAGGTTCGAGTCCTGCCGGGGGTACCAGATAATTTAGAATGACAATTTATAATTTATAATTGAATGCGATAAATTATCTTTGTTTGTCCTGAATTTTTAGTTCTAACTTCCTTTACGTCATGTATGATAATATCTAGAATAATTAAAAATTAATTTAGGAAATCATATACACAGACCTTTCTGCGAAGGCATATTGGTTTCCTGCCTGGAATAAAAAATGCACATTATTATTTATCTTGATATTTAATTTTACTTTCGGTTATTTAATCAAAACTCTATTGGAGAAGTTTTATGAAAAAATTTTTTGATACACTTTCAATGTTTACTCTATCGGCTATTTTTATTATAGCAGTTTCCTTTTCTAATATAAATGCGCAATCCAGAATAATGGAAGATATTGGCGGCGGGGGAACAGCTCAAAATGTTGATCCCAAAAGCGATAACACTCTTTTGTATGTCGCTGCCGGATTAGTTGTTGGTTTTGTAATTTATCATGCGTTATTTGTAAAACCAAAAGCTGATGCAAAATCAAAGGAAGAAGGTAAAAAAGAAGAAAAGAAATCATTAACTCAAGAGTTGCAGGAATTCCAAAATGAAGTACCGGTTCAGCTTCATCTTGGAATTAATAATAATCAGTACATGTACAATCAAAAACAATTTGTAATGGGGCTTTCGTTCAGGTTATAATGCCTTATTCCTAATATTTATTACTGTAACTTCCGGAGTTGCATTATATCGCACCGGAGCTAAAGACATTCCTAATCCGGGAGTTACAATAAGCAGTAAATCATCAAACCAAAAATCTCCTCTAACCAAATTTGTTTCAAAATGCGTAACACTTGGATTAAAGAACGGATATAAAAACGTAATCTGTCCTCCGTGTGTATGTCCGGCTAAAACCAAATGAAAATCTTTTTTTACGGCAGATTCAATTATATATCTGCCTGGCTGATGAGTTAATACAATTTTTATGTCATCATTTTTCAGCGAATCCAAAAGTCTTTCAACAGTACTTTCATTAATTCTTTCTGTGTAAGTATCGGTTAGAAATGCGACACCTAATGATTTCCCATTCACAGAAAATTTTCTAATATCATTATCAACAAATTGAATTTTATACTTATTTAGTGCATCTGATATTTCTTTACGGCTTCTTTCGGTTTCTCCTCTGTAAGCCCAATTATCATGATCACCAACACAGCTGAAAACTCCATCTTTGGATTTAATAGTTGATAATTTTTCCGCAGCATAATCAATATAAAATGGTGTGTTGGTAATTATGTCACCTGCAATCAGCACTAGATCGGGATCAGCAGAATTTACTGTGTTCATAAATTTATCAAGTCTGGTGTCGGAAGTATATCTATCAGCCTGAACATCAGAAATAAAAGCTATTCTATAATTAAATTGAGTTTTGGAATCTGTTTCAACAAAATAATTTACTTCTCTTATATCAACGGAGTTTAAATCATAAATAACTCTAACCGGAACATAAATGACAAAAAATGCAATCACTACAAAGGAAATTCTTCTGAAAATTTTGTTGATAGAATCCTTATTTGATTTTTTGAAATAGGTAATAGGAATTCTAATTATATCAAGAGTAAGTAAAAATAAAATTGATTGAAAAACTATCAAGAAAGAGATCCAAAAAGGATAGATAAGAAGATAATCAACCAGATAACTCTGCGGAGGAATAAAACTCTCTTGAAATATAAATGTGACAGTTAAATAGTAAAGCAAAATACCAAGGGGATAAGTATTTAACAGAATTAAAATTATCCATGTTACATAAGTAAATTTTCTTTCTCCGAAAAAACCTTTCAAAGAAGATTTACTTTTTTTGATAAAGTAATATTGAAAAAAAGATAAAAGTAAAAAAGTCAGCGCTAAACGAATTACAAACGGCATTAAATATCCTATAAATGAAAAGAGAAATTAAATTATTATAACAAGAATTCGGGATTCAAGTTCAAAATTATTTTATTAAACGATTATAAGGCAATTTTGTTTCAAAGCAATTAAACTTAAATTGAACCGAATTTTTGAATTACGATTAATCCCTATATTATTTTTCTTCTTGTTATTTTTACCGACTAAAATCTAAAATGAAAACAAAAAATAAAGGAAATAGATAATGAAAAAATATGAGAAATTTATTTTACCCGGATTGGTAGTTGCGGCCGCAATTCTTTTATATACTTTTTATTTTGCACCGACTGATGAATTAGGTTCATTTGCTGATTTTGATCCAAACAGTCATGCTTCTGTTGATATAATTGTTGAATTTGTGAAAGAGAAAGGAATTGTCAGAGATCAAAGACAAGGTGGATCAGTTTTTTATGTTAAAGATATTAGTGGAAGAGAAACTCAAGTTGTTGGTCCACTAATGCTTCCTGATGGAATGGAAGTTGCCGATAGACTTAAATTAACGGGACATCTTTCCGGAAGCGGTTTTCATGCACATGGAGTTTCTTTAAATTAATCTTATGAATAAGTTTCAACTTTCATCTAATTATAAACCTTCCGGTGATCAGCCGAATGCAATAAAGGAATTGCTTGAAGGATTGGAAAAAAATCATAAACACCAAGTACTGCTTGGGGTTACGGGAAGTGGTAAAACTTTTACTATGTCCAATGTAATTGCTCAAGTAAACAAACCTACTCTAATTATTTCTCATAATAAAACTCTTGCTGCACAGCTTTATAGTGAGTTCAAATCATTCTTTCCAAATAATGCAGTTGAGTTTTTTATAAGCTACTATGATTATTATCAGCCGGAAGCTTATGTAGTAAAACGTGATTTGTACATCGAGAAAGATTTCTCCATTAATGAAGAAATTGACAGGCTAAGACTTAAAGCTACAACTTCATTAATTGAAGGAAGAAACGATGTAATTATTGTTGCTTCCGTAAGTTGTATTTATGGTATAGGTGCACCCGATGAATATGCAAATCAAATTCTATTCTTAAAAAAAGGATTAGAAATTGACCGCAAAGAACTTTTAAGAAAGTTAATTGATATTTATTATAACAGAAATGATGCAGAATTTACAAGAGGAACATTTAGAGCAAGAGGAGATGTAGTTGAAATTATTCCGGCCTATCAATATGAAGAAGCGGTTAGAGTTGAATTCTGGGGAGATGAAATTGAAAAAATATCAATTATTGATTCGCTCACAGGAGAAGTATTAAGTGAAACCGATTCTGTTCCAATATATCCGGCTAAATATTTTGTTACTGATAAATCAAAAACAGAATGGGCAATTCGTTCTATTGAAGAAGAATTAAAAGAAAGATTGAAATATTTTTGGGATCAGGAAAAGTATGTTGAAGCCCAAAGACTTGAACAGAGAACCCGGTTTGATATTGAAATGATTAAGGAAATTGGTTACTGCTCGGGAATTGAAAATTATTCCAGACACATGGATGGAAGACCGCCGGGATCAAGACCTTCATGCTTGTTTGATTATTTCCCCAAAGATTATCTTTTAATTATTGATGAATCGCACGTTACTATTCCTCAAATTAGAGGAATGTATAACGGTGATAGAGCAAGAAAAGAAGTTTTGGTAGAACATGGATTTAGACTTCCATCTGCAATGGATAACCGTCCTTTAAAGTTTGAGGAATATCAAAAGCTTACCAATAATATAATTTATGTTAGTGCAACTCCGGGCGATTATGAACTTCAGCAAAGCGGCGGTTCGTTTGTTGAACAAATAATTCGCCCTACCGGCTTGCTTGATCCCGAAATTATAGTAAGACCAATTAAAGGTCAGATTGATGATTTAATTGGTGAAATAAAAGCCAGAGTTAAACGAAAAGAGAGAACTTTAGTTACAACATTAACTAAAAAAATGGCTGAGGATTTAACCGATTATTTAGATAAACTTGGAATTTTAGTCCGTTACATTCATAGCGATATTGATTCGCTCGAAAGAGTAGAAATAATAAGAGATTTAAGAATTGGCGATTTTGATGTATTGGTCGGTGTAAACCTTTTAAGAGAAGGATTAGATCTTCCCGAAGTTTCTCTTGTTGCTATTATTGATGCAGATAAGGAAGGATTTTTAAGAAGCGAACGATCCTTAATGCAGACAGCCGGAAGAACAGCACGTAATGTTGACGGAAAAGTTATTATGTATGCTGATATTATTACTGAATCGATGCGAAAAACAATTGAAGAAACTAACAGAAGAAGAGAAATTCAACAGAAGTATAATGAAGAACATGGAATTACTCCAAAGACTGTTTTCAAATCGAGAGAAGAAATTCTTTCTTCAACATCAATTGCAGAGCTAAGAAAAAAAGAACCTGAAAAAGAAGCAGCATTTGCTAAGGTTGCTGAGCCGGTAATAAAATATATGACTGCCGAACAGCAGAATGATTTAATTGAACAAATGACAGAAGAAATGCTTGAAGCCGCAAAAAATTTAGAGTTTGAGAAAGCGGCTCTTTTAAGAGATGAAATTGAAAAACTGCAGAAAATTATGAAGAAACAGTCCTAATTAATATTTTCTTTTTATACAATTCAGCAAATCGGGTATAAATAATTATACCCGATAATTCAAAGATAAAATTAAAATAATCTATTACCTTTAATCATTGGAAGAATCTCATTAACATTTATATTTCTTGCCTTATTCTGAATCTCACCCTGGTATTTTGTGTAAAGTGATTTTGATTCGTCAGAAAATTTTGAAAATAAATTTCTTAATTGATCTGTGTTTAATTTTCTTCCGCTTGAATAATAACTGTGTGCAACCTTTCCAATTGCATAAGTGGAACCGAATGAAAACGCAGCACCTGTGGCTGCGGAAGCAATTCCTTTCCCCATTTTACCAATAAATTTTTTCGCAAAACCTCCAATTAACTTTCTTGCATATCCTTCTAAAACCTGAGATGTAAATCCTAGTCCTATGGTTGTAATAAATTCTTTTATGTGTCCCGAATCCAAATCATAGTTATAATACTTGCCGATTCTGTAAACCATTTTAGTCTGTAAAGGAATTATAGCCATAGTTGCCAAAGATTGAGGAAGCAGTTCTAAAGCACCATTTAGAATCGAGTAATTTAAAATCATTTTGTTGATTTCAGCATCAAAATTTGGAGCTGAAGGAATTTCAAAAGTTTCTTTAACCGGAATAACCGCAATTTCTTCTCCTTGCTTCTCAATCGTTTCAGCAGTATTTGATTCTATATTCAGCAGGTTTTTTAATCTATCTAAAAATTCCTTTTCCTTATTATTAATCAAATTATCTGAATCACATAAATAAACAGCCATTTCATAAGCAAGAGTTTTTGATTCATTTGTTTCTAGTTTACCCGCTGCCTCTTCTAAAGTAATTTTCTTTAATAGTACATTCTGAAATAAGTTTGGAGAGACTTCTCCACCAAGGCTATCCATTATACTTTTGAAGTTATTTCTTTCCTCTTCACTTTTTGATCCATCAGCAAATGCTGCCATTAGACAAATAGTTAAAATTGCTTCATTTTCTTGTAAACTCATTCTTTCCTCAATTTAGATGGTAAACGGAATCGTTTATAAAAAAGTTTATAAAATTACGTTCCAATAAAAATTAACTGCATCTTATAAAAAGAAAATAAAAACTAAATTCCATATATTCGCAACATATTAAAAACTAAAGGTGATATTATGACTGAAAATTTAGATATGATCAAAAAAGTTTATACAGAAATGGCTGATAAACAAAATGCAGCTAAGAAAATTCTTGGTAGATCATTAACTCTTGCGGAAAAAATACTATACTCCCATTTATGGGAAACTCCAACAAGAGAATATGTAAGAGGGAAAGATTATGTTGATTTAGCTCCAGATAGAGTTGCAATGCAGGATGCTACAGCCCAAATGGCACTTCTTCAATTTATGCATGCCGGAAGAGATTCCGCTGCTGTTCCTTCTACGGTTCACTGCGATCACTTGATTCAAGCTCAAGTAGGTGCGGAAGATGATTTGAACAGAGCTAAGGATGAAAATAAAGAAGTTTATGATTTTCTTGAATCAATCTCAAAGAAATTTGGTGTTGGTTTCTGGAAACCGGGAGCAGGAATTATTCACCAAGTAGTTTTGGAAAATTATGCTTTCCCAGGCGGAATGATGATTGGAACTGATTCTCATACTCCAAATGCCGGCGGACTTGGAATGATTGCAATTGGCGTTGGCGGTGCTGATGCAGTTGATGTTATGGCCGGAATGCCTTGGGAATTAAAATGGCCGAAACTTATCGGTGTTAAGTTAACTGGTAAAATGAATGGCTGGACTTCACCGAAAGATGTAATTCTAAAAGTTGCCGGAATCCTTACTGTTAAAGGGGGAACAGGTGCAATAGTTGAATATTTTGGTGAAGGAGCGGATTCAATTTCAGCTACTGGTAAAGGAACTATCTGCAATATGGGAGCTGAAATTGGTGCAACAACTTCAATTTTTGGTTTCGATAAAAAAATGGCTGATTATTTAAGAAGTACTGAAAGAGCCGACGTTGCTGAAATGGCAGAACAAAATATGGGTTTGTTAAGAAGTGATGAAGATGTTTACGCAAATCCAGATAAATATTTTGATCAAGTTATTGAAATTAATCTAAATGAATTAGAACCTCATTTGAATGGTCCTTTTACTCCAGATTTAGCTTGGCCAATTTCTAAAATGAAAGAAGCTGTTAAAGAAAAAGATTATCCTTCAAAAATTTCTGTTGCTTTAATTGGAAGCTGTACAAATTCTTCTTACGAAGACATTGATCGTGCAGCAAGTATTGCAAGACAAGCAATGTCAAAGGGATTAAAAGCTAAATCTCAGTTCACTATTACTCCCGGCTCAGAACAGGTAAGAGCCACAATTGAAAGAGACGGACAGCTTAAAACTCTTACTGATGTTGGTGGAGTTGTATTAGCTAATGCCTGCGGTCCTTGTATTGGTATGTGGAAAAGAATGGATAATGAAAATGGAGAAAGAAATACAATTGTAACTTCATTTAACAGAAACTTTGCAAAAAGAAATGACGGGAATCCAAATACATTGGCATTCGTTGCAAGTCCCGAAATTACTACAGCTTTAGCAATTGCGGGAGACTTGACATTTAATCCAGTTACCGATGAACTTGTAAATGAAAATGGAGAAAAAATTAAACTTGATCCTCCAACCGGATTAGAATTACCATCAACCGGTTTCTCAAAAGGAGAAGAAGGTTATATTGCTCCTTTATCAAAAGAAGCAAAACAAAATGTTGATGTTATTGTTGATAAAGAAAGTGATAGACTTCAGCTTTTAGATAAATTCCAGTCTTGGGATGGAAACGATTATGAAGACCTTCCTTTATTATTAAAAGCAAAAGGAAAATGTACAACAGATCATATTTCAATGGCAGGACCTTGGTTAAGATTCCGCGGACATCTTGATAATATTTCTAACAATATGTTTTTAGGAGCAATAAATGCATTTACCGATAAAGCCGGTGAGGTTAAAAATCAATTTACCGGTGAGTATAAAGTAGTTCATGAAGTTGCTAGAGATTATAAATCAAAAGGATTGGGATGGATTGTTGTTGGAGATGAAAACTATGGTGAAGGTTCGTCAAGAGAACATGCAGCAATGGAGCCAAGACATCTTGGCGGTAAAGCAATTATTGTAAAAAGTTTTGCAAGAATACATGAAACTAATCTTAAGAAACAAGGAATGCTTCCATTAACTTTTGCTGATCCTAAAGATTATGATAAAATTAATGAAGATGATAAGCTAAGTATAATAGGATTAAAAGAATTAGCTCCGGATTCTCAATTGAAACTCGTTATTAAACATTCAGATGGATCAACTGATGAAGCAGTTTTGAATCATACATTTAATGAAAATCAAATTGAATGGTTTAAAGCCGGAAGTGCTTTGAATTTAATTGCAAAGCAAAATGCATAAATAAAATTATAGAGGAACGTTTAATCAAGCGTTCCTCTATTTTATTCCTTCTTTTATAATCATTCCCCATCCAATTAAAAAACTTACTCCGCCAAATGGTGTTATCATTGCTAGAAAAGTTATTCCTGTTACAGCGTATATGTATAATGAAAATGAGAACAGAATTATACCTGTCATTATCATATAAAATGATTTGTTAAATTTCACTTTGTCAGTCAAAGCTAATGCAAGAAGAACTGCCGAATGAACTAAATGATATAAAACTCCGGTATTGTAAGTCTGAATCATTTTTTCGGAAAGAATACTTTTCAATCCATGCGCACCGAATGCTCCAATTGCAACCGCTAGAAATCCAAAGATTCCTGCTACTATTAACTTTGTGTTTGTTTGATTCATATTTCCCTACTTCTATATTTTTTGTATGATAGATAAATTTGCTTTTTATATAAAGATTTACATTTTTTACTAACTACAAATAAAAACAAATGAGATCAAAAATGGCAATTCAAACTGTAAATCCGGCTGATGAAAATATTATTAAAACCTTTTCACCGTTAACTTCCGAAGAAATTATTCAGAAAGTAAATATTGCACAGAAGAGATTCGAAAATTGGAAAAATATTTCTTTTGAGGAAAGAAAAAGTTTAATGCTTAAAGCCTCAGATGTTCTTTTAAAAAAGAAAAATGAGTATGCTGAAATATTAACACTAGAAATGGGAAAACCAATTAAGCAGTCAGTTTCAGAAGTTGAGAAATGTGCTTGGGTTTGTAAATATTACGCTGAAAATGCAGAAGATATATTAAGCAAAGAAATTATTGAAACAGATGCATCACTAAGCTACGTTCAGTTTGATCCGATTGGAGTTGTTTTAGCAGTTATGCCATGGAATTTTCCATTTTGGCAGGTATTTAGATTTGCCGCTCCTGCATTAATGGCTGGTAATGTAGGTCTTCTTAAACATGCCTCAAACGTGCCACAAAGTGCCATTGCAATTGATGAAGTTTTTACTCTTGCAGGTTTTCCAAAAGGATGCTTCACAAATCTGTTGATTGAATCAAAGCAGGTGAAAGAGGTTATTGATAATCCTTACGTGAAAGCCGCTACTTTAACCGGTAGTGAATATGCCGGTAAAAAAGTTGCGGAAGCTTGCGGCAGTAAGTTAAAAAAAACTGTTATGGAACTTGGGGGAAGTGATCCATTTATTGTATTGAGCGATGCAAATATTGATGAAGCGGTTTCAACTGCTGTAACTGCAAGATTAATTAATAATGGCCAAAGCTGCATTGCTGCAAAAAGATTTATAATACAAAAAGAAGTCTATGATGAATTTGCAAATAAATTTGTCGAAAAAATGAAGTCAGTAAAAATCGGAGATCCGATGGAAGCTGATACAGACCTAGGACCGTTGGCAAGAGAAGATTTATTAATTGAATTGGATACTCAAATTCAAAAATCATTAAAAATGGGAGCTGAAGTTTTAACCGGCGGTAAAAGAATAAACAGAAAAGGATTTTATTACGAACCGACAGTTATTGCTAATCTTACAAAGGAAATGCCTGCATATAGTGAAGAATTATTTGGTCCGGCTGCATCAGTAATTAAAGCTGAAGATGAAGAGGATGCAATAAGAATTGCAAATGATACTGATTTTGGATTAGGAGCTTCGCTTTGGACCAGTGACTTAAATAAAGCAAAAAAGTTTGCGCATCAAATTGAATCTGGTTCGGTTTTTATTAATGGAATGGTGAAGTCGGATCCCAGACTACCTTTTGGTGGAATCAACATCAGCGGTTACGGAAGAGAACTTTCCCATTACGGAATTAAAGAATTTGTAAACATCAAAACTGTTTGGATTAGGTAATTTGTGATGTAAATCATTGTATAGCTGAAAATTAAGTTTTTCGCAAAATCTTATTGATTAAAGTGTTAATTTCTGTTGTTTATTGACTTAAGCAATAGAGAAAATTGATTTACAAATATTTTTATAACACTAACGAACATAGATTAACTGCCGGAGTAAGAATTGTTATTCAGTTTGCACTTTTTTTAAGTGCTTATATTCTTACAATTGTAGTTACAAGTGGAATTGATAATTATTATATAAGCAATCTAACACAAGAATTATTGCTTATTCCATTTGGAATAATTTCAATTTATCTGCCGATATATTTTTTTGATAAAAGGAAATTTGAACATCTCGGATTTCAATTTTCAAAAAAATGGTTTTTTGATTTTCTATACGGCATCAGCATTGGTGGAATACTAATGCTTTTCGTGTTTCTCTTTCTAATAACATTTAATAAAATAGAGATAACTTCAATCCTTCATTCAGATTACAACTATTATTTTCCAATTGAGATTGCAGGTAGATTTTTTGGCTATTTATCAATTGGATTGATAGAAGAAGCTTTCTCTCGTGGTTATCACATTAAAAATATTTCCGAAGGATTGAATAGTGATAATAGCGGAAATAAAAATTCTGTGATTTTAGCCTGGATAATTTCCTCCTTTGTATTTGGAATACTTCATGGTGCAAATCCGGATGCATCATTATTGGGAATTGTAAATCTATTCTTAATCGGATTTTTATACGGTTATGCATATATAGTTTCGGGATCGCTCGCATTTCCGATTGGGCTTCATACTGCATGGAATTTTTTCCAAGGAAATGTTTTCGGATTTAATGTTAGTGGTTTTAAACCGGAAGTAACTTTTATTTTAACTAAAAATATTGATAATGATTTGATAAGCGGCGGAAACTTTGGTCCGGAATCCGGTTTGATTATGCTTCCCACAATTTTAATAGGATTCATTTTGAGCTATTATTTCTTGAAATTCAGATTTAATAATACTTCAATAAATCCCCTTTTATCTGTTTACAAGAAATAGAACTAATTTTGCTGCTTCTTAGTTTATAGTTTGTCATGGATTCACTAACACAAATAACATTAGGAGCCGCAGTCGGCGAAGCTGTTTTAGGCAAAAGAGTAGGAAATAAAGCCGCTTTCTGGGGAGCAGTGTGCGGTACAATTCCCGATTTAGATGTTATGCTAAATCCACTTTTTTCAGAAGCTACTCAATTAGCAATTCACAGAGGTTTTTCTCATTCAATTTTATTTTCAATAATAGCCGCACCGGTTTTAGGTTTATTGTTTTCAAAACTTCACAGAAAAGATAATGTAAGTTGGAAAAGCTGGTCGTTGCTGGCTTTCTTATCACTTTTTACTCATCCTATATTGGACTCATTTACTAATTACGGCACTCAGCTTTTCAATCCTTTTTCAGATTATCAAGTAGCGTTTAATACAATTTTTGTGATTGATCCTTTATATACTCTACCCTTTTTAGTTTTGTTAATCATTACTCTATTTCAAAAACGGAATTCGAAAAACAGAAAAATTTTCAGGTATTTAGGTCTGGGAATCAGCTCTCTATATTTGGCATTTACAGTTATTAATAAACTTTATATTAATTCGGTTTTTGAAAATCAAGCTGAACTGCAGGGAATAAAATTTGAAAAGTATATGACAGCTCCAACTCCATTCAACAATATTCTGTGGCGTGGATTATTCAAAACCAAAGATGGTTACTACGAAGGTTTCTATTCTCTCTTTGATCAAACTGATGAAATAAAGTTTAATTTTATTCAGATTAATGACGAACCCATAAAAGAAATAGAACATACTTATGCAATACAGAAGCTTTTATGGTTTTCGGGAAAATACTTTACAATAACTGAAAGAGAAAATTCATATTTCTTTAATGATTTGCGATTTGGTTCATTAAACGGCTGGGTTGAATCAAGTGAAGACTATGTTTTCTCTTTTAGAATAATTAATGATAACGGTGAAATTAAGATAAACAGAGAATTTCCAAACTTTGAAATTGACGGAGAAATTTTATCAATTTTTTGGGATAGAATTAAAGGAATCTGATTATTTTTAACTTTCGTATTCAAAAATAAAATCCAACATTTCTTAATGTCGTCAAAAATAAAAATCGCCTTTTCAGATGAATATATTCTGCCGCTTCCTGCCGATCATAAATTTCCTATTCAAAAATACAAGATGATTCCCGAGAGACTTTTAAGTGAAAAAATAATCAGCAAATGTAACCTTTTTTCACCAGGATTTGCAGATAGATCAATTATTGAAATAACTCATGATGCTGATTATGTAAAAAGACTTTTATCAAATCAATTATCAGAAAGAGAAATAAGAAAAATCGGCTTTCCGCAAAGCAAAGAATTAGTTGAAAGAGAATTTATAATTTCAAACGGTACGGTTAAAGGATCACTACTTGCTTTAGAAAATGGAATTTCCTTAAATATTGCCGGCGGAACTCATCATGCCTACAAAGATAGAGGAGAGGGATTCTGTATATTTAATGATGCAGCAGTCGCAGCTAATTATCTCTTAAGCCGCAATTATGTTAATCAAATTTTAGTTGTGGATTTGGATGTTCATCAAGGAAACGGAACTGCAAAAATTTTTGAGGATAATAATTCGGTCTTTACATTTAGTATGCACGGTGAATCGAATTATCCTCTCTACAAAGAAAAATCCGATTATGATATTCCTCTTAAATCTGGTACTGATGATGAAACATATTTATCAATGCTGTACAAAACTCTCCCTGATTTAATTGAAAAGGTAAAACCCGATTTTATCTTTTACATTTCGGGAGTTGACATACTACATACCGACAAATGGGGTAAGCTTGGAATGACGATAGAAGGATCTTTGAGAAGAGATCAATTCGTCTTTGAAGAAGCTTATAAAAATAATATACCGATTATGGTTTCAATGGGAGGAGGTTACTCGCCTAACATTGAAGATATTGTTGAAGCACACTGCAACACATATAAAGCTGCTTTCGAAATATTTAGTTAAGGGTTACACTCTTTATCATACAAAAGGAAAATTTATTAAAATCCTTCTAGTAGAATCAATTATAATTAATTCAATCATTGTTTTATTTCAATATTTCACACCCAAAATTTTGTTATTTGATCAAAAATTTATATAATAAAAAACTATGAAGAATATAACAGTAGCAGGGGAAGTGTTATTTGATTGTTATCCTTCTTACAAAAAACTAGGAGGAGCTCCATTCAATTTTGCTTATCACATTAATAAACTGGTGGGAAAAGTAAACTTAATTTCAGCGGTCGGAAATGATGACGAAGGAATAGAAATAATAAATTTTATGAAGCAGTCCGGTATGGATACAAATAACATTCAGATAAATAATTATAGTACCGGATTGGTTAACGTAAATCTTAACGATGAAAAAATTCCTTCATTTGAAATTTTAGAAAATAGTGCATATGACTTTATTGAATTTGATGCGATAAAAAATTCGAATGATAACGAATTATTTTATTTTGGAACTTTGGCACAGCGGAACAGAACTTCACGAGAAACAATTCAAAGACTATTGCAAAATCAAAGCAAAGTGTTTTATGATGTTAATCTAAGACAGAATTATTTTAATAAGGAAATTCTTCTTTATTCATTAAATAATGCCGGCATTGTTAAAATGAATAATGAGGAATTAGAAATAATTCTTAATCTTTTTCAAATCGAAAAGTCAAATTTATTTGAACAGAAAGCTTTGAAAGTAAAGAATCATTTTGGAATTGATATACTAATCATCACCTTAGGGAAAGATGGAAGTATTTTATTTGGTGATAAAATATCCTATCAAAATAAAAAAGTAAATAGTGTGACTGATACCGTTGGTGCCGGTGATGCTTATTCGGCAATGTTTGTAGCCGCAATGCTGAAAAATAAAAATTTAGATTTGTGCAATAAGTTTGGAGTTGAATTTGCTGCTGATATATGTCAAGTAGAAGGAGCAGTTCCATCTGATGATAAAATTTACACAACCTACTTGGAGAAATTAAATGAATAAAAGTGGTTTGTACATACAGCTTTACAACATACATGGTTTGATTAGAGGAAAAAATCTTGAATTAGGAAGAGATGCTGATACAGGAGGACAAACTAAGTATGTCCTGGAACTTGCAAAATCACTTACTGAAAGAGAGGATGTTAGAAAAGTAGAAATTGTAACAAGAAGAATTGAAGATAAAGCAGTATCTAAAGATTATTCGGATAGGATTGAAAATGTAAGTGAGAAACTTTCTATTATAAGAATAAGATGCGGAGGATTAAAATATATTCGTAAAGAATTGCTCTGGCCGCACTTAGAAGAATTTGTTGATAAATCAATTAAGTATATAAAAGGGAATAATGAATTACCGGACATTATTCATAGTCATTATGCTGATGCCGGGTATGTATGCACTGAATTGACAAAGTTTTTTGGAATTCCATTAATTCATACAGGACATTCCTTAGGACGAGATAAACTAAATAATTTACTTAAGCAGGGATTAACAAAAGAAGAAATAAATAAACGTTATAAAATATTTAAAAGAATCGAAGCAGAAGAAAGTACAATATTTTTTGCAGACAGAATTATTACCAGTACAAATCAAGAAATTGATAAACAGTATGGTTTATATGAAAATACTAATAAAGATAAGTTTGTTGTCATTCCGCCAAGTGTAGAACTGAAAAGATTTTATCCATACAACGAAAAAAGAGAATGGAACTCGGAAGAAAAGGAAATAAGAGAAAAAATTAGAGAAGAGCTGTGGCGGTTTTTTACAAATCTTAACAAACCTTTAATTCTTTCTTTATGCCGACCTGAAAAGAGAAAAAATATTACCGGATTAATTGAAGCTTATGGTGAAGATAAAGAACTTCAAAAAAAAGCAAATCTTGCAATATTTGCCGGAATTAGAAAAGACATAACTAAGATGGAAGATATTGAGAGAGAAGTCCTTACAGAAATTCTTCTTATGATGGATAAATATAATTTATACGGCAAAATGGCAGTTCCAAAAACTCATGATGTTGAAGATGAAGTACCCGAACTATACAGAATTACAGCAGAAACAAGAGGAGTGTTTGTAAATTCAGCTTACAATGAACCATTTGGCTTAACTCTGATTGAAGCAGCATCGAGCGGACTTCCGGTTGTTGCAACTAATGACGGAGGGCCAAAAGATATTTTGAATAATCTTAATAATGGTGAGTTGGTTGATGTTTCCGATTCAAAAAACATTGCTAATGGAATTCATAAAATTCTTGATGATGAAGATAAATGGATTAAGTATTCAGGAAATGGAATTGAAAGAGTAAAGAAATATTATTCTTGGGAGGCTCATACTGACCTTTATGTAGAAGTAATTAATGAAGTGCTGAGTAAGGTTGATAGAAAAACAAAAACTTTCATAAGTACCGGTGAAAAATTTCTGACATTTGAAAAATTCATGATCTTCGACATTGACGATACTTTGCTTGGAAATAAAGAAGCTGCTGAAAGAATCAAAACAGTTATTGCAGAGAATAATAATAAAATTGGATTTGGAGTTGCAACCGGAAGGACAATTGATTCAGCGAAAAATGTTCTGAAAGAAAACAATTTTGTTTTACCTGACTTAATAATTTCTTCTGTCGGTTCGGAAATATATTATAGAGATCATGAAGATTATATTCTTTCTACCGGATGGAAAGCTCATATTTCACAAGGCTGGAAAAGAGAACAGATTTTTAATGCTTTAAGTCAGTTTGATTTTCTTGAATACCAAGAAGAAGATACTCAAAGAGATTTTAAAGTTTCTTATTACATTGATAAAGCAGAAGATAATTACAAAAAGGTTGTTGATTGGCTTGTTAAAAATAGGGTAAAGGCTAACTGTATTTTAAGCCACAAAAATTATTTAGATATACTCCCGGCAAGAGCAAGCAAAGGAAGAGCAGTAAGATACATTGCTTATCGGTGGAATCTGAATCATAATAATATTTTAGTCGCCGGAGATTCCGGTAATGATGAGGATATGCTTACCGGCGAATTACTTGGAGTGGTTGTTGGTAATTATGGAGATGAACTTAATAAATTAAAAGGAAGACGCCGAATTTATTTTGCTGAAGCAGAAAGAGCCGATGGTATTATTGAAGGAATTAATTATTACAATTTTATTGAAAGGATTTAATTGATGAAAAATAATTTTCTTAAAAGTATTGAAGAGAATTCGAATTCATTTTACAGCTTTATGAGTTTTTTATCTAAGCAAAGCAAAAAGCTTTGTGTAAGCGGAAATATAATTGAGTACTTAAATCATTTTTATGATAAACATAAAGATAACTACAGTGATATAAATCATTTATTAAAGTATTGTCAGGAGTCTGTATCGGTCTCAAACTCAGTATATCTTGAAGTGAGAGAGAAAATCAGTTTTACAAAGTTTTATCATGTTAATACTGATGAATTGTTTACAGAAGAAATTACGGTAAAAGATTACTTAATGGTAAAGGAAAGTTTTGTTGATCATGAAAACTCAAACAATATAATAAATTTAGATTTCTCCCCATTCTATGATCAGAGTCCGATTGTAAGAGATACAAAAAGCATTGGAAGCGGAGTTGAATATCTCAATCGTTTTCTTTCAAGTCAAATGTTTAACAATACTGAAAAATGGCAGCAGATATTTTTTAACTTTCTCCATCTTCATAAAGTAAATGGAACTCAACTGATTTTGAATGACAGGATTGAAGACTCGAATCAATTAATAGAACAATTGAACAAAGCCTTAAAACTATTAGATGATTATGATGATGAGACAGAATTTAAGAGTATAAAACATAAACTTCAGGAGATAGGCTTTGAACCGGGTTTAGGAAAAAATGTTATCGAAATTAAACAGAGTTTGAATCTGCTGGATAAGGTATTAAATTCTCCGGATCATGATGTACTTGCAGAGTTTATTTCCAGAATTCCAATGCTGTTTAAAATAGCCATTCTTTCTCCACATGGATTCTTTTCTCAGACAAGTGCTATGGGATTGCCCGATACCGGAGGACAAGTAGTTTATATTTTGGATCAAGTGAAAGCTTTGGAACAAGCTTTAAATGATTCACTTAAACAATCGGGATTAGATATTAATCCTAAAATAATTGTGTTAACCAGATTAATTCCCAATTCGATGGGAACAGACTGCAACAAAAGATTAGAAAAAATTAATGGAACTGAAAACTCATGGATTTTAAGAGTTCCTTTTCGTGAACACAATAAAAAAGTGACAGATAGCTGGATATCTCGTTTTGAGATTTGGCCGTACTTAGAAGAGTATGCTGAAGATTCATATATTGAATTGCTTGCTGAATTTGGTTCTCGTCCGGATTTAATAATCGGTAATTATTCAGATGGAAATTTGGTTTCCTATCTGTTATCAAAAAAATTTAATGTAACTCAATGCTGCATTGCTCATGCTCTTGAAAAAAGTAAATACTTATACAGCGCTCTTTATTGGAAAGATTTGGAAAATCATTATAATTTTTCACTTCAATTTTCTGCCGATTTAATAGCTATTAATTCTGCTGATTTTTTAATAACATCATCCTACCAAGAGATTGCCGGTACTGAAGAATCAATGGGACAGTATGAATCATATAAACATTTTACTATGCCCGGATTATATAGAGTTGAAAATGGAGTTGAACCGAAACATACTAAATTCAATATTGTTTCTCCCGGCGTGAATCAGAATATATTCTTCCCAAATAAAAACAAAGAGAATCGAAATGATGAAATAATGAAAAATGTAAGCGAATTGATGTTTGAGGATATTCAAGAAGATTTTATTTGGGGGAAATTAGCAAATCCGGATAAACTCCCAATTTTTGCTATGTCCAGATTAGATAAAATCAAAAATATAACAGGATTGGTAAAATGGTTTGGTGAATCAGAAGAACTTCAAAAAAACTCAAATTTAATTGTCGCCGCTGGAAGAATTAATTCTGAAGAATCTACTGACAATGAAGAAAAGGAAGAGATTAATTTAACACATGAATTATTGCATAAATATAATCTCAATGATAAAGTAAGATGGATTGGAAGACCATTCAGTAAGGTTGAATCCGGTGAAGCATATAGATTAATTGCCGATAAAAAAGGAATATTTGTTCAGCCGGCACTATTTGAGGGATTTGGTCTAACGGTTATTGAAGCAATGACAACAGGCATTCCGGTATTTGCAACAAAATACGGCGGTCCTTTAGAAATAATACAAAGCAATATTAACGGCTTTCATATTGATCCAGTAAATGATTTGGAAACAATAAATATTCTTGAGATTAATGTTCAAAAGATAATCGAGGATCCCGGTTTTTGGGAGAGAATCTCTGTTAATTCAATCAAAAGAGTTGAAGAAAAATATAACTGGCCTTTATATACAAAGAAACTTTTATCTCAAGCTAAGATTTATGGATTCTGGAAATATTCTACGGATATGGAAAACAAAGGGATGGAAGCATATTTGGATCTTTTCTATCATACAGTTTATAAACCAAGAGCAAAAGAACTATTGGAAAAACATAACCATAAATAACATCTGAAAATCGGTGATATAATTTTAGGTGAGAATTTGGCATTCATAACTAATTTTATTATTTACACTTTCTAATTCTTACTTGAAAGGAACAGTTAATGAACTCTTGGTTTACCAATGATGCAGTAGTTCTCGGTTTATTATTTTTGATTCTTGCTTTTGTTTTTTCTACTTCTAATAGTAAAAATAGATATTGGCAGAAATTTTATAAATTTGTTCCCCCCTTGTTATTATGTTATTTCTTACCGGGAATCTTAAATTCAATAGGAATTATATCTGCAGATTCTTCGCAGCTTTATTTTGTGGCATCAAGATATTTTTTGCCGGCAAGTTTGGTTTTATTAACACTAAGTATTGATATGAAAGCAATTCTTAAATTAGGACCAAAAGCGTTAATAATGACTTTCACCGCAACTGTAAGCATAATTATAGGAGGACCTTTTGCAATACTTGTTGTTAAATCATTTGCACCAGAAATTGTTGGCGGGAGCGGAGCCGATGAAGTTTGGCGAGGATTAGCAACAATTGCCGGGAGCTGGATAGGTGGAGGTGCAAATCAAACTGCGATGAAAGAAATATTCGGTGCTAGTGATAATTTATTTTCTGCAATTATTGCGGTTGATGTTATTGCTTATTCTATATGGATGGCAATTCTTTTATACGGCGCCGGTGTTACAGAAAAAATAGATAAATATTTAAAAGCAGATACTTCTTCGATTGATGATGTTAAAAGTAAAATTGAACAATACCATAAAAGTATTATGAGAATTCCCACATTAGCCGATTTAATGAAAATAATGGCTGTTGCTTTTGGGATAACTGGAATGTCTCATCTCTTAGGTGATATTATTGCTCCATTCTTCCAATCAAATTTTCCGGAGACGGCAAAATTTAGTTTAACATCTTCATTCTTTTGGATTGTTCTTCTTGCAACAACCGGTGGATTTCTTCTCTCCTTTACTAAAGCAAAAGAACTTGAGGGAGCGGGAGCATCTAAAATTGGAAGTCTCTTTCTTTATATTCTCATTGCATCAATTGGAATGAGTATGGATATATTTGCTTTTTTTGATAATCCTGGATTACTTTTGATTGCTGTAATTTGGATTTTATTTCATGCAATAGTAATGATTGCTGTCGGTAAATTAATTAAAGCACCATTATTTTTTATTGCTGTCGGAAGTCAAGCTAATATTGGAGGAGCCGCATCGGCGCCTATTGTTGCTTCAGCGTTTCATCCTTCTTTAGCTACAGTTGGAGTTATTTTAGCTGTGCTTGGTTATGCTGTTGGAACTTATGGAGCTTGGATTTCAGCTATTTTAATGTCTTATGTTTCCCCTTAATTGGAGATTTTAGGAATGCTTAAAAGAATTTTTTTGATGTTATTTTCATTTACTTTTTTAAATGCAAATACTGTAGAATTTGCCGGCAAATTTGAGCCCGGTTTTTTAGTGTTCGGTAAAGGTGAAAAAATCCGGCAAGTAATGTTAGATTCAAAAATTGTAGATGTTGATGAGAATGGATATTTTGTTTTGGGATTTGATAGAGATGCAAAGGGTCCTAAGTATTTGAAAATAAAATATGAATCCGGAAAATCATTTGTAAAAAAAATTAATCTTCCTGAAAGAGAATATAAAATTCAAAGAATCAATAATATGAAACAGAAATATGTGACTGCTCCTAATACTGAAGAAGAAAGAATCATAAAGGAGAGAGAAATAATTAGAGAAGCAAAGAAAAAAATTGGTGAAGAGAAAGCAGCTCTATATAAAGATGGATTTATGCGCCCGGTTTCCGGGGGAGTTTTAACAAGTGTTTTTGGTAGTCAGAGAATATTAAATGGAGTTCCAAGAAATGCACACAATGGTTTGGACTTTGCTGCTCCAACCGGCACTCCTGTTTATGCAATGGCAGATGGCAGAGTAATTTTAGCGGCAGATGATTTTTATTATTCGGGTAATTTTATAATTCTCGATCATGGACAAGGATTAAACAGTTCTTATCTTCATCTAAGTAAAAAAGATGTTAAAGAAGGGGATTTTGTAAAGAAAGGGGATAAGATTGGAGAAATAGGAACGACCGGCAGATCAACCGGACCACATCTTCATTGGAGTGTTCAATGGTTTGGAGAAAGAACCGATCCTGCTCTTCTTCTTAATCTTGATCTACCAAATTAAGGCAGATAAAAATGAGATTCAGAACAGAAGTTGAAAATCCGAAATATGATTTTAAGCTGAATTATTATGATAAAATTTTCACAATCGGATCATGTTTTGCGGAAAATGCAGCAGATTATCTGCTTAAGCGAAAAATTAATATTCTTGCAAATCCATTGGGAGTGCTGTACAATCCAATTTCAATAGAAAATGGGATTAAACTTTTAGCCGGAAAAATTCAAATATCAGAGGATGATTTGATTTATAATCAATATGAGTGGCATAGCTTTTATCATCATTCTGATTTTTCATCCCATGAAAAAGATTTATTAATCGAAGGAATTAATAAAAATAAAAATGAAGCAATTTCTCACTTATCAAACTCTGAGTTAGTTGTTATAACTTTGGGTACTTCGTTTATTTATAAATATTTAAGGACAGGCAAGATTGTTTCAAATTGTCATAAGATACCACAAAAAGAGTTTGAGAAAAAAAGATTAACTATAAGTGAAACAGTCGCAAGTTTGAAAAATATTGTTGAATTGTTAAATGAAATTAATCCAAATACAAAAATTATATTTACTGTTAGTCCGGTTAGACATTGGAAAGATGGTGCTGAAGAAAACCAAAGAAGTAAATCAATTTTAATTCTATCGATTGATGAGATTATAAAGAATAAAAAGAATTGTTTTTATTACCCATCTTATGAAATGATGATTGATGATTTGCGGGATTACAGATTTTACAAAGATGATCTGCTTCATCCAACAGATTTCGCAGTAGAATATATTTCAAATAAATTTATTGATTCAATATTTAATGATGAGGCGAAAGTCTTTATGAAAGAAGCATTTCAGATTTGGACATCGCTAAATCATAAAGTAAGAAATAGAGAATCTACCGCATACAAGAAATTTACTGAATCACTAAAAATCCGAATTGAAGAAATCTCTAAAAAATTCCCGAAAGCAAACTTTGATGATGAATTAAATAAAACCCGCTAGCACATTGGAAAATTTATACTAGCAGGTATAATAGAGTGGGGCAAATCACTCATATTTCAGTTCAAATTCATGAAACTTAATTTCATCCATTGCTTCTGAATACTTGTCAAATGTTTTTAGATCATAAATAACCAAAAATGAGAGAAAGTACTTTTTTCTTATCAAAACATAAGTTTCTGGAGAGCTTGATCTGTCTTTGCAAATTTTTACAGAGAAGTTTTTTGATTTAAATCCATAAACAACATCAAAAGATTTTTCGATTTTCTTTAAATGGAAGATTGTAGATACCCTCATACTATAAACCCAATAAGTGAGAAAAGATTAACCATTATTGCTAATCTTTATCGTGGGCCTTCAAACAGGACTCAAACATAATATTATCTTTTAAAGAAAGCAAATAAAATATAAAACTCTTTTTTAAAATAACTTAAAACAAGTAACATCTTAGTGTAAATGATGGTTACACAATCTCAAGCATTCTTTCAATCGGTAATCTTGCTTTTGCTGCTAATTCTTCCGGTACTTTCACTTCGTATTGTTCATTCAGTAAAGCAAAGTATAGTTTATCTAATGTTATCATTTTCATGTATTCGCAGACAGATTCTTCGCTTACCGGATAAAAATCTTTTTCGGGGGCAAACTGCTTCATTCTGTGCAGAATACCTGTTTCGGTTGCAACTACAAATTCATTAGCTTGTGATTTTTGAACATGCTTTATCATTCCTTCTGTTGATACGATATGAATATTATCGCTTTCCATAGTAGTAGATTTCAACATGCAGGATGATGAGCATCCACATTCCGGATGTATTAAGAAATCAGCCTTTGGATGATTTTCAGCAATCTTATCAAATTCTACATTCCCAATTTTCTCATGGACATGACAAGCACCGCTCCAGATTTCCATATTTCTTCCGGTAACTGTTTTTACATATTGTCCCAAAAATCTATCCGGTAAAAAAAGTATTTTTTTATCAGCTGGAATTGATTCCACAACCTTAACTGCATTGGATGATGTGATGCAGTAATCACTTTCGGCTTTAATTTCTGCTGTAGTATTAACATAAGAAACTACAACAGCATCCGGATTTTCAGATTTCCATTCTCTTAGCTGTTCTGCTGTAATACTTGAAGCTAAAGAACATCCAGCATCCAAATCGGGGATTAATACTTTTTTATTTGGTGAAATTATTGAAGCAGTTTCAGCCATAAAATGAACTCCACAGAAAACTATAATATCTGCTTCTGTTTTACCGGCAATTTGTGAGAGACCTAAAGAATCACCAACAAAATCAGCAATATCCTGTATTTCAGGAATTTGATAATTGTGAGCTAAAATAACTGCATTCTTTTCTTTCTTCATTTTGTTAATTTCATCGATCATCTTTTGATTATTCAACATTGCTATCTATCCTTTCTCTTTTATATACTTTTAAAATATTATCTATAATTTGGTTATTCAATGTACATGGAAATATCTAGTGCTTTAACGGAATGAGTAAGCATTCCAATCGAAATAAAATCAACTCCAATTTCAGCAGTACTTTTTATTCTTTCAATAGTCATATTTCCGGATGCTTCTGTTTGTGCTCTTCCATTAATTAATTTAACTGCATCATCCATTGCTTCATTTGTCATATTATCCAGCATAATGATATCGGCATTACACTTCAATGCTTCACTCACTTCATCTAAGTTTGTAGTTTCAATTTCTACTCTAAATTTGTTTCCATATTTTCTTCTAATCTGCTCTACAGCATTAGTAATATTTCCGGCAACTTTAATGTGATTATCCTTAATCATAACTAAATCATAAAGTCCGATTCTATGATTAGTTCCTCCCCCCATTTTTACAGAGTATTTATCAAGTAAACGGTGACCAGGAATTGTTTTTCTTGTATCAAGAATTTTGGTCTTGGAATCTTTAATCACTGAGACAAATAAATTTGTCTGCGTTGCAATTCCACTCATTCTTTGTAGAAAATTTAATGCTGTTCTTTCTGCAGTTAATAATGCACTATAGTATCCCGAAAACTTAACCAGAATTTCAGAAGATTTAATTTTATCTCCATCATTTACCAAAGGATTCCATATCAAATCGGGATCAAGTTTTCTAAATACTTTTTCGGCAATTGGAAGTCCGGCAATTACTCCATTTTCCTTGGCTTTTATAAATGCATCAGCATTTTGTGATTTATTAATTATTGCTTCAGTTGTAATGTCACCTGACTGAATATCTTCATCAAGAGCTAGATCGATAATTCTATCAATTTGTATATCATCAAGCATTTTCAAAACTCAAATTTTTATTTATTTGTTGAATTGTGTGAAACCTATTTTCAGATTCAGACGGAAAATCCAGTCGAATATGTCCACCTCTGCTTTCTTCTCTGTTTAAGGCAGCATTTGCAATCAAAAGGGAAACTTGTTTAAGGCTTGCCAATCTGTTCGAAAAATACTCATTCATTTCATAATTCCAATCTGCATCAATATTGTTTATTAGTTCGATTGCCTTTATGAGCATTGATTTATCTCTAACAATACCGACGTATTTTGTCATTACATCTGCTATTTCATTTTTTAGTTTCAGATACTTTTCATCAAGATTCTTATCAACAAAAAAGTCATTTTCTCTTACGGAAATATTTTCGAAATTAGAATTGAGAGAGTCTAATGATTTGTCAACAGATCTTTTACCGAAAACCATGCATTCTAAAAGAGAATTGCTTGCAAGCCGGTTTGCACCATGAACTCCAGTTGATGCAACCTCTCCACATGCAAAAAGATTTTTTACATTTGTCTCACCATTTAAATCAGTTTTAATTCCACCTACCATATAATGTGCTGCCGGAGCGATTGGGATTAAATCCTTAGTTATATCAATACCAAACTTAATTGCTTCTTTATAAATGTTTGAGAATCGGTTCCTAATTTTTTCCGGATCGAGATGATCAAGTTTAAGAAAAACATTTTCTAAGTTATTCTTTTTCATCTCTTCAAAAATTGCTTTTGAAACTACATCGCGAGGAGCAAGTTCTGCTAATTCATGCTGGTCAATCATAAACCTATTTCCATCATGATTAACCAAATAAGCTCCTTCTCCTCTAACAGCCTCGCTGATTAAAAAAGTTTTTCCGGTAGAAGAATAAAATGCTGTCGGATGAAACTGAATAAATTCAAGATCACGAATTTCTGTCCCGGCTTGAAATGCTAAACCAATTCCGTCTCCGGTTGATGAATGAGGATTCGTAGTTCGTAAATAAATGCCCGAAGCTCCACCGCTTGCTAGAATGACCGATTTCGAATTAAAAATTATATTCTCTTTTTGATGCCAGCGATGAGCTTTAGCACCGATACATTTATTGTTTTCGGTAATCAATTGATAGACAAGTGTATTATCAAAAACAGAAATATTTTTTGTAGATTTAACTTTATCAATTAGAAAATCGACAATCTGTTTTCCTGTAGCATCACCACCGGCATGAAGAATACGGCGTTTACTGTGACCTCCTTCAAGTCCTAACGTAATTTCACCGTCAAGTGAATCAAACTTCATCCCTTCTTCAATTAATTCTAGGATTCTCTCTTTCCCTTCATTTACAAGTATTTTAACGGCTTCGTTATCACATAATCCTCTTCCCGCTGTTAAAGTATCATTGAAATGAAATTCTGTTGAATCATTAGGATCAATAGCCGCAGCAATTCCTCCTTGTGCCCAATATGAACTGCTTGTCTCAAGTGTATGTTTTGTAAGAAGTGTAACGGTTCCAAATTTTGAAGCATAAAATGCCGAATAAAGTCCGGCTAAACCAGTACCAATTACTAAAAAATCAGTTTTAATAATATTCATCAAATCTAACTTCTTTCTCTAATCATATATTTATTTGAGGAGTTATCTAAAATGTAAAATCCATATTGTTTATAAAGTGCATGGGCATCATTTGTTGCAAGCATCCATTTTTTAATTTTGCTTAATTTCTGATCGTTAAAAACCGAATCAAGTAATTGTCTTCCAAAACCTTTATTTTGAAATTCATTAATAATAAAGACATCTAAAAGATAAGCAAGAGAATTGTAATCAGTAATAACTCTTGCAAACCCAATTTGGTTGTCGTTTAAGAAAGCGCCGAAACAGTATGAATTTTGAATTGAACTTTTTACTATGTCGAAAGAAATATCTTTTGCCCAATATGAATTTTTTAAGAACGTATGTATTATTTCCAAATTAAATTTGGATTTGTCTGTTGTGACAAAAAAACTCTTTTCACTCATAATTAAATTGAACTTAATGGTAGAAAAATCTTTTTATAAGAAAGTAAATCTAAACATTTAATGGGAGAATTAAATGAAAATTAATAGAAGAACATTTTTAAAAAGCTCAGGTTTATTAACCGGATTATTATTAACAAGTAAATCTAGTTTGTTGAAAGCATTAACATTGGAAAACGGAAACTTTAAAGTTATAAAAGGGAATATCGGAATTTTTACAGAAAGAGGAGGAACTATTGGATGGTTTGTAAATGATGATTCTGTTATCACAATCGATTCGCAGTTTCCGGAAACAGCAAAAAATTTTGTTGAGCATCTAAAGAGTAAAACAAACAGAAAAATAGATTATTTGTTTAATACGCATCATCACGGTGATCATACATCGGGAAATAAATTTTTAAGCAGTTATGCTAATGAAATAGTAGCAAATGAAAATTGTGTCAGATTACAAAAGATTAGAATAAATTCAGAAGATAGTTTTCCAGCGTCAAAAACTTTTTCCGATGAAATGGAAATCAATTTAGGGAAAGAAAAAATAAAAGCTTACCATTTTGGAAAGGCTCATACTGGCGGAGACGCAGTATATCATTTTGTAAATCACAATGTAGTTCATTTTGGTGATTTAGTTTTTAATGGATTGTATCCATTTGTGAATCTAGAAGATGAAGCTGATTTTGAGGGATGGATTAAATATTTAGAAACTTGTTACAATAAATTTGACAGTGAAACTACCTTTATATTCGGACATTCAACTGATCCAAATAAATTAACCGGTGATAGAGAAAATCTTATTGTAATGCGTGATTATTTATCCTCATTATTAGATTTTGTGAAAAAAAATAAATCAGAAGGAAAAACCAAAAAGGAAATAACTTCTGTTTCTGAAATTCCAAACACACCAAAGAGAATTGAAGCTTGGGAAGGAGCATTAAAAATCAATATTGAACAAGCTTATGATTATTTAAATAGATGAGGAAAAAAAGAATCCCGCTTTTCAAATTAAAGCGGGATTCAAATAAAATAATTAGTTCTTTTCTTTAAATTCTTTCATGAATTTTATTAAAGCTTCAACACCTTCAATAGGGAATGCGTTATAAATTGAAGCTCTAATACCGCCAACTGATCTGTGACCCTTCAATCCGCTTAAACCAAATTCTGCTGATTCAGATAAGAATTTTTTGGTTAAATCTTCATTAGGTAATGTAAAGCAGATATTCATTATTGATCTATCATCTTTATTAGTCACAGTTCCTTTATAAAAATCATTGCTGTTATCAATTGCATCATAAAGAATTCCGGCTTTCTTTAAATTCTTTTCATACATACCATTTAATCCGCCGTTATTTTGCAGCCATTTTAATACTAAACCAACAACATAAACTGCAAATGTGGGAGGAGTATTATACATTGAATCATTTTCTGCATGTATCTTATAATTTAAATAAGTATGAAGAGAATCACCTGATCTTTCAAGCAGCTCTTTTTTCATAATTACTAAAGTTAAACCTGAAGGGCCTAAATTCTTTTGAGCACCTGCGTATATTAATCCGTATTTATTAATATCAAGCATCTTGTGCAGTATATCTGATGACGCATCACAAACTAAAGGAACATTTCCAACTTCAGGTTCGGTTTTATATTGAGTTCCAAAAATTGTATTGTTTGAAGTATAATGAACATAAGAAGCTTCCGAATCGAGTTTTAATTCGTTCTGCTTTGGTAATCTTGAAAAATTTTCGGACTCAGTAGTTCCGGCAATATTTACAGCACCAACTCTTTTAGCTTCTTTGGCAGCTTTCTTTGCCCATGATCCGGTTACAATATAATCTGCTTTATTTACCGGCGGCATTAAATTTAACGGAACCATGGAAAATTGAAGAGTAGCCCCTCCTTGTAAAAATAAAACTGCGTAATCATCTCCAATGTTTAATAATGTTCTTAAATCTTTTTCTGCTTCTTTAATAATGCTGTCAAATACTTTTCCTCTGTGACTCATTTCCATCACGGACATGCCGGCTTCTTTGTAAGAATAAAATTCTTTCTGCGCTTCTAAAAGAACTTCTTCCGGAAGCACTGCCGGACCAGCACTAAAATTAAATATTCGCTTTTTCATAACTAACATCCTTTTATTGATTACTTTATTTTATATAACATGAACTAGTAAACCGTCTCTTAACTTAGGCTCAAACCAAGTTGATTTTGGAGGCATTGTTTCACCTGCATTTGAAATATTTATTAAATCATCAACAGAAACCGGATACATTGAAAATGCAACTACAGCCTGACCAGTATTTACAAGCTTTTCAAGCTCTTGTGTTCCTCTTATTCCGCCAATAAAATCAATATTTGTATCAGTTCTTGGATCTTCAATTCCAAGAATTGGAGTAAGGAGATAATTTTGCAGAATACTTACATCTAAATTATCACCGACTGTTTCTGCTTCCTTAACATTTTCATTTGGTTTAAGCAAATACCATTTTCCGCTTAAATACATACAAATGTTTCTTCTTTCTGGGGGATTTGGAGAATCTATTTCTTCTACCGAGAAATTCTCTTTAACTTTTTCTATGAAGTCTCCTTCCATTAATCCATTTAGATTAAAAACTACTCTATTATAAGGGAGTATGCTTAACTGCTCTGCAGGAAATAAAACTGCCATGAAATAATTAAATTCCTCTTCACCTGTGACACCTACACTATTTTCTTTTTTCACTTTTTGAGCTCTGCTTGCACTTGCAGCTCTGTGATGACCATCGGCAATATATAGTTTCTCTACTTTTCCGATTTCAAAAACAATTATATCCTTGTAATCATCAGGCATCATCCATACAGTATGCTTTACACCATCCGGGGCAGTAAAATCATATAACGGTTCGTTTGCCATTGTTTCTTCAACAACTCTATTTACTTCATCAACTCCTTTGTAAGTTAAAAATACTGCACCTGTTTGAGCTTCTGTAGTAATAATATGATTGGTTCTATCATCTTCTTTCACTTTCCTAGTTTTTTCATGCTTCATAATTACATCGTTATCGTAATCATCAACTGAAAAAGTTGCTGCTATTCCTACTTGTGATTGCTCTCCCATAACAAGTTTATAAACATAAAAGTGGGACTCTTCATCCTGCACCATAGGAGCTTCTTTTCTTAATCTCTCGAAGTTCTCTTTAGCTTTCACATAAACCTCGGATGAATATACATCTATATGTTCATCCATTTCAATCTCAGAACGGGTAATTCTTAAAAAACTTATTGGATTTCCTTTTGCCAATTCAGCTGATTCTTTTCTGTTAACAACATCATAAGGAACGCTGGCTACCAAATGAGCAACTTGTGAATCAGGTCTTACAGCTTTGAATGGTCTAATAACAGCCATAATAAACACCTCAAGCTTTATTAAATGAAAATTTTCTTTGTAGTTAATTTAAGATTTTAACTGCTTTAAGTCTGCAAAATTCCGAAAATTTTTGACTGTTAAAGAGGATTTTCTGATATAGATAAAAAGAAAGTCCGTCTATTAAAACGGACTTTCTATAGAATAATCGAAGTGATTAAATATAACTTAAAAACTACATTGGGTTATTTAGAAAAAGTTTCTATTGTAACCATTTGAGCCGGATCGTTTCCGCTGTTTGAAGTGGTTACTTGTCCACTGTAATTTCTAACATTGTTTCCCTGAATAACTCTAACGTTGAAGTTGGTTTGATCTCCTGAATATAAATTAACTCTAACTGTATATTCTCCTGCTGGAACAGAACTAATGCTGTAAATATTTTCCGTTGCGTTTCCTAAATCTTCAAGCCAGTCTCTATCCAGTTCGAATCCTCCATCTTGTTCATTACTATAATAAACATGAACACCATTTGGTCCGAATAAATGAAGATCGACATCTGTTTGTCTTGATTGGTTATTTACCCATGTTAAAGTAATTTGAACTTCACCGGTACCATAAGTTGAAGTAGGAAGTGCCCATCCGGTTGGTCTTCCTTCAACCCATGAGCCGCCGCCCGGAAGACTTAATGTAGTCCATCCATCACCATTAGAAAAAACAGAAGTATAGGTTACAGGTCCATTAATAGTACCGCTTGCAGGAACTGAATAAGTATAAATTTCAGTAAGAGTAGAAAGAGTACCAGGTCTAGTTCTTGTAATCCATATTTGATAAGTAGCCTGAGGCAGCATTATTCTTGTCGGTTGAAGTGGAGTGCCGGTAGGACTTGAACCATTTCCACCGGTTCTTCCAATAATATCTCCGCCGTACCAGCTTTGTTGATCGGGATATTTAAAGTTTGAAACTGAAGCAACAGTTAAAGTATAGAAATAACCTGCTTCGCCGCTGTATGAAAATCCACCTGCAGATTTTTCACCGTTAATTTTACCGAATCCGTTTGCTGTAGCAACGGCGTAATAACCAAGTTCAATTGCTGTAGCTGTAATTAAATTATTATTGTATTCAACTTCCGATGAAGGAACAACATACCATTGTTCGTCAAAGGAATCATAGTGAACTACAAAAATTGTAGAAACATCTGTTCCGGCTGGATAAGGAAGCTTTATAGTAATTGGCCACCTAAAATTGAATCCAACCGGACCCAACTGAGCGTAATTACCGACTAAAGTATAATTTGAAGAAAGAGGAACAGGAGGAGTTACAGGAGTTTCAATTGAAAAAGAGATATTACCTGATGAACCTTGATTATTCTGCGGAACTGCTCCGGGTATAACAGACACTGCTACACCTGAAGGAACAGAGATTTCACCAAAACCGGTTGAAGAAACAGTCATTACTTCTGTTTCAGTTGTAGGATCTTCATCTTGCGGTTCAGTTGGATTGTCTTCCTTCTTACAAGAAACTAATAGAAATGAAACTGATAATAAGATTATAAAAAAGTATCTAATGCTTTTCATATGCCCTCCAGATTGTTTGTGTTATTTTATATATAGTTCACACTTTACCAAAAAGGTATTAAGTGAGGGCAATTGAAAATTAGATAATAGGGACTCAATTGTCAATTAAGATTTTTTGGTATGTGACATTTGTCAAATGATTTTTCACTTGACAAAAAAACATATTTGAATTATTATGAGTGTAACAAACGTTACAATATTTTAGCAAAATTGAATAGTTTGTTACTCTATAAATTTAAGGGAGGCTTCCATGAAAAATTATTTACTATCTTTTCTATTAATTATTTTATTCGCTTCATCCAATTATTCTCAAAACGTTTCTATTAATAATGGAAATGTTTTAGTTAGAGTAGAACAATATGGTGCTTTAAGATACTCTACAATTAATGGTTCTGATACGCTTATTCAAATTGACAGGGCATCGGTTTTAGTAGGGGGATCTGAGAATCAAGTTTTTGATTATTATAATGATGCCGAAAATGTTGAACCTGCTTCTATGGCCAATTCATCTGAAGTTGCAGATTATGAAGCCAGTGTGGTTATTGATAATTCATACAGCGGCTTACCTCCTGCAGTCCAAGTAAAAGTTAATGCTTATTTATGGGATAATGCAAAGTACGTGATTTTTAAATTTGCAGTTACAAACAAAGAAAGCGGAAATGCATCATTGATTGGAGGTATGGAAATCTTACCTCAAATTTCTAATGAATATGGTTTTGAAAAAGTAGATATGAGTGACGGTACAAGTGATTTCATTATATATAAAGATGACGCTGATTATGTCGGAGTAAAAGTTCTTAATAATCCTTTAAACTCATTAAAAACAATCGAATGGTTTGATGGTTATAACGGATCTGATAATGATTTATGGAGCTGGCTGACTTATAATGATTTTGATAACAATTACGAATCGGGTGCAGACGGTGTTGTTAGTTTTATTTCGCAGGCGGCTCAAGAATTAGCAGCTGACGAATCATTTGAAATGTATATTGCTTTTGCTTCAGGTAATACAAAAGATGATGCAGAATCAAATATGGATTTAGCAGTTGCACAATATGAGAATATCGCAACTTCTGTTGACGATCAATTAAATCAATTACCTGTTAAATTTGCTTTAGAGCAGAATTATCCTAATCCTTTCAATCCTTCAACAAGTATTCAATATTCAGTTCCAAGCAATGAAAATGTAAATCTGAAAGTTTATGATATTCTTGGAAATGAAGTAGCCGAATTGGTTAACCAAAATCAACCGGCAGGTAATTATCAAATAAAGTTTGATGCATCTAATCTTACTTCAGGAATTTATTTCTATACTATTAAAGCCGGCAGTTTTGTTCAAACAAAAAAGATGATGCTTGTAAAATAATAGAATAAAAAGGATTTGTTTTTATGCTGTGGAGAAATTATAATCTACGCAGCTTAATAATATGAGGTAAGATGGGAAATCTTCAAATATATAAACTGGTTCAGGAAGTATATAACAAGCTTCCGGAAAATCAAAAGCAAGTGGCAGATTACATAATGCATAACACTGAAAAAGTTATGTTTATGAATGTTCAAGAACTGGCAAAAAAAACTAATGTAAGCGTGGCTTCGGTAGTTCGTTTTTCACAAAGAGTAGGATTCAAAGGGTTTACGGAACTTCGTACAAAATTAACAGATGATTTTCAAAATCAAATTGCAAGCAAATCAATTTTCCCTCTTATTGATAATCTCAAAGAAGATACACTTACATCAGTAGCAAACATTGAAATAAAAAATATCAACGAAACAATTAATCTTGTTGATAGGAAAGGGTTTAACAAAGCTGCGGATATTATTAATAAATCTAAATTGGTGTTTTGTGCAGGACTTGGAGTTTCAAATATT
Source organism: Ignavibacteriota bacterium (assembly GCA_002698995.1). Classification (GTDB taxonomy): domain Bacteria; phylum Bacteroidota; class Ignavibacteria; order Ignavibacteriales; family Melioribacteraceae. The sequence continues at coordinate 20,107 of PAAX01000027.1, read as the reverse complement.
CTTGCTACTTTAATGAGCTACCAGTTAAGTTTGATTGGAGTTCAATCTTCATCTTTTATTAAAGGACCGCTTACTTTTTTAGAGCAGGCTATTAATATTAAAAAAGAGAGTGCATTAATTCTTTTTTCATTTCTACCTCATCATAATGAAACTATTGAATTAGCAGAATATGCAAACAGCAATAGTATAAAGGTAATTTCATTTACAAATTCTTATGCATCACCAATAACAAAATTTTCCGAAGTTGTTATTCCGGTTAAGACTGAGAATATGCTTTTTACAAATTCGGTCTCATCTATAACAATGCTTATAAATGCACTTGCAACAGAGGTTGCTATTAGAAATAAATCACGAGCTGAAAAAACTCTTAAAAGATTGAATGAGATTTTCGGAATAATGGCTAAAAATAATTTATAACGGAGGCAGAATAAATTATGCTTCAAAGATTATTAGTTTTTATATCAATAACACTTTTAATTTGCTCTACAACTTTTGCCGGTACAACCGGGAAAATTGCCGGGAGAGTTATTGACTCAGAAACCGGTGAACCATTAGTTGGAGCAAATATTTTTATCAACTCACTTAGCACCGGAGCAAGTACGGATATCAATGGTTATTATTTCATACTTAATATTCCTCCGGGAGAATATGAAGTAACCGCCAGCTATATCGGCTATCAATCATTAAAAAAAGCTAATGTTTCTGTAAAGGTTGATAAAACAACCGATCTTGATTTTGAACTTGCCACAGCAACTTTAGAAGGAGAAGAAGTTCTAGTTGTTGAATCTAGAGTTCCAAATGTTCAAAGAGATAAAACATCAACTATGCAGAATATTGATGAAAAAGAACTTGAAACTCTTCCGGTCAATTCTGTAAGCGGAGTATTACAGCTTCAAACCGGTGTTGTAAACTCAGGCGGACTTCATGTAAGGGGTGGAAGATCGGGTGAAGTTGCTTTTTATGTTGATGGATACAGAATTGAAGATCCTCTCTTTAACGAACAAGTTGTTGAGGTAAATAACCAAGCAATACAACAAATGGAGTTTTTAACTGGTACGTTTAATGCCGAGTACGGGAATGCATTATCAGGTGTTGTAAATATTGTTACAAAAGAGAACTATGAAAAGCTTACCGGGCAATTTACTTATAAAAGAACTAATCTCGGTTTAGGAAGTGCCGGAGAAGATCTTAATGAAAATTATTTTGAAGGTTACTTCAACGGACCTTTATGGAAAGGAAGTCCCTTAGGAGTATTACTTTCTGCTAAATATACAACTGCAGATAATTATTATTATTCCGGTAATATCCAAGAAATTCAAGATCAAGGGGGAACTGTATTTGAATCTGTAGAATTTTCACAGAACAAACCGTTTGGTTATGATAATTATCTTACTCTTCTTGGTAAACTTTACTTTAAACCTTTTGCTGCCGGTAAACTTACCTTTCTATATAATTATTCAGATAGAGAGTGGCAGAATTATGATCACTTAATGAGATTTATTCCCGATAGTACTTACATTAGAAATAGTTCCAGCACACTGCTTGGATTAAATTTTACTCATGCAGTTTCTGAAAAACTTTTCTATGAAATTAGAGTCTCATATTACAATTATGATTATTTAAGAAATCTAAAAGGGTTGAATTACCAAGATTATCCCGTCCCAACATTTTTAAGATTCAGCAATTCCAGATTTTATCGTTCACTTGCTAATTCAGCTTATGAAGATCAAGTTACAAAATCCTTTACCGCTAAAGGAGATATGACTTATCAAATAGATAGATATAATTTAGTTAAAGCAGGGTTTGATGCTAAGTTTCATGAACTTGATTATTTTTATATAAACAATCCTAATAATCCAAGTGCTCGGTTCTCAATAGATTATCTTGAAAAACCGTTTGAAGGTGCAGTGTATCTGCAGGATAAAATTGAGTTTGAAACCATTATATTAAATCTAGGATTGAGATATGATTTTTACAATCCGAAAGCAAATTTTGTGAATAATCCTTTTGATCCTTCTTCAACAACAGAAAGTAAAATGAAAAGTTCTTTTTCTCCAAGAGTGGGAATTGCATACCCCGTTCTGGAGAATACCGTTTTTCATTTTGCTTACGGCCAATTTTTCCAGAGACCGGAATTTCAAGTTATGTATGAAAATCTAAGCAGAACTTTTTCGAACACAGAACCGATATTTGGAAATCCTAACCTTGAACCGGAAAAAACATCCAGCTATGAATTAGGTTTGCTGACTAATTTTGAAAACACAACTTTACAAACAACATTCTTCAGCAAGAAAATTGAAAACTTAATTGGAGTTGTTTGGAATTATGATCGTCTTCCTTATGCATCTTATGTAAATGAAGATTTTGCAATAGTTAAAGGATTTGAAATTTCAGCTAAATGGAACAACCGAAATATTTATGCAAGTGCAAACTATACTTATTCAATAGCTGAAGGAAGTTCGTCATCACAGCAGGAAAGATACTCCGGAGCTTTTGATGTTGTTGGAACTCAGTCGCTTAAATACCTTCCATTAAATTTTGATCAAACTCATACAGCAAATGCCCAGTTGAGTTTTAGTTTTTATGAAGATGAAGGACCTTTCAATTTCGCTCCGTTCATCTTTGAGAACACAACCTTTAATATAATAACCAGATATGGAAGCGGACTTCCTTATACATTCAATCCGGCAAGAGCAAGATATGTTGCTGAAAGAAATAATTCCAAACTTCCGGAAACTATCTTCGTCGATCTTCTTATTAGAAAAGATTTCTATATAGATAACTATTAGGTTTCCATTTTTGCCGATATTAGAAATCTTCTCGATAGAAAAAATGTAAGATCGGTTTACAGTGCAACCGGTTCACCTACCGATTCCGGTTCGTTATTAAGCGGCGCTACACCTGATTATGATCAAGATCCGACAAACTTCTTTTCACCAAGAACGATCTATTTGGGTGTTAATTTTGGATTCTAAAGAAATTAAACGGAGTTTATAGAAATGAAATTTCTTATTAAAAATACTCTGCTTCTATTATTGATATTTACTTTGACTTATCAAGCGCAGGATAGAAGCGAAAGAGTAAGAGAAAATAAACGAAATAATATTACCGCTGTTGAAGACAGAGCTCAGAATGTAATTACTGTTAATCAACTTGGACAGACTGTAACGAACTTGGGGCAGTTTTATCCTTTTGGCGGGGTATCTCCTGCCGGAAGATGGCCAATTAGTACAGACCATGATGCTATTTATAAAACGAATATGTATATCGGTCTGCCTGGAGATAATAATAAGCCATTTAATGTAATTCAAACAAGAGCCGCAAATACTAAGGAATGGGATGCAGTTGCCGGAATTCATAATCCCGATTCAGGTAAAGTTGCAATAAGTAGTGATACTTTAACATGGCCTATTGCAAACGGTATTCCATATTGGCCCATTAGAACAGTCGATGATAAGGATAGTATAAATTCACAGGAAGATACTTATGCTGTTTATAGAGATGAAACAAATCAGCAGTATCAAACTAATTTGGTTGTTTATCAAACAACTTATGCATGGAGTACATCAAAGGATGAAGACTATATTATAATGAAATTTGAAATTGAGAATGATACTACCGTTGCACATGATGGTTTGTACTTTGGAATGTATACTGATTTTGATGCCGGCGGTGTTGAAAATGATTATGAAGATGATAAATGGGGTTTCGAAAAGGATAGAAATTTTTATTATATCTATGATGCTGATAATATCAGCAGTGATTGGCCCGGAGTTCAGCCTTTTATGCTTGGTCTGGTATTTCTTGAAACACCAATAACTACAAATGGAAAAACCGGTATTACCGATTGGCACTATTCAAGTGACGGAGATTCTCCTTGGGGAGATATTGTTGCTGAAGATAAAATAGTCTATCAATGGATGAGTAGTGATCCTGCGTTAAAATCAAACAACAGATGGCCCAATTTATTTCATGGGGATGATATAAATTATGATGATGTGACACAAATTAATCAAGCCGGCCAAAGACTTGATGCAATTGGTGCAAGCGGTCCGTACACCATTCAACCCGGTCAAAAACTAACTTTCATCCTTGCTTTAGTTGCAGGGCAAGATTATTCAGAAATAAGTGAAAATGTTGACAGAATTTATAGAGTTTATAATGATGGATTAAAAGTTGTTCCACCTCCAAAACCATCTTTGAGTTATGAGGCTTTTAATAATCAGATAACTTTAAAATGGAGTAATGAAAAAGAGCTTAATTTTATTGATCCTATAACCGGTTTAACCAGAGTTAAGAATTACAAAGTATTCAAAACCACTGATCCACAAAGAAATGATTGGGGAGATCCGGTTGCTGTAATTCCGGCTTCGGGAAATACTAATCCTTACACTTATACATGGACTGACCCGCAGACTACCAGTAATTATTTTTATTATTCATACTCTGTTACAGTTGAAGATATTGACGGATTAGAGTCGGGTAAAACATTTCTACCTAGTGATCAATCAGCTTTAGAGAATACTGCAGAAATTAGACCGGTTGATGCACCAGAACAGTCAGTTGATGATATAAAAGTTGTTCCTAATCCATACATAATTTCGGCAACATGGGAAAGAAAACGATTAGGTGATCCGCTGCTTGGTGAACCAGTTAGGGATTTGTCATTCACAAATTTACCATCAGAATGTACAATAAAAATTTATACAATAGATGGTGATCTTGTTAAAACTATTGAACATACAAGCGGAACCGGAACAGCATTTTGGGATATACGTTCCGAGTATAATCAATTAATTGCTACCGGAGTTTATTTCTATCATGTAAGCTCTAAGTATGGTGAAAAAATTGGAAAGTTCGCAATTGTGCGATAAAAATAGGTGACTAAAAATGAAATCTATAATTAAGTTTATTCTAATATCATTATTAATAATTTCCTTAAAGGGACAAGGATTTACTAACATAGGCAGTGCAGGCGCAAATTTTCTGCAGATACCTGCTGAGCCTGTTGGTGCAGCTTTGGGAAATTCTTACGTTGCTCACGTTAAAGGAGTTGAAGGCTTGTACTGGAATCCAAGTGCAATTGCTTTCTCCGAGGGAACCGAAGTTATTCTCTCAACGGTTGATTGGATTATAGATACAAGAATATCTTTTGCCGGTGTAACACATTCATTTGACTTTGGAACTATTGGATTAAGTGTTACTGCTTTAACAATGGACGATATGGAAATTACAACAGAACTGAATCCAAATGGAACCGGACAGTTTTTTGGTGCAGGCAGTTATGCTGTTGGATTATCATACGCAACAAGGGTAATCGATAGATTCAGTTTCGGCGCTACAATTAAGTATGTTTATGAATACATATGGGAAACAAACGGTTCTGCTATTGCATTCGATTTTGGTTCTGTATATATAACTGATTTTCATAATCTTAGAATTGGAATGAGATTAGCAAACTTCGGCGGCTCAGTTACTTTTGCAGGTGATCCTATTGACAACAAAGCAGCTGAAATTCAAAATTCCGGTGCAACTTATGTTAACGATCCAAGACTGGAAAGAGTTAGTAAGGAATATTCTTTACCGCAAACATTTAATGTAGGTATTGCAATTGATCCTCTCTCTACAAAAAATCATAGATTAACACTACTCGCTTCCGCTGTTGATCCGAGTGATAATGATACGCAGATTATTTTCGGAACTGAATATGCCTTTAATGATCTTGTATTCTTGAGAGGAGGATACAAATCCGGTTATGATGAACAAGATTTCAGCTTTGGTGTAGGTTTAAAATATGATTTAGCCGGAATCAAAACTCAATTTGATTATGCTTATTCTGCTTTCGGAATTTTAGGGGGAATCAATTTTATAAGTCTTAAAGTTGGGATTTAATTCTTTAAGTGAGTATTAAAGTTTAACGCTGATTATTTTGATCAGCGTTTTTATTTTTAAATGAAAAAATTATCTGGAATACAATATGAAAAACTTATTAATAGTATTACTTACTGTTCTATTAAATATCACTTTGGTAAAGCCTTGTACAACAGCAGTTATTTCCGGTAAAGCAACTAATGACGGAAGACCACTGCTGATGAAACACAGAGATACGGATGATCTTAACAATATTATAAAATATTTTAATGATGGTAAGTATAGTTATGTCGGGTTAGTTGATGCAAGCGATTCATTGTATGAAAATGTATGGATAGGATTTAATGAAAAAGGGTTTGCAATAATGAATTCGGCGTCATACAACTTAAAGGATAAATCTGATACAACTTATTCTGCAGATTTGGAAGGGGTTTTAATGAAACATGCTCTTATGAATTGCGCTTCAATTGAGGAGTTTGAAGAGTATCTTAGTTCAGCTGCTAAACCTCTTTCTGTTGAAGCTAATTTTGGTGTTATTGATGCTTTTGGTAATGCAGCTTATTTTGAAACAAATAACTTCACTTATAAAAAATTTGATGCGAATGATGAATCAACCGCGCCGAATGGTTATTTAATAAGAACCAATTATTCTTTCTCTGGATACGATGATGAAGGTTATGGTTATATAAGATATGAGTCGGCACAAGAAATATTTAATCAAGCCGAATCTTCTAATGGAATTTCATTTGATTATTTACTTAAAAATGTACCGAGATGTTTAAAACATGGATTGACTAAAGAAGATTTAAGAAATCAGCTTCCGGAAAATGATGATGTTCAAGTATTTAAATCATTTCAAGATTATATCCCAAGATATTACACATCAGCTTCTGTTATCGTCCAAGGGGTTTTACCAAATGAATTACCAAATCTAACTACAATGTGGTCAATAGTTGGATTCCCTTTATCATCTGTTGCAATTCCGGTTTGGTTAGTTGAAGAAAATGATCTCCCTAAACTTTTAACTCCAAATGAAAATGGATTAGCACCAATTTGTTCAGCAAGTCTGCAGTTGAAAAAAGAAATGTTTCCTATTATAAGAGGTTCTGGAGACAGATATATTAATCTCTCAAAAGTAATGAACAAAGAAGAAACCGGAATAACCCAAAAATTACAGAACGTAGAAAAATCTATAATTGAAAAAGGTAATGCAGTTCAAAATGAATTGCGCAATGGAAAAAATGATAAAAGTAAAATCATAGAATTCAATAACTGGGTTGATAATTACATTACGGAACAATACAATCGATTGTTTGGATTCAATTTATTTTGGTAGAAATCTTCTTGAACAGAAGGGTATGTTATTTCTTTAAATGAATAAAAAAATATTTCTTGTTCGAAAATTTATAATTAGATTCTGAGTCCTAATTAAAAAGGGGGCTTTAATGGATTTATCTCAACTCAACTATTTAGCTGTATTTGTATCTGCTTTAACTAGTTTTCTTATTGGTGGATTGTGGTACTCACCGGTAATGTTTTCAAATGCTTGGATGAAAGAGAATGGTTTCAAAGAAGAAGATTTGAAAGATGCCAACATTGCCAAAATCTTCGGTACTTCTTTTGTACTTGCATTAATTATTGCTTTCAATCTTGCTGCTTTTATTGGTTCTAACTCAGATTTATCATTCGGTTTATTTGCGGGATTTGCAGCCGGCTTTGGCTGGGTTGCAATGTCTCTTGGTATTACTTATTTGTTTGAAAGAAAATCATTCAAACTGTTTCTTATAAATGCCGGTTATCATATTGTAACTTATACAATTATGGGGGGCATTTTAGCAGTATGGAAATAAATTGAAAAAGCTGTCTTAAAATTACTATGCTAATTAGATCAGAAAAAATAGTTCTACTAAAATTTTAAGACAGCTCAAGAATTAATTAGTGTAATCAATCTTAAATCTTGACAAATCCGGATTTACTTTTCTTTCTCGTTTCAATTCATAGTCATAAACTGCTTTTCCTAATTCTGAAAGGAAAGGATAACCTACTTTATCATATTCATAAATGCCGTCATTATAAATTTGATTTTCATTTACATGAATAACAGCAGAAAGAATGAATTCAATATTATTCTCAAAGTCTGCTATATATGCATTATCAATTAAAAATCCGTATGCAGTTCCAACTTTGTTATATATTCTGATATAGTCCGGCATTTCTTCTTTTGAATCACCAAACATAAAAAACTTCACATAACTGTCGTAGTAATGATAACTTGGATATTTACTTTCTTTTGGTTTCATCGACATATACTTGTAAAGAAAATCATAATCTGATTTTGTTAGATTAAATCTGCTCTTTTCTTCAACTGCATAAGGGAACATCACAGCGGTTAAAATATCATGCAGATTTTCCAATGAGATATAATTCTTCTTCGAAAAATCAAATGGTTCGTTTACCAGATTGTCATTCCAATCCAAGTATCCCTTTCCCTTAATCTGATTTTCAAGATCAAAGTTATAATCTTCAGAATTTCTTTGTGCAGGCTGTTCATAAATAATCTGATCACCGTTATAAAAAACAAAAGGATTTGTATTTCTATTCTGCTCTTCACTTAATGCAACCGATAAACGATGATTTAATCTAACATCTTTATAGCCCTTTTTATGAAGTTTTTCATTCAAAGTTTTCTGACCTAAAAATTCATATAGTCTGTTATAAGCCTCGTTGTCGCTTACTAATAAAATTTCTTTTATGCATTGTGCTATGCTTGGCAGCCCGTTTTCTGCTTTTTCATTTGTAGTTATTCCAACTTGTCCTTCAAATAAACTGTCCGTTTTGAATGGAGTATCTTTTGTTAGACCTTCAATATCCAGTTCGTTTATTTTTTCTAAAGCTAATACTGCAGCCGGAAATTTAACCGTGCTTGCGGGGTAATAATAAAATTTCGGATCAACATTAAACTTGTACTTGGTAAAAGTTGGATTGTTATTCTGATCTCGATCAATCTTTGTATAGATTATCTGGATTTCATACTTATCGTAATTCTTATAAACATTTGTAATTTTTTCATTTCCATTTTTTAAGATTTCTTCAAGAATATTCTCTTGGGCTGATAAAACCAAGTTTGATAGTAACATAAAAATCACCATTAGTTTTTTCATAACTAACCTTTTGTAAATTTTTTGATTAATGATTGATGCTGAGGAAAAAATTCTGTTAATTCTTTTTGATTTCCCATTTTAAAATCTTCAAAATCAAATCCGGGATAGACCGAACAACCAACTAAAGAAAATGATTCTGAGTTATCCGGTGCTGCTGCAAACCATGTATTTCTTGGAATTGTAAATTGAAGTACTTCATTTTCATCATCTGATTTTCCTAATCTAACAAAACTATAATCCCCATTTTGATTTATCATATGTATAGTGATTGAACAGCCGTCATAAAAATGCCATGTTTCATCACTTTCCAATTTGTGAAAAGTTGAGAATTGATTCCCTTCAAGCAGAAAATAAATAGAAGTCCCAAATACTCTTGATGATTTATATCTTTCCGGTAATCCTTCTCGCTTTATAAAATCATTGGATCGATAAACTTCCTTAAAGTAACCTCCTTCGGGATGAGGAGTTAAATCCAATTTCTTTTTCCAATCTTCAGCTTTCATAATAACCTATTTTACTTTCCAAATAAAAATTTCAAAGGTAAATGAAGTCTCTCCGCCCAGTCATGTTCCGAATGCTTTGCTCCATCGGGGAAATAAAACATAAATCTGTTATCTTTATTATAACCGTATGATTGCAGCATTTCAACCATTTTCTGATTATCATCAATTAATTCTTTCTCACCGGTTCCACAATCTAAATAAATTTCAATATCTTTTAGTTTATTGGAGTCATTTTCAACCATATTAAAAATTTCTTTATCATTAACCCAGAATGAATTTGAGAGACAAGCACCTTTGGCAATATGTTTATTGTAATTCCACAAAAGTTGAAATGAAATTAATCCTCCCATAGAAGATCCTATAACAGCATTGTATTTTCTCCCTTTCTTTGTTCTGTAAGTATCATCAATAAAAGGTTTCAATTCATTAACAATAAAACTACAGTAGTTTTTCCCTTTTTCGGTAAACCAGTTGTATTCTTCCAATCTATCTTTTGTGTTGTAAATACCGACTGCAATAAACTCGTTAATTTCATTAGAGTTGATTAATGAATCGGCAGTCTCGTCAACTTTCCAATCATAACCAATAAATGAAGTGCGAGGATTAAACATATTCTGTCCATCATGCAGATAAAGAACAGGATATGACTTCTCACCGCTTCCATAAGAAGGAGGAAGCCAAACTATTATATCTCGTTCATTCTTTAAATAACGACTGTAGAATTCGTAGTGATAATCTACTTTCCCTAAAATTTCATCACTATTTTTTATATATACCATACTTTTAATTTCATTATAAAAAACCAAATTTAAGACAAAATTGAAAATGAAATTGGATTATTATTAAAAATATTTCTTACTTTCTGAAAGTAATTTTAAGAGGGAACCAACCGTGAAGAAGCTAATAGTAATTTCAATCCTTTTTTTATCATTTGTATTGTTTTCATGCAGCAGAAGTGATGTTGTTGAAATATCTAGTTTTTCTCCTACCGGAAAAATTGAGCGTTTAGTAACATTTGAAATTGAGTTCAACAAAGATTTAGCTTCATCTGAAATAATTGATAAATGGGTTGATGATGAGTTTATTCAGTTCGAACCTAAGATCAACGGTAAATTCAAATGGATCGATTCCAGAACCTTAATCTTTTCACCCGATTCTCCCTTAGAGCCGATACAATCATATAAAGCAGCGGCAACTAATAAAGTTTTATTTAATACTTCTTATTCTCTTGAGAAAGAGGATTTTGAGTTTTCTACTCCCGAATTTGAAGTTACAAAGACCGAATTGTTTTGGACTCCAATCCCGAATGAAGCTTTTAAGTTAAGTGTGCAGGCAAATATCTATTTTAATTATCCGGTTGTTCCCGATCAAGTTAAGAAATACTTATCAATTGAAATTGATGGGAAACAGATTGATGATCTGCTGATTGTAACTAAAGAAAGTTCGGAAATTATTGCTGTTAATCTTGGTGAAATAAAACAGACAGATAAAGAGCAGAATATTTCTGTGAAGATTAATTCCGGATTGGAATCGGTTTTAGGAAAAAAACCTTTACAGGATTCAAGATTATTTGAGAATGAACTCCCTCCAATTACTCAGCTTGCAATTACTAATGTTACAAGCGGTGTTGATAATGCTTCTGCTTGGATTTCAATCGGTACTACACAGATGGTTGATGACAAAAAAATAAAAGATTTCATTTCAATTGAACCCTCAGTTCCGTTTCAGTTTTTTGTAACTGATAATCAAGTAAGAATGGAAGGAGATTTCGCTAATCTGACATCTGTCAATCTTAAAATTAAAAAGGGAATGCCCGGCGTTTATGGAGGGGAATTACAAGATAATTTTGAGCAGTTAATTTCGCTTATTGATCTCCAGCCTCAGATTTCTTTTACGGATAAAAGAGCAAAATATTTAATGCTTCAAGGTGAGAATAATGTTGAGTTATCTTCAGTTAACATAGATAAGATAGAAGTGGAAGTAACGCAAGTATTTAAAAATAATCTACTTCATTTTCTTGATAACTATTCATATCAGTATAATTATGATTATAACTACAACAACTATTATTACACAGGAAATTACGGCAGAACACTTTATACAGAAAAAATTGATCTTCCCGACCATAGAAATTGGAAACATAATTTCAGCGTTAGTCTTGGTAAAGCTGTTCAAAAAGATTTTAAAGGAATTTATGTTGTTTCCGTGCGTTCTGAAAATGACAGGTGGATTAATGATTCCAAAATGATTGCAGTTTCCGACTTAGCAATTATTGCTAAAAAAGGAATCAATGAAATAATGATTTTTGTTAATTCAATTAAAAGTGCCGAGCCGGTTGAAGGTGTTGATGTTTCAATAATATCAAGCAACAATCAAATTATCTTTTCCGGCAGAACTGATCCGCAAGGTGTAGTTAAATTTGAAAATGAGGAAAACTTACTTAAGGATTTTAAACCTCAGTTAATCACTGCAGAAAAGTTTGAAGACTTTAATTACATAGATTTGCGTGAAACCCAAATTGAAACTTCTCGATTTGAAGTCGGCGGCGAACAAAGTATTTCTCCAGACTATAAAACTTTTATTTATTCAGAAAGAAAAATTTACAGACCCGGCGAAAACGTAAATTTATCTGCTATAATTAGAAATGATAAAATAGGTTTGATTAATGATGAACCGATTAGTGTAAAGGTTATAAATCCTACCGGAAAAGTATTTACGGAATTTAGAAAGAAACTAAACGAGCAAAGATCATTTGAACATAAGATTGAAATTCCTAATTATGCCCAGACCGGAACATATTTCGCCGAAGTTTATAATGGTTCAAATACTCTTATTGGATCTTATTCATTTGCAGTTGAAGAATTTGTGCCGGATAAAATAAGAGTAAAATTATCTAATACTAAAGAAAGATATAATCCTGGCGATTTGGTAAATATTGATATTGATGCAGAATATCTGTTCGGTGCAAAAGCTGCCGGTATGAAGTATCAGGCGGATATTCAACTTAAGCACAGACCATTCATTAGTAAAAGTTTTCCAAAGTATGATTTTAATTCTTCTTCTCAACAGAATATTAATGTTCCAAACTCATTTCTTGAAGGAAACTTGGATCAGCAGGGAAGTGCATCTATAAAGTATAATCTTCCTTATGATTTGAAAGGAAGCGGCATAATTTCCGGTTTTGCTTTTGTAAGTGTTTTTGATTTAACCGGAAGAACAGTAAACAGAATTGCCGATTGGAATATTTATCCAAATGATTATTACTTGGGAATTAGGCAGGATGATTATTATTTCGGAACCAATCAGAACATCAATTTTTCCTTTGCCGCAGTTGATAAGAATGACAAAGCAATTAAAAATCTTCTAGCTAATGTTCAGTTAGTCAGATATGAATGGCAGACAGTACTTAAGAAAGATTATTCAGACCAGTTTTACTATGCATCTGAAAAGAAAGAAATTATAGAATGGAATAGAGAAATTAATTTGAATAATTCCCCTCAAGATTTTTCTTTTATAGTTACTCGTTCTGGTGAATATGAATTAAGATTATCAAAAAAAGGGGATGATTTTTACCAGAGTAAAAAGTTTTATGCTTACGGCTGGGAAAGTTCAACAGCTTCTTCTTTTGAAGTAAATAAAGAAGGAAGAGTTGAAATTGTTTTTGATAAAGATTCATACAATCCAAATGAAAATGCTAAAGTACTTTTTAAAGCTCCGTTTGACGGGAAAATGCTTGTAACAGTGGAAAGGAATCAAGTTCTTGAGTATCATCATATTGAGGTGAAAAATAAAACTGCGGAAATGAATCTTGATTTGAATCCAGATTATATACCTAATGTTTACATAACTGCAACTCTTTATAAACCGCATTCACTTAATGCAGAAACTCCGTTTTTAGTTGGACACGGATTTGCTTCTCTAAAAGTTGAAGATCAAAAAAGAAAAATTAATACTTCAATTACTGCTAATGCCGAAGTTAAACCGAGAACTAAACAGAAGATAAAAATAAAAGGTACTCCTAACTCATTTGTAACTTTTGCAGCAGTTGATGAAGGTATTTTACAATTAATAGATTATAAATCTCCTAATCCTTATGAGTTTATGTATGCCAAACGACCATTAAGTGTTGAGAGTTTTGATCTTTATAAATTGCTCCTTCCCGAAATCGCATCATTAAAATCTTCAACCGGTGGTGATGCTTTGGCAAGTCAATTAAAGAAAAGAACTAATCCTGTAACTTCAAAAAGATTCAAATTATTTTCATACTGGAGCGGAATTAAAAAAACGAACAGCAGCGGGGAAATTGAATTTGAACTTGATATACCTCAGTTCAATGGTGAAGTAAGATTAATGACTGTTGCATATGACGGAAATAAATTTGGTTTCGCCGAAAAGAAAATGAAAGTTAAAGATGATGTAATAATTGAAATTGAAATGCCGAGATTCTTAGCGATGAATGACTCTTTGTCATCTGCAATTACAGTAATTAACACCACAGATAAAAAAGGGAATGTAGAATTATCAATAAAAACTTCAGGCTCAGTTAAAGCATTGAAAAATAAATTTAGTTTATCATTGCAGCCTAAAGGAAGTTCTCAAATAGTACTTCCAATAAAAGCCGGAAATGAAATCGGTAATTCTAAAATTACTATTGAAGCAAAAGGATTAGCAGACATAAAAGAAGAAATTGAAATTGGAGTAAACCCGGTTCTTCCTTTTACAACACAAACCGGAACTGGAATTATTTCAGCTAATCAAACTACAAAGCTGGAACTGCCAAGTAATATGATTGCTTCTACAAAGAAAAGTAAAATATCAATATCAACTTATCCGGCAATTCAATTTGCAGATAAGATAAAGGAGCTTGTTACATATCCTTATGGATGCCTTGAGCAGACTGTATCTAAAGCGTTTCCGCAGATTTATCTAGATGAGTTAATTAAAGTAGCAGTACCTGAATTATATCGAAGAAATAATCCGCAGTACTTTGTTAAAGAGGGAATTAGAAAAGTTGAATCAATGCAGCAGTATAACGGCGGATTTTCTTACTGGTCCGGAAGTGCTAATATTAATGATTGGGTTTCGGTTTATGCTTCTCATTTTCTTTTGGAAGCAAAAAAGGCAAACTATTCTGTAAGAGAAAATATTTTAAATAACGCATTAAATTATTTGCAGCAGATTTCTAAAAAGAAAGAAGTTGTTGATTATGTCGTTTATAAAAACAACAGCAGATTAATTACTAAAATTGCTCCTAAAGAAACAATCTATGCTCTTTATGTTTTAGCTATGGCAAATAAAGCTGATTTACCAACAATGAATTATTATAAAGCCAGACCAAACTTATTAACTAATGATTCAAGATATTTATTGGCGGGAGCTTATGCATTATTGAATAACTGGTCGTCATATAATCAAATTATAAAAGATGGCTTTATTCCCGAAAATACAGAAAGATTAAGCGGCGGAAGTTTTGACAGCGAAGTGAGAGCTAATTCCGTTATGCTGAATGTACTCCTTGAAGTCGAACCGACAAATAATCAAATACCTTTGATGGTTAAGCATTTGGCAAAATTAACTAATAAGATTTACAACACTCAAGAAACAGCATTTGCTTTGATTGCTCTTGGTAAAGCTGCTAAACTACAGAGTTCATCCGACTTAAAATACAGCATCAGCTTTGACGGAAAAAATTATTCGTTGCTTAATGCTAAAAATATATCTTTAACAGATGAAGAAATAAAAAGTAATTCAGTTAGCATTAAAGCTGAAGGAAAAGGATCAGCCTATTATTTCTGGAGTGTTGAAGGTATTAGCAAAGAAGGAAAAATAAAAGAAGAAGATTCCGGTATTAAAGTGAGAAGAAAATTCTATAACTACAGAACCGGTGCTGAGGTTGCTAATAATCAATTCAATCAAGGGGATATGATTCTTGGTAAGATTGAATTAACCGGAATGAGCAACTCTATTGAAAACATTGTAATTACTAATACTATTCCAGCCGGATTTGAAATTGAGAATCCAAGACTGCAGAGAGAAAATCAATTAAACAATAACTCAGCTAACTTAATGCCGATTGACTATCTGGATATTAGAGATGACAGACAATTTATTTTTACTTCTGCGCAAAGAAATAAATCAACCGAGTTTTATTTCTTGTTAAGAGTAGTTAATAAAGGGGAGTTTGCACTTCCACCAATTTCAGCAGAATCGATGTATGATCCTGAATATCATTCTGTAAATGGACTTGGTGAGATTACAGTAAAATAAAGTTCTTCTAAACATTAAATTCCCGCAATCTTTAAGATTGCGGGAATTTAGAGATTACGGGAGTTTTTGTTTTGAAAGAAAGTGCAGCTAAAAGAAGCTTTTTAAACTCTTCCCCCAGCCCCTTCTTTTAAAAAGAGAAGGGGAGTATTAATGTTGGATTGACTAGTAAATTTAATTTTTTGTTTATTGGAAATTAGATTTTTATTCCCCCTTCTTTAGAATAGAGAAGGGGGTTAGGGGGATGAGTCAATATTAGTTTTTAGTTCTCTCAAAACTTTATAAACAGCACTTAAAATATTACCGCCAAAATTCCCGCAATCTTTGAGATTACGGGAGTATGAGATTTAAAACTAAAATTCCCGCAATTTCTAAAATTGCGGGAATTTAACTACACCCTAATATAACTTTACTTCCTTTTCAACTGCATTAAGAACAATATCTTTTTCTAAAAGCTCAATGGCTTTTGCTATATCATCATGCAGCAGTCTATCTTTCTTTAATGGTTTTATATATTTCCGAATTTCTTTATATGCAGCATTTGTACCCAATCCGCATTTTAACGGTTTAAGAAATTCAATTCCCTGTGAAGCGGTAAGCATTTCAATTGCAATTACTTTCTGAACATTCTTAAGAATATTAAAACATTTTCTCGCCGCTATTGAACCCATAGAATTATGATCTTCTTGATTTGCTGATGTTGGAATTGAATCTACACTTGCCGGATGAGCCAATACTTTATTTTCGGAAACCAATGCTGCCGCTGTGTATTGTGCAATCATTAATCCAGAATTTAAACCGCCGTGCTCTGTTAAAAATCTTGGCAGACTGCTTAACGATCCGTTTACTAATCTTTCAATTCTTCTCTCAGATACATTTGCTAATTCCGATAAAGCTATTCCCATAAAATCCATAACCAGCGCAATTGGTTGTCCGTGGAAATTACCTCCTTCTAAATGATCTCCTTCATTTGGGAATATTAAAGGATTATCATTAACAGAGTTTATTTCAATCTCAACTTTTGAACAGACATAATCTATTGTATCTCTTGAGGCGCCATGAATCTGAGGAATGCACCTTAATGAATATGAATCTTGTACTCTTGGATCATTTTCCAAATGTGAATTTCTTATCTCGCTCTGGTTTAATAATACCAGCATATTCTCTGCGGTTTCAATTTGTCCTTTATATGGTCTCAGTTCATGAAGTCTTACATCGTATGCTTTATCTGTTGCTCTTAAAGCTTCATGACTTAATGCGGCAGAAATATCAACCTGCTTAATTAAACTTTTCGCCTTTATACAAATGTAAGAAGCAAATGCAGTCATCATTTGGGTGCCGTTAATTAAAGCCAATCCTTCCTTCGCTTTTAATCTAATAGGAGTCAACCCAAATTTCTTTAATACATTTTTTGAGGATAATTCTTTTGATAAATAAGCTTTTGGAGAATGAACATCATTGATAACCTGTACTTTCCCTTTTCCTATTAAAGCCAATACCAAATGCGAAAGAGGAGCGAGATCGCCGCTGGAGCCAACTGAACCTTGCGAAGGAATTACCGGGATGATATTATTGTTTATCATTTCGATTAGAAGCTCAAGCGTTTCCAATCTTATTCCGCTGTTGCCTCTTGCAAGAGCATTCACTCTAAGAAGCATCATAATCTTAACTATAAACGGGGGAAGATTATCGCCAACTCCGGTTGAGTGACTTACAATTAAGTTTTCCTGAAGCTGTTCAATATCACTTTTAGATATTTTCACATTTGCAAACTCACCGAATCCGGTAGTAACACCGTAGATCACCTTATCATCTTTAATCCATTTCTCAACTAAATCTCTTGCTTTTTTTACTTTTGATTTTGCTTCTTTGGTAAGTTCTACTTTAAGATTGCTCTTAAGAAAAGAATCAATCTGTTCTAATGTTAATGATTTGCCGTCAAGTTTTAGTTTCATAAAAAATCCTGAATTCTATTTTTGCATTACTGAAATTTACACAAATCTCTCTTTAAACCTCATTAATCAACAAATCTTTAAATACTTGGGTACTTAAAGTTTGGTGAGAAAGGTTTGTCTAATTTTAAAACCATTTTGGCATAAAAATACCAATTAGGTAAAACTTGCGTCAAAAGTAATAATAAAAACACAGTGCTTATTCTTGTAAATAATATATTTGCAATTAGTTAAAAAAGTACTGTATCATAATACTGTGTCAAACTTGCGTCAATAATTTTATAAGCACACTTGAGTTAAGTTGTTGTAATATAAAGAATTATCAAGATGTCTGGGTAACAAGTTGCGTCAAACTTGCGTTAATAGTTGATTTAGATATAAAGTTGACGCAATTGTATGTTAATCTTTGAGAATCCAATATCCAAAATTTCCCCTTTCTGAAATAAATTCTATTAAGTTTTCTTTTTTCAACCTGCGCAAAAGATTATAGACTTGATCACGTGTTAGATTAGGGAAAATCTGGTTTACTTCATCTCTTGAGGCCTTTTTATTCTGGCGTAGGTGCTTAAGTATTAATTCCCTTTTTTCAATATTGTCAAGACCACGCTTTCTTGTATAGATGCCTTTTTTATTTATATACTCATAATATTTTTGAGAAAGAATATATTTTGAACCCTTACCTCTACCGTGAACTTCAATAACTCCTATAGATTTAAGGTTTTCAAGAAGGTCTTTAGAACTATCAGAAATTGGAATTCCTTCTCTAATATCATCTAAAATCAGAAGTTCATCAATGCTCAAGAATTTGTTTTTATCTTCAGAGATTTTCTCAAGAAACCTAATAAATTGTTTATCTTTGACTTGACCATTAAGTACAAGTTTCACTTTATATGAATCTGAACCTGAATAATTCGGTTTAGCCTTTCCTTCGGAAATAGATTTTTCAAATATTTTATCAGCTCCTTGACCAGACCTTTCCACTAAACCACATTTTTGAAAAGCTTCTGCAATTCTTCTATTGCGTGGTGAATGCTGATAGATAATGTTTCCAGGGTTAATGCCGGGTAAAAATCCACCAGGGCTTTCAATAATTAATCTATGGGGAAATTGTTTAATAAAAGTAGAGCCTGTCAAAGTATAATCACGATGGCAAATTGCATTTAGAATAGACTCCCTTACAACCTCTTCATTGAAATTGGGAATGTCTCTAATGAACAATCCTTCTTGAATATGCTCAACTTCATTACGTAGATTGATAGTATCCCAAACTTTATCATAAATATTAAAGAAAGCATCCCGAAAATCTATTCGCTGACTATGTGTAATTTGTTCTTCTTTGTTACGGTACTCAAATATAATTTCATTATTTGAAATAAATCTACCAATCGAATATTTTTTACCAAGAAGTATTAGTGCTGCATAAGTAACCTTATCATCATAAATAAGCTCAGCATCCTTAAGTAATTGTTGAACCGGCAATGATAATAATTTCTTATTTTGTGACTTTTTGAACCACAGATTTCTAAATGCCTCAATTGCTTCCTCAGAGAGATCATCCATCGTTGCTGATTCACATATTTCTGCAGAGTAATCTAATATTTTTTCTTTATGAATTTTTTCTATTTGTTCGGAGGACATAGGCAGAAGTGACTCACCTACTCTCATTAAATATTTGCCGTTTAATTCTAATGGTTTACCGATTGGACGGGATGGAATATTAGCTACCACTATTCTTTTATCTTCTAAAAAATACTCTGTAATATCTATACGAAGATGTAATCGATCATAAAGAGCTCTTTCGGTTTTTGAAATATCAGGAAAAGCTTTTGTCCCAATAATTTTACGTGGAATTTTGTCAGTAATGCCTAAAATCAAATAGCCACCATGTTCATTAGCTATAGCAACAGAATATCCACATAATTTGTCAAAAGAAAAGGAATCTTCTGCTTTTTTGAATTCGAGATTGGAATTTTCTTTTATATTCAACAAATCAAATATTTCATTATCACTTAACATTTATTTTACCTCATAAAATCATAATGCATATCTGAGTTCATTTACTGTGTTATTTTTGATTTGGAAAAGTTTGAGATCATATACAATTCTAACTTACTTATTTTTTAACTTTATAATTATCAGCATCTTCATCCTTTAGTTCTAAGCTTCTATTAACCTCGTATACAATAAACTTGACATCTCGAGAATATCATTCTGATTTGTATTTGATTAAATAACTTTTTAGAGGACAAAATCTTTTAAATCTATTTTAAGATTGCTCTTAAGAAAAGAATCAATCTGTTCTAATGTTAATGATTTGCCGTCAAGTTTTAGTTTCATAAAAAATCCTGAATTCTAT
>PAAX01000026.1 GCA_002698995.1 Ignavibacteriota bacterium | reverse complement strand
TTCTGTTACCTTTCTAAACTGCCGATGAAGTGCTTCGAAGGCATTGGTGATGAAAATAAAGGTACATATTTCTGCGGGATATTTGAAAAATGTAGCAAGATTATCCCAGATGTTTCTACATGATCTCACAACCAAAGAATATTTATTCCCCCAGTTTTCTTCGAGTTGATCCAGATTTTGTATAGCTGCTTCATCGGTTAGGGCTTTGTGAATTACTTTTATTTCCTTCATTATTTTCTTCTGATCTTTTGAAACAAACTATTTAATAGTATCCCTTATTAGGTGAGTAGTACAAAGTTGGTGGAAAAATAGAATTTATAGTTTCCAGGATCCGTTTGAGTTCGTCTATGTAGAAAATGAAAATATATTCGACTCCTCGGTTCTTACGTTAGGACGATCAGTCAAAAAATAACTCCTTCGACTTCTCTGATCCACAGACCAAGTAAATCCCTATGTCCTTAAATATCTCCAGACACGTTTAGGTTGCCTTAGAGGTGATTTTTCGAGCTTCATCACGGATTTTGTAATGAATTGCATCGAAGAAAAAAATTAGGTATTTCTTTTCCAATGGGCTGTCTGCCATTCTTCGATTAGGTGAATGATCTTACCGGTTATGTAAAATGCCGGAGTTGGACATATATCTACTCGGTAGAGTTAAGAATGATGGGTTTGAATATCTCGGGTGGTCAATCCTATCGAGTATTTACCCACCGGAAGAGAGCATAGAGATTATTCTATCTTCGTTCAGACCGATAGTCTTTTCTTACTTTTAAAAATTATGTAATCAAAATCACTGTTACGGTCTAGGGGAACGGTTATCTTAATTTCTCCTTTGTGGTTCTATCGGTGACTAAAGAATTTGTGAAATTTTACCGCTTGAGACAAATCGATTTTTACAGAAACTAAGTTTCGTAACACTAAACTTTACTCCGATCAATCTTAAGTCCTTTTTTAACCAATTACACAAAACTATTTATACTACATTTAAATATTATCTAATTTTTCTTAACTAATCTAAGTGAACTTCCCCAAGCTTTGTCCATTTCATTTCTTACCTCAAAATTGTCTATTGCCAAATATCTTTTCATCATTCTATAGTCAGAGTGACCTACTACTTTCATTATATAGTCTGGCTTCATTCCGTTTTTTAACGATAATGAAATAAATGTTCTGCGTGCCGTATGAGTGCCGATGAGTTTGAATTTAGGCTGGATTTTTTCGACACTTTTATTTGCTACAACTTTAGTCACTTTAACCGGAGTGTTTATTTTGGCAATTTCACAAAGCTCCTTTATATACTCATTCATTTTTTGATTGCTGATAATTGGTAAAGGGGATTTCCAGTCATTATACTTTGCCAGAATAGAAAGGGCATAATGGTTTAAAGGAACCTCTAAAACATCCCCGGTTTTCACAGCTCTGAATTTCCAAATTCCGTTATTAATATCAGAGAAGTCTATTTTTTCAACATCTGAATATCTTTGCCCAGTAAAACATTGAAAACAAAACACATCCCGTACTCGATCTAGCCTTTCATTAGTAAGCTTAAGTTCGAATAAGGTCAGCAGTTCATTTTCTGTTAAATAGATTATTTCATTCTTGTTGTATCTAATTTTGAAAGATCTAAAATCAGTATTCTTCGTGAGTTTTCGCTCGATTGCCCAATTCATAAAAACTTTCAAGAAACTAATGGTTTTATTAACCGTGTTATCAATAAATTTCTTTTCTTCAATTAAATAGGGATAGAATTTGTCAATAAATAGTGCATTAATATTCGAATAATTAATTTTATAGCCGGTATCTTCTTGAAAAGATTTGAGATGATTTTTAGTTTGCTTGTACTTTCTTATTGTACTTATAGAAACTAGGGTAGCTTTTGCTGCAATGAAATCATCAAAATCATCAAAGAAATTTCTTGTTTTGTCGGAAAAAGTTTTCTTAATTTCAGCAGAAATTTCGTTAAAACCAGAATCAATTTTTTTGATTCTAACATTTCTTATTACATCTAATATTTTACTTTCATATTGATTTAGAAAATTGTTTAATCCTTGTAACCTTCCTTTAATAACTTTGCTCTTGGTTTTCTTGTGATCAGCTCGTTTTAATTTATTATTCCAATACTCCGGTTCAATTTTTTCTTTGGTATTTAGGTAGATGGTTTTTTCCTTTTCTCTCACGTAACACCAAATTGTTTTTTGCCCAGATTGACTTTCTTTTCTCTCAAGATAAAATCTAATATTCATAAATAATGTCCTTACAATTCTCAATTAGAAAATACGCTTTTTAAAAAAATTATTCAATTATTCTCACAATATTCTCACAAATTAATGCTATAATAAACGATCTTATTCAGATAATAATAGATTGTGAAAAATTTGAAAAAATTTGTAAGCTATTGTAATAAAATACTTTAAATCATCTTCAACGAATTCGGATGGACATAGAAAGACAATAAAATATTATAGGGGGGACTCCCGCCACCTCCACCACGCATGGTTTAATTGAATTTAGCCATGCTTTTTTTATGCCCAAAAATGATTAAAACAAACCAAAAACGCACTATTTGAAAAATAATAACTTTTATTAGCTTTCAGTAAAATTAACTTTTTTGTACGACATCTGTACGACGGAATAAAATATTTAGTATATTTGTAGTAAAAGTTAATAACGAGAGTTGATAAAATGATTATCAAATTCCACCCCGAGTCAAAAAAACTTAAGACTAATAGCTTATCAAAAATTTACATCTACATTTCTGGAATCTCAAAAGAAAGAATAAAGCTCCCCACAGATATTAGGATTTCGAAAAAAAATTGGAACTCGAAAAATCAAACAATAATTTCTAGAGGGAACAATCGACATCCGGATGCAGAAAATTTAAATGCGAAACTAGCATCAATTAAAACTAATCTTGAAAAACGATATACAGAGCTTTCAAAATTTGATCTTCCTGATAAGCGGAAATTAAAAGAAGAATTTAAAGCAGTTGTAAGTGGTGAAGACTTAAGGAAAACTGAAAAATTTTTTGATGTTATTGATGAATTTATAAAAATCAAAAATAATGTTTATTCGGAAAATACTTTAAGAAAATATAGAACAATTAAAACAGTTCTAAGTGAATTTGAGATTGAGAGAAATAAAAAAATAATATTTGAAGATATTGACGAAAATTTCTTTGATGAATTTGCAAATTATCTTTTTGATCAGAGAGAATCTAAAAATAACTATGTTTCAAAAACTATTCAATTAACTAAAACTTTTCTCAAATATTGTTATTCGAAAAAATATTTGAGCAATCTCAATTTCACTAAATATTCGATTTCAGCAGAAGAAATTGAAGTTGTTGCATTAACATTGCACGAAATTGATTTACTCAGAAATGTTGATTTGCATGACAAACCACACTTGGAAAGAGTAAAAGACATTTTTTTATTTATGATCTACACTGGTCAAAGATTCATAGACTATCAAAACTTAGATCACGCGGATATAAAAAACAATTTCTGGTATTTAAGACAGAAGAAAACAAAGCGATTTTTAGAGATCCCCTTAATTGAAGAAGCTAAAGAAATTTTAGAAAAATATGCTGGAAACGAAAAACCTTTACCCCTTACATCTAATCAGCAGTTTAATGCAGCATTGAAAGAGATTTGTGAACTTGCCGGAATTGATGATGAGATAAAAATAACACGTCAAAAAAGAGGGGAAATAATTTCAGAAGTTCATAAGAAATTTGAATTAATTACTTGCCACACTAGCAGAAGAACCTTTGTCACGAATTCTTTGAGGCTTGGTATACAACCAAATGTTGTAATGTCAATTTCGGGACACAGCCAAATGAGAACTTTTCAAAAATACATTAACACAGCAACAGAGGACAAATTAAAACTAGCAGAAGCTTGGGAAAAGCAATCAGGCAAGCTAAAGGTAATCAATTTCAAAGATGCTAAATAGGAACCTGAATTTTGAATAATGGCAATAAAACTTATTTGAGGTATCTCAAATATGAATCCGATAAAGAACTGAATAAAAATTTTCTTTTTGGATATGATTTTTTCCCCAAGATCAATTTATCAAAAGAATTTTATTATTTGAGTGTTGAGTATAATAACGCTCTTTTAAAGGGAGAATATAAACTTTGTGAAGAAGTAAAAATTATTTTAACCTTTTACTGGAAAGTGAAAAATTATTATCAAAATTACTTTGAGAGAATTAATGAAGTTCTGCAGATTATTTCATTTTATGAACAATTTAGAAATAAAGAAACAATGTATGTAGCAACAGAAAAAGTCTCAAAAAAAATGGATTTATCATTCGATCAAGTCAAAAACACTTTAAAGAAGCATCGAAATTTGAAATTAACTTTTGATGAAAAGCAGATAAATCAAGATCGATTTCCCGGCGCAAATGATTTCATAATAGACAGTGAAAAAATTTCAAAAAAGTTTCAAAGAATTTACGACCTTTACACTAGGAGCATTAACAATGAATTAAAAGGAGAAATAGAAAAGCTGTTTAGTTTTTACTTAAAAATGCTGCAGGTTATGCCTGAAAAGTTTCGAATAATTTACAGAAATTTATTAGTGATTTACAAATATGATATTTATGCAGTTCAACGAGAAATGAAAATTGAGAAAGCAATAGAAAGAATAGAAATTGAAATGAACGACCTTCGGTTATCATTTGATAATATTGTAAAGATTTTAAAGCAGAAAAGAAGATTAAAAATAAAAAAGCAGTAACACTTCAAAAAAAAAATGAATAAGGGCAACTTCAGTACCTTAAACACACCAATGAAAAATCATTAAAATTGTTTCAAGAATTTCAAAAACAATTTTGGTGATAAAAATGAAAAAGCCGCGCAATTATAACTACTCTCATTTGAGTATTCCCTTAACGAAAAATCAAAAAAAAGTAGTAAAAGAAAAATGTGAAGCAAGAGGAATGAGTATGAGTTCTCTTGCTAAAATAGTTTTGTTTAAGGAACTCGGAATCGTTGAATTTCCCGCAGAGGCTCAGCAATGAGTGAAATTATTTTAACAACGCCGGACCAGCTGCGAAATATTGTTTCAAGTGCGGTTGAAAATGCTCTCAGGAATGCACGGGATAAGCAGCATGAAACATTAAAACCTGCAACAGATGAATACTTGAACCAGGAACAAGCTGCAAAATTTTTAGGCTTATCGATCACAACAGTTTGGAAGTTTTGTAAGACTGGACGATTAAAACCGGTCCGAATTGGGAAAAGAAAATTGTTTCGGAAATCTGATTTACTTCAACTTTAATCGGGGATAATTATGCAAAATTCGAGAGTAGAAAAGCAAAAATCGAAGTTTAATAAGAAGTTTAAGGACCTGAAGAAGAAATCTAAAAAATATTGGAAGCATGTAAGAAAGGTAAAAAATAAAAAAGCATGAAACCTGGCTTCGGTTTCATGCTTTCAAACGTAAAAATAGGAAAATCTAACGATGGAATTATATCAAAACGAAATGAGATTATCAACTTCTTTCAGTGAAGAAGATAAAAAAAATATAAACGAAATTTGGAAGATACGAATAAAATTAGCATGCGTAGATTATAAACTTAAAAAGACTAATGATATTAATGAAACAAGAAGGCTGCTAAAGCGTTCATATGAACTTAATAAAGAACGAATCAGACTTTCCGATAAAATATACTTAAAAAATTCTGCAGCTTAAAGATGCTAGGATATGTGAAGCTATATAGACAATCGATAGAGAGTTCAGTTTTTCAAAATGCTAATTTATGGAAAGTTTGGACTTATTGTTTGATGAGAGCAAATCATAAAGAAAATAAAATTCTATTTCATGGTGATGAGATAACGCTAACGCCAGGAGAATTTGTTGTTGGAAGGATAGGAGGCTCTAAGGATTGTAATATGAAGCAGTCAACATTCAGAGATCAATTAAAAAAGTTACAAAAGCTAGAGATGATTGATGTTATTAGCGATAACAAGAAGTCAGTTATCAAAATCCAAAATTGGAATAAATACCAAAATGATCAAATTGAAAAACCCGAAAAACCCGACATCATTTCCGACAGCATAAAAAACTCTAAAAGTCAAGCCAGTATTGAAGATTCTCAATTGTTTAAGTTTGAACCCGACAGCAATTCCGACAACAACCCGACAACAACCCGACACAGACAAGAATGTAATAATGAAAGAAATATATATATATCAGAAAAATCAATATTCGATTATTGGAATATGCAACAGATAAAGAGGCATGGAGATAAATTATTTCAGAAGTACAAATCAAAAATAAGTACAGCATTAAAATATTATAGTGAAGAAGACTTAAAGACAGCAATTAGCAATTATTCAATAATTCTAAAAAGTGAAGAGTATTTTTTTAATTATAAGTGGACGCTGATTGAATTTTTGAGTAGAGGTGTTGAAAAGTTTATTGATCTAGAGACAGCTAAGAGCAATTACATAAAAAAAGATTTGAAGCACGATAACCAGAAAACAATTGAGGCTTTAACATGAGTTTAAGTTTACAAGAGAATGAATTTTACCACGAAGATAAAGTACTTGCCACGATTCTCTCTTATGGGAATGAATTTCTTGAAGAAGCTGCAGAATTAATTTCTAAAGACATGTTTGTTGAAAAGAACCGAAGGTATCTTTTTACAACAATGATTGAAATGAATAAGAACGAAGAAAAAATAGATTTAGCCGCACTTTATAGTCATGTTCGAGAAAAGATAACTCCGGTTTATTTGTCTGAAATTCGAAACGTAGAACCAGCATTCGAACCGGTAGAATTAAATTTTTCTTATCATTTAAGAAAAGTTTATGAAAATGATTTAAAGAGAAATCTAATTTCAAAGCTTACGGAACTTGTAGGAATTGCTAAAACAGAGCCAAATGTTTATGATGCATTATTAAAAGCCGAAAAAGAAATCAATGATTTTGAGAAGAATAAGCGCGTGGATGAAAAACCAATTTCGGAAGAAGTGATAGCTGTTTTTGATGAAATTGAATCACAGCTGCATGGAGTGAATAAAACAGATGCACTCAAATTCACAACCTTGCCAAGTCTAAATAGAATAATTGGCGGAATAATGCCAACCGACCTAATAGGAATTTACGGACGAGAAAAGTCAACAAAATCAACGCTAGCTTTTGAAATGCTGCTAAATTTAAGCATTGATCAAGGTATTCCAACCGCAATTTTCTCATATGAAGTAAGTAAAGATCAGTTGCTTAAAAAAGCTATTTCAATGCGGACAGGGATAGAGTACAATAAATTGAGAAACCCCTCCGGATTTAATGAGGAGAGCAGGTTAAAAGAAAATGAGTTTTTTGCAATCAAAGAAAAAATTCTTTCATCATTTCGGGATAAAAATTTGATAATATGTGATGAACAATTGAACGAACTGGAAATACAAAGCAGAGTAAAAAAGTATATTAAAAAATTTGGCGTAAAGTTAATAGTGATTGATTACTTAATGCTTATCACTCCATCCGCTCGGTACAAAGAAAAAAGGCACGAACTGAATTATTTAACTATGTTTTTTAAACAACTTGCACAAAAATTAAAAATTGCAATTGTTGTTATATCTCAGGCTAACGAGGAAGGAGTGAGAGCAGCAGAGGCAAAAGGTCTTGAAAGAGATGCAAACTATTATTTTGTAATTGAAAAATTACTTCCTGGAAGCAGCATAAAAATCAAAGACAGATACACCGGAGAAGAATATACATATAAATTTAAGCCAAACGATTTTTTGGTTAAAAATGCAGGCATTCGGCATGGAGAAGGAAATAAAATATTTGTGACTTCATACAGAAACAATATTTACAGAGAAGTCGATACTACACCAAGAACTGCGCTAAACGATCAATATACTAACTACTATTCAAAAGAAAGTGAACCTTTCTAGTGCGATTTAACGAATATGAACAAGAACAATTTGAAGAAGTAATAAACAATTTCATTGAGAAGTACGGCACCGCTTTTTTAATAAGTATTCACCGGTTGCATCTTGATTTAATGCATAACTTAAAAACAAAACATTTTCCGCTCATGGACCTGCACTACAACTTAGTTGAACGCAATATTATAAAAAGTTCGAAAGGCAAAAAACTAGAAAAACTTTACGACGAACTAAAAAGCTATCTCCCAACACAGCGATCATTTAACAATTTCTTGCAGCATTATTTTCAAAAATATCCGGAGAGGAAGAATCAAAAATTTAGAATTGTACAAAGAAAATATGATTTTGAAACAGAAAAACTTCTTTACAGTTGCGGTTACAAAAGCAACATTCCCTTAACAGAACTAATTAAACAACTTAAACAAGAAAAATTAACTCCCTGAAAACAATTTGCAATTTTCACACCTAAAATAAACCGAACACCAACTAGATTAGCATCAAGAATTAAAATAAAAGAGCTTTAAAATGCCAGAAGACTTGATAGAAAATTTAGTAAAAATAAAAAAATTTTGGGATAACAACTCCAAAGGTGTCTGGTCACCAAATCTCAGTTTTAAAGAAGACGAGTTAACCGACACAATTCACGACCTGAAAATTATCCTGAAATTTCTCAGCATTATCCACGCTGGTAAATATGATGAAACCGACTTCGAACAATTGCCAGTATTCAAAACGAAAAACAAAATTAAATGAAAAAACAAAACCGGGAAAATATAATGAGAAAGAACTATTTCAGTATAGGTATTACAGCAAAGCAAACTGAAGAATTATCAAAGATTGCAGAAAAAATGAAAGAAACAAGAGCAGCATTAATCAGAAAAGCAATTGATGACTTCATCAGAAAAGCAAAATTAGATTTAATAACAGAAGAAGTTTTAAACTAAAATTTTTCACTAAAAAAAAGGAATTAATAAAATGGTACAAAATTACAGAAGCCTTTCAAAATCAATGCAAACAGCAGAGCAGAAACTTCTAGAAGACTATACACATGTTAATGAACTTGCAAAAAGTGTAAATATGTCACCACTGCAGCAACGCAAAGCCTCCGAGCTTCAGGAATTTCGAAAACGAGCAGCGGTAGTGTTACGCCAGTTAGCTGAATATTTTCAAGAACTTGCGAGCTCCAATGCCGAACCCCAAACAGGTTTTGAGATGATAAAACAAAACCAAAATGATGATTTATAATTTTCTCTATCCGTACATGCAAACTCCCTAAGCTAGCCGGGATTTTTCCCGGCTTTAATAAAAGGAAAACAAAATGAATGCTCCAATAACTTTACAAAAAGTTCAGAAAGAATTGCTGGAAATGCAAGAAGAACTTCTTTTAGATATGCAGCTTGTTAACCCATCCGCCGAGATGAAAAAATCTGAAGCTTTACTCTTAAGAAAAATGGAAAATTGTCTGATGGAAATTCAAGAACTGATGTTATTAGTTGTTAAACTAACTTATCTCCATTCTTCAATAATGTCAATAATCAAAAACGATTTACTGGGAGATCACAGAACAGAACAACAAAAAGTCGATTATCTTGAAGATGCGTGGAACACTATTGATGAAAACCAAGATTAAAAAAAACGAGGGAAAAATGAACAACAGCGAACTAGATTTACTTAAAAGTCAAGAGAACTTTCTAATAAACCAATCAGAATCAATTTCGAGTTTGAGTTTCATTTTAAGCGATAACGTAAAAAAAATTAAAGCTGCTGGTTATAAAATTACAGAAGAAGCAGAATTCCAAAATATTTTAGCAGCATCAGAAAAAGTTGTTAAAGACATTGATTCAGTTGTGAACGCGTTAAATCAACTTCGCGATAAAAAACTTAGTGAGATCAACAGAATAAAAGCAGCGCAATTTTAAGTGTGAACGTGAACGCAGTAAACCGTGAACAATTCTTTTAAACGAACCGTGAACAAAATGAGCAGAAAAATTTCAGAAAATACAGAACAACAGATTTTAGAAGAACTGAAAAAAGGTACATCATATTCCGAAATTGTAGAAAAATTTAAAGTATCGAAAGGGCTTATCACCAAAATAAAAAACAGATCAGACGCAAAGTTAGAAATAAAGAAAACATCAAAGAAGACTATTTCACACAGACGTAAGCTTAGAGAAACGTCAATCAAAAATAACATAATTCAAAAATCTGAAATCATTGTGAACGGTTATATAAACACCTTTGAGGCTTTACAGTATAGTGTTTCAAATCTAGTAGAGATCAACGAAGAATCAAAAGAGAAATCAGAAAAGATTATTGAGGAGCTTGAGAAACTGAACAAAACAGTTGATGAGAAGCTAAAAGCAAATAGCACAGATGATGTTAAAGAGAAAAACGACTTAATTAAAGATATTTACAAAGTGATTGGAGCAGCCGGAAATTTTTATGCAAGGGAAACGGTTAGAATTAAAGCAATAACAGAGCTTAGAGGACAGGTTGAACTTTCACTGAAACAAGAAGCGATTGTTAAAGCAATAGAAAATTTTAAAGAATTAACAGTTATTTTTTTCAACGCAATGAATGTTTTAAGTGATAACGAGTACATAAAATTACGAAACAGAGTAATAGAACTGAAGCCAGACGCCAAAATTTGGTTTGATGAGTTTGAATCAGAAAGAGAGTAATAAAATGAAGAAATCAGAAGCGAAAGAAATCAAAAAATTCACTTCTTCATTAAAAAAAATGAATAAGAGATTACAGAAAATTTATAATCACTTTTTCAATGAAAAAGGAATAATGAAAATAGATGTTCGAAGACAAAGAAAATGATTTTTATGAATCAATAGACTTGATTTCAATAAGAATAGCAGAAATAAAAGAAGAACTAATAAATCTGAAAATGCGCCAGTTGCATGAAGAAAAAACAGTCCTAAAAATCGAAAATTACAATCTGATTTTTGATTTTTTAATTGCAGCAAAAAAAGCTGAATATAATTAGAGCAAACTATGAATGAAGAAAAACTAGGTTTTGAGATACAAGCAGCAATTTTGCCGGAGTTAAAGGGTGCTGCAGAGTTAGAACAATCAATTGAAAGTTTTGGGAATAAAATTCAGAACAGGATTTCTCAACTTACTTCTCAATCGAATTTTACGGAAGGATTATCCGGACAGGATAAGGGGAAGGTAGAACACTTTGCAAGCGGAGTTGATGTTCTAGAATTCCAAAAGTTCAAAGAGCAGGCAGCCGAAATTTTAGAGGAACTTGATATTGATGCAAGTACCGGAAGCCTCAATTTACAGCAGAGAAAGAAATATCTAAGAAAGTTCTCTAAACAAAAATATAAAGTTGAAGAATTACAACAGAATTTACTGGACGAATTAGATGATCCTTACTTTGATTTTTTAGGTGCTGAAAAGAAAGATATTTTAAGAACAACAATTGTTGAGGGAGCAAGGGAAGCCCAAGACGAGATTGATGAGCTTAAAAACAGATTCATGGATTTTGCCGATTCACTTAATCACTCAAAGGAAGAAGCTAGAGGACTTTTCGATCAGTTAAAGCAGCTTTCTTTACCCGCATTAGGGGGAATGGTTGTTAATGAAACAATGCGGTATATAAGAGGTGAAGCTGAAATTGGTGCAAAAGATTTAACGAGCTTTAATTTAACCAACCCCATTTCAATGTATTCCGAAAGAAGAATGTTTGAAGCATTTTCCGAAACTAAAAGCAGGGAGATGAATTATCATTTAATAGGAACTCTTTTAGGGGGCGCACTTGGTGCTATTGGAGGTCCACTAGGAGCTTTAGCCGGTGCTGGATTTGGGGGAATGGTAGGAAGCGGAGTTGCTGATATTTTTAACATCCAAACGCAAGCCGAAGCAGAGGAAGAATTAAAGAAATTGCAGCAGACTTATGGAACACTTTCAGGATATGTAAATGCAACCGGTAATTATGATGTTTTAAGAGCTAGAACAAGAGCAAGATTAGGACAAGGAGCAATAGGAAGTCTTAATTTAGGTTATGCCCCAGAACAAGAACTGCAGTTTAGAGAAGCATTCGCAAACTCTGCCGGATTTTTTACTGAGGATTTATACAGAGATCAAACAACTTTTGCAAGAGCTTTAGGCTTAAATCCGGGTGAAATTTATGGATTAAACTTATCTGCTAGAGTTACCGGCATGGACACAAGTATTGACGGACTAGCAAGAGGACAGAATTTCACAAATAGAATTTTTGGTGATGATGTTTCCCCATCAAGAATTATTGAAGTTTTACAAGAGATAAAGAAAATTAATGAGGATATGCTTAAAATAAATATTGAAGCAGATCCCACAAAAGCTATGCAGTTTGCAGCGGTGCCGGAAAGTTTATTCGGAATATCAAATCCATACGGAAGAATTTCAGATTTAGGGGGAACAACCTTAAAACTTTTAGAGGGATTAATGCAGCCCAGAACCCAAGCACATGAAGCTTTTCTATTCTCAATGTTTGGGGGAGAAGGACTAGTAAATTTCTCTGAAATTATGAAAGGGGGGATTTATGATGATGTTAATAATATCGGAAAAATTCTAGGGGGAGTTAATCAATGGACCGGCGGAAACCAGATGTTAAATTACTTCGCCTTATCTGAAATGATGCCAAACGCACCAAAAGGATTTATTCCACAGCTTACAAACATGATTGATGGAAATGGAGTAGAGATTACAAGAAGAGCAATAAACGGATTTGATAAGAACAGCGGTAATTTTATTTATGGTGAAAATGAAACTGTTACCATGACATTACAGAGAATGAGAGAAGAACAGAACTCAATGATTAATCTGCTTAAAGAAGCCGGTTTAACCGAAGGAGATAGAAGCAAATTATTAGAAAGATACCAAACCGAACAGATGGGATATTCCGGGAATGATGAAATATTAAATAAATATACACAGCAAGCCAACAAAGCAATATCAGAAACCGAAAGAATGATTGAGGAAGTAAAAAACATTCAAATTGAAGCTGCAAAGGGTTGGAGATCAACAATAAGACAAATTGAGGTTGAAACAGCCGAGTTTTGGAACAAGATGAGTAAAGTACCGGAGATGCAGCAATTTATTTATGAAAGAGTTTTATCCGGTTTAGATGCAATGGACGCATGGAGAGCCGGAAAAGGTTATTTGACTGATGATGAAAAAGATTTAATAGAAAACAGAAATTTTAAAGAAAAACAACGACAACGCCAAAGCTGGATCGATAATAAGTTACCCATTCCTGAGCATTTAAGAGATAATCCTCAGCCTATTAATACTTATTCAGAAAATTTAGAGCCGACTATTCGACAGTTGAGTGAAACACTACAAAAAGGAATTACTGTTTATCTGCAGCATCCAGACGGAACAAGAGAAATTGCCAACACAATCCAATAAGAAAAAGAGAAAATAATTAATGCAAAACATAAGACACATAGAACCGGAAGTTTTTATTTTTAATGAAGATGGATTTCATGATGTAAGTGAATTTGTACAGACAATTTTTACACAAAATTCACTTGATATGCCGGTTGGAACAGCACATTTAACTTTTAATCCGAGCAATACCGGAAAGTTATCTACAAATATTACACATAACAAAATCTTAAATCACGTTAAGAAGCTGCTAAAGATAAATTCAATAATTTCAATTAAGATTGATAAATTCTCTAAATCACACACGTTTTTAGGCAGAATAGATCACAGATATGAAAGCATTGTTGCTAATAACAATAGCAATAGCAGAGTCTTAAAAGTTAATGCCTCAATGATGCTGCCGAAATTATTACTCAGAGATTTTATCGCTAATTCCCCAGCATTGTCAGAATCGGAAGAAATGAGAAATTTTTTCGGAGAGAGAATTAATTTTTTTGAATGGGGACGAGGAGCCACGATAAAGGGGGGAAATGTTTTTACAGCAGAACCAATTGAAGCAGTAAAATGGATATTAGAAAATGCAGTTGCAACTAATTCAACTGTTTTATCCAGAGATCCCAACTCAGCAACCGGATTAATAGCTAAAACATTTTTCGATCCGAAGAAAAAAACTCTTGAAAATGGTGATCCGATGTTGATCTTGAAATTTTTGAAAGGTGAGTATCTTTTTGATTCAAATTTAACGACCTATTCAGGAAATATTCTAGAATACTTACATGCAGCAATTGATCTAGATTTTTATGAATTATTTTTTGATACAGAAACCGGTGACGATGGACTAGCTTATAATTCAATGACAATTAGACCAAAGCCATTTAGTTATACTTCTTATAACTCTCTAGTTGATAAAATTGTATTAGACGGTTGGCAGTATTTTGACTCTGATCTAAGATCAGTAACCAAAAACAGTTCTCAAAGAATTCAAGAAGATTTGGGAGTAAGTGACTTCGATCTGAAAAATTTCTTTTCTGTTAATTTTACTCAATCACTTGTAGCAAACTCAAATAATCTTTTAGGCAAATTTGGAGTTCAATTTCCGATGCTGCTAAAAAATTCAATAAAGAAAAACGGTTTAAGACAAGTCCAATTAACATCAAAAATGGTTCATTCAGCAGGATGGAAACAACTTGCTGAAAAATATAATGCTGCAGTAAAAGAAAACAGAATTGAACCGGTTGATAAAATAGCAGATGAAACCGGACTTATTAACATGCTGCTAGAGAAAAGAGAAAAAGCGTATGAATGGAATGCTTTCCCATACTTTGAATCCGGACAGGTTCAATGGGTAGGGGATGAAAGTCTTAAGATCGGTAAGAAACTAATTTATGAAGACAAAGAATATTTTCACGAAGAAGAAGAAAAAGTTTACAAAGGAGTTCATTATTATATCAAATCTGTAAACCATCAATTCGGGTATGGAAGTTTTTATAAAACATTAACCGGCTTAACAAAAGGGGCACCGGAAAATGTAGCTCCAAAATGGTTAAATGAAAATCGAGAAAATGTTTTTGGAGTTAATAAATCGATTCAGAAAGAATATCAAAAATCATTAACGAACGCCAACGCAATTTTTGATGAAAGAACGAAAAAAGAATTGGATGATTTAGATAAAACCATGTTCGAAATGAAATCCATCGCTTAACAGAAACGAGACTTTGTATTTTATTAAGAAAAAGTTTAATTTTAAATACATTTCAAAAGGACAAAACATGAATTCCGAAACCATCCTTGAAAGAATAATTGAAGAAGAAGCAGAAAAACTTTCCATCCCCAAGAACGAATTTTCAGAAATGATTGATCAAGGTTGCCAAATCATTTTTAATGAAAATATCGATGTGAGAATTAAAAGATTTGGGGGAGTTGAGAACCTTCACCATGACAAGATTAGAGAAATTTTATTGATTTGTGCGAAAGCTACAGCGTTAAACCAATATGCTGAAAACCCCAGTTAAACCAAGTAAAGTGTAGGTAATGGCGTAAGTAATTTTTATATTTTACTTACACTTTTTAAAAGATGATTAGGAAACGACAAATGATCGATTCTAATTTTAACCATTCCCCCCTTAAAATTAATTTTTATTTGAGTTCAAAAGGCTCAATCAATAATCCAGAAAGGCAAATTTTTTGTTACATAAGAGGATTGGGAAAAAAGCAGGTTATTATCAATACTTACGAAAAGATCAATCCGGATTTTTGGGATTCAGATAATAAGAAAGCGAAAACAAGAGGAAAGAACAAGTTTGCACAAGCTGATTTATTGAATAATTATTTACATGAACTTGAAAAGAAAATTAGAAAATTTTATACAATCTTTATTACAGAAAACGGAAACGCTACTAGCGAAGAAATTCGTTCTGCAATAAAAGAAAAATTTACTCGTAAAGAATCTGAATTTGATCTAAACAGCTTATCATTTTTTGACGCACTTGATTTTTTCATTTTATTAAAGAAAGATGTGAATGCTGCTAAATTTAAGCAGTTACGTAGTAACCTGAACGAGTTTGAAAAATCGAGGAAGATCAAAATAAAATTCAGCAGCTTCGATAAAATGTTTTATGACATCTTCATCAAATGGATGCACGATGAAAAAAATATCTTGATTCAACTGTAAATAAAAAATTAGCCTTTCTTCGAACATTTCTTCACTGGTGCAACGACTCAGGTTTGAAGGTAAATAAGAACTACACCCGGATAAAAATTAGTGATGTTGAATCAGAACAAATAGCACTTACAGAAGATGAACTTCTGAAAATATATAATTTTGATTTCGATAATTTCAAAAATTTTAGAGATCAAAAAACAAAGAAGTATTACACAAAAGTGAATTTAACAAAGGCAAGAGATTTATTTTGTTTGCAAGCGTTCACAGGACAGCGACATTCTGATATTAAAAGAATTTCTTTAGAAGATATAAAAGAGGGCTACTGGAAATTTGTCTCAGAAAAGACGAATGAAAGTATTGTTGTTCCTTTAAATGCTGCAGCACAATCAATTTTGGTAAAATATAGCTTTTCTGGAACACTCCCAAAGATGAGTTCACAGAATTTAAATATTTATATAAAGCAAATTGCCAGGCTTGCAAAGATTACTGATAAGATTAAAGTAACTAGATTGCGTAATAATGAACAAATTCAAGAGACTTTTGAAAAGTGGGAATTGATTGGGAGTCACACAGCGCGGAGAACTTTTATCACGCTTGCTTTAGCAAAAGGAGTTCCGGCACCGGCAGTTATGCGGTTAAGCGGACATAAATCATTCAAGTCATTTCAGAAATACATAAAGTTGGCAGATCAACAAAAGTTTGATCTGGTAAACAAAGTCTTTGAAAATTTTGGTAAGGTTCAGAACTCGGAAAGCTTAACCGTCATTGATTCTAAAAAAGATAAATAAATATCATTGCTTATTAAACAAGTATTTATTAAATTGTTCCACAGATGCGGAGCAATTAATAAAAGGAAATTAAGATGAGTAAAACAGCGGAAATAAGAGTAAGAATAGAACCAGATGTAAAAGAAGAAGCTGAAAAAATTCTTAAAACGATTGGACTCAATGAAGCCGAAGCAGTTAGACTTTACTATAGAAATATCATATCTCATAAAGGACTACCTTTTGAACTAAGAGTACCTAATGAAGAAACCCTAAAAGCATTAAAGGAAGTTGAAAGCGGAGAAGTAAGTAGCGGTTATAATTCAGTTGACGAAATGTTTGAGGACCTGAATAAATGATTAAAACAGTTCATTACACCAAATCATTTAAGAAAGATTTCAAAGCACTAAATTCAGATGAAGTTACACTTGTTAAGAATATTATAAAGCTGATCTTTAACGAAGTAATGCTGCCAAAGAGGTTAAGAGACCACCAATTGAAGGGAGATTTTGTAAACTGTAGAGAATGTCATATAAAACCGGATTTATTATTGATCTATAAAATTGAAGAAGAACAATTGATTCTAGTTAGAATCGGTTCACACAGTAAATTATTTAAATAACAAAAAAAGGAGCAATTATGGAAGGTGTACCTAAATTAAATTTTCTAAAAAAGGAAGTTGATTTTCCGGCACCGGATACAACCGGTGAACACCAATTAAAAAAATGGATTCAGGCTGAGTTACCAAATGTGGGAAGAATTAAAACACAGCTAACTTATAAGCAATGCGAAGAAGTACTTGCAGCAAATAAAGAGAATCCAAAGTTTTTGTATGAAGTACTCATTGAGCTAGATCGATTAAAAATCGATGGAAAGGAAATATTTGAAGTCTTTGATGATGTTTATAAAATGTCACAAATCTATTTAAAAATTGGGAGAGCATAGAATGGAAAACAAAGAATTAATAAAACCGGATTTTTTGAAAAATCAAGATTTGGAAGAATTTATCGAGGAATTCAACAATCAGATTGAAGTATTAAGCAGCTTAGCTAGTGCCGCAACAGTTGTTGGATTTGAAATGAATCAAACATTTTATTCATCTATCAGATTGTTCGAATCAACAGCTAAAAAAGTAAAACAATATTTAGAGTATTCATTGGAAAGAGAAGTTATTGAGAATCAAGAAAGTAAAGCTGTTTATAAAATAACTGCAGAATAAACCCACGAAAGCGAACCACACGCCCGGCAAATTTGCCGGAACGAAAATCTAACATATAAAAGTCTTTATAAGTAAAAATATCTGAGTAATAGCAGTAAAAAAATAATCTCAGCTAATATTTATTAACTATTTTTATTTTGTATATTTGGAGCAAATAAACGAAAAATTGGGAGTTTTTTTGTTGATTTTGTACGACATTCGTACGACGGAGTAATAAATAAAAGAATGAAGTTTAGTAAGTTATTAATATTAAATAAGTTAGAAAATTAGAGAGGTTAAAGGTTCGACTCCCGCCACCTCCACTAATATTTTCAATCATTACATTCTAAATGTGATAATAAAATGATTTTCAAACCTGCAATTGATAAATTATATATTTACCTTAATTTTTTTACAATTTTTATTTTAGTCGTAACCCTTTATTTTGTCCTAATGGGTCCCATAAATTTTTTTGTTGTTCTAATCGCTTTATTTACATTCGGACTTATAGTATATCTCTTAATGATGTACAATTCCATTTCTTATGAAATCTCTGACAATTTAATTATAGCAAAGCAGTTATTTTTTCAAATAAAAATTAATATTGATGATATCGAGAAAATAACAGATAAGTTTACTTTATTCAGCACACCTGCCGTTTGGAAATTTTCTATGTCGCACAAAACTTTAACTATAAAATACAGAGTTAATAATAAAATCAAATGGTTAACAATTTCCCCACAAGAAGAAAATCAGTTCATACAAGAAATATTAAAGATAAAATCTGAATTGGAAATTGAAAGAGTTAAAAGACCAAATTAATTATTAAGGATCATTTATTATTCTGCTTATAAAAACCTCACTAATTTTTTAATCAATTTATATTGAAAAGCAATAACGATAAGATTAAATTGCATTCTTGCTATGAAAAAATTAAAATTTACAAAACTAACGGGCGCAGGAAACGATTTTATTTTATTTGATTCCAAAATCAATCCGCAAATAGATTTATCTGAAGATCAAATTGTGAAATTATGCGATAGACATTTTGGGATTGGTGCTGATGGAATTCTAATTATTTCGGAATCTGATGAAGTTGATTTCAATATGGATTATTATAATTCCGACGGATCATTAGGTTCGCTTTGTGGAAATGGTGCAAGATCAATATTAAAGTATAGTTTTGCAAATAGATGGATAAATTCTAATAATGCTGTTTTTGTGAATAATGGGATTAAATATTCCGGTAAGATTAATGAGGATGGCAATGTAACTTTTTATTTGAATTCGCCAAAAAACTTAAAATATAATTTTAAGGTAAAAGCGGCAAATCAAATGATAAATTCTCATTTTGCCGATACCGGTTCTCCGCACTTAATCATAAATATTGAAGATGTTTTAGTAGATTCGAAAAATGCAAACAACTTTTACAGCGATATTAATTCTTTTCCGGTTTATGAATTGGGAAAGGAATTAAGATACTCAAAAGATATTTTGGATGAAGGAGTTAATGTAAATTTCATAAAAATTGATGGTGATAAAATTTTAATAAGAACCTATGAGCGAGGTGTTGAAAACGAGACATTAGCCTGCGGTACAGGTTCAACAGCCGCCGCTTTAATAAGCAGCGTAATCTTTAAATTAAATCCCCCTATAAAAATAATTACCAAGAGTAATTCAGAGTTAATTGTTAACTTTGAAGTAGAAAATCAGAAAGTTAAAAATTTGTCCTTAACCGGACCGGCAGAAATAGTTTTTTCTGGAGAAATTTTAATTTAATAAATGAGGAAAAAATGAGTAAAGTAATCTTTTCTATCAAGTATGATATTCAACCGGAAAAGAGGGAAGAATATTTAGTTGTTGTAAGAGAATTAAAAAATCTAGTTAAAGCAGATGGACTGGAAAGTTATTCCGTTTTTGAACTAAAAGGAAAACAGAATACATTTCAGGAAATATATCTTTTTACAAACAAAGAAGCTTTTGAAGATTTTGACGATGATCCGGATGATAGAACAAATATTCTTATGAATAAATTAACAGATATGATTAAGCAGCAGTCAACTGAGTACACAACTCTTTACGAAATATAGTTTATAATTATGTTTGAATATGTAGGTGCATTGCACATGCACTCTGTTTTTTCCGACGGCTCCGGTAAAGCAGATGAAATAGCAAAAACTGCGGATGAAGTTGGACTGGATTTTATAATATTAACAGACCATAACACATTAAGGGCGCTTCATGAAGGTTATGAAGGCTGGTATGGTAATACTCTACTTCTTGTAGGCTGCGAAATAAACGACAAGTTAAATCAAAATCATTATTTAGCTTTTAATATAGAAGAGACAATTTCTACCAGACTTCCGGCTATTGAATACGTAAAAAAAGTTAATGAAGCCGGTGGAATAGGTTTTCTTGCACATCCGCATGAAAAAAGAAGTTCGATGAAGGAGCATCCTCCTTATCCTTGGAATGAATGGAAATCGGAAGACTTTACCGGAATTGAAATCTGGAATCATATGTCTGAATGGATGGAAGGATTAACCGAAGAAAATAAGTACAACTATTTTATTCATCCTTTAAAATCGATTGTTTCACCCCCCGAAGAAACACTTAAAATTTGGGATGAATTAAATCAGAAAAGAAAAGTAGTTGGCATTGGCGGTATTGATGCTCATGCTCACAAAATAAATCTGCTTGGTTTTTTTGAAGTAGAAGTTTTTCCTTACAAAGTACTATTCAAATCTATCCGTACTCATATTCTTACAGAAGAAAAAATCAATCTGGATGAAAGGAATTTAACAAAAGCAAAAACACAAATATACAAATCACTTGGATATGGAAGATGCTTTGTTGCTAATTATTATAATGGTGATGCAAGAGGATTTAGATTTTTTGCTGAATCAAATAAGAAAATATATCAAATGGGGGATAATATTGAAGATTTTTCAAAAGTGAAATTGAGAGTTATGCTTCCGAATATAAGCGGTAAAATAAAATTATTAAGAAACGGAATTATTATAGATGAAGTGGATAATTACGACGCAGAATTTAATGTTTCAAATTCAGGTGCATACAGGGTTGAAGTATACTTAGAGGATAAAGCATGGATCTATTCTAACCACATCAGAGTAGGTTTATGAGTTAGATAATTGCATATTTTTTATTAAATTACTTAATTAAATATTTCAGGAGAGAATGTGTTAGAAAAAAAGAAAAAATTGTCGAAAAAAGAAATCAAACAAGACGGTTTGGTTTACTCTTATTATAAAGCATATGATTATTTCGAGCACAATAAAAATCAAATTTTAATTGCAGTTGGTGCTATAGCGGTTGTAGTTGCACTAATTTTTGTATATCAGAGCAATAGAAGCAATAATGATTTGGTTGCTTCTCAATTACTTGCCAAAGTTATGCCTTTGTACGATCAGGCACAATATCAATTAGCAATTGACGGACAGCCCGGTACAGAGTTAATAGGATTAAAAGAAATAGTTGATGAATACGGAAGTACGGATCAAGGTGAAATTGCAAAAATTTATTTGGCAAACTCATTGTACAGCATCGGAAAAATTAATGAAGCAATGGAAGTATACAAAGATTACAGTGGAGACAATCCTTTACATAAAGCTACTGCATTAGCTGGTATTGCATCATGCTACTCAGCAGAGGGCAAAAATTTAGACGCTGCCGAATATTTTGAAAAAGCAGCTTTTGTTAGTAAATTCAATCCATTAAACTCAGATTTCATACTAAAATCGGGAATAAATTATAAAAAAGCCGGTAAAGTAGAAGAGGCTAATGAATTATTTAAAATGATTAAAACTGATTATGCTGCATCAAATGCTTCCAGGGAAGCAGATAAATATTTAACAAGTATCAACTAAATCTCACAAAAAAAAAGCAAGGAGCGTGCTTATGAAGAAAGTATTAACTTTATTAGCTGTATTGATGATGGTTTCATCAATATATGCACAAAATGTAGGTGTTGTTGCATATTATAATGCACCAACAGCAGCCGAAGATTCAGTATTATCAGGCTTAACTAGTCTTAGAGGCGCAAACTATATTGACGATTTATTAGGTGACGGTAATTCTGCAATTGCTGTTACAAACTACAATTATGGAACAGTTCAAGTTTTTGCTAACACCGGAACTGATAATCAAATTGAATTAAAATGGATTTCACCTACTGATATTTCTGCAGGTGGTTCTACTCCTCGTTACGTAGCTTTTGGCGATTTGGATAACGATGGATTAAACGAAGTAATAGTTCAATTAGCCGGTATTGGCGTTGCAATTTTTGAATGGGACGGAGTTGCCGGAAGTTATAATTTTGGTACACAACCTTCTCAAATTGTTAATTTTGAAGCATTAGCAAGTGCAAGCAATAGCGGTCATGCTGAATATTTCGAAATTACCGATGTTGACGGTGATAGTGAAAATGAATTAGTTATTGCTTTAAACTCATCACCTAATGAAAATGACAGATATTATATTATTAGTGCAGTTGGAAATTGGATTACTAACCAACCTGGATTTTCAGGTTTCACTTTAGAAGGTGAATTTGTTAGAACTAATATGGCAGATTATGCAGTTGACGGCGGTTCTCCTTATGCAATGATTTCTGCTGATTTAAATGGCAATGGTAAAAAAGAAATCTTATTACACAACTGGAACTTAAAAAACGTGGTTCCTATTACAGTACCAAGTGCTAATACTTATAATTTACCAAACACAACTAACGGTAACCTTCAATTAGGTGAAGGTATTGATGATGTTGCTTTATTCAGTGGTGTTGCTGCTGATTTAGATAACGATGGTAGAGAAGAAATTTATCTTCCAACTTATCCTGGTCAAGATGGTGAAGGTGGTTATCCACATATTGGTTGGCTGCATATCATTCATTATGGTGATGGTGAAGCTACAAACGAAATTACTGCTGAAAACGCTACCGTAATTGACATGTCTGAAATTACTACTCTAGATCAATTTGGTATTGGTTATGGTGATTTAGATGGTAACGGAAAACCTAATGTTTATGTTGGCGGTGGTAATGGTGTTAATATTAATACTGCCGAATTCCAAGGTGGTGATATTACCGATCCAGCAAACTGGACTGTAGCTAATTTATTTGAAAGAGAAGAAGGTACCTACAGAAGAATAGTTTACAAAGATTCAGTTGGCGTTTTGGATACTGCTTATACTTATTCAAGTGAATTCGTTTCAAAATTATATGCAAAAAATACTGACTTTGATAAAGATGGAAAACAAGACATAATCATGCCTTACCAAGGTACTGTTGATAGTATTGACGTTCTTAACTTAACATGGAATGGTACAAAATACGATACAGTTACTTCAAAAATTCAAGCTGAAAAGAGATGGGGATTAAAAATTCTAGAAGCTGATGGTGCAACTAGTGTTGAATTAAAAGAAATGGATATTGTTCTTCCTAGTGATTATGTTTTAGAACAAAATTTCCCAAATCCTTTTAACCCTACAACAAATATCAGATTCAGCTTACCAGTAAATAATAACATTACTCTTACAGTTTATGATGCTTTAGGTAGAGAAGTAAAAACTTTACTAAGCGGCGAAGAACTTCAAAAAGGTTCTTATGAAGTTACTTGGGATGGAACTAATAATTTCGGAAGTAAAGTTTCAACTGGAATGTATATTTATACATTAAAATATGGTAATTTCAGCAAATCTATGAAAATGATGCTTGTGAAATAATCAAGCTTTAATAAAAAAGCCGTGAAATTAATTTTTCACGGCTTTTTCTTTTTTATTCCAAATTTCTTGATTAATATTACTCCTTGATTTTATATTTACGGCTTGTTAAATTTTTTATTAATTATATAGAGTAGATTTATGGCAGATACTTCAGATTTTAGAAATGGGCTTATTATTAAATTCAAAAATGATCTATATACTATCACCGAATTTCAGCATGTTAAACCTGGAAAAGGGGGAGCATTTGTTAGATCAACGTTAAAAAATCTTAGAACCGGAAGAGTTCTTGAAAATACTTTT
This sequence comes from Ignavibacteriota bacterium, assembly GCA_002698995.1. GTDB lineage: Bacteria > Bacteroidota > Ignavibacteria > Ignavibacteriales > Melioribacteraceae. The sequence goes on along the minus strand of PAAX01000026.1, from coordinate 485,183 downwards.
AGATCGGGTGAAAGTATAGATATTGTTAGAGTTGAGAGAAGAAAATATCAATATTTATATAAAGAATCCGGCGGTTATGTGCTTATGGATAATGAAACTTATGAGCAGATGACCGTTGCAGAAGAACTTTTTGGAGAAGCCCAAAAATTCTTAAAAGAAAGCACAGAAGTTGAATTACTTTTGGATGATAAAGAACAAATTGTTACTATAGAACCTCCGATTTTTGTTGAGTTGGAAGTAGTAGAAACAGAACCCGGTTTTAGAGGAGATACTGCAACAAATGCTATGAAACCGGCTAAATTAGAAACCGGCGCTACCGTCAATGTTCCTTTATTTATTAATGAAGGAGATAAACTTAAAATTGATACTAGAACCGGCAGTTATGTTGAAAGAATTAAAAATTAATTGAGTTCACATGGACAATAATCAAAAATTAGATTTCATAAAGAAAATTATTAAAGTTGTTGAGAAAAGTGAGATAACTGAGTTATCTTACCAAGAAGGGGAAATTAAATTAAAAGTATCCAAAAATTCTCCTGTAACTCAGCAGTTTTCTCTACCCGGTAATCCTCAATTTCATCATGTATCATTACCGTCACATCAACCTGAAACTAGAAATGAATCAGGTTCTCAACCTATTGATGCTAAAGATTCGGCTGCTGAAAAAACAAGTGATCTTCACGAAATAAAATCTCCAATTGTTGGAACATTTTATAGATCACCTGCTCCGGATGCTGATCCTTATGTTCAAATTGGTGATACAGTTGCATCGGGAACTGTGCTTTGCATTGTTGAAGCAATGAAATTAATGAATGAAATTGAATCTGATATTAATGGTAAGATTGTTAAAATTTTAGTAGAAAATGCTACTGCTGTTGAATACAATCAACCGCTCTTTTTAATTAAGAAAGATTAATGCTCCTTAAATAAGAGGTTATTTTGTTCAATAAAATTCTAATTGCCAATAGGGGCGAAATCGCTTTAAGAATAATTAGAACTTGTAAAGAACTAGGTATTAAAACTGTTGCTGTTTATTCTGTTGCCGATAAAGATTCTTTACATACTGTATTTGCAGATGAGGCTGTTTGTATTGGTCCCGCTAATAGCAAAGAAAGTTACTTAAAAATTCCAAGTATAATCTCTGCTGCTCAAGTTACCGGAGCGGATGCAATTCATCCTGGATACGGATTTTTAGCAGAGAATGCTGATTTTTCTGAAATTTGTGCTGAATCAAATATAAAATTTATAGGTCCTTCTCCTGATATGATTCGTAAAATGGGGGATAAAGCTTTAGCAAAAGAGACTATGAAAGCATGCGGTGTTCCTGTAGTTCCCGGAAGCGATGGAGCTGTTAAATCTGTTGCTGAAGCAAAAAAGATTGCTTTAGAAATTGGTTATCCTGTTATGCTTAAAGCTTCTGCCGGCGGCGGCGGTAAAGGAATGAGAATTGTTTGGGAAGAAAAGTATATAGAAAACGCATTTAAAACCGCAAGCAATGAAGCTGATTCCGCTTTTGGAAACCCTGAATTATATTTAGAAAAATATATTGAAAACCCTCGTCATATCGAAATTCAAGTTATGGGAGATCAATTTGGCAATGTTTATCATTATAATGAAAGAGACTGTACCGTTCAAAGAAGACATCAAAAATTAATTGAAGAATCTCCTTCTCCGGTTGTTTCTCCCGAATTAAGAAAAGCCATGGGGGACGCTTCAATTAAAGGTGCTAAAGCAGTTAATTACGAAGGTGCCGGCACTATTGAATATCTCGTTGATAAACATCTGAATTTTTATTTCATCGAAATGAATACTAGAATTCAGGTTGAGCATCCGGTTACCGAAATGGTAAACAATCTTGATCTTATTAAACAGCAGATTTTAGTTGCTGCCGGACAAAAAATTGCCGATCTGCCAAAAGAACCAAATGGACATGCTTTTGAATTCAGAATAAATGCTGAAGATCCTGATTTTAATTTCAGACCATCTCCCGGTAAAATTGAGTATCTCCATTTTCCCGGAGGCTTTGGTGTTAGAGTTGATTCTCATGCTTATAATGATTACGTAATTCCACCTTATTATGATTCATTAATTGCAAAATTAATTGTTTGGGGCACTGATAGAGAGCACGCAATATCAAGAGCTAAAAGAGCTTTTGAAGAGTTTCAGATTGAAGGAATTAAAACTACAATTCCTTTCCACCAACTTGTTTTAGAAAATAATAAATTTGTGAAGGGAGATTATGATACTTCCTTTATAGATCACTTAGCGTTAAATAATAATTCTCGAGGTTAAAAAATGAATATCCCAGAAAGTTTGAAGTACACTAAAGATCATGAATGGATTAAGGTAGAAGGAAATACCGGAATTATTGGTGTTACAGATTATGCTCAAGGTGAATTAGGTGATGTAGTTTTTGTTGATATCGATCCTAACCTAACTGAAATCTCTATCGGAGATGCTTTTGGAACAATTGAAGCCGTTAAAACAGTGAGTGATTTATTTGCTCCATGTGACGGTAAAATTTTAGAAGTTAATACTAAATTAGCCGATGAACCACAGGCAGTTAATTCAGATCCGTACGGCGAAGGATGGTTAGTTAAGATAGAAATTACTAATCCGGATCAGCTTAATGAATTATTAAGTAGCGATGATTACAAAGCACAGCTTGCTTAGTAAACTTTTTTGAAAATTTTATTTGAGGGCAAAATCTCTAAAAGGGATTTTGCCTTTTGTTTATTTGGAGTTTTTTAATGTCCCATCATGAAACTATTTTAATATTAGATTTTGGTTCTCAGTATACCCAGTTAATAGCCAGAAGAATTAGAGAATTAAATGTTTATTCTGAAATTCATCCTTTTAACTTTTCTTTAGAAAGAATAAAAGAATTAAATCCTGTTGGAATCATTCTTTCCGGCGGACCAATGAGTGTGTATGATGAAGATTCTCCACAGATTTCGAACGAGATATTTTCTTTGAATATTCCGGTTTTAGGAATTTGTTACGGACTTCAATTAATATGTAAAAATTTTGAAGGAACAGTTGAACCTGCAAAAAATAGAGAATATGGAAAAGCATATCTTGAAGTGATTTCAAATAATTCTCTCTTTAAAAATGTAAATGACAAATCAATAGTTTGGATGAGTCATGGAGATTATATAACAAATCTTCCAAACAATTTTGATGTTATTGCTAAAACAGAAAACTCTCCTATCTGCGCAATAGCAAATGAAGAGAAGAATATTTTTGGTGTTCAATTTCATCCGGAAGTAGTTCATTCAACTGAAGGGAAAAGAATTTTATCCAATTTTGTTTTTGAAATTTGTACTTGCAGCGGAAGCTGGACTCCTCATAATTTTGTGGAACAAAGTATTATTGAAATAAAAGAAAGAGTCGGAGATAAAAAAGTTTTATGTGCATTAAGCGGCGGTGTTGATTCTTCTGTAGCAGCAATTCTGGTTGATAAAGCGATTGGTGATCAGTTAATTTGTATTCATGTTGATTCTGGTTTGATGAGAAAAAATGAGTCTGCTGATATAGTGAAAATGTTTGATGAAAATTATCATCTAAAAGTTATACATGTTGATGCTTCCGAATTATTTCTAGAAAGATTAAAAGGAATAAGCGATCCTGAACTGAAAAGAAAAATAATCGGGAACACATTTATTGATGTATTTGAGCAGGAGGCAAAAAAATTTGATGATCCTCAGTTTTTAGTACAAGGTACTTTATATCCGGATGTAATAGAATCGGTTTCTGTTAAAGGAGCTTCGGTTACAATTAAAACTCATCATAATGTTGGCGGATTGCCGGAAAAAATGAATCTCAAACTTATTGAGCCTTTCAGAGAATTGTTTAAGGATGAAGTTAGAGCAATTGGTAAAGAACTTGGATTGCCCGAAAGTTTTATTGAAAGACATCCCTTCCCGGGTCCGGGTTTGGCCGTAAGACTTTTAGGAGATATCACAAAAGATGAGTTGGAAATTTTAAGAGAAGCTGATGATATTTTTATTTCCGAAATTAAATCGGCTGGAATTTATAACGAAATTTGGCAGGCTTTTGCAGTTTTGCTCCCTGTTAAAACTGTAGGTGTAATGGGAGACAGCAGAACTTATGAAAATGTAATTGCTTTAAGAGCTGTTACTTCAACCGATGGAATGACTGCAGATTGGTACAGATTTAATCCAGAGTTTTTAGAACAAGTCTCAAATAAAATTATTAGAAATGTACGAGGTGTTAATAGAGTTGTTTATGATATTAGTTCCAAACCTCCTTCCACAATTGAATGGGAATAATATATATGAATCAAGATGAATATTTATTACGTAAAGCTGAACAATATGAAAAAGAAGGACAGTTAATTCATGCAATTCAGATTTATAAAAATCTTTTCAATTCTGATGCTGTTAAAAGAACTGTTCTAATTAAGCTGATCTCCATTTATGAAAAACTTAATAATGTTAGTGCTTCATTAAATCTGATAGATAATTATTTAAACAGTAATGAAGATATTGAAATAAGGAAAATCTATACTCATTATTTAGTTAGACATGGATTTCATGATAAAGCACTTGACGTTGTTTCTGAAATATCAAAAGAAGAACACCCCGAAATACTTTTTTTAATTGGAATGGCTAATTATAATCTGGGTGATTATAAAGTAGCAAAGATTAATTTTAATGATTTTATTAAGAAAAATAAAACGTCTGAACTATTACCGGACGCCTATGTATATCTTGCAAAAGTAAGTATTATGCAGAACGATTTAGATGCCGCACTTGATAGCTTAAGGTCGGCAGAAAATATTTCTACAAGAAGTATGGATTTATACAAGACCTATGCAGAAACATACATAAAAAAGGGAATGTATTTACACGCTAACGAAGCAATCAATAAGGCATTTGATTTAGATCCATCCGAAATGACCCTTCAAAAAATAGCAGCTAAAATTATGTATGAATTAAGTGCGTTTAAACAAGCAGAATTCTTTTTAAAGAATTATATTAGAAATTCTAAAGCGGATTTTGAAGATTATAACCTGCTTGCAAAAACTTACGAAAAAATGAACAGAAAGAAAGAAGCCGATATTTATTTCAAAAAGGCAAAGGAATTTGAAGAATACGGTTCAAATCAAAAATGAAAATTAAAGATTTACCACTTGATGACAGACCGAGAGAAAAATTAATTCTAAGAGGACCTCAAAGTTTAAGCGACTCCGAACTTATTGCTATTATTTTGAGAACGGGAACAAAAGGGAAATCTGTTGTTCAAATATCCCAAGAAATTATTAAAAAGAGTGGAAACTTAGCCTCCTTAGCTGTTAAAACTGTATCAGCATTTACAAAAGATGAAGGAATTGGAAAAGATAAAGCAGCAACATTAGCTGCCGTTTTTGAAATTGCAAAAAGAGTTAACGCACAAATTAAATGGTTTAGTGATGTAAAAATAACTTCTCCAGAAGAAGTAGCAAAAATTTTCATTCCTTTGTTAAAAGATGAAATTAAAGAACATTTTTTTGTGTTATGCTTAAATTCAGCTAACAAAATTATTAAGTATGAAAATATATCTATAGGAAATTTAAACTCGAGTGTTGTACATCCAAGAGAGGTTTTTAAAGTTGCAATTGACAATAATTCTGCTAATATTATTGTCTTGCATAACCATCCGAGTGGAAATCCGGAGCCGAGTAATGAAGATATATCAATTACAAAGAAACTGGTAGAAAGCGGAAAAATATTAGGTATAGAAATCTTTGATCATATAATAATTGCAGGAAATCAATATTTAAGCTTTGTAGAAAAACGCTTAATTTGATTATATTATTTGGCTGTATTTTTTTTAGTTAACTAACAATAACAAGGAGGAAACATGCAAAACGTGTTGAAAAACTCTAGAGCAGTATTGATGATTGTAGTAGTTGCTCTAGGATTGTCATTTACAGCTTGCGGGGGCGTAAGCGAAGAAGAAATGGCTCAATTGGAAGCTTTAAGATCTGAAGTAAGATCACTTTCTAATGAAGTTGATCAGTTGAAAGCTGAAAAAACTAAATTGGAAAGAGAAATTGCTGAAAGAAATGCAAAATTAGAAGAGTGTCAAAAAGCTCAAGAAGCTGCAAAAGCTAATCTTGAAAAAATTAAATAACAAGTTTGAATAATAGGAGGAAAAATGAAAACATTAAAATTGATGAGCCTTCTTTTAGCCGCTCTTCTATTAACTGCAAACTTATTTGCTCAAGAAGAGATGACTTACGAAGAATGGCAAAATGAAATTAACAGATTAACTCAGCAAAAAGCTGAACTTACAAAAGAATTAAATGCATTACAAAGTGATGTAAACAGCTTAAAAGCTAAATATGAAGGCATGCAGACTTACGAAGATTGTATGGATGATTTATACAGCATAGTTGGTGCTTCAAAATCTGATGTAGATGATTTCAGAAATAAAGTTAATATGCTTGACGGCAAAATTAATAGAAAAGAATCACCAAAAGCTGATAGACAAGCTGAACTTGATGCTCTTAAATCAAATAAGATTAGTGCATTACCGGAATTCTTTGACAGAGTACATAATCAAATGCAAAGAAAATTAGATGCTTGGGAAGAAAAACCGGCTGAAGTTAACTACACTGTAGTTAAAGGTGATCACTTATGGGGTATTGCTAAAAAAGAACAACACTACGGCAACCCATTTGCATGGCCAAAAATTTATGAAGCAAATAGAGATCAAATTAAGAACCCGGATTTAATTTATCCTAAACAAGTATTTAAAATTCCTAATCTAACTGATGAAGAAAAAGCTAAATACGAAAAATTGAGAAGAAATTATAAACCTGCTCCACCTGCTCAAAATAATGCTCAATAAGTAATTTAATTTTAGGGCTGTCTTAAAAAAGACAGCCTTTTTTGAAGGAGGATTTTTACTACGCAAACCGAAAAAATTCTAAAGATTGATACTGTTGATCAACTTGCCCTGCTTGGATTTAACGATATAAACATCAAACCAATTGAAGAAAGATTTAGTACTATTATTACCGTACGAGGTGAAAATGTTTATATAAAAGGGGTTTTGGAAGAAGTTGAATCCGTAGAAAAAGTATTTAAAGAAATGATTTATGTGCTTAATACTTCCGGTAAGTTATCCGAAAATGATGTTAGAACAATAATTAATCTTACATCGCAAGGTAAAGAAGTTATAAATGAAAAAGAGATTGATAACATAATTCTTTATACTAAAAAAGATGTTATCAAAGCAAAAACTCCAACCCAAATTGAATATGTAAATATCGTTCAGAAAAATGATATTTGTTTTGCTATTGGTCCCGCCGGAACCGGTAAAACTTATCTTGCCGTTGCTCTAGCAGTTGCTTCTCTTAAAAAAGGAATAGTGCAGAGAATTGTTTTAGCAAGACCAGCAGTAGAAGCGGGAGAAAGCCTGGGTTTTCTTCCGGGTGATTTCAAAGAGAAAATTGATCCCTATCTGCGTCCTTTATACGATGCACTTCAAGATATGCTTCCTGCTGATCAGCTTTCGAATTATATGCTAAAAGGAATAATTGAAATTGTTCCGCTTGCATACATGCGCGGAAGAACATTAAATAATGCATACGTTATTCTTGATGAAGCGCAAAATGCTACCACAACTCAGATGAAAATGTTTTTAACAAGATTAGGTCCAAATTCTAAATCAATTATTACCGGAGATATAACTCAAATTGATTTGCCTTCAAAAACTCAAAGCGGACTAGTTCAAGTTCAGTCAATACTTGGAACTGTTGAAGGTGTTGGATTTGTCTACTTTAAAAAGTCCGATGTGGTTAGACATAAACTTGTTAAAGATATTATTGATGCTTACGAAAAATTCAATAACGGTGAAGAAAAGCATTAGAAATTTTTCTTACTTTCTTCCCAAAATTTATCCATTTCCTCTAAATTAGAATCTCCGATTTCCTTTCCGTTTTCTTTTAATCTATCTTCAATATAACCAAAACGGTTAATAAATTTTTCATTGGTAAGTCTTAAAGCATTTTCCGGATTTATTCCCAAAAATCTTAGGTAATTAACAAAAGCAAAGAGAACATCACCGGCTTCTTTTTCTGTTTCAATTTTGTTATCCGACTTTTCTATTTCCTTGAATTCAGTAATTTCTTCTTCAAACTTCTTCCATGCTAATTCTTTCTTATCCCAGTCAAAACCTACCTTCGAGGCTTTTTCTTGCAGCCTGAAGGCTCTGTGAAGCCCAGGAAGCTGTTTTGGAACACCATCAAGTACAGATTTTCTTCCTTCACTTAATTTAATCATCTCCCAATTTTTCATAATTTCTGATGAATCTTTTACATTAACATCTCCAAAAACATGCGGATGTCTTCTAATTAACTTTTCTGAAATTGAATCAATTACATCATTTATTGTAAAATGATCCTCTTCTTCTCCAATTACCGAATGAAATACGATATGAAGTAAAATATCACCGAGTTCGGTTTTTATTTCATTGTAATCTTTTTCATCAATTGCTTCTACTAATTCATAAACTTCTTCAATTGAAGCAGATTTAATAGAATCATGTGTCTGTTCTTTATCCCATGGACATTCTTTTCTAAGTTTATACATTATTTTCATCAAGTTTTCAAATTTTTCACCGGACATTAGTAATACCTTTCTTTATAAATGAAAATCAAAATTAATTATTATTATATTTGTATAAAAATAAAATAACAATTAATCGGATGCGATTATGTTTGAAGCAAAACTAAATGAACTTGGGATTAAAATACCAGAAGCGCCAAAACCTTTGGCAGCATACGTTCCTGCAAACAGAGTTGATAACTTAATTTTTACCGCCGGCCAGCTCCCTATGATTTCAGGTAAATTATATAAGGAAGGGAAGGTAGGTATAGAAGTTTCCGAAGAAGAAGCAAAAAAAGCGGCTGAAGTATGCGTAATTAATTGCTTAAGTACGGTAAAAATGTTAATAGGAAATTTGGATAATATCGAAAAAATTGTAAAATTAACTGTGTTTGTTGCAAGTGCCGAAGGATTTACAAATCAGCCAATTGTAGCAAATGGTGCATCGGAACTTCTTGTTAAAATATTTGGTGAAAGTGGTAAACATGCCAGAAGTGCTGTAGGTGTTAGCGAATTACCTATTAATGCTCCGGTTGAAATTGAAATGATTGTGAAAGTTAAAAGTTAGAAAGGATTTCTGATGTTATTGGAAATATTTAAGGCAAAAATTCATCAAGCAACTATTACTCAAGCTGATCTTCATTATGAAGGTAGTTTGACAGTTGATATGGATTTACTTGAAGCTTCCGGAATTTTGCCGAACGAAAAAGTGCAGGTTGTAAACATCAATAATGGAAATAGATTTGAAACCTATACTATTATTGGTGAAAGAGGAAGCGGAGTTATAGGATTAAACGGTGCTGCAGCAAGATTAGGTCTGCCGGGAGATAAAATTATAATTATTTCTTATGCTCAAATGACTCCGGAAGAAGCCCAAAAATTTAAGCCGACAGTTATTGTAGTTGACGACAAAAATAAAATTAAAGCGAAACTTTAATTATACTTCTTTGTTAAAGAAAAGAAAAATGAAAGGTAAAATCATGAAAAAATTTATATATATCTTCATTCTACTTTCAGTTTCTATTTTCGGGCAGTTCAAATCTGATTTAGATAAAAATGTAGATATAAAATCCGGGATTTTAAGCAGTAATCCTTCCCCTTCATTATTAGGATTTTTTAATCCGGAGAATTTTTTCATGAATCACTCTGTTGGCATGTCTTACACTTCCGGCGGTGGATACGGTTATGCTCTTGGTGTTTATACAAACAGTATGATGTATAAATTTTCCGATAATATAAATATTCAAGCTGATGTAAGTCTTGTAAATTCTCCATACAGTTCATTGGGGAATGATTTTTCAAAACAGATTAACGGAATATATATTACTAAAGCTGCGTTGAATTATAAAATCAGTGATAACACAAATCTTTCTATTCAATATCGTCAGCTCCCAACCGGATATGGTTACGGTAATTATTATAACGGTTTTTATAATAACAGTTTCTGGAACAATTCGTTTTGGAGCAATGATGCTTTTAATGAAAGATAAATTTATTAATCTATAAAACAGCACATCAGAATTGGCTAAAAACGAAAATAATTCTTCATCAAAAAAAGTAGATTCCAAAACTTCCGTAGTTAATTTATCGCTGAACATTATAATATTTTTTTTAGCGTCTTTAACTATTTATCTTGGTTATTCTATTATAATTAAATTGAATGATAAACCAAAAATAGTTGAAGAGGTTGAAAATCTTAAAAATCAACCGGCAGAAATTATTCAAGTAGAAGTTCTAAACGGATGCGGTATTTCGGGCGTGGCTGATAGGTTTACTGATTTTTTAAGAAACAAAAATGTTGATGTGGTTAATATTGGTAATTATTCTTCTTTTGATATTGAAGAAACTTTTGTAATTGACAGAGTTGGTAATAAAGCTAATGCTTTCAAAGTAGCCGATTTACTTGGGATAACAAGAAAATCAAATTCAATTACACAGTTGAATGAAGATCTTTTTTTAGATGTAACAATTGTTATTGGCAAAGATTATTATAAATTAAATCCGTTAAAATAAGAGGTGATTTTGGATTCACATGAATTAGCAAGAAATATTGCTCAACTAATTCTTTCGAAAAAGGGTTTTGATATAAAAATATTAGATCTGAAAAGCTTAACAACCATCGCAGATTATTTTATTATCTGCACCGGTGATTCGACAACTCAAGTAAAAGCTATTGCAGACAATATTGATAAAGAACTTAGAGATAATGGAATTAAATGCTACCATAAAGAAGGTTATGATACCTTGAATTGGGTTCTGTTGGATTATGTTGATGTGGTTGTTCATATTTTTAGAACTGAAGCAAGAGCATTTTATAATTTAGAAAAATTCTGGGGTGATGCTCCAATTGAAATTGTAGAAGAATCATAAGCTGTTAACTAAGGAGAGTATTTTTGAAAAATTACATATTGCAGATTTTTGAAGAAGCATCAAGTAAACTTGAATATCTGAAAGATATTAATCTTGTTTTTACAGTTCCTAATCAGAAAGAGCATGGAGATTATTCATCAAATGCAGCTTTAATTTTAGCTAAAAAATTAGGAAGAAATCCGCGAGAACTAGCCGCAGAAATAATTTCAAATCTTACAGTTGATGAAAAAGTAATTTCCAAAATGGAAATAGCCGGTCCCGGATTTATAAATTTTTATTTTAATAATTCAGCTACAACAGAAATAATAAATGTAGTACTAGATCAAAAAGAGAACTTCGGTAAATCAGAAAAATACTCTGGTAAAAAAGCAATGGTTGAATTTGTTTCTGCAAATCCAACCGGACCATTAACTGTTGGACATGGCAGAAATGCCGTAATTGGTGATACTGTTTCAAATATGCTTGAATGGATTGGTTACAAAGTTGACAAAGAATACTACTTCAACAATGCCGGCAGACAAATGCGTGTTTTGGGGGATTCACTGAGATTGAGATATCTTCAGCTTATCGGACAAAATATTGACTTCCCTGAAGATTATTATCAAGGTGAATACATTGTTGATATTGCAAAAAAGATTTATGAAAATGATGGCGATAAATATAAAGACGAAAAAGCGGAAGAGTTTTTTAAAGAACAAGCCGAAAAAGAAATTTTTGCCGATATAGAAAAAACTCTTAATAATCTTAATATCAAAATGGATTATTATTTTAATGAGTACAGACTTTATGTTGATGGAAGAGTAGAAAAGCTTTTGGATTTATTCAAACAAAAAAATCTTTCTTATGAAAAAGATGGAGCTGTTTGGTTAAAACTTTCTGAACTTGGAAATGATCAAGATAAAGTTATAGTAAAATCTTCGGGTGAACCGACATATAGACTTCCTGATATAGCTTATCATATAACTAAATTTGAGCGCGGTTATGATTTAATGGTTGATTTATTCGGTTCGGATCATAATGCTACTTATCCTGATGTATTAGCCGGATTAAAATCATTAGGTTATGATATAAACAAAGTAAAAGTATTGATTCACCAATTTGTAACAATAATGGACAAAGGTGAAGTAGTGAAAATGTCCACTAGAAAAGCAAACTTTGTTACTCTTGATGAACTTATGGAAGAAGTTGGAGCCGATGTAGTTAGATACTTTTTTATAATGAGAAGTATTTCAAGTCATTTGAATTTTGATTTGGATATTGCAAAAAAACATTCAGATGAAAATCCAGTTTTCTATCTGCAATATGCACATGCAAGAATCTGTTCAATTTTAAGAATGACCGAAGAAGAGAAATTAGAATTAAGTGTAGAAAATCTGCATTTATTAATTACTGAAGCTGAACAAAATATTCTAAAAAAGATTTATCAATTTGAAGAAGAAATTCTTTACAGTTCCGAAAATTTTGAACCGCATAGAATTGCAAATTATTTAGAAGAATTAGCCGGATTGTTCCACAAATTTTATAATGAGTGCCGCATAATTCGTGCGGAATCAAAAGAACTTTCTGAGGCAAGAATAGCTTTAGTAACAGCTGTAAAACAAGTTCTTAAAAATGGATTATCGATTTTAGGTTTATCGGCACCGGAAAGAATGTAAATTAATCTGTTAAAGCTGCGGAAAGTGCAAAAACTTCTGCAGCTCCTTTTTCCTTTAAAATTTTCCCGCAAGCTTCAATTGTTGCACCTGTAGTAATAACATCATCTAAAATTATTATTCGTTTATTCTTTAAGTCGATCTTACTGTTTAACACAAAAGCATCTTTCATATTTTCTCTTCTTTCAGTAAGATTCATACTCGTCTGTGTTTCAGTGTATTTTACTCTTTTTATTAGATTTGCTTTCAATTTCACATTAAATAGTTTACTTATCTCCTTGGCAATAAATTCCGATTGATTATATCCGCGTTGAGCTTTTTTTAATTTATGCAGTGGTACCGGAATTATATAATCAGCTTTCCAATTGAATATTTCTTCTGCTAAATAATCGTTTATCAGACTTCCGATATATTTCCCAATCATAAATTTCTTTTCATATTTTAATTCATGCAGAACAGTTTTTATTGGTGATGTTACTTCAAATAAAAATAATGATTGGAAATCAGATATTATTTTGTGCTCTGCAAATTTTCTTTGAAACTCATCTTGCATTCTTTCTTTTGAAGCAAAATTAATACGCGAAAAACACTCTTTACAAAGAGTGTTTTCCATTAAAGTAAGTTTGGATTTACAATGAAGACAAAATCTTGGAAGAATAATATCAGCAAAATTTTTTATGAAATTGCTTAAGCGCATTCCTCTTCTTTTTCTTTAATAAAGATTGCACATTTTTTATCATTTAGTTCAAGGTGATTAATAAACCAATTTCTAAATGAATTCAAGAAATCGATATCAAATTCTTTATCGCCGCTTTCTAATTTTACAATATAATCAATAAAGTTTCTGATAAATCGATCATGTTCAAGTTTATGAGAAATGTAACCGGGAAACTTATACTTCTTCATATAATCTTCTTCGGTAAAAAAGTGGAATTTTAAATCTTCCAGCAAACCATGAAGTATTTCGATAATTCTTTCTTTAGAATAAATTGAATGAGATTCATAAAGATCATTTACAATATCAACCATTGTTTTGTGCTGCGAATCGATTTTTTCCACTGCTACCGTAGTTTTTTCATTCCAATTAATAAATGACATTTTCTTCTCTCCCTATTTATTTTGTTGCTAAAGCATACCAGCACGTTTTCGTATAAACCATTCAATAGCTAACAAAATTATCACAATTATTAAAACTATTTCATTTGACCAAAATCTAAATTCTATTCTATTAATGGTTTCTCTGCTAAATGTACTATTAATATTATTAATGGATGTTGAGATATTATTTATGTTTCCAAGATAATAAAATTTTCCATTTGAAACAGTTGCTAAATTATTTAAGAACTCGAAATCCATCTGTGAACTGTTTTGTTCTAAATTTTGGTTTTCAACGCTGAAATTTAACTCAGCATTTTTATAGAGAGAATTGTTTACATAGGAATTAGCAATTATTTTATAGTCACCGGCAATAAGATTTTCAATCTGATATTCATAAAGTCCATCAGAATCATAAGTAAATCTAAAAGGTATTTTTTCATTTTTTGAATTGATAAGTTCTGCTTCAATCTCTGCATTAGCAATTGGATTTAATGCTTCATCATACAACTCTGCAGTTAGAAAAATTGATTCTACATTAGAATAAATTTTCTTATCTGATGAAATTATAAATTTATCTCTGCTGCTTTCATCTCGCAGCCATTTTACAGAAGTATTAAATAAATTATCGAATAAAAAATTATCTTCTTTTTTATTATTCAATTTCCACTTCCAAATTTCACCGGCTAAAATTGCAATTGATTTTTGACCGACATTATTAGTTATTAAAAGGGGTTCATCAATTAGCGTATTTCCGATTTTTATTTTAGATATAACCTTACTTTGAGGCTTTGCAGAAAAATTTGAATTGTTTTTTAATACCGGCGGAAGTTCATTCCATAAATTAATTTCTCTTAAATCACTTCCCAATAGAGGAGAATTAAAATCATTAACATTCAGCATAACCCGAGTAAAATCATTTCTTATTTGATTTATTTCAAAAGGAAGAAATTGACTAAATTCCTTCAATTTGATTAAATCGGTATTCTCATTTACAGTTATTAAATATGGAGAATTGTTAGACAATTTTTGTTTTATCAAATTAATTAAATTTTGTGGTGTATCTTTTCCGGGAAAACCAATCAAAAATAGAATGTCAGCTTCATTCAATTTGGAATTGTCAAAGTCATCAAAAAATTTATTTCTGCTTATTTGAATCGATCTCATAATTTCCAAATCTTCATCTAACTTTAGACTGTTATAAATAAATTTGACATCCGAAGAAGGGGCTGCTGAGACAAATCCTATTTTTAATTTATTGTCGATTACATTAACAAAAAATGATCTGCTGTTATTTGAAAAAGAAGATTCATTTTCTAATCTTGAAATATCAACTCTAAGTTTTTTCTCTCCGCTGGTCATCGGTTTGTATGTGAAATCAACATAATCAATTCCCGTTTCCGAAAGAACAATAGTTTTTCTTTCAATTATAGAATTACCTTCGGATAAAGTGACTACAACATTCCCGCCGACAAATCCATTGTTTAATAAAACGGCTTTAATAGTTGATTCAGTTTCCGCATATAAATATTTGCTATAAAGTACTTTTCTTAATTCAATATCTTTTTGTGAAACCGTATCACCAACTCCAATTGCAAAAATTGGAATTCCGAGTTGATTCAATTCACCAGAAGGATCGGAGCCAGAATTATAATTGCCGTCACTTAATATAATTATTGAAGCGATTTCGTTTTTCTTATTAATTACTTCATCTTTAATGCTGGATATGTTTGTAATGGAATCATCAAATTTTATCTCTCCGATCTTTTCCTGATCCCATTTTCTTAAAACGTTTCCAAATGAATAGATTTCGGTTTCAGAAGTTATTTCATTTGATAGATTATTTATACCACTTATAATTTCTGAAGAATCGGTTTCACTATAGTTTTTTATTGAAGTGGAATTATCAAAAAACAGAAATGTTTTCGGCTTGATATTTTCTTTATTGATTATACTGATTACCGGTTCAAAAATCGCCAGTAAAATCAATACTATTGCGGCACTTCTTAAAATTGTTAAAAAGATTTTCAACGGAACAGATATTTTAGGAAGAGTAATTCTATAAATCCAAACGGAAAATAAAATGGATAGGATTATTCCAATTACTAAATAAACCGGACTAAAACTCAAAGAAATATTTATCTCGGAAGCAAAAATCATAATTTGTTATTCAACAAATTTCCTCTCAATGTTCCATTTTTTCATTTCTTCATAAGTCTTATAATCTGTTAAATCAAAATGAATTGGAGTTACGGCAACATAATTATTTTTAATTGCAAACTGATCTGTTTCCAAATTATCATCAACTTCTACTAAACTGCCTGTTAACCAGTAATAAGATTTACCATAAGGATCAGTCCGCTCTTCGTAAATATCATCCCATTTAGATTTACTCTGTTTAGTTAATAGAACTCCGTTAATTTCATTTTCGGGAACAGCAGGAATATTAACATTTAAACATGTACCTAAAGGAAGATTATTCTTTACAACTTCTTTTACTATATCTTGTGCAATTTTTGCAGCAAAAGAAAAATCTCTTGAAATGTGACTTGTTAATGAAAAAGCAACTGCCGGTACATCCATAATTGCTGCTTCTCTAGCTGCCGAAACTGTTCCGGAATAAATTATATTTATTGCTGTATTTGAACCATGATTAATACCGCTTACAACTATATCGGGCGGACTTTTAAGAATATTTCTAATCCCCATTTTAACACAATCAGCGGGAGTTCCTTCAACTGCATATCCAAAAAACTCACCATTGATATAATGTTCAACTACTCTTAAAGGAGCTTTCATTGTAATTGCATGCCCCACAGCACTCTGTTCTGTTATTGGTGCAACTACGGTTACATCACCAATTTCTTTTAATGATTTAGCTAACGCATAAATTCCTAATGAATTAATTCCGTCATCATTACTAATAAGAATCTTCAATTTTACCTCGCATAAAATGGAAAATATTTTAAGATTTGAGAATCCAATATAATTTATCTTTTAAGATTACTCAAGAAAGCAAAAATATATTTGTTAATAAAGTTCATTAAATTGTAAAGAAAAATAAAAGTGATTATGAAAAAATTCCTATTAGCAGTTTTGGTTTATACTATATCTTTATTTTGTCAATCTGAAATAGAAGTTTATTTAATAGATTCATATGTAACTCCGGAAAAACCTCATAAAATTATTCTTTCTTTTTTTACAAGTGATAGTACAACATCAAAAGTTATTCTTAACGAAAAATATGAAATCGAAATTTCGAATAAATTATCCGACATGCATAAAACAGAAATTCCATTAACAAATCTTAAATTTGATTCCCTTTATGTCCCTTTTCAAATAATAGGAAATGATAAATCTGGAAATCAATTTAAAAGTGAAAAATATCAAATTAGTCTGCCGGAAGCTGATGAATTGCTGGTTGGAGGTTCACAATCCTTTTTTACGGTTTGCTGTTTTGGAGGAGTAATATTTGGTCTTCCATCTCCTACAATTATTTTTAATAATAAAGAATCTTATTTCGCACTGTCAAAAGAAATTCCAATCATGTCTTTTTATTCGTCGGGATATAATTATCCTTCGGGTTATTTAGGAATTGAGTACACCTATATTTTTAATTCTAATACAAATAACACACTTAAACTTGGGTACAAACATATTTTTCAAACTGATTTAATCGAATATATTTCGCCGGGAGTTTCAGCTCTTACAGATTTTAAAGGTGGAAATGGCTTTTCTCCTGAACTTAGTCTGGGACTTTTCAGAATCTATAATGTATTTACTTTTTATACTAAATATAGTTATACAGTTCTTCCTTCAAATAATTTGCTTAATTATCATTCTGTTTCCATTGGACTTTATTCTAATTTTTTCTCAATCAATTTTTAAGCATTATTGATTTAGTAAAAAATTTATTTCCATTATTTTATTCAAAACCAAATTTATACACCTTTTTTGGGAATGATATTTCTTATCTATGTGTTATCTAAAAAAATATTAATAAGGATTTATGAAAACTCTGATTCTGATTTTACTAATAATTTCTGCTATAGATTTAACAGCACAAACCGGCAGTATACAAGGATTTGTTAAGGAAAATTCTAATCCAATTCCTGGTGTTAATATTATTGTTTTGGATACCCAAATTGGCGGTATAACTGATAAAAACGGTAATTATAAAATATCTAATATTCCAATCGGCAATTGTATTGTAAGATTTAGCGCAATTGGGTTTTCAACAAAAACATTTGAGTTGAATATTGAAGCTAATAAAACCATTGAACTAAATGTTAAATTAGAAATGGAAGCAATTGAAGTTGACGAGATTGAAGTAATAGATCAAAAAATTCAAGAACAATCGGATACAAGAGTAAGTGTTATTAATATTCAACCCAGAGCTGCTAGAACTTTACCCGGAGCTGTGACCGATGTATTAAGAACTTTGCAGTCTTTACCCGGAGTTTTAGCCCCAAATGATTTTTCTTCACAATTGGTTGTTAGAGGAAGCGGACCGGATCAAAATTTAATTGTAATGGATGATGTGGAAATTTTTAATCCATACAGACTTTACGGTGTAATTAGTATGTTCAATCCTGAAGCTGTTTCAGATGTTAACTTAATTACCGGTGGATTTCCGGCAAAATATGGTGATAGACTTTCAGCAGTTTTAGATGTTACAAATAGACAAGGTACATTAAAGGAAAGTCTGGCGGGAAATTTAAACGCAAGTATTGTTAGTGCAAATTTAGTACTTGAAGGTAAAAATCCTTTTAATATTCCTGGGAGCTGGCTTGTAAATTCAAGAAGAACTTATTATGATCTAATAATTGAACCGTTTGTTAAGAACTCTGGACTTGTTGAAGATAATGTTTCATTCCCAAACTTTTATGATGTTCAAGCTAAACTCGCTTTCGGTCCTTTTGACGGACATAAATTTTTTCTAAATGGAATTTATTCAAGAGACGGTGTGCAGCTTGTAAGTCCAAAAGATCGTGAAACCCCCGATAGTGTTGGAGTGTTTGATATTACTAAAAATGATGTCGCAAGTTTTGCTTGGCATTTTACTCCAAATAATAATATTCTAAATAAAGTTATTTTTTCTTGGTATAGAAACGGTGGTGATACTGATTTCAGTTCCAGATTTCTTGATCCTTCTCTAAGCAGAAATGATTTTGAAGATGCCGATACTGATACGCTATCTTCTTATTTATTGGGATTTGGATTTAACTCAAATTATACTTTTAGTAAATATTCATTGGATAATAAATTTACAGCCTTCTGGGGTGAAGAAAATATTTTTGAAGCCGGTATTGGCGTTGATGAATTGACTACAATTTTTGATTTTGATTTTCAGCTTGATGAAAATCTGCAGTCCTTTTTTGAAGCTAATCCAAATATTAGAGCAAGTATTAATGATCTTTTTGATTCCAAGACTTATAAAAGGTATAGAGCTTACATCGATAATAATTTTAAAATTGGTGACAAATTATTCTTCAAACCCGGATTAAGATATGATTATTATGAAATACTCAATAAAGGTTATGCTGCACCACGACTTTCGTTTTCTTATGCCCTTGATGAAATTACTACTTTAAGAGCTTCTTGGGGAATATTTTATCAATCACCAGGTTATGAAAAACTAAGAGATCAAAATTTATTTCTTGATTTTTCACCACAGTACACTGAAAATCTTGATGCTGAAAGATCAACTCATTACGTTTTGAGCTTTGAAAGATGGCTAAATAATGAATGGCTAGCGAGAACTGAAGCTTATTACAAAAAGTTTGATAACTTGATAGTACAGAATATTTTAACCGGAACCAATTATTCCACAGAACCAATCCCGGGTAAAGATCCTAGATTTGTAGATGCTTGGACTAGACCAGTTCCCGTTAGAGGAGATTCTACAACTCAAATTCCAATTAATGGTTCTTTTGGTGAAGCATACGGATTAGAATTTTTACTCGAAAAGAGAAATACTTCCAGAGATGATAAAATAAACGGCTGGGTTTCTTATGCTTTATCTTGGGCTGATAGATATGAGAAAGATTTAAAACTTCCGTTCAGATTTGATCAGCGACATACATTTAATTTTGTGATGAATTATAAAATAAATTCTTGGCTGGAAGTTGGTGTCAGATTTCAATATGGATCCGGATTTCCAATTACTGAAGCTGTTGGTATAAAACCCCGAATAATTCTAGAAGATAATAATGCGGATTTTATTCCCGAGTCACCTGTAGTTGCTACCAGAACAAGAGCCGAAGGAGAAACTTCCGAAGTAATTTATGATGTAGATTTTGGAGGGACTAATAATCGTTTCCAATCCAGAAAACCTGAATATCATAGATTGGATATAAGATTTTCTGCTGCTGCTGATTATTGGGGATTTGATTGGGTTTTTTATCTAGATGTAATTAATGTATATAATCGTGCAAATGTTATTGGCTATGATTACGGCGTTTCAAGAGATTTAAGACTCGAAAGAGAAAGAAATACAATGTTCCCAATTCTTCCAACATTAGGATTTAATGTGAAGTTTTAAGAATAAGTGTTTAGTTTATTCATAAAATTTTAAAAGAATTTTTCAGAAGTCACATATAGTTATTATTTTTCACCCTAAAAAGATCACAAGTGAAGAACGATTCAAACTATATTGATTTTGGTGAACGGGGTAGATTTAATATCAAAAATAAGTTGAATGAATTAACCGGAAAAGAGTGGATAAAATTTACTAAAAGCTGGTTCATTCATAAACCTCCCAGAAGAAAAGAGACTGAAATACTTCATCCGGCAAAGTACCCTGAAAGTCTTGTAAAAGAATTTATAGAATTTTTTACAAAGAAAAATGAATGGGTAATTGATCCTTTCATGGGGACAGGAAGTACTTTAATTGCTTCCGCAGAATCACAAAGAAATTGTGTTGGAATTGAGCTTCAAAAAAAATATCATAAAATTTCTTCAGATAGAATTAATAAGTTGGAAACGGATAATAAAATTATTCCTCTTTTAGGTTCTTCATTTGAGTTAAATAAACTGTTAATTAAAAAAAATATTCAACAAGACTTTGATTACTGCATTACTTCTCCTCCTTATTGGAATCAACTCGAGAGAAACTCGATCAGACAGAAAAATAGAAAAGAGAACGGACTTGATACAATTTATTCTAAATCAAAAAATGATTTAGGAAATGTGAAAGATTACAACGAGTTTTTAGATCAGCAATCATTAATTTTCGACAATATTTATGATGTAATGAAACCCGGCGGCTATTTAACAATCATTACTAATAACATTTATGCAGATGGGAGACTTTTTCCTTTAGCGTTTGATACTGCAGCAAGTTTAATAAAAAGAGGAAATAAAAGCTGGATTCTAAAGGATGAAAAAATTTGGCTTCATGATGACAAACCACTTATTGCTCTTGGTGTAAATAATGCTTGGGTTGGGAACAGACATCATCAATATTGTTTAATTTTTAGAAAAGATAGATAAATGGAATTCATTAAAACCGTATCCGAATTAACTTCGGAAATAAAAGAGATTTTAGAAACAGAATTTGAAGAGATAAAAGTAGTTGGTGAATTATCCAATTTCAAAGCACATTATTCTGGACATTGGTATTTTACTTTAAAAGACAGTAATGCTCAAATAAGCTGTACAATGTGGAAAGGAATAAACAACTATGTTTTTTTCACTCCGCAAGACGGAATGAAGGTGATTATAACCGGAAGAATTACTGTTTATCCTCCAAGAGGAAATTATCAGATTGATGTAAGATCGATGAAAGCTGCCGGTGAAGGAGAACTTCAGCAGGCATTCGAAAAACTGAAAAGAAAGCTTTCTGACGAAGGACTTTTTGATGAGCAATATAAAGTCCCAATTCCAGCATTCCCTAAAAAAATTGGAATAGTAACTGCCATAGATGGCGCTGCTTTAAAAGATATGATAAGTGTTGCTGACAGAAGATTTCCTTTAGTTGAGTTAATTGTTGCCGGAGCTAAAGTTCAAGGACAGGGAAGCGCTGAAGATATAGCAAACAAAATTGGATTATTGAATAAACAGAAAGATATTGATCTTATCATTATTGGCAGGGGAGGTGGTTCTTTAGAAGATCTTTGGGCATTTAATGAAGAAATAACAGCCAGATCTATATTTGCTTCAAAGATTCCGATTATAAGCGGAGTTGGTCATGAAGTTGATTTTACTATTGCAGATTTTGTTGCCGATTTACGGGCACCTACTCCAACTGCAGCTATGGAATTAGCTACTCCTGATCAATTAGAAATTTTTGATTATTTAAAGGAGTTTTCATATTCTCACAGTAAAAGAATGAAGGAAATTATTGTTGATAAAAAGCTCGAAATAGATAACCTAATTAATACTTACGGATTTAGAATTGTAAAAGATAATATCAAAAATAAATATCAATTTTTAGATTCAACCACATATAAATTACAGAATAATATCAAGAGGATTTTTTCTGATAATAAGAATAAATTAGAGTTGTTCGAAAAAATATTAGATGCAAATAACTTTACTAAAATTCTAAAAAAAGGTTACACCGTAGTTTCACAAGAAAATCATTATATTGATAGAGCTTCAAAAATTGACTCTAACAAAAAAATAAAAATCAAGTTTTTTGATAACGAAATTGAGTTAAATTAGATGGCAAAAAAAAATGAGAAATCTTTTGAAGAACTTCTTCAAAGATTAGAAGAAATTTCAGAAAAATTAGAAGAAGATATTGGTCTCGATGAATCAATAAAATTATATGAAGAGGGAATTAATATCTCAAAAATTTGTTATAGTAAGCTAAAGGATGCTGAACTGAAAATTACTGAGCTAAATGCAGATTTAATTAATGAAGTAGAAGAATAATAGGGTTGGTAAATGGTTGACAAATCTAAATACAAAGTATTGTTTAATGTTGATAGTCCAAAAGATATTAGAAATTTTGATGTAACGGAGCTTAAAACTCTTTGTTTTGAAATTAGAGAATATATGGTGGATGTGATTTCTCAAATTGGAGGTCACTTTGGCGGTGGATTAGGTACAGTTGAATTAACCGTAGCACTTCATAAAGTTTTTAACACCCCGGATGATTTAATTGTCTGGGATACCGGTCATCAAGCTTATCCGCATAAAATTATTACCGGAAGAAGAGATAAATTAGGAACGATAAGAAGATTAAACGGAATTTCCGGATTCTTAAAAAGATCTGAAAGTGAATTTGATACGTTTGGTGCCGGTCATGCTTCTACTTCAATTTCTGCAGCTCTTGGTATGGCTGCGGCTGCAGACTTTATGGGACAAAAGAAAAAAGTTATTGCTGTTATTGGCGATGGCGCTATGACAGGCGGAATGGCTTATGAGGCAATGAACAATTCCGGTATTCTTAAAAAAGATTTAATTGTTGTTCTAAATGATAATCAAATGTCTATTGCTCCTAATGTTTGGCAAATTTCAAATTATTTTACTGAAATGATTTCGCATCCCGAATACAATAGATTTAAAGGAGCTATTTGGGATTTAACCGGGAAGCTTGATAATTTTGGTGATAGATTAAGAAAAGTTGCAGCTAGATTAGAAAGCGGTATTAAAGCTGTTATTACTCCGGGAATGCTTTTTGAAGCTTTAGGCTTCAGATATTTTGGACCTGTAAACGGTCATAATGTTGGTCAGCTCACTAAATTATTTGAGCAGGTAAAAGCATTAAGCGGACCTATATTAGTTCATGCAATTACCGAAAAAGGAAAAGGCTATAAACCTGCAGAGGGCCATGTTCAAAAATTGCACGCATCCACTCCATTTGATAAAATTACGGGTAAAGCCCATAAAAAGCCTGGTGGAGCACCATCTTATACAAAAATATTCGGTGAAGCTTTAGTTGAAATAATGAAGGATAATGAAAAAGTTGTTGGAATTACAGCTGCTATGCCGGATGGAACTGGTTTAGATATTGTTCAGCAGAATGCGCCGGATAGATATATTGATGTTGGAATTGCTGAAGAACATGCTGTTACTTTTGCAGCCGGTATGGCAACTCAAGGGGTAATACCTGTTGTTGCTATTTATTCTACATTTTTGCAAAGAGGATTTGACCAAATTATGCATGATGTTGCTTTGCAGCATCTTCATGTAGTATTTGTGCTGGATAGAGCAGGTTTGGTTGGTGCCGACGGACCAACGCATCATGGTGCATTTGATCTTTCTTATCTAAGATTTATTCCTGAAATAGTTATTATGGCACCAAAAGATGAAGCAGAATTAAGAGATATGCTATACACTTCTGTAAATTACAAAAAAGGTCCGGTTGCTTTAAGATATCCAAGAGGTTCTGCACTTGGTGTTGAGCTTAAAGAAGGTTTTACAAATATAGAAATTGGAAAAAGTGAAACAATTAAAGAAGGAAATGATATAGCTATTTTGGCTCTAGGCTCAATGGTAGAATATGCTGTTATAGCTGCTGAAAAGTTGGAAGAAGATGGAATCCATGCAGAAGTTGTAAATATGAGATTCGCAAAACCGCTTGATGAAGAAAAATTAAATGATGTTGCAAAAAGATTTTCTAAAGTTATAACTCTTGAAGAAAATTCTATTGTCGGTGGATTTGGTTCTGGTGTTGCAGAATATTTTATAGATAATAATTTGAAAAATGATATTTTACGAATAGGTTTACCTGATAATTTTGTAGACCATGGTACTCAAGAAGAATTGCATAAAATTGTTGGTCTTGATCCCGATTCTATAGCATCAAAAGTTAAATCATTTATTAATCGCGATAAAGGAATTGAACACGAGGTTTCTGTTTAATGGAGAAATTAAAACTTGGCATTATTGGACTTGGAGGAATTTCACAAGTTGTTCATCTTCCGATTTTTAGTAAATTAAAAAATGTAAGCATTGAAGCTGTAGCAGAAATTAATAAAAACAGACTTCTGGCATTAGGTGAAAAATTTAATATTCCTAAAAGATTTACCGATTACACTGAACTCCTTAAAGAAACAAATATTGATGCGGTAATAATTGCAACTCCTACAAGTACACATCATGAAATATCAATTGCCGCCCTTAAAGCAGGCAAGCACATCTTTGTAGAAAAACCAATTGCAAGAAATTTTCAAGAAGCAAAGGCAATTAATGATCTTGCTGAAAAAAATAAACTTCTTGCATTTGTAGGAATGAACTTGAGATTTCGTCCTGATGCAATGCTTATCAAGAGTCTAATTAACAGTGGTGAACTTGGAAATATTTTTTATATAAGATGCAATTGGTACAGAAAACAAAGCAGCAGCGAAAAATGGTTTATGCGTAAAGATCAATCCGGCGGTGGTGTTTTAATTGATCTTGGCGTAGCTCTGCTGGATTTAGCGACATGGTTTTTAGATTTCCCGGATTTAGATTCCGTAACTGTAAAGACATTTAATTTAAATACCAAAGGCGTTGAAGATTCTGCAGTTGGATTCATAAAATTCAAAAATCAATCGGTGATAAGTTTTGAAGTAAGTTGGTCTTTGGATTCGGATGAAGATAGTTTAAGATTGAGAGCATTCGGAAAGAATGGTACTGCTCATTTAAATCCTATTAGAGTTTATAAAAGACTGCAGGGTGAGATAGTTGATTATTCTCCAACTTCATCAGTCAATACCAAGAATATGTATAAAAAATCATATGAAAATGAACTGAAGCATTTTATTGGTGCTATTATTGGAAATAATCCGGTTCAATCATCAAGTAAAGATGCACTAAGAAGAATGCAAATGCTGGAGGCAATTTATAAATCAGCCGAAGAAAATAGGGAAATCAAATTATAATTATGGCAACAAAAATTTTATTAGTTGATGACGAAAAAGATATTGTGGAATTTCTGCAATACAATCTTGAGCAGGAAGGCTTTGAAGTTATTTCTGCCAATGATGGTTTAGAGGCTATTGATAAAATCAAGGAAGAACCGGATTTAATAATTCTTGATGTAATGATGCCGAAAATGGATGGATTTGAAGCGTTTAAAAGAATTAGAAATATTTCCGGTTTTGAAGAAAAACCTATAATATTTTTAACAGCAAAGTCGGGTGAACTTGATGAGGTTAAAGGTTTAGAGATTGGAGCTGATGATTATATTCAAAAACCAATTTCTCCAAAACTTCTTGTTGCTAGAGTTAAATCAAACCTACGCAAATTAAAAGGGAAAGATTCGGAAAATACTGTTTATAAAATTGGTCCAATTACTATTGATAGAGACCAGTATAAAATTTATGTTGACGGTGAAAATATAATATTTCCCAAAAAAGAATTTGAAATTTTAGCTTACCTTTCGCAAAGTCCGGGTAAAGTATTTCCAAGAGAAAAAATATTGTCTGATGTTTGGGGTTCTGATATTTTTGTTGTTGAAAGAACAATCGATGTACATGTAAGAAAAATTAGAGAAAAACTCGGCAAACATGCTGATTTGATAGAAACAGTTAAAGGCGTAGGTTATCGCTTCAAAATCATTTAGCAGATTTATAAGTAATTTAAAATCAGCAAAAATTTTTGCTTGGGAATTATTTGTTCTAAGCATATTAATTTTGTTTAGTTCCTCATTTATACTTTTACTCAATTTTAGTCAAATAATCACGCTATTTATTCTTCTTCTTTTTTTTACTGTTGTAACTTTAAGCTATATCGGAAAAAAAAGGAATTACGAACTTTCCAATATTAAACTGATTATAAACGGAATTAGAAACAACAGATTCAAATCTCCCGAAGAAATTAAACTTGAAAAACAGTTGGTTGAACTTGAAGGAGAAATAAAATCGATGTTCCTAAGAACACAGAATGATATTGCAAATCTTAAAAAGCTTGAAAGAGTTAGAACGGAATTTTTAGGAAATGTATCTCATGAACTTCGCACACCAATTTTTGCAATTCAAGGTTATTTGGAAACTCTTCTTAACGGTGCTATCGATGATAAAAAAGTAAACAGAAACTTTCTTGAAAAAGCTAATCATCACACTAATAATCTAAATACTTTACTTAATGAATTGATTGATATCTCTATGATTGAATCGGGTCAAATGCATATGAGTTTCAGATATTTTAATATAGCTGAATATTTGGAAGAAATTTGCAATGATTTGAGACCTCAGGCAGATGAAAAAAATCTTCAATTAATTCTTCATCCGATAAAAGATAATCTTCAATTATTCGGCGATAAAATAAAACTAAAACAAGTGTTTGTAAATTTAATTCAGAATGCAATTAAATATACCGAAAAGGGAAGTGTTGAAGTTTTAGTTGAAGAAATTAAAAAGCAGGGGAAAATTATTGTTAGAGATACAGGACTTGGTATTTCTGAAAATGATTTAGAAAGAATATTTGAAAGATTTTACAGAGTTGATAAAGATAGATCAAGAGCAGTTGGAGGTACAGGTTTAGGACTAGCTATTGTTAAGCATATTGTTGAAGCTCATGGATCCAGAATTGAAGTTAAAAGTACAGTAGGCGTTGGTTCTGAGTTTTCTTTTCTCTTGAAAAAATAATTAATTAAAAATAACTGTAAATGTAGTACCCATATTTTTTTTACTGTCAACTTTTATGGAAAGATTATTTAGTTCGCAATATTTATGGACTAAAGCCATACCCAATCCAGTTCCGTCAAATTTTCTTGTATATCCGGTTTCTTCTTGAGTAAATGGTTCAAATAAACTAGGTAGATAATCATCGGAAATTCCTATTCCGGAATCGGAAACTTTGATTTCTAATTTCTCATGTTTTTTAATTATAATTTTCACTCCCCCCCGATTTGGTATATTTAATAGCATTATCAATCAAGTTAGCAAAAATTTGGGTAGTGCTGTATAAATCCCTAGTTATAATTAAATCGTCGGTTTCCTTAATTATTTCTAAAGTAAGATTTTTATTATTTGCTGCAGCCTTAAATTCGTAAAACAGAGGTAAAAGTGAATCGTTGTAAATATTAAATTTTTCAGGAAGATAATCATAACTTTTCGCTTGTACTTCGGAGACGTTTAATATCAGGTCAATTGTTCTAATCATTCTTTTACCGGCACTGTTAATTGAGTTGTAGGCGATTTGAAAAGTATCATTTTCCTTCTCTTTAAATTCATCAAATAACAGTTGAGTAAAGTTTATTATAGCTGAAATTGGAGTTCTGATTTCATGTGAAATCTGGGCTAGAAAATCTGACTTAATCTTATCTGCTGCAACAGCTTTGTCTTTGGCAATTTGTAATTCAATTTCACGTTTCTTTATATCTTCAATATCTTTTTCTAAAGCTTTGTTAAGTTTTTCCAGTTCCTTTGTTCTTTGATGAACAATTAATTCCAACTCTTCTTTATTTCTGATCAGTTTCTGCTCTGCTAATTTCTGATCATTTATATCTTTTATTGTTCCTATTATTCTTAGAGAATGCTTTGATGCGTTTTCTAGTATAACATTTCTATCTTCAACAAAAATAAAATTTCCATCCGATTTCTTAATTCTGTACTGCACGTTTTGATATTTATTAGCTTTTTCAATTGTTTCAAAATGGTTTAATTGTTCTTTATCTTCAACGTGAATCAAATTTTTCCAATCGGCAATTGTAAATTTCTCAAATTGTTCTTTTGAAAAACCGGTAAGTTCATCAATTGCACCTGCCCAATTTATAACACCTGTGGAATAATTATAATCATAAATAATTTGTCCGGTTCTTTCTGCGACCAAATTAAAGAATAATTGACGCTCTATATTTTCCTGTTCGAATTTTCTTCTAATTCTAAAAAATATTATAGATGATAAAAGAATAGCTGTTCCAAAAGAAAGAATTATTAATATATATTTTGATTGAAAAGACTGCATACTTTCAAGTGCCTTCTCAAACGGAACAGATAAAACTACAATCCACTCTTTATCGGATAACTGCACAGTTGAATAAGCAAAAACATAATCAGCATTTAGCGCTTCATAAACTCCTTTATTTCTATCTACAGATTTTTGAGCTGAAAAAATTTTTTCAAGAAATTTGAATTTCTGAACTTCCAAAATATTTTTGCCAATTTGATCTGCTTTTTCGCTGTATATAACTGTGCCTTGATCACTTATTAAATTTACATTTGCTTTTTCAGTAAAATATAAATCCGATATTATTTTTTCAGAAATGTGCCTAAAAGGAATTAGTGTGCTTAAAGTTCCGTCATAATTATTATTCTCATCAAAAATTGGGAAAGCTAAAGCAATTGTCTTAAAACCTTGTACAGCGGTAAATATTTCACTAATTACCGGTTTTTTAGTTGACATAACCTCTCGGTTATGATCTTGATTAGAAACATCCAACCCAATTACTTCATTATTTAGGGGAACGGTAAAAATAATTTTACCTTCCTTATCAATTCTTGTGATACCGGCTAAATATTCTTTCTTTCCGTTGTAAAAGTTTGCAAGAATTTCTTTTCCGCTTTGGTTCATTAAACGTATATCTTTTAGAGATGAGGTGAATTTTAGATCACTTTCATATTCATTAAGAAAGGATTCTAAAGTTTCTGCGGATTTATTGGTGTAGAGACTTAAAATTTCGCCGTAATTATTGATTTGATCACTCTTCACATTTTCATAAACAAGATATAAAGCAATAGTTCCTACTAGCAGAAATAGAACAATTATAGAAATAAATATCTTGTTAAGAGATTTAGGCATCGCATCACAATATTTTCTGGATTTCTTTTCACAATATTAGATAAAATTATCTAAATAGGAAGTTAAACTTATATTTTATATTTTATTGACTTCCTAAAATAGATTTTTTATTTTTGTCAGTCTAAACTAGATGAAATGGAGGATTTGATGTTTGCAGTTGTTGATATAGCTGGTCAACAATTTAAAGTTTCTGAAGGAAACAAAGTATATGTGCCAAGATTAAAAGCAGATGTTGATTCTAGCGTTACTTTTGATTCCGTTCATTTTCTATCTGATGGTAAAGAAACAAAAATTGGTAGTCCATTAGTTAATGGAGCAAAAGTAGAAGCAAAAGTTCTTGAACATTTAAAAGATGAAAAAGTATGGGTGTTTAAGAAAAAAAGAAGAAAATCTTATCAAAAAATGAATGGTCATAGACAATTATTGACAAGAATTGAAGTTACAAAGATTGGATAATTAGAAGAGGTAATAAATGGCTCATAAAAAAGGTCAAGGTTCATCAAGAAACGGTAGAGATAGTAATCCTCAATATCTTGGTGTTAAAAGATTTGGCGGTGAAAAAGTTAGTGCTGGTTCTATTTTAGTAAGACAAAAAGGAACTAAATTTCACGCCGGTGAAAACGTTAAAAGAGGCGGAGACGATACATTATTTTCGGTAATTGAAGGCTACGTAAAATTTGAAACTAAAAGAAATAACAGAAAATTTATTAACGTTTTAGCTGAATTAAACTAACTTTCCGTTGCAAGCTTTAAAATAAAAAACCCTCTCAATTTGAGAGGGTTTTTTTATGTGCTTCTCAAGAATTAACTTAGAAACCTAATCGTTCCATATCTTCTACTAATGATTTTACTGCATTTACAGAATTATCAAATGCTGCTTGTTCTTCTGCATCTAATTCAAAATCCAGAATTTTCTCAACCCCATTTGATCCTAATACAACTGGAACTCCAACATAATATCCGCTAACGCCGAATTCTCCATTCAATAATGCGCATGTAGGAAGAACTCTCTTTTGATCTTTAAGAATTGATTCTGCCATAGCAATTGCAGAAGAAGCCGGAGAATAAAATGCTGAACCGGTCTTAAGTAGTTTTACAACTTCTCCGCCGGCCATCTTAGTTCTTTGTACCATTGCATCCATAATTTCTTTAGCTTTTGCTTTATCATTATATTTTCTTTCAAGCAATTCCATAACAGGAACACCGTTAACATTTGAGTAACGAACTATTGGAACCATTGTATCTCCGTGTCCACCTAAAACCATTGCATTGATATCTTTAACGGAAATACCCAACTCCCAAGCAATAAAGCTTGCAAATCTGGATGAATCTAAAACGCCTGCTTGACCCATAACTCTGTTAGCCGGGAAACCGGAAACTTTCTTAAATAAGGTTACCATTGCATCAAGAGGATTTGAGATAATAATTACAATAGAATTTGGAGCAAATTCTTTAACTCCTTCAGCAACAGTTTTCATAATTTTAGCATTGGTAGTAAGAAGATCATCACGACTCATTCCGGGTTTTCTGGGTAAGCCTGCGGTAATAATTACTAAATCGGATCCTTCAATATCCTTGTATTCATTTGTTCCTCTAAGCTGTACATCAAAACCATCAACTCTGGAAGCTTCAGCAATATCAAGGGTTT
This sequence comes from Ignavibacteriota bacterium, assembly GCA_002698995.1. Classification (GTDB taxonomy): domain Bacteria; phylum Bacteroidota; class Ignavibacteria; order Ignavibacteriales; family Melioribacteraceae. Next base: position 454,122 of record PAAX01000026.1, on the reverse strand, counting down.
TGCCTTGTGGTAAATCTTCAACTATATCAAAAAGAACAACATCAGCTAATTCTTTTTGAGCTGTTAGTTGAGCTAAAACTCCGCCGATTTGTCCTCCGCCAATTAGAGCAATTTTTTTTCTAGACATTTTTCCTCCAAATAAACATTTACAATTATTGATAAAAATATATGAAAATACTTTTAATTATCATTGGGTTAGATAAGGAAATTATAAAGAAGTAGTTTATAATTATAAACTATTCCGGTAATTATTTTCTTAAAACGAGAATTACTTCTGTTCCGGTTTCCGAAAATTTATATTGTAAATCATCTAAAAATGATTTCATAATATGAATTCCGCGTCCGCTTTCTTTAAGTATATTTTCCGGTTTAGTAGGATCGGGTACTTGGTCTAATTTAAAGCCGTTTCCTTCATCTTTAATTGAGACTTTAAAAAAATCATCATCAATTGTGATTACTATAAAAACTTTTTTTGACGGATTATTTTTATTCCCATGAAGCACAGCATTGGAAGCCGCTTCGGAAAAGGCTAAAGCCAGATTGTTGATTTTATCTTCGTTTACATTATTTGCTACTGCAGCATTAATAACGTATTCTTCAAGCTCCGGCAGTAAAACCGGGTCGCTCACTATTTCTCTTTTCAGTACTTTAACTGCCAATATAATACCCGAATTTTATAAGGAATAAAAAAATATCATTACTCGGCATTCAAATCAAGTAAATTATTATAGGTTCCACTTTATATTTAAGTTTAGATTTGCCGTCTCTCTTTTAATATTATCCTGAGTTGATATAAATTCGTACCATCCGTAAAGCAGAATATTAAATTTGTAATCAGAGAAATAAGTGATTTCTGCTAAAGGACCGGTGCTGTTATATTCGGTATCTTTAATTCTATCTTTACCGTTCTGATAATTAAAAGTAGTTAACGTAAATCTTCTTAAACCAACACCAAATTTCCAGTCTGAGTAAAAATAAACAAACTTTGGTTCAAGGTAAATTTCTTCTAGAAACCTTACTGGCTTTCCGGTAAAATTATCCCACTTAAATTCACCTTGTTCCGATAGCTTAATATATCCGCTGAAATCAAAAGCAATATTTTTAGATAAATTAATTTGTGTTGAATCAACGAAATAAAACTGACGGAATGAAAAACTTCTTGAAGTTGGATTTATATCTTCAAAATCATAAGTAGTATAATTTGCAGAAACTTCTGCTGAATTAAATGACCTTATTTTTTTTGTTCTATAATATCCGCCTGAAGAAAGTTTTATAAATCTTTGCCGGTTATTGTTTGAACTTCTTTCGGAAAACAAATAAACAATGTGCTGCAGACTCGCTTCGGTATTTACAAACCATTTGAAAACCGGAGTTAATTGGTTAGAATAAATTATTCTAAATAAACTTAATAATTCATCTCTATCATCAAAGTTTTCTTCGCTTTGTGTATCATATTTTAATTTTCTATGAAACATACTTACCGTGATATCACTTTTTTCTGTTAGTTCAAATCGGGATGACAATGAAATTGTAGTAAGCAGCGATTGATTATTTTTTTGATTTTCCAATCTCTCGCGTTCTTCAAAAAATATTCTGTTTGTTCCTTCAATATATTTTGGCTTATGAATTTCTTCTCTTTCTGCAACTGATAATCTTAGAAGTGTTCTAAACCAATCTGCTTGATACTCGACAGCTGAAGATAAATCAATTTTAAATTCTTCAACCAACGCATCGTAAGATGATGATGTGATGTTGCTGAGTGAAATATATCTTGTATTTCTATCAATATTTCTCCATGCAGCACTTCCGGTAATATCTAACGCTATATCGGAAGAAGGGGAGTTAAATATTATTCTGTCACTTATGAAATAATTTGTTTCAATTCTGCTCTGGATATTATTTTTGACATTAAACTGGGCTGAAGTTATTGAATCACTTTGAATGTAAAAGTCTCTTCTCTGCTGAGCATAACCGGTACTTACAATATTATTGATTGATGTTTCTATTTCACTTAGTAAATTCAAGTTAATCATTCTCTGGAGATTTCTTCTTGGAAGAATATCTTCATTCTCAAATTTAGCGGACGAATAAAAAAGTAAATCGCTCATTCTTAAATCATCAACTATCCCTTCAATTCCATAAATATTTCCGCTGTCAAATTCATCAACTTGTTTATTTATTGAATAACCATAATAAGGAATAAGTCTTATATTTTCTATCGGCTTTAATTTTGAAAAAAGAGAAGCGTTTACATTGTTCGATTTATTGATATCCAGTTTCCTATCATCCGAATAAATATTGTTAGTAACAAAAGTACCAAGACTCATTTTTTCGGAAAGATCATATTCTCCGAGAAAACTTAAATGTGATTCATCTTTAATATTCTTAGTTGTTCCTTTATTTATTGTTGATAAAAATCTTGTTTCAACTCCGGCAAAAATTCTTTCTGATTTTATATGATATTGGAGAGCACCAATATAATTTAAGGTGTTTAACTGCTTATTTAAATCGGAATGAATATAATTTTTCTGATAGTTAGATTGAAGAAAGCTGAGACTATCTTTTATTATTTGAGCAGACATACTTGAAGAAAACAATATTATATATAACAGTATTCTCAAATAAAATTTCATTTTATCCTAAAGTTAATAAGTGTATTGGAATACTGGTCATGATTATTTGCACCTTGTAAACCATTCATTCTTCCGGCAAAAAGTACAATTCTGTATATTTTATTAAGAGATAAACCTAATCCCTTTATTGGTACTTTTACAATTTCACTAGCTGAATTTGGCGAATGCTCAATTGTTATAAGTTCATCATTTGGAGTATCATTGTTCTCCAACATAATATTTAAAAAATGTTTTCTTAAGGATGAATTCGTTTTATAAATTATGGTGTCGTTCGGACTTATATCTTGATTATCTAACGGGAAAATAATTTCCGGTTTATCCATTATAAAATTAGAAAAAGGAATACTTGGCTGGCTTTTTAATCCGCCAAAATCATAAAGAATAATTGAGTAATAATAAGTTGTATTTACTTTTAGATTTATTGTATCATTGAATGTCGACGGATAATGATCATTAACTGCTAATAAATCAGTTTCATAGTTAAATATACCGGATTCGTTTCTATATATTTCTGCATTGCTTATATCAGAATCTCTATTTTCCCAACTAAGAACAATTTCCATCGAATCAGTATTAAATGATTGTGAATTAATAAAAATTGGAGAACCGGGTTTATAAATATTTACAGGTTTTGCACTTACTATATTTGAAAAAATTGAAATAGTATTTTCCATCGATTTACTTACTGTAAAAAAGTACTCTGTATCATAACTACTAACAGTAATATCTACAAACTTCTCAGATGACCAAGTGAAAAATTTCATTGAGTCGATATCTGAAGTATTTTTTGCCATGTAAACATAATAAGTACCGTCGTAATCAGCATCACCCCAAGAAAGACCAATCTGCATATCAAAAGCATAATCAACTTTTAAGTCAGATACTGGAAGTCTGCTTGCATCTTGATCTACAATCAGTTCATCTCTTTTACAACTTGAGAACATTAACAACACAGCTAAGTTAAAGAGAATAAATTTCCCCTTTAGAAGGAATTGCAACATCATTAAAACCTATTGATTCTAATTTTATTTTGAATTGTTCCTGTTGTTCTTCTTCTCCGTGAACAAGAAAAATTTTACGCATTCTGCTTTTATCAAATTGATCTAAGTATTTTGTCAGTTCATTAGAATCTGCATGGGCACTAAAAAAATCTAATCTAATAACTTCGGCATTAACCTTAAATTCATCGCCAAAAATCTTTACGGGATCAATTCCGTCAATTAATTTTCTTCCTAAAGTATGCACTGCAGAATAACCAACCATTAATATTATGTTGTTGGGATTTTCTATATTGTTTGCTAAATGATGAAGAATCCTTCCGGCTTCGCACATTCCTGAACTTGAAATGATCATCATAGGTCCGTCTTTTTCATTCAGTGCTTTGGAATCTTCAACATCGGTTATATAATTCAGCTTACTGAATCCGAACGGATCTTTATCTCTTACAAGAAAATCGGCAGTTTCATTATCAAAACATTCGGCATGTAGTCTGAATATGCTTGTTGCATTTGTACTTAAAGGACTATCAACATAAATCGGAATTCTTGGTGCTTGGTTTTCATCAAATATTTTATTCAATGAAAAGACAACTTCTTGAGTTCTTCCTACACTAAAAGCGGGAACAATGATTTTAGATTTCTTTTCAATTGCTTGTTTAATTATCTCTGCCAATCTTGCTTCAGCATCGCCGTAATTTTCATGAAGTCTGCCGCCATAAGTACTTTCGCAGATTAGATATTCTACATCCGGAATTTTCTCGGGATCTTTTAAGATTGGTAAGCCGTCTCTTCCTAAATCGCCGGTAAATCCAAGATTAGTAATTGTACCACTTTCATTTATCCTTATAAAAGTTGCAGCAGAGCCTAAAATATGTCCGGCATCAAAAAAGGTAATTTTAATATTTGGCGTTATTTCAAATTCGTTATGATAATTAACAGCTATAAATCTTTTCAAAGCTTCATTTGCATCTTTTTCAACATACAAAGGTTCAAAAAGATTTTTACCCTGTTTCTTTCTTTTCTTGTTAACAAATTCAACATCTTTTTCCTGAATGTGAGCGGAATCTCTAAGTAATAATGAAGCGAGATCTCTAGTTGCAAAAGTGGAATAAACATTCCCTTTAAAACCGTTTTTTACAAGTGTAGGAAGATTTCCTACATGATCAATATGAGCATGTGATAGAATAATAAAATCAATTTCTTTAGGATCAAACTGATCGAAAGTTCTGTTTATTTCAAAAGCTTCTTTTCTTTTACCTTGATAAAGTCCGCAGTCCAAAAGAAAAGTTTCGTTCTCGGTTTTAACTAAATGCATTGAACCGGTTACAGTTTTGGCAGCTCCGATAAATTTAATTTCCATAATCCGCAATTTTATTGAATGAATAACAATAAAGTTATTAAAGAATTAAGATAGATTCTTGTTAAAAGTTGAGTAGAAAAAAATAGTTATAAAACTATTCTTGTTTGATTATTCTGTAGTTTTTATATCCGAAATAAATTTCTTTGGCTGCAGTTTTTACAACGGTTGCAACGGGAACGGCTAACAGCATTCCTAAAATTCCCAAAAGCTTGCTTCCTAAAAGAATTAGAAGAATAATTATTAGCGGATGAAGATCGGTAGATTTTGAAAAAACATTCGGTTGAATGAAACCATTATCAAATGTATATACTATAACAAACATAACAATTATACTGGGAAGCATAGAAAGATCGCCAAACTGGATTATCGCAATTATAATTGCCGGCAGTCCGCCGATAACCGGTCCAAAATAGGGGATTAAATGTCCAACCCCAGCAATAAATCCAATTGTTACAGAGTTATCAATTCCTAAAATTGTTAATCCAATTGCAGAAAGAAAACCAACAATAAAAGCATCTAAAATCCATCCTCTCACAAAACGACCTAACTGTTTTGCCATCTTCTTCAAAACAGAATATGAAACTTCAAAATATTTGTTAGGCATAATGTTTATTATCCCTTTTATGATGGAAGTTTTATCTTTAAGAATAAAGAAAGTCATAAAAGGCACTATAACCATAATAGCAAGAATGGAGAATAAACTTGTAACTATTTGACTAACATTATCAACCGAACCAACAATCATTTCTGATAAATATGTGGAAAATTTGTTTGTTGTCTGCTGCACATCAATAAAAGGGAAGAATGATTCCAAACTGGTTAAAGTATTAGTTATAAACAGAGTAACATTTTCTTCAGTAAAATTTTTGCTGATAGCATTAAATTGAGTAATTATTTTTGGGACTAAAACCGAAAATCCAAAACTTAAAACAACAACACTAAGGAGGAAGACAGCTAGAATTGAGTATATCCTTTTGATTCCTTTTCTCTGAAAAAAAGAAACAATCGGATCGAAGATGAATGCAATAAGAATAGAGATTACAAGCATAATCAGAATATCCAGCACTACAACGGAGAAATAAATTATTAAAGCGGCAATAGCAGCAAAAGATAAAGCTTTAATTCCTTTTTTGATAAATTCTTCGCTCAATTAAATCTCTATTTCTGATTAAATGATTGATCTTCTAATTTACAATTTTAGCATTGAAGTAGAAACAAATATTCACAAAAATATCAAAATTCATCTCAAAACTTATCATCTAAATAAAGTTTGTGAGTTAAAATCATGTTAAATTTATTAAATATGAGATAAGAGTCTCGCAATTATATTATATTTGTTATTCGTAATAAATAAGGGAAATATTATGGCTGAATTAGAATTAATAAGAACAATTAAAGAAAAAGCATCAGCAAAAAAGAGAACCGTTGTATTACCGGAATCACATGACGATAGAGTTATAAAGGCTGCCGGTATTTTATCTGCAGAAAAAATTGCACAAGTAATTACAATTGGGAACGAAGAAAAAGTTAGAGTAAGTGCAAAAAACTTGGGAGTTGATTTAACCGGTGTTAGAATAATTGATCCTGAGAAATCGGAAAAACTAAGTGACTTTACCAACATCTTTTTTAATATGAGAAAACATAAAGGGGTTACTATTGAACAAGCAAAAGAAACAATGAAACAAGATTTGTTTTTTGGTGCGATGCTTGTTAAAGAATCAATGGCGGATGGATTTGTTGCCGGCTCAACTGCTTCAACAGCAGATGTTCTTAGAGCTGCAATTCAATGTGTTGGTATGCCTGAAGGTATTTCAATTGTCTCTTCATTTTTCTTGATGATCTTCCCGGAAAAGACATACAGTTTTGGAGATTGTGCTGTGGTTCCAAATCCGGATGCGAATCAATTGGCAGATATTGCAATTTCTACCGCAGTTAATCATCAAAAATTAACCGGTGAAGAAGCTTATGTTGCAATGCTCTCTTTTTCAACTAAGGGAAGTGCTAAACATGAATTAATTGACAAAGTACTTGAAGCTACAGAAATAGTTAAACAAAAAAGACCGGATATAAAAGTTGACGGTGAATTGCAGTTTGATGCTGCAGTTGTTGATTCAATTGGAAAGAAAAAAGCTCCTGGAAGTGATGTTGCCGGAAGAGCAAATGTATTGATCTTCCCTGATCTTCAAGCTGGAAATATAGGTTACAAAATTGCTCAAAGAATGGGTAAAGCTGAAGCTGTTGGTCCGGTTGTACAGGGACTCAAAAAACCACTCTTTGATTTAAGCCGCGGATGCAGTGTTGATGACATAGTTAGCACAGCAGCAATTGCCGCTTTAATGGCTTAAAAGTTTTATAGGTGCATAGAATTTCTGTGCACCTATCTTCATTTTATAATCATTTCACAAATAAAAAAACTCCAAATTTCGATATTTTTCTTGACAAATAAGACTATGTGTCATATTTTGGCTTGCCAGCCAAAAGTTTTTCTCAAATTGATTGAGAGATTAGTTTTTATTTATAAAATGAGGGTGCACATGAATAAAATAAAACTACTTGCAGTAGGATTACTTCTAGCTTTTTCTTCTGTTTGGGGGCAGCAGGGAACGCTTGATAACACATTCAATTCTCCAAATGGTTTTAATTATTATTCTTCTGGAACAAGAGAGTTTCATAATGGAGGATTAGTTGTATTAAATGATGGCTCCATTGTTATGACTGCAAATAGAAAAAATGCTGGTTTAACTGACAGACTTGGACTTGTAAAATATTTACCTGATGGGACATTAGATCCTACATTTACAATTGAAGCATATCAATTGTTTGGGGCGAGTTATATTGTTTATACTCTTGCTAAACAAGGTAATAAATTCATATCAGCAGGTAAATCTTCTAGAGAAGGAGATAATTTTATTGTTGTTCGCTTTTTAAGTGATGGTACTTTAGACCCGACGTTTAATGGTGATGGTGTTCTTGAAGTTGACATAGCTGGTGGTTTAGCTGAATATGTGAGGTCCATTATAATTGATGGAAATGATATTTTCGTTTTTGGAGCAACTAATGCTGGTGGAGTAGATTATGACATTTTTTCTGCAAAGATTGACGATAATGGCAATTTAGATAATTCATATGGTACAAATGGAATAAGCATAATTTCACGTATTGGAGATCAATACTTAAATGCTGCTAAAAAATTATCTACAGGTAAGTTTATTATTGGCGGCTATGATACAAATGGGAGCTCATTATACGCACGAATAAATTCTGATGGGACACTTGATAATACTTATGGTATGGTTTTAGGTTTCTCCTTTATTGATGAAGATAATCTTGCAAACGATTTTGTTGAGGATTTGGAAGTTATATCAGGTGATGAAGTTATTGCTGCTGGTCGATTAGATTTAGGAGGAGGAGCAGAAGGTTATTTTTTAAGAAAGTTATCATCTAATGGCTTTGCGACAAATAATTTTGGCGATCCTATCAATTCAGGAAGAGTAATTTTTCAGCAGCCTGGAATTAAAAATAATCTCTTTGATATTCAAGTAATGGCTGATCAGAAAATTGTTGGTGTAGGAAATTATTCTAATCCCGGTGGAACTTATGCAAATAATAGAGTTTTAGCAGTTAAATACAATATTGATGGTTCCTTAGATAATAGTTTTGGAACTAATGGCCATTCAATAATTGACTTGAATGGAAGTTATCAAATTGTTAGAAGCATGGCTCTTCAAAATGATGGGAAAATGCTGGTAAGTGGATTTGGTGTTAACAGTCAAGAAGATTGGTTTATAGCAAGAATTAATAATGATCCAATTGTGCCGGTTTTATCTTTACCTACAGATAATTTTATTGGAGAATCCGTATTACCTAATTTTGACTGGTTAGATTTTCCTGGTAATGTTACTTACACAATTGAAGTGGCAACTGATGATCAATTCAATAATATAGTTTCCAATATTAATTCTGGAAATACATCAAACTACCAGTCACTAAATACAGATACCGGATTTCCGCTTTCAAATAATACTGAATATTTTTGGAGAGTGACTTCTGAAGATGCAGGAAATAATACTTATACTTCAGAGACATTTTCTTTTACTACTGAATTGGCTGTTCCGCCTATTGCTTCTCCTATTAATAATGCAATAAATCAAGATTTGAATTTAACTTTTACTTGGACTCAAGTATCGGGAGCTGACGGCTATATTCTGGAAGTAAATAGTCAAAATGATTTTTTAGGTACAGAATATTTTAACTCAAACGTAGGAAATGTAGCATCATTCATATTGGATAATCCTATTATTCCGCTTGAAGATAACACGACATATTACTGGCAATTAACCCCGGTTAATTCCGTCTCTGGTAATGTTGGTCTTCCTGCAGGTCCTTTTAGTTTTACTACTATTCAGCAAACTTTAACCACTCCAAGTGACGGAGCATATTCAATTTCTATCAATCCAACTTTAACTTGGCCGGCAGTTACCGGTGCTAATGAATATTTTTTAGAAATTGATACTGATAGCAACTTTGGAACTGCATCAAGTTATACTGAAACTACAAATTCTAAAGCATTAACGGGATTAGCTAATAACACAACTTATCACTGGAGAGTTACGGCAAGGAATACAAGATCTGCAGCAAGTTCATTTACAACGCATTTGGCAACTCCAAACTTAACAGCTCCGACAGATAATGCTGTAAATCAGCCATTAAATCCAACTTTTACTTGGGATGCTGTTCCTGGTGCTGATAATTATGAAATTGAAGTAAATACTGCCAGCGATTTCTCAGGTACAGATATTTATACCAATACAAATCTTGGTAACGTAACTACATTTACTTTAGATGATCCGACAAATACAATTCAAGATAATCAAACATTTTATTGGAGACTCAGAGCTAAAAACATAGCTTCTAATACCAGCTTATTTTCAGATACTTTGAGTTTTTCAACAATTAAACAGACATTAGTTGTAACCACCGATGAACAGACTTTAGTTGCTATTAATCCAACTTTAGAATGGACTTCTCTTGGGGGTGCTGATAATTACAGATTAGAAGTAAATACTGCAGCTAACTTTTCCGGTACAGTTATTTTTGATAACACAGTTGCCGGTACTACACAGCAAATTGGTCCTTTGGTTTATAATACCAGATATTATTGGAGAGTTACAGCAAGTAACCTAAGATCTGATGTTTGGTCGTTTGTAACTATTTTAGATACTCCGGTTTTAGATGCACCGGCAGATAATGCAATTCTTAATACTTTTACTCCAACTTTTACATGGACGATGAATCCAAACATTTCGAATGTTGAGCATGAACTACTCTTAAATACAACTGATGGGACAGCTTCACCGGCAGATGTAAACAATACTACTGTTGTTAATCCTGGAAGTCTTTCAATTCAACCTGCAGCACCGTTAAATCCTGCTACTAAATATTTCTGGTCGATTAACTCCAGAGTTAATGACGGTACAGCATTGAACGATGGTGAAGAAAAACAAAGTACTGAAAGAGCGTTTTACACTCCTTTAGAAATTACTTGGCCAATACTTGGTTTAACTGGAGTTGCAATTGAACCTACATTCGAATGGACGGAAACAAATTTTGAAGATTATTATGAACTAAGAATCTCAACTCAAGGAGGAAGTCAAATAGCTTTTGATGCTAATGTAATTTTTACAGATTTGAATATCCCTCAAGATACAGATTCTATAAGATATACATGGGCTACTGAAGATGATGCCAATCCTGGAACATATCCTTTCCCATTAAATAATAGTACTAAATATTATTGGCAGTTAAAGGCTCATGATAATGTAAGCGGTGTTACTTTAAGTTCACCAATTTGGCATTTTACAACTTTCCCGCATAAAACAGTTTTTGCTTGGAATCCGGCAAACGGATTTGAATCAACAACAACTAATGTTACTTTCACTTGGTCATTGAACCAAGGAACAGGTGGATTAAAATTCAGATTACAAGTTAAAGCTTCTAATACTGTCCCAACTGATACCGATTGGTTAACTGCAGAATATGATACTACAGAAACATCCTTAAGCAGAACCCTTCAGCTTGCCGGCGGTACTAAATATTACTGGAGAGTTTTAGTTCTTAATGATGATGAAGAAGTTGTAACACATTCTTCAGTATTTTACTTTACAACAAAAGGGGGAGCGGTTACTCCTTATCCTTCTTGGCCTATTGGTAATCCGACTGTTTATACTAATGCTCCGACTTTATATTGGTATCTAATGGGAGCAAGCACAGACCTTACTTTTGATATTGAAGTTGATCAAGATCAATCAGGTATTGCCGATTACAGTGCGACAAATATTAACGGACTTTTCCATACAGTTGGAGTTAATCTTTTACCCGGAACTCAATACTCTTGGAGAGTAAGATCAGTTTACAAACGTGGAACACCTGATGAAGAAATAGCTTCATGGAGTTCGTGGAATTCGTTTACTACTAATGGAACAGGTACTTTAGTTGTTCCAACTCCTTCTTATCCAACCGGAGGATTGTTAGTTTACAATACTACAATTCAACCTTACTGGTACTTGGGAGCTTCAGGTGCCGGATTAGTTTACGATGTTCAATTAAGCACAACTTCAGATTTTTCTGCAGGCGTTACTAATTATACAGATGTCGCTTCGTATGCAAATGCAACATTTAACTTAAGTCCTGGCGAAACATACTACTGGAGAGTCAGATCAGATAACGGAACTACAACTTCAGCTTGGTCATCAACTGCAGTATTTACAGTCTTTGGCGGCTCTACCTACAGTTATGTTTATGCAAATTGGCCCATCGGCGGAGTAACAGTTTATTCAAATACTCCTACTTTAAGCTGGTACTTGGATGGCTCAAGAGCAAACTTCTCTAAATATCATGTTAAATGGAAAGCAGGTTCAAACTCATCTGATTGGAGTTCTGATTTTGATGGTCAAACAGATATTTTAGATCCAAATACAACAACCTACACTTTTGGTACTGGCTTAACTTACGGTGAAACTTATTATTGGGGTGTAGCTGCAGTTTTTAACGGAACCGATTATACAGATTGGGCAGAAGGAAGTTTTAAAGTTGTTGGAGGTGCAAGTGCAGGAGAACCAATTCTTTCTTATCCTTTTGATGGCACTTTAATTTTTGGTACTGATGTCACTTTATCATGGTATTTAAATGGTTCATCTGCAGGCATTCAAGGTTATGAAGTTGTTTACAGTAATTCAGATGTTTTTGCTCCGGCAGCAACAAACACTGTTGGTCCAAACGGACAAACATCTTCATCGGTCTCAATTTCCGGTTTAACTGTAGGTGCTACTTATTACTGGAAAGTTAGATCTTGGTACGGAGGTTCTACTTATTCTAATTATTCTTCAACATATTCGTTTGTAATTAATTCAAGTACTAATTCACCGCTTCAGCCTAAGATTGGCGGACCGACTAACAATATAATCGTTAACTCGGCAAATCCAACTTTATCTTGGGTTATTACCTCACAGCCTGTAAACGGTTTAACTTACGAGTTGGAAATAGCAGATAATGCAGAAATGAATGATGCAGTTCTTGTAAATGAAATCTCTACTTCATTTTATGAGTCAGCAGAATCTTTAGAAAAGGATAAAAACTATTTCTGGAGAGTTAGAAGTAAGACTGAAGATGGAACTTATTCTTATTATTCAGGAATCGGTAAATTCAAAGTAGGGGATAATGTTACTTCTGTTGAAGAGTTATTAATTCCGGATAAATTTACTGTTGAGCAGAATTATCCTAATCCTTTTAACCCAACAACCATAATTAAATTTGGGTTACCTGAACAGACTGCTGTTTCTGTTAAAATATACAATATGCTCGGACAGGAAGTTAAAACACTCTTAAATGATGTTAGAAATGCAGGTACATATAATCTTCAATGGAATGGCGATGATAACTTTGGAAATAAAGTAGCGAGCGGCGCTTATATATACAGAATTGTTGCCGGTAAAGATGTAGCAACTAAGAAAATGATTTTGATAAAATAAGAAAAGGGGAATATCAATGAAAAAATGGGCTCTTTTTACTTATTTGTTTTTGTGGTTGGTAGTTGTTGCGTCAGCTGTTTATGCAAGCTACTCATCTTTCTTTTAGGATGATTTAAAATAAAAATCCCGCAATATTAGAAGTTGCGGGATTTTCTATTTATTGATAATTAACAAACTGTGTAGGAAAATCTAACTCTGCTTCTTTAACTGCTTTTATAACCGCCTGTAAATCATCAATCTTTGCTCCTTGAACTCTTATCTTTTCGTCCATTATCTGAGCATTTACTTTCAGTTTCAGCTCCTTAATTAAGCTGGTGATCTTCTTGGCGTTTTCCTTTGAAATTCCATGCTGCAGATCGATCTTTTGTTTTAATCTGCCGCCGGATGCCGGTTCAGGTTCTCCATACTTCAAAGATTTAATTGATAATCCTCTTTTTATAAATTTAGTTTGAAGAATATCAATCGACTGCTTTAATGAATAATCATCCTTAGTATTGATGTTAACTAATTTATCTTTCTTGTTCAGCTCAATTTCTGTCTGAGAATCCTTTAAATCATATCTCTGTATAATCTCTTTTTTAGCTTGATTGATAGCATTATCAACTTCTTGAAAATCAATTTCCGAAACTATATCGAACGATGCATTTTTTGCCATTATTTCTCCTAAATTTTATATTGCTAAATATATTGAATATAATAATGAGTTTTAGCTGTTAAAGGACTATTCATCTCCAAAAAAGAAATTTACTATTGTTTCAGTTGAATTTAGATCCGGACTTTTATACCAGCTATGTCCTCCGTTAAATACAGTATATAAAACTACGGAAACATCATTATCACAATCTAAATAAGTATCTCTTCTAACCGAAATTGAAGGATCACCTTTATCGGGAATACTTTCGATTAAAGGCTCACTACTGCATCCATTTTTATTTGCCCAAAATTCTGCATTCTCAGAAGCCGATAAATATGAAAAATTTCCTGATGGAACTCCGTTATATAAAATTGCCTGATCATTAGTCCCTTGAATCATTAGCACGGATGTTTTCTGTGAAGGGAAGCAATCATTAGAAAGTTGTCTAGATACTGCTCCACCTACTATAGCAGCTTTTGAAAATATTCCGGAGAGTTTGCATACTACATTATTAGTAAAAAATCCCCCTTGTGAAAATCCGGCTGCAAATATTTTTGTAGTATCTATATTGTAATTCTCTGAAAATTTATCAATCAAATACTCAATAAATCCAATATCATCAATACCTAAGCGGCTGGCTATGTTGCAGTTGCATCCTTCATTCCAGTTTACCGAAGCTGCATATGGATAGCATACAATAAAATTTCTTTCATTCGCATGATCATTAAATGCAGTTATTGATCTCATTTCAGCTCCATTTCCTCCTGAACCATGAAAGGCAAATACAAGAGGAATTGGATTATTTTCATTATATGTAGGGGGAACATAAACTTCAAAACTTCTTTTGCTGAAATCATTGTAATCAATTTCTTCATTTGATGAATTTGCTGTCTCTTCTTTACAAGATAATGAAAAAAATAAAACTGCGATTAAAAGTATAATTCTAGAGGCTTTCATTATAATCCACTTTGTATTTATGTTAACCTAAATTGACGAAAAAAAGCAGACTATTTCAAGAGCCTTATTAAGTAGGATTTTTTCGAAATCAAAAAAAAACCGCAATTACAATTAATTGCGATTTCTTAATATTACTGAATTTTATTCTATTTACTTGAATGCTTTTTTAACCAAATCTTCCTGCATTTGATTGAATATTTTAGCAGATCCCGGTGATGGACTTGGACTTTCAGGTTTTCCTACATAGTTAATCTTTTGTCCTTTTGCTAAATCATTCATTAATCTAGGATATAAGAAATTCCAAGCTCCCATATTCTGCGGTTCTTCCTGAACCCAGTTTACTTTCTTTGCAGATGGATATGATTTTAGAATCTCTCTTATTTGATTACCCGGATAAGGATAGTACTGTTCTAATCTAACTATTGCAGTATCTGTAATTTCATTAATTTCTTTATACTTCAGAAGTTCATAATAAACTTTACCGCTAGTTAAAACTACTCTGTTTATTGATTTCTTATCCTTAATTGAATTATCATCAATTACTTCCATAAATTTACCCGAAGTAAATTCTGAATTAACTGATCTTGCTGCCGGAAGTCTTAATAAACTTTTTGGTGTCATAACAACAAGAGGTTTATCAACTCTGTTAAGGACCTGTCTTCTTAACAAATGGAAATATTGAGCTGGTGTAGTTGGATTTGTAACAAACATATTATCTTCTGCACAAAGAATTAAAAATCTTTCTAATCTTGCAGAACTATGCTCCGGTCCTTGTCCTTCTTGTCCATGAGGAAGAAGCATCACAAGATTATTTGGGATATTCCATTTTGTTTTTGAAGCCACTATAAAGTTATCAATTATAACTTGAGCTCCATTTGCAAAATCTCCAAATTGAGCTTCCCACATAACTAAAGCTAAAGGATCAGAAACTGAATAACCGAATTCGAATCCAAGAACTGCAGCTTCGGAAAGAAGACTGTCTAATGCTTCTATATTTGCCTGACCTTCTTCAATAAAATTGTGAGGAAGAAATTCTTCTCCTGTGTTTATATCGGTAAATACTAAATGCCTTTGACTAAAGGTCCCTCTTGCCGAATCCTGTCCACTCAGTCTAACCGGCGTTCCTTCAATCAATAAACTTCCGAATGCAAGAGCTTCACCGAATGCCCAATCAATTCTAGCATTGCCGGTTAAAAATTCTCTTCTCTTTTCAATATGTTTTTTGAGTTTCGGATTAATTGAAAAATTTTCGGGGAATTTAGTAATTCCTTTAACAACAAGAGCAAGCTTATCAAACGGCATACTTGTATCTTCTGTTTTATAAGCATTCTTAAGTTCCTCTTCGGAGATTGCCAAAGGTCTGTCAGCTTTGAATTCTAAAGATTTCTTTCTCGAATTCTTTAATGATTTTTCTAATGAATCATAAATATGACTATCTAATTTTTCTATTTCTTTTTCAGTTAATATTCCATCATGAATAAGTTTTGTTTGATAAATCTTTTTAACTGATGGATGTTCTTTAATTTTCTTATACATTAACGGTTGAGTATAAACCGGATCATCCCCTTCGTTATGCCCGTGTCTTCTATAACCGAATAAATCAATAACTACATCTTTATTGAATTTTTGTCTGTATTCAAAAGCTAACTGAGTAACCCAAATTGCTGCTTCCGGATCATCTCCGTTTACATGAAATATTGGAGCCTGCACCATCTTTGCAACGTCTGTTGCATAGGGCGAAGATCTCGCATCTTCAGGAGTTGTTGTAAATCCAATTTGATTATTGATAATCAAATGAATTGTACCGCCGGTTCTGTATCCTTTTAACTGAGAAAGATTAAGAGTCTCTGCTACAACTCCTTGTCCGGCGAAAGCCGCATCACCATGAATCAATATCGGAATGATATGATCTCTTGTTAAATTTTGTGCTCTGGTCTGCTTTGCTCTTACAATTCCTTCTACAACCGGATTTACCCATTCTAAGTGACTAGGATTTGGTGCAACTGTAACTTTTATTTTTTTACTGTTATAAGTTTCATAATCACCGGTAGCGCCAAGGTGATATTTTACGTCACCGGTACCTTGAGGTGTATCAGGATTGTATTGATCTTCAAACTCAGAGAAAATCTTTTCATAAGTTTTTCCAATCAGATTAGAAAGCACGTTTAATCTTCCTCTATGTGCCATTCCTAATATAACTTCTTTAACTTCGGAATCTGCAGCAACTCCAAGCAAATGATCAAGCACCGGAATTACTGTCTCTGATCCCTCTAAAGAAAATCTTTTATGTCCAATAAACTTAGTATGAAGGAAATGTTCAAAACCTTCTGCAATAACCAGTTTATCCATAATTCTCATTTTAACATCATTTGAAAATTTAGGAGTGTTTTGAACCGGTTCCATTTTATCTTGAAGCCATGATTTTTCAACCGGATTCTGAATATGCATATACTCAACACCAATCTTTTCACAGTAAGTGTTTCTCAAGAGATCAAGAATTTCTCTTAATGTACCGCGTTCCATTCCGGCTAATGTTCCTGTAAAGAAATGACGGTCATAATCCCAAATTGTAAATCCGTAAAATGCAGGATCCAATTCTTCGTGATATGCAGCCGAGTTTGAAAGGGGATTAACATTCGAAATTAAATGTCCGCGAACCCTGTACATATTTATTAACTGCAGTAATATTGCCTGTTTTCTTACATCATCTCTTTCTTCATAAGTACCGTATTTATTAATTGTAGTATCAACTCCCCATGTAACCGGTTTTTGAGGAATTTTTAAATCAATAAATAACTGTTCATAGAAGTTATCTTTTCCTAATAATATTTCATCAAGTACTTTTAAAAATTCACCCGATTCTGCACCTTGAATAATTCTATGATCATAAGTTGAAGTAATATTCATTACTTTACCAACGCCAAGGTTTGCAAGGGCAGAAGGACTCATGGCTTTAAATTCAGCCGGATAATCAATTGCTCCAATTGCAATAATGCATCCTTGCCCGGTCATTAATCGTGGTGTAGAAGAAACCGTTCCAATTCCACCCGGATTAGTTAATGTTAACGTAGTCCCTTGAAAATCGGAAGGTTCAATTTTGCCTGTTCTCGATCTTTGAATCAAATCATCATAAGCATCGGCAAACTGTTTGAAATTCATTTTGCCCGCTTTTTTGATGTTAGGTACTATTAACGAACGGCTTCCATCTTTGCGTTCAACATCAACGGCTAGACCTAAATTGATATAAGGTTTTTTTATTACATGCGGTTTACCTTCAAGAACTGCAAATGAATTATTGATATTTGGAAATTTTTTAAGAGCTTGTATTAAAGCATAAGCTACAATATGAGTAAAAGAAATTTTTCTTCCGCCGTTAATTCTTTTGAGTTGTAGATTTATAATTCTTCTATTCTCTTCTAATAACTTTACCGAAACAGTTCTTAATGAAGTAGCAACAGGAATAGTTAAACTGTTATCCATGTTTTCAATAATTCTTGCACCAACTCCGGCTACAAGCTGCGGTTCATCTTCTTCTGATATATCATAAGTAGGAGCTATGTAGGGACGAACATTATTTTCTACTTTTCCGTTATTTTTAACAGCGGTACTCTTTTTAGCTTTTTTTGTCTGATCAGATGAAATACCGTTTCCGGTCAATTCTGAAAAATAATTTTGCCAGTAATCTGATACTGAAGAATGATCTTCGAGATATTTATCTAGTAAATCTGCTACAAATCCGAAATTATAACCGAAATGATTAAATAGTTCTTGATGGTACTTCTTTGATAGTTGCTCTTCCATTTTTTATAGTTTTTATTTAGTTATTAAAAAGAGATTTAGTCTTATTTTATTGCACAAACTTTTTCATTTATTTGAATAACAAACATATAAATAGCTTATTAAAATAAAAAGAAAATTAGTTATTTTTGGCTCACTATTTTATCTACATCGCACTGATTAAATAAGAGTTTATATCTATTTAATGAACAATAAAAATTGAAAAATAATTCACGAGGGGAAGATGAATAATTTTGTATATCATAATCCGACAAAGGTTTTGTTCGGAAAGGGAACAATTTCTAAGATAGGCGCAGAAATAAAAGAATTTAATGCAAAGAAAGTACTTATGCTTTACGGTATGAAATCGATATTCAAAAATGGTGTTTATAAAGAAGTTATGGAATCTCTTAATTCAAATGGGGTTGAAGTAATTGAAAAAGGTGGAATTAAAGCTAATCCAATTCTTTCTTTTGTGGAGGATGCAATTGAAATCTGTAAAAACGAAAATATCGATTCAATTCTGGCTGTAGGGGGAGGAAGTGTTATTGATACAGCAAAAGCAGTTGCTGCCGGCGCTCTTTATGAAGCGAATATCTGGGATGCATTTGAGGGGAAAGCTGCTTTAAACAAATCACTCCCAATATTTACCGTATTAACTTTATCTGCGACCGCTTCTGAAATGAATGCTTTTGCAGTAATCACTAATGAAAAAGAGAACAAAAAATGGGCATTTACTGCCGGAATAGATTCATATCCAAAAGTAACTATTATTGATCCTTCAATTCAGACTTCACTTCCCAAAGAGCAGACTGTTTACGGTGCAGTTGATACATTATCCCATGTTTTTGAACTCTATTTTGATGGAACCGAAAATACAAATCTTGTTGATGAATTTGCTGAAGGTATAATCAGAACAGTAATGAAAAACACAAAAATTCTGTTGAATGATCCTTCAAACTATGATGCAAGAGCTGAACTCTGCTGGTCAGCCACAAATGCACTTAACGGAGTAATAGGTTCCGGAAGAAATTACGGCGACTGGGCAACACATACTTTGGAACATTCTATTTCTGCTTTTTATGATGTTGCACATGGTGCCGGATTAGCAGTAATGTTTCCCGCTTGGATGAAATATGTCTATAAAGATAATCCAAGTAAATTTGCGCAGTTAGCCGAAAATGTATTTGGAATTAAAGAGGGAACAGAATTGGAAAAAGCCGAAATGGGGATTGAGAAAGTCTCTCAGTTCTTTAAGGAAATCGGTGCTCCTACTACTCTTAATGATTTTGGAATTACAGCAGATGAAATTGAAAAACTAACAGAGAATGCTGCAATAAGATTACCTCTCGGCAGAAGAAAAAAACTTATGAAAGATGATATTAGAGAGATTTATAAATTGGCAGTGAAAGTATAGAGAATCAATAAAAATAAATTCGTCTTATAGGAATTTTATTAAAATTAATTATTAATTTGATACTATAAACTAAATTAGAGTTTTTATGAAATTTGGAAAAACAATAAAGATTTTCTTGATTGACGGTGATCCAAATGGACGGATGACTTGCGAGTTATCAAATTGGAATGGGAAGGCTTATAAGATTCCACGAATCAAAATAAAAGATTGTACTGATCGATCTGATTTGACAAATACAGGAATTTACCTACTCTTTGGACGAGATGATGAAGGCAAAGAACTTGTTTATATAGGCGAAGCTGAGTCTATTATAAAACGCTTAAATACTCAAATCAAGGATAAAGAATTCTGGAATGAAACAATAATTTTTATTAGCAAGGATGAAAATTTAAATAAAGCTCATGTAAAATATTTAGAAAATAGGTTGTATGAGATAGCCAGAGTTGCAAATAGATACAACATTGTAAACTCTGTTATCCCAACACAATCATCAATTTCTGAATCAGATACTTCCGAAATGGAAGAGTTTATTGAGAATATAAAAATGTTAACAAATTCACTTGGACATAAAGTCTTTGAAGAAAAAAGAGAAGTTAAGAAAAAACAAAAGCAAGAAACCTTTTTCATTAAGGCGGCAAGAGGGGCGGATGCACAAGGTGAACCAACTTCTGATGGCTTTGTTGTTTTTAAAGGTTCTAAAGCTGCGATAAGTATAGTAAATTCTATGACAGATAACTTTAAAGTTTTACGACAAAAATTAATTGATAAAGGAGTACTAAAAGAGTCGAATAATTTTTATTTCTTTCCAGAGGATTATATTTTTAGCAGTCCTTCAACAGCAGCCTCAATTGTTTTAGGGAGAAATGCTAACGGATTAACAGAATGGAAACTTAAAAATGGAAAAAATCTAAAAACATATGAGGTTACAGATTAAAAAAGAAGCTATTTGAATTAACAAAAACCTTTGAATTCTATATACTGAATTATAATAACAAAAATGTTTTACCGGTTCTTTCATAATGTGCATACATTCTTTTTACTTTTACAGTTCTTAATTATTTCAAGGCTAATTATGATATTCGATTCCTGCCAGCTATAAGCTTTTTTTTTATCTTGTCATTAATTAACAATTACCATTTTCCATTTTAAAAAGTAAGCTTATCATCACATTTAATTATCGGAGTTTCCAGACCTTTAACTATTGATTCCCTCATATTATGTATTGATGACAAATAAATAGTTTCTTGAATTGATCTCCAATCACCCTCAGATATTAAAACAGCATTTTTTCTTTTACCAGAAATAATAATAGGTTGATTTGCCACTAATATTTCATCAATTAATTTGTGTAAATTCTTTCGAGCTTCAGCAGCTGTTATTGCTTTCATCTAAATTTCTTTTTTATCGACGTTGTAAATAAGTACGCATTATCAAGTTGTAATTTCTTTACTGAATTAACTAACCGGTTAACTCTCTAATTCCATTTTAACAATATTTTTTATTTGCTCAAGCAGATCATCATTTTCTTCATTATTAAGTATCTTGAAATCAGTCTTCATATTTTTTTCGATTACTTTCTGATTTATCATTGTAACTTGTTCATCGGAAACGTTTATATGTATTGATTGATCCCGGTTTCTTACTCTTTCCAAACATAATTTGCTCTCAGCAAATACTCCTATTGTTACAACTTCAAAATTACTCTTTAAATTTGCGAGCATTTTATCAAAAAACTCTGTTAGTCCGGTTGATTCAAAAACAACTCTATCATTAGCTTCTAAAATGTTTCTGATGCCAACTTCAATTTCTTCAAAAACCTGGCGGATGTAATCTTCATTGTTAACAGCTCTATCTTTTTTGATTCGCTTTGCCCAGTCTTCAACACGAATGAATTTAATTCCGAGTTCCTCTTCAAACAATTTTCCAATATATGATTTTCCGCTTCCTTTTTGTCCTATTAGCAAAAAGACTTTCTTTCTTCTCATCAATTATCATTTCCTCAAAATCTTTTCCATAGCTTTCCCTTTTGCAAGCTCATCAATCAGTTTATCCAGGTAGCGGATTTCTCTCATTAATGGTTCTTCAACATCTTCAACTCTCACACCGCATACAACTCCTTTAATCAATTTGCGTGAAGGATTAAGCTGCGGAGCTTCAGAAAAAAATGTCTCAAAATCTATTTTGTTTTCAATCACTTTTTCTAATTCTTTTTGATTGTAACCGGTCAGCCAGCAGATTATTTCATCAACTTCTTTTTTAGTGCGCCCTTTCTTTTCCCCCTTTGCAACGTAGTGAGGATAAACACTTGCAAAGCTTGTTGTATAGATTCTATGTTTAGTCATTTTTCATTCCTTTTAACAATTAGAGATTTTTTCCAATATAAAAATGGGATTAATAATGAACATTATAAACAATCTTTAATCTCTAAACTTCTTAATAAATATATTTTTTGTAGATAATCATTTATTAACTAAATCAACTTGTTCTTTAATTTGAATATCAATTCCAATCCGCCTCCGCTTGTAAGCATGCGATGTTTTTTATTGTTTAACAATTTTTTAGTCCAGTCTACAAATCCCATATCAATTAAATCAATTTCAAGCTCTTTATAAATCGTAAAAATTTTTATGCGTACTAAATCATAATAATCAACAGTATTGTCAACTTCTTCTTTAATAAAATTAACTTTACTCGAAATATTTGAAGCAGCTTCAATTAACTTGTCAGCAAAATCTTTTCTCTCACTTTTTAATTGGACTTTAACAATTAATTTACTTTCCAATTCATTTTCAAGAATACTCAAATAAAAAGCCAAGTGTTTATATAACTCTTCTAATTCGAAAGAAAAACTCCCTTTATCTAATCCGCCGGAAACCATACAGAATGCTCCGAAGTGTGCTGAAAAAGCTGGATTGGTAAAATGCTGTGCTCTAGTATGCCTGTGAGCTGTTGAATATCTTATCCTATCATTAGAATGATTTTTCTTAAATTCATTTGCAGTAATTAATGCCAAAACATTTGTAGAATCGGAAACAACTTCTGTGTTCCTTAATGCACTTACAACATTATTCTGATTGACAAAACCTACTGCAGAACAGCTCCCTAGTTGGGTAAGGGGAGATAATTGGATAGGCGTAAAACCAATAGTCTTAGCTGATTCAAGCCATTTTATTTCGAATTTCTTGTATTCTATTACGTCTATTGTTGAAGGAAGAGTAAAACGATTGTTTGAAAATTGGTTTAGCAGATCAGCCGGACAAATTTTCTCTGTTTTATTTTTAAAAATTTCCAATAAAAGTGAGTTTAAATCAGAATTTGATATATTTTCAGAAATCCGATCAACTAGTTGAACACAACCAATTTTTTCTTCTATTTTCTCAATTAACTTTTTCATATTGATGATTTATCTTATTGTTTTTTTTATAATAGAAAAGAATACTAAATTATTTCTTGTAATTACCCATTATTATTTCCATTAATATAAAAAACTTTACAAAACTTTTGATCTTTAAGTGAAATTTCTTTTCTATAGTGTTAAAAATCTACTTTTTTAGTTTATGAATTCTAGTGATATGGTGTCCAAACGTCGGGTGAACAAATGTACAAACTACATTCCTTAACCAAATGTCGGGTGAGCAAATGTACAAACTACATTCCTTCACCAAATGCTGGGTGGACGAATGTACAAATTAAATTCCTTGTCCAAATGCTTGGTCAACCGATGTACAAATTACATTCCTTCACCAAATGCCTGTTGAGCAAATGTACAAATTACGTTCCTTCACCAAATGCTGGGTGGATGAATGTACAAATTACATTCCTTGTCTAAATGCTGAGTGAACGAATGTACAAACTACATTCCTTCCCCAATTGCTTGGTGAGCAAATGTATAAATTACATAACAAGAAAAAATCATTAGCGAATGTACAAATTACATTGATGCGTTTGTCAAGCCTCTTGCTGAGTTAGATTTATCTAGTTGTGGTTGGTATATACTAGTATTGCAATAAAGACTTATTCTGCAGATTAACCGCAAATAGTAAATTATTCCGGTACTTTATCATACATCTTAATTTTTTCCAAACCATTATCCCAATTTGCTCTTTTAGAAATAAATATATGTGCTGTCGGTTCTATTGGTACATCTCTTATACATCCGGCTGGAACTACTACCACTTTTCCATTCATTTGTAGGTTGGGGAGGGCAGAGCCGCATATTGAACAAAAGCTCTTGTAATGTTCAGTTTCCGGTAGTTGATAATTTGTAACTCTTTCTTTACCGGTTATCCATCTTATGTGAGCCTTACTAAAAAACAAATTTGCAGAATGAGCTGAACCGGTATCCTTTTGGCACCATCCGCAATGACATAAATAAAAACTTTCTAATTTTCCTATTATTTCAAATTTTACTTCACCACACAAACAAGATCCGTTTAATTCAGTAATTTCTTTCAAAAGTATCCCCTTAAAATTTATAGTTAGTTGTAAAGGTAGTACTATTAAATGGACGTAATAACTTTACTATTACTGCTGCAGCAAAGTTAAAGGTTTCATCCGTTAAAGATTATCTTCCTGTTCTTTCTATTTACTTAGTTATTATTTGATTGATAAAACTGCAAAACTTTGGTCATGACCTAGAAACGATTGAACATCGCAGAGACAAGCTGAACAACTTGATTACTCTCTTCAGCCAATAATTTCATACTGGTTATTGGCGTGCGCTTGATATATGCGAGATTTATTTTATTATTTACTTAACTATGGTTTATATTCTTCTATCTCTAAATTTTTTATAATTTTATAATGCTTTACATTACCAGTAAGAAGTTGTAGCCCATTTGAAATAGCAGTCGATGCAATAAGTGCATCAGCTAAAAAAAGTGAATCACTTAAATAATGCTGTTCAACCAAAAACATAGCTTTTGCTGAAATATCTTCGTTAATAAAAAGTATTTTTGCATTCCATTTTCTCAGCGCGCTTCTAAGTGCTGTTAACTCTCGTTTGTTTCTCATTCCTTGTACTAATTCCATATAAGTTACAACTGAGATAAAGAAACCATTTAGCTTTTCAATTATTTCTTTTGATTTTTTATTACCACGTAAATACCAAATAAGAACATCCGTATCAATCATTTTCATTGATATCTTCCTTTCCTTAGTTCACGGACATACTTATTAACATTTTTGATATCCTTTCGGTCTTTCCACATACCAAAAAGTTCATCTGCATTTTCATTGGTTTGTTTAGACTTTTTAAATGGAACTAATTTAGCATAAGGTTTACCACGATAAGTTATTACAACTTCTTCTCCTCTTGAGACAGAATCCAGAAGTTCTTTTGTATGAAATCTCAATTCTTTGGCAGTCGAATACATCTTTTATCCTTCTCATAGTTTATACTTTTTAATATAAACTTAGGATTTGTAAAAGACAATAGAATTTTTGAGAACATATAAAGGCGTTGCAAATAAACTGCTTTGCCAATTCAGGCACAATTGCCCAGATTTTGTAGTGCTTCTTAAATTTCATAAAAAGCAGTGCGTCCTAAATATTTATGTTCTATAATGTTAAAAGCCTACTTTCTTTTTGTACTTTTCTTCAGTAAGTAAATTCGGCTGATTTGAAAACGCGATCGGGTCGAGTTTCCCAATAAAAAAATTGTCTTTTAAAAATGAATGTCTTTGGCATATACAAAAAGAAAAAGAACAAAAATGAAATACTTTAAAACTTGTGCGCCGCGGCGTAAACAACCTAAACAACTTGTTTACTCTCTTCTGCCAATAATTTCTTAGTGGTTATTGGTGTGGGCTTGATATATGCAAACTTTAATTTACTTTTATAAACAACGTATCTGATAGAAGATTAAAATTCTCTCCTTCTTTTTTCCCTTGATACAATAAAACAGCCTTAAATTCTCCGGAAGTTGGGTATGTAATTTCAGAACTCCAAGTATTATTTAAAGCTTGTGTAGTATCTGGAATACTGTATGGGATTACTGTCATTCCAATTTGAGAAAAGAAAAAATAATCCGGAACTCGTCCAATTATTCCTTCAGTATCACCTTCTATCTTTCCAGTGAATTTAACAGTTAATGGTGCTGAACCATTACTTTTATCTGAGGAGAAAATCAACTTTAGTGAATCTGAATTATTTGGTTCTGTTGAATTGTTACAACTCAATAAAAACAAAGTGAAGATAATAACTAATAAAATTTTATACATTTTATTTACCAAATTATTTCTTTGTGAACAAAGCGTGTTATTAATGCATGTTGTGACTGTGATAGCCCTGTAATAAATTTTCCTCTTGCCTGCCCACTCCATTGCTTTATGTGGTGAGACTTTTTACTTATTTAAAAGGTTAGGTTGTGTCATATTATAATTTTATTAATTAATGCTGCACCATATTTATTGGTTAACGAATTAACAAATTTTGGTTCAACATCTCTTACAAATGCAAAGTAGCCTTTTAAATATTTAAAGGCTATTGGCGATATTTTATCATATTTAAGATCATTTAGTAATTTTTTTATATACTTCTTATTATGACGACCGACAGAGACATTGCCTTGAGGAGTGATTACTAATCCAGTGACCATCCTATGATTTGCCTTTGATAATAAGATTGTTTTTTTTGAATTTAATTTTAATGAAGGTGTCAGTTTGTCCTTTGTCAACTTATTAAGTTCTTTCGCAAAATTTAAACAATGAGATTTTTTATTTGAAGAAAAGGTTATATCATCTGCATATCTAGTATATGTAGCATCGGGATCAATTTTTGTTACTATTTTTAATATGCTTTCATCATAACCGTGCATTACAATATTGCTTAATATCGGTGATGAAGGTGCTCCAATTGCCAAACAATATATTCCTTGATAATTTAGAAATAACACATTTTTTAAAAACTCTAATTCTTGCTGAGTATAAGGTGAATCTAAAATGTTTTTTAGATCTTCAAAAACAATTGAATGAAAAAAATCCTTAAAATCCATTTTTATTGTGTATAAATACTTTGAGTGACTTTCAGCATTCAATTTCAAAGGTGATTTTACACCTTTTCTATATGCAACTGCAGAACTGTGGATCGGATAATTTTTAAAAATTAAATTTATCAATGCATATTGTAGTGATTTAGTTTCTTTAGCAGGATGATGAATTGTTCTCAATCTACCATTCTTTTTAGGAATTTGATAAGTGCGATAAGTTGTAGGAGCTTTTTGAGCGAAAGACAATAATTCACTTTCATTGAAACTAAGATATCTTGAAACATTTTCAATTAAGCTCATTTTACTTTCTCTAAAAGGTGCTGGTATTTCACCTTATTATACTTATGAATATGATTGATATTTAGTGACTTAATTAGCCTTGAATCTTTCTTTTCAAAATCATAGTAATATTTAAGTTCTCTAATATTTCTTACATAATAGTTATCAAATTTTGCAATCAATTTTAAAGCAGATAGTAATCCAATCTCAAATTGAATATCATAAGTACCCTTACCAAAAAAATTAATTAATAACTCGATTAGTTCACTATAACTTATGGGTTCAAATAAATTTACAAGATCAAGTAGAAGCAACATTTTTTCTTTACCATCAAATGATTTGAACTCACGAGGATTAGATAATTTAATACGCTTTCTCTTTTTCCTCTGAATCTTTGTGAGTTTTTGACCAAGGTCATGACCGGATAAGGTGATAGTCTCGAGATTTGTATTTATTACTTCCCCGAATTTTGATACACGATTAACTTTTTTAATTGGTCCCAAATTTATAAATGAATCTGATTCCTTAAATTTTTTATCGTTAATTACAATGAGATTTTTTGCAATTTCATCATCTATTGAAAAAGCTCCAAGTTCTGCAAATGCACTTTCGCTCTCTAAAATAATAATTATGCAATCAGAATATTTTGAAAGATAATGTTCTATTGACAGCAGATCTTTAGTTGATGGTAATGGATACGCATCAAAAAAATCTTCTGCTAAGAAAAACAAGTAATTTGAAAAGTGTTTTTGTGAGTATTTCAATAATAATTCACGAGCACTAAGAATTTCTGGGCTTATCTTTTTCCCGCACAAAAATATAATGCTAGAATCAGTATTTAAAAAAACTTCATTTGCTTCAAATGAGTCTTTTATAATCTTAACAGCATCTGGGGATAATGAATTTTTTTTCTTCATAATTAAAATGAAAAGTTATGCTCTGCAAAAGTACGAGCGAGATAAAAGCTCGGCTGAAGAAAGACTTTTCTGAAGACGAGATTTTATCTCGCCACAGAAAGGTAAAATATGCAAAAAGAATGGCTAAACACCCTTCTAAAAGAACACCAGAACATAACTTTTCAATATTTAAATACCATAATAGATTTTTTTTCTTTCAACAACAACCTAACTATTTATAATTTTATCAGTAAATGAGTTAATAAATATAGAAATTTCATAATATCTCAATTCTATTTAGCTGACTTACGATTTTGTATTTATTATTTTTATCTATCATTCCTACGGAATTATAATCTGAGGCAGCAGAAAGTTTTGTATGTCCTATCGAACAGTAAATAATATCAACTCATATTATTTATTAATATTTAACGATTAAAATAATACTTGGATTAATAATTGACAAATAGAATTTTCAATCAATTACATTTATATAGTACTTTTCATCTCTCTATTAAAATTTGCACATCGGGATTAGGACTGTTAAGAAGTGAAGTATAACAGATTTTATGACTATGAAACTAATGGATTATTTTGCAATGGGATTTTACTGTTTATTAAAATGAATTATATGATCTTCTTATTACTCGAATAATAATTTTATTTCTGCGTGATATTTTTCATCAGAGTGTTCAATGATTTCCGTAAGCAGATCAGTAGATATCGGTTTTGCATTAGGATGCTTATGCTTTGTTAGAAAATTTTTTAAAGCCAGGTTTAGCTGTTCTTCACCGATTAATTCACTTAGTTCAACAAATACAACAGCCCCTTTTGAATATGCTAAATATGGGTGATCCTTTGTTGCTTTTAAAAGAGAGATATTTTCATTAAAACCTTTTTCTGCGTCATATATTTGCCGGTGAATATCTAAACGCTCAAGCATTTTTGATTTGCCGTACATTTTTTTGTAGATCATCATTTCGGTGTACATTGCTAAACTTTCGGTCAGCATAGCATAACCTTCTCTATAGTCTGGATCAATCTGGTTGGTTCCCCACCAAAAATGTGCTGTTTCATGTCCCGCTAACTCATTAACTACATCTTGATTTTTCTCCACTTTAATATTTGCGTTAAAGGTCATGTTTTCGGTCATAAAAATAACACCGGGATAAGCTGTTCCGGCAAAGCCTTCGGTAAATGAAGAAACCTCTGCAAAAACAACTGATTGAAATGGATAAGGTCCAAAATTGTTTATACAATAATCCAAAGTCAGTTTCGTGTTTTCAATTAGATGATCAACGTTATTGTGGTGCAGAGGATGATATAAAACTTGTATCTTAATTCCGTTATGTTCAACACTTTTTATTCTGTACTCTGCTGAAGAAAGAGCAAATCTAAAAGGAATTGATTCAGCTCGATATTCGAAATAATTTCGTCCGTTCTGCTGCCACTCTTTCTTTAGTTCACCAGTACCAACAACAGTTTGGTTTTTGGGAGTAGAAATTGTCATCGCCAAATTAATAAAATCATCTGATTTAACTTTTGGTGATTCTAAAGGTTTAATTTCAGTTGCACTTCCTAATCCATATTTTTTTCTTTGATTGTTATCCTGTATTACCATTTCTTCATCATAACCAAAGCGGGGGAAATAACGGCTGACTCTCATAAATGAACCGTTCTCAACTATTGCATTAAAAGAATTATGACCGTTAACCGAATGCCACTTATAGCTGATTTCGAACTCAAGCTCTGCAAAACTGTTAGGTGTAATAGCTTTACTTAGTATAAGTTCTGAAACAGGTTTATCGATTGATATAACTTCATCTTTATATCGGTAGATTAAAGATATTATCTTAAAATCATTAGGAAGATTTAATAGAATCGAATCGATGGATTTATCTTCTTTATTTTGAATGATATAATTACCTCTAATCCGATAAGACTGCTCATTAGGGAATAAATCAATTTCTGCAGTAACTTCATTTATTGCCGGCTGGGGAATATTTTGGTACTTCCTTAATTCTTTTTCATACAATACTTTTTCTTTTATAATACTTTCATCATCTTGTGGAATATATCCTTCCGAATAAATTGAACCGCTTAAAAAGCCAGTCACAACTAAAATCGAAATTGCAATGCTTTTTATTATTCTTTTGTTTTTGTTCTTTAAATAATAATAGACTAGGAAAAGCAGACCGGCAATTGAAAAGCCGAAAGTTAATCTTAATAGAAATGAATTTGGATAAATACCATAACCTAGAAAGTCACTATAATTTCCTCTGTAACCGGATAAAAATCTAAATAAGGAATTATCAATTATTGATCTTGAAATTGGTGTAGTGAAAATCAAAAAGAATAAAATTGATAATCCTAATGCAGCTGACTTATTCTTGCTAACAATATTTAATAAAAGAAGGAATAATGAGAGAAGTATCAGCGGAAAAGTGTTAAAGACCAAAACACCGTAATATGCATTCCAATCAAAGTAAGGATTGTTGAAAATTATCTGGAAAGTAACTGCTTCTAAAATTAAGATGAATGTAAGATAAAGTATTAATACAATAATACTTCCGGTATGCCCGAAAACTTTTTCCTTTGAAAAATAGGTTGTGCTCTCAATAATTGAAAATCGGGAAGCATTGCTTCTCCAAAAAATATCGTTAACAAAATAAACTAACAGTAAAGCTCCTAAAAAATAAAAGGTACTATTTATAGTTTGAGCTAAAAGTCCGGAAGAGGCATAATGCTGGGGAAGACGAATTCCTTTATCAATATCATCAAACATTTCTACTCCTAAATAAAATAAAAGGAGTAAAGTAACAGCCGTAAAAGCTGTACTCTTGAACAAATAAATTGAATTGATTTTAATAAATGAGAATACTGCATTTAATTTAGTCTTTAGATTAAACAAACTACTTGCTGTTGAAAAAGGAGTGTGTAAATATTCAGCTTTTAGTGTTGAATTCTGAACTCTTGATTTTCCTTTGTAAATAGGGAGGAATGAAAAGGAACGAATTCCTAAATAGACTGCAGTTAAAGAGAAAAGGATAATCATAAGTCTATTAAAAAGAAAATAATTTGAAAGGGGAACGACTTGATTATTTCTTTGCAATAGAGTAAGATCTTTAGCTTCAAAGAAATATCCTGAAAGTCCGAAAATATCTGCAGCTGCAGAAATTTGTTGAACAAAAATTGATTGAGGTAAAGACTGCGCCATAAAAGGAGCATTAGAAAACATAAGTCCTATCATATAAAAAACATAAAGCAGTACTCCTGTTAACGCAGCCAGTAGCTTATTCTTAAATTTCTGAGAAATAAAAAATATGATACTGGAAACCATAAATGAGTTTATTATACCAAAAATTATAAAGGGAAAAAGATAATGCCAGAGATTAAAACTTGGATTCATTTGAGCTTCTGATTGTAGATTAAGTCCAACAGCATAACCTATAACCAAAAGAAAAAAGCCCAGCAGAGTAATTATGAAATAGGAGAGAAAACGAGCAATTGCAAATTCTTTTTTATTTATAGGAGTTGAAAAAATAATCAATCCGAAGTTTGCATCCTCTTCTTTGAACAATAATACGAAAGCAAAAACAGTAGCAATTAATATGATTGTTAAACTCAGCAGCCCTATCATAAAACCGATTGAATAAGCTGAATTAACTGCAAGTTCATCACCTACGGAAATGTTGAATTTGAATCCTGTTAAAAATCCAAGTCCAATAAAAACAATAAATGCCGCAAATGTTATTCTTTGTTTTAACGAAGTTAAGATGTCATTTAATATTATTGTTTTCATTGAAAGGGAGAGTTATAAATTTTTAAAATATACGTGCTCCAAAGTAGGTTCAATTCCGGTAAAACCATCCGGACAATCTTCTGCAAACACAGTAATGTGCAGCACCTTTTGGATTAACTGTGTGCTGATAACTTGATGCTTTGTTTTCTCGTTTGGCAAATCCTCCTTCGAAATTGCTTTTATCCATAAATTTCCTTTTAGCTGTTCAATAAAATCTTTTGGTGAACCTTGTGTAATTATTGAACCATCTTTAATTATTGCCATTTGAGAACAAAGATTTCTCACATCCTCTACCAAATGTGTAGAAAGAATTATGATTATATCTTCACTGATATTACTAAGCAAGTTATTAAACCGATTGCGTTCTTCGGGATCGAGTCCTGCTGTCGGTTCATCTACTATAACAATTTTGGGATCTCCGAGTAAAGCTTGAGCAACTCCAAACCGCTGTTTCATTCCACCGGAAAAAGTATGAACCTCTTTATTTCTGAAATCAGTTAAGTTTACTTTATCCAGTAATTCCATAATCTGATTATGTCTTTGTTTTTTAGATTCCACTCCTTTTAATTTTGCAATATGATCTAATAAATTAAAAGCAGATACATTAGGATAAACCCCAAAATCCTGTGGTAAAAATCCTAAATACTTTTGTATGTAAAGAGGATTATTAACAATATCAAATCCGTTAAAAGATAATTTTCCAGTAGTTGGTTTTTGTAATCCGACTATAGTTTTCATCAACGAAGATTTGCCCGCACCGTTTGGTCCAAGCAGCCCAAATATTCCGTTGCTAATATCCAAGTTTATATCAGTAAGTGCTTGATGCCCGTTACTGTATGCAAGAGATACATTCTCAATTTTTAGTCTGTTCATAATTAGTAAGTCTGTAAAATTATTTTTCGAAATCCATTATATCCCCGGGTTTACAATCAAGTGCTTTACAGATCGCTTCAAGGGTTTCAAAACGGATGCCTTTTGCTTTTCCGTTTTTCAGAATGGATAAATTAGCAGGTGTAATTCCAATTTGTTCGGCTAAATCCTTGCTCTTTACTTTTCGCTTGGCAAGCATTACATCTATGTTTATTACAATCGGCATAATCTAAATGAATAAATCCTGTTCGTTTTGCAATGATAAACCTTGATTAAAAATTTCAGAGAAAATAAAAATAAAAATCCCTAAAAAAATATGTAATGCAACTATCATAAATATTCCCGCTTCTACTTCAATAAAAAATGAGGAGAATATCAATAGTGCTATCGGTAGAATTATATTAGTTATATAAAACTTCTTAAGTTGAAGTACGTTTAACTGAGTAAAAAGTTTCTCTTGAAAGAATACTTTAAACACATTTGAAAGAAGATAAAAAAAGAGATTATAAGAAATCATTGGAAGAAGAAAAGCAAAAATAAAGTAATTCAATGTGTTGTCTAAAATTAAAAACGGAGTATCTGTTAATGGATATTCTATAATTTTTCTATTCTCATCTATTTGAATATTTATTTTACCTACCCAGCTTACAACAGCATACACTGTTGTAATTAAATATATCCAAGTCAAAATTCTTGTTAATAAGTATAATATCTTTGAAATTATTCTTGTTTTCTTCATAGCTTTATTATTTTATTGGCGGTAAAGTAAATAAAAAATTATTGTAAAACAATAAGAAATTATTGTATAAAGGTTATTAATTGTTGTTTTACTTAGATTCCATATTTTGCAGATAAGACCGGTTTGGAAAATGTGGGTTAAATATATAACCGTTATTGGTGAAGTAACTTTACAATCCTATCATAAATAATATTGGAAATCCATTCGGAATTTCCTCCGTTTGTATTTACAAACTGAATTATAATTGTATCAATATCTTTATGATAACGTGCAATGCTGTAATATCCCGGTACTAATCCGGTATGTTCATAAACATAAATAGAGGAGTAGATTTTCTGCTCTTCATCGGTGAATAATGTGCCCTCAATTAATGCTCTCAAAAATATTCCTACATCTTCAGCAGTTGCAATCATAGAGGCGTGATAGTTATTCTTAACATCACTCTCCCATCCAACAGAATAACCGCTCATCACCTTTTCAATGTCAACTTCTTTTATTGAACCGAAAGTATTCTTTAATCCAAGGGGATTTAAAATTCTCTCTCTTATAAATTGATGATGACTGTAACCTAGAACTTTATCCATAATTTCGGAAATCAATAAATAATTGGTATTAGAATAAGCATAATCTTCGCCGGGATTAAAATCGGCAGGGAGGTCAAGTGCATATTTAAGTGCTTCTTCATTATTCTGTGGAGGATTTCCCCAAGGGTAATCTGGATGATCTGTTAAATTGGGAATTCCGCTTCTGTGCTGAAGCATTTGTCTTAATGTAATTTTATCTCCAAATTCAATTCTTCCGGAAAGCTCCGGCAGGTAATATGTAAGCGGTTTATCTAATGATAATTGTTTATCATTTACAAGCATTGCCGCTGAGGCGGCGACATATAGCTTGCTAATGCTGGCAATCTTAAATAATGCATGTGGATCAGCAGGTATTCTATTCTCTCTATTCTTCCATCCGGCTGAATAAAACTGAGGTTCTTTTCCTCCTTTATTTACATAAACAATAATTCCATCTAATCCATGTTCAATTCCGATATTCATTTCCTCTTGAACAGTATCATGCAATGGTGCAATCCATAACCATATTTCTTTCCAAGGTGGAAAAACAATTAAGCTTAATAATGCAACAGCAGGCATTACTATTCTAAGTAATCTAACAATCGGTTTTGATTTATTTTTCGTCATTTTCTTTTTGCTGATGAATAAAATACTAAGTTAATACAAAATTGTTTTTAAAATTGAGTACTCTGCTTTTTTATTGATCTCTTTGTTGGCCTGTTTTATTTGCATAATTACTGTTTGTAATATTTATTTACTTTTGTTCAGTTCCTTTATTCTCATTGCAGCGTGTTCATTACTTGGATTTAGTTCAAGAGATCTTCTGTAGTTTTCGATTGCTTTTTGAGTTTCACCTAATACTTCATAAGCTTCTCCAAGACTATCATAAGAATTAAAAGATGTGGGGAAATTTTCCACATTCAAAATAAAGTATTCTAAAGCCTTCTCCTTATTATTTCCACTCTGCATTATTCTATAACCTAATTGGTTTACTAGAAATTCAGGCGGGGGAATATTCCATGAAAGTCTCTTTGAAATTTTCCGGAAATGCTCAATCAGCTCCTCTTTGCTTTCTATATCGCGATAGGAAATTCCATACCCTTCAAAAATTGCAGAGATTCCGTTATAAAAAGCAATAATTGGAACTGAGCTGTGATTTTCATTTTCAAAGTATTCTAATTCTGCAGGAAGCTCTCCGCTGCATTTATTATTCAATGATTCATAAAATCTTAAATGACGGTCTCGATTTCTGATATTCCTTTTACCCCAGTTAGCAGAGGCTATATATATGAATCTTTCAAATGAATTTTCAGTCAAAGAGTCTAACTTTTTATCCATTGTTTCTGAATCCCAAGTTCCAAAACTTGGATCAACTGCAATAAAGGAATTGAAAAGAGTCTTGTCCTTCATGTAGGTATGAGCAGCCAACAAACCCCCTAAAGAATGTCCAAAAAGAATTCGATAGGGAAGAGTTCGATATTCTTTATCCAATTCAGGTAAAAGTTCATCTTCCAAAAAACTCAGAAAATTTTCACCGCCCCCTGTATTATTTTCTCTAACTGTAATTATTTTTTCAGGTGTGTAATCTCTTCTTCTATCAACATTTTTAATTCCAACCACAATCATCTCCGGAATTTTCCTGCTTCTGTAAATATCGGAACTTAAGTAGTTTACCATTCCCGCTATGGACTTAAAGTGCAGATTCCCGTCAAGCAGAATAAGCACCGGATATCTTTTATATGACATTCCATTATTGTTATATGAATCCGGGAGGCTGATCCAATATTCTCTTTCTTCTTCAAGTATATTAGACCAAATTGAATGTTCGGTACCGATTACAATCTGCTCAAAATTTTGTGATTTAACCTGATTAACGATTATTAGCAAAAATAGTATTACAATAAATGGTTTATTCATTAGTTTGATTTCTATTTGATTGGTAAAATTTGTGTACAATTATTCGTCTTTTACTGTGGTGTTAAGAATATAAGAGCTGTTATCTATATTTCAATTTACGCATTATTTTAGTTTATTCAAAAAATCAATCTTTAGGATTCTCAATCATGTATGTAATTAGAAAACCAAATAGATTATTTTCTGTTGGAGATTAAGTCTGTGCAAAAAAAAGGGGAGAAGTAAGTTGACGAAGAAAGACTCTTGGACTGTTTGCTTACTCTCTTCAGCCAATGATTAATTAGTTGTCATTGATAAAAGTTGGTTATACCTTTTCTAACTTTTAATAAACTGTTTTATTAATATGCGTCTTTTCTCAAATCGATAGAAATTAAATAGATTATTTTGTCTGATTCATCAATTACATAGAATAGTCTAAATCTTCCTATTCTATAACGCCATGTTTCTGGATTGTAGTTGACTAACTTCTTTATAGTATTTCCGTAATGAGGTTCGTCTTTTATTTGAGGATAGATATATTGGGTAAGCTTATTTTGGATAAAGGATTTATCTCTTTGAGAGATTTTTTCAATTTTCTTTAGGAATTCACTAGTTTCAAAAATTCTATAATCACCCAACGAAACGTCCTTTTTTTGATTTCATATCAGATAAGCCTCGTTTAAGACTCTTATTGAGTTCCGTATTATTTTTAATTTCCTCCATTTCAAACTCATCTACATATATGTTCGATTCAATAAATCTTTTCACAGCTGTTTCAATAAAATTAGAAATAGGTCTATTATCTCTATCAGCTAATTTTTTATATTTTTTGTAACTTTCCTCACTTAGACGAAGTGTGATTGTTTTAGACATTATTTCCTCCTATGAATAATAATCATTGCAATGTATTCTAATGTATTCATATTCAAATAATATTTCAACCTACTTTTTAAGGACAGGTATATAACGAGGTTTTATGTTAAAAAACAACGCCGTGATTAATTTATAATATTTCCTTCAACTGTTCTCAGGGGTCATGATGGCACTATTGCAGTAATATTAATTATTCTTAAACCTTCAATGCACAGTTACTATGCTAACGCGACAGTCTTGCAAAAACCCAGCCAAACAACTTAGTTACTCTCTTTAGTCAATGATTACTTAGTTGTCATTGGTATTTACTTGATATATGCGATCATCTTGAGAACTATACAACTTCTATATTTATTCTTCTTCCTAAAGTTCTTGCATATCGACGAAGAGTTGACAATCTAATATCTTCTGAATGATTTTCTATTCTTGAAATGACTGACTTTTTTGTTTTTAATTTTTCTGCTAATTCCTCTTGAGTCATTCCAGATTCTTCTCGTAATTGCTTCAGCAAAATTCCTATCTTAAAATCTTGATAACCGATATCATAATTTTGTGAAAACTCTCTGTCTTCTTTTTTTCTTTTCGTGATATAATTTTTCAAATCACTCATCACTCTTTCCTTTCAAAATAATTTCTTTTTCTTTCTTCAGCTAAATTAATTTCACTTTGCGGAGTCTTTTGTGATTTTTTAATGAAACCATTAGTTAAAACAAAGTTATTGTTGCTCTCAAAGAATCCTAATATTCTGAATATATCTCCAGAAAATGTGATTCTAATTTCCCAAATATCATCTGTATTTTTTAGTTTCTTGAAATATTGTTTTGGGACAACTGACATCTCCTCAAATAACTCCAAAACCCAGGTTATCTTTTGAACTTGTTTACCATTTAAAGAATCAAAAAATTCAATTACCGGATTTTTCCCGGACTCCAATTTATAAAAATTAACTTCGGGCATGTCGCAAAGTTAGCATTAATGCTAACCGGTTTCAATAGAAAAGTTTATGAATTTTAACCGCACATACCGAGGTTTTATGTTAATAAACAACTCCGTGTTTAAAGATTACTTTCTATTTTCCTCGAGGGTTATGTTACTAATATTGAACTAATATTAATTCTACTTAAACCTTCAATGCACAGTTAAGGTGCGAACTTGACAGTCTTGGAATGATTACTTTGTGATTATTGGCAAGGGTTCCCCTTATTCAATATCTGTATCTGGTAATAGTTGTTTGAAATTTCTGATAGTAAGAACGGATATTTGCTTTTTTTCTATTCGATAAATTATTCTATATTCTCCTTCAAATAATTCTCGAATATCTTCCCGATTGGTTTCTGGTGTAACTCTTCCTCTTGTTGTGTTGTCAACAAGCGATTCAACTTTAGCGATAATATTGTTGATCAAATTTTGAGCAGCTGAAATATTATCTTGGGCTATGTGATCATAAATATCTTCTAATCTTTCAATCGATAAGGGAGACCAAATTATTTTCATACTTTTGTTCTTTTAGCAAATCTCTTTTTGACATCTTTATGTGAAACCCCTTGACCTTGATTTATTTGAGATTCTGCCAATCTTATATCTTCAAGAACTTCTATCTTATCAACCATTTGTTGATACTCTGAAACATCCAATAAGATTGCTGAACTCTTACCATTCTGGGTAATTACTAATGGTCTTTTTGTTCTCTTTACTTGATCAAAATAGAAAGATACTTTTGATCGAAATGTTGAAAGTGGTTGAATATCTTTATCTAATTGTATTTTATGCATCTGTTTACTCCGCTAATATATTGTACAAAATAATGTACTACGTTTGATACTAATTTTCAAGCATTTTGTTCTCTTTTCAATATTGGTATTTTGCTCGGGGATCATGTTCGCACCAAGACTCAAATATTAATTCTTCTTAAACCTTCAATGCACAGTTACGGTGCTAACGCGACAGCCTTGGAATGATTACTTAGTGGTTATTTGCATGCGCTTCATACCGTATTTTAATTTTATAGACCAGTTATTTCATAAGTTAATATGACTAAAAGTTGACTTAGAATACTTACTGTAAAAAAATAACCATTCTGTCTTAAATCTATTTTTAGTTTATAACTCGCCCTTACAATAAATAAAAACAATATTAAAAGAACAATTATACCTATTGTATATATCCCAATTCCCATCATCAAAGATACTCTTGCTTCATCTTGTTTACTAAAACCCCCAAAAACAAGAGAGAAAAAACGCATCACAAATTGAAAAAATAATAATGGGTAAGAATATATTGTTGAATATTTCTCTACAATTGCTAGAGCTGTCAATGCCAACAATATTGTAAATGCAGGTCCCCCAATACTTACGAATAAATTATGACCTTCATTTATATAACGTCCTTCTTTAGGCCAGACATAATTTAGACTATAAATCATATCATTCCCTAAAATCTCTCCAACAATCCAGTGTCCGAATTCGTGAAAGAGATAAGAAAAGTAAGCAAAGGGAATAAACAACAAATAAAGTCTAACTAATGTTTTTCGATCAACAGTCATAATTTAATATTTCTTTATTCTACTGTATGTAATTATTGCGCCGCCCAGAAAAGCAATGACAAATAGACGACGTTAATTTATTCCGCCGCGGCGGATTGCAGCCGACAGAAAATTTCCCAACAATAGCGGCGGCTTAACTTATCCCGAAGCGATCCTTTTGGGACATTTATAACAAAATTATAACAACAATTTTTAACGAAAAATACCAACCCAAAATTTTGATTATTGCCGAAACGAAAATGCAGTCGGCTTGAGTCCCCAATAAAGGCCTTGTCTTTTCCAAAGGAATGCCTGCGGCATATTCAAAAGTGGTTATTGGCATTTGCTTGTTAACTTGCATTGAATAATTTTATTTGTAAACCAACATTTAATGTTATTCCAGATAGATTTAATTCTTGAGACCATAACTCAACATCATCCATAAATCTATATTCAAATTTCCCCAACAAAATTAAATTATCGTAAAGCTTATAAGTTAAAATCGCATAAGGAGCTATCCCAAATTTATTAATCTTATAAAAATCATTCGGATTATGTCCGCCAATATCACTATAACTTTTTTCGTCTATTTGAATAAAATTGTAAGATAGATTTAACCCAACGTTTGTAAGAAATTTATTTTCTTTTTCATTCCCAAAAGTAAAGTCGTACCCGATAGATATTGGAAAAATTCTAATATTCCAATTAGCACCACCAAAACCACCACTGAATGAAGCGTTTTTATTAATTATCCCAGTAGTTAAACCAACGTTATGATTATTTAAAAAGTTATACCTTAATCCTATTTCACCGTTAAATCCAATCTCATCAATTTTACTATTTGTTAATCCGTTTAAGAAATGAGAAAAACTCTTCATCGGCAAATAATTCACTCCACCAGCACCATACAAATATATTTTTGATTGAGCTAATAATGGAGAAATAGTGAGTACACAAAGAATGAATATTATTTTCGAAATGTTTGAGAGATTAATTTTCATAAATATCCTTAGTATTTTTTAGCAATAAAACGATGTTGCAACTAAAGCGCCGCCCAACAAAGCTAAGCCACTTTAGCTGCAAACGCCGAATGTTTTACAAATTGTATTTTTCTTTAATCGTAAATACAATTTTTAGTTTTGTTAATTAGAAAGACACCTTTAATGTAACCTTGCACGAAAAATTAAAGCCTAAAACTTAAAAATTGCTGCATCGATTATGCGGTCGCTTTGAGGCCCCAATAAAGACCTTGTCTTTTCCAAAGGAATGCCTTTGGCATATTCAAAAAGTAAATGACCACTTCTAAATTATTCAATTCTTTCAAATTGTAGGTAACTCCTTTTAACTCAAATTCAGCTCTTTTCAATAGATGCCATTTGCATTTGCTTGTTAGGCGCTAAATATTTATTCTTATTTAGTTATATCAAGATTGCCAAAGTTTATGTAACAGATTTGATCACTATTAATAAATTCTTCGATCGATGGTTTATTTATACTTTCTGGATATGTTTCATCTATAAATCTTTGAATATCATCTTTAGTGAATTGGATCCATTCGTTATTCACAAAATAATTTTGTTCTAACTTAAGTGATACAATATTATTGTAAGCTTTTTTGTATTGGGGATTAATTTGAATTGTTTTTTGAAAATCTTCAATTGCTCCCTTTTTATCATCGAGAAGTGTTTTTAACATTCCTCTATTATAAAATAATATGGCTGAAGGTTTTTCACTTCCATCAATTAGATCATTCACAAATTTGAGAGCAGCTTCATTGTCATCTAATTGAGTATAGGCCATCATTATATAGTTAATCGCATCAATCGAATTAGGATCATCTTTTAATACTAATTTCATATTATCAACTACATTAAGAAGTTCACTTTTGTCTGCAGTTTTTGAATCAATAATTACTTTAGCTTCGCTTAAATAATCTTTCGAATTTTTTGAACAACTAATCGTAATAAATATTATTAAAATGGTAACATAAATTTTACTATTCATACTCACTATCCTCCTTGGATTATAATGATTATAACGTTGCGCTAACGACGTTGCCGATAAACGGCGCCCCAGAACAGCAATGCCGCTTAGAAAACAACTGCCGATAATTTAGCAAACTGTGCTTAACTTTCATTGTAAGCGCAGTTTGCAACAATGTTATTTAATAGAACTACTTTAACAAGTTAGCCGAAACGGAAAGACTAACTCTATAATTTATAAAATGCCAAATGCGAAAACGGCGTCCGCTTGATTGGCGGGTTAGGTGCTTGCTAATTTAAATAAACTTAATAAGAACATAGGTATAGCTGTAAACAATAATAAAATTAATAAAACGGATGCCGGAATAACTATCATCAGTAATTTGTTATTTGAAAGTTGCAATACACTTTTAAACAGGAAAAATGAGTATAAAAGTGACAGCACTAACAAAACATTTATTCTTGATAAAAACGAAGCAACTGATTGAGAGCAATCATAAATTTTCATAAATAGATCATTTAGTGAAAATTTTAAAATATTTATTAAATAAAAATCATAAAGTTGTTTTGTGAAAATATTTATTATATCAATGAAGTAAGCAATTATCACAATATTAAAGGATATGAAAAGTAATTTATAAAATGTAAGAAAAGAATATTTCTGTTTTAAAATAAGGTTAAAAAATATGTAGAGCCCGCTTGTAAGAAATAATATTTGGATTGGTTCCTTCAAAAGTAAGCTAATGGTTTTTATCAAAATAAATGTATAATGATTTGATATTGGGGAAGCAGAAACTGTTGCCTCATCTAAATAAATGAATGATGGAAAAGAATATATTATAATTGTGGTGAAATAAAGTATTAAGCTAGTTTTAAAAAAATTGTCAATATATTGTATTTGTGTAAAGCGATTTGGACTAAGATAGAAATTTATTAATTCTTTCATAAATCACTCACTTTATAATTGATAACATACAAGTTTCTGAATTATAGTTAATGAAAATTTTTGAATTCTTATTTTTCCATTGAATAATCTTAGAGCCAAGCATTTCATTTTCTGAGATTGGTTTGCCAAGTAATTCTTTGATAGAAGAATACAGAAAATCAAAAAGCTTCTTTGACTCTTTTTCAGATTTGTTTTTATTAGAAATTCCCCTCATCGATTGTATTCCTTCAGAATTGAAAAAATAGCCAATCTCAACGATGTCAGAGTTTAATGTGTCATCGATTACAAAACCGCTATAGCCCATTGCTTCGCGTTTTTCGAAATTTTCTGTTTTAAGAGAACTAAAAAATTCTTGCTTTGTGAGTGCCCAAGATTCATTTATTATTTTGTCAATACTAATTTGGCTGTAGGATATATTAAAAAACAATACGGAAATAAAAATATATTTTAACATTATGACCTCTCTTGTAATTTAAATATGGATGCTGCATTTACAGCATCCAATGGATTTGTTATACACCAAAAATTAAACAGGATATGTAAAATACTGAGCACATTGGCAAATTTGCTCCCATAAGCAAACAAATTGCGTATAATGCTTCGCAATTAACTTCCTCAGCAGCATTGACAGTAGATGTAAATGCAGTAAAAATCAATGCGAAAGGAAGAAAGAAGGAAATGAAACGATTCTTGAGTAAAGAAATCATAGAACCTCCTAATAATTTATTGATTATGATGATTTATATATGGAGCAGAAAAAAAGTTGTGGTGTCTCAACTCTTGACTGCTCCAATTTATATACTGTAGTAGTTCAAACGAAATAATTATAAAATCAGCTATGAAACCAACTTTAACTGAAGGCGTGAAAAGACTATTCTTTAGATCGATTACGTTATTGATATTAGTGAATAATGTTATTTTTTCATTTATATTATAATCGAATTTTAATTGAGCAAAAGTATTAATATACTTATATGTAGCATTTGAGATTTTCCCTTGAGTATAACCAATACCAGCTGAAATTATAAAATTAAAAGAATTATTTAGTGCGGGATCATAAGATAATGAGAGACTTGCATTTCGAATGGAAGAATAATCAAAATTATCCCCTCCATTGATTGGCATAAAATTCAACTTTCCAAATAACGTAGTAAAAAAATGTTCGTTATTATCAATTTGAAAAGAAATTAAGCCTCCTAAGGAAGTTGTTTCCCAATCGGAATGTAATTTTGGTAAATACTCACCTATCATTTTACCTTCCCAAGTAATTGATTTGTTTAAGCTTTGTGCATACAATGTACTGGAAGCTAAAATCAGAACTATTATTTTTGATATAGTATTCATAATAACACCTTGTTTTTGATTAAGTCTTGTATTTCGTAAAGTTTATACTCTTCGATTATTGTATAATTAGAGTCAATTCTTACTATATATGGGATATAAAATACTTCTAATTCTTTGGATGGTATCAATTGATATACATCGGTAGGAATTCTTTTATTATAATCAACATTTACGAAAATTAATTTATCAGCAACGAATTTATTATCACTTAGTTCTTTACAAGCAGAACAATCATATGAAAAAAACACAACAAATTTTTGATATTCTATATTAATGATGGAGCTTAATTTCATCTTTTCACTTCCTTTTTTGATATATACTCTCTTTAAACTTACGCCCAAATTATCTGGACTATACAAAATTGGAAATGAAATAATGCCAACAATCAAAAATATTCCGAATAATAATATTATCTTTTTTGTGTTCATAAATTTAGCACCTAACTACTAATCAACCCGATTGAGAATTCCATCAAAAAGTTTGTTAGACCGTAGATTTTGTCGTTATAACAATCCTTATATTACTCTCAAAACGGATTTAAATATAATTAATTAAATAGCTTATCTATTTTTAGTCAAGATTGTTAGACTAGAATAATTTCCGTATAACAATCCACTTGTTTAATTCAGTCTAAAATTTTTAATAGAAGCATCAATATTTACAACGTGAGTACAAATCATATTATCAAAGTAATTTTATCTATCATTCCAAAGGAATTATAAACCGGGGGAGTGGAAAATTTAATATATCTTATCGAACAAAGAATAATATCAACTCATTTAGTTAATATTTGAGGTAGAACTTAAGATATTCCGGTATAATTTGCAATTTCTTTTTTAAGGTTTTATCTATATACAACTAAATAGATGTTTTTAGTTTAGTATTAAGTTTATAGGAATGATGAAATGTTAAAACCTCCTAGGTTTTCCCGAAGGGAGTTTTTTGGACAAAACCTCAGAGGTTGATAATTTTTAGTTTCTGTTTTTATTTACTGAACAACAGCACTGTTTATTTTATTTAAGTATTCTTCGCATTTATCCCATAGTCTTTTTTCATCATAGGGATTATAAAACTTACATTTTTCTTCTTTTCTTTTATTAAAGAAGCCGCCGTTCTTTCCGTTTAAATTTTCAGATGAAGCAAGCCATACAATAGTATCAGCCCCTTCGGCAATTGTTCTTCCTTCAATAAGCGCAAATACCTTAAGCAGCATCTTTCCAAAAGCATTCTGTTCTCTAAAAAGTTCGGTCTCCGGTATAAATCCCGGAGTTAAAGAATAGACAGAAATATTATCACTATCTAATCTTCTTGCC
Organism: Ignavibacteriota bacterium; assembly: GCA_002698995.1. Taxonomy (GTDB): domain Bacteria; phylum Bacteroidota; class Ignavibacteria; order Ignavibacteriales; family Melioribacteraceae. Next base: position 409,310 of record PAAX01000026.1, on the reverse strand, counting down.
CATTCGCGCGTTAGCATTCTGTTTGCCTGCTTAGTTTGTTTGTAGGCAAGAGTTTCATTGTACTTTCTTTTGTCAAAATTGATATCATCTATATCAAGTCCCCCCGCAAAATGAGAGGCAACATTAATTATTCTGGAAGGAGCACCATTTTTTAGTTTGTCAATCAAAAGCTCAGTTAAAAGCTGATGCCCAAGTACATTTACCGCAAATGTCTGCTCAACATTAATATCGGTGAGCTTTTTGGTTTTTGTCCAAAGTCCGGCATTGTTAATTAAAACATCAAGCTTTGTTTCCTCGGAATTAAATGATTCGGCAAATTTTATTATTGAATTAACTGAAGCTAGATCAATATGCTTTACAAAAACATTTTGATTATTAGTTTCTTTTATAATTTCATCTCTTGCCTCATAAGCGGAATCAAGATTGCGGCAGGCCATATAAACTTTTGCACCAAGTTTAGCAATTTCCTTTGCCGCCTCTTTCCCAATTCCTTTATTGGCTCCTGTTATAATTACGACTTTATCTTTCATTTTATCCTCGTTTCTAATGTTTTTCTTTATCCCAAAACAAACTAAAATCTACTAACGTTCCGATTTGTTTTGATGTTCAAACCATATATTTTTCTAAATGAACGGAGATTCCGGCACTCACTTCGTTCGGCCGGAATGACATTTAATTTTCATTCTTAATTCATAATTGTAATTTGCCTTTTGCCTTTTCACTTTTGCAACGAGTCTGAGATTCCGGCACTCACTTTGTTCGGCCGGAATGACAAATCCTGTCATGCCGGTTTCGAAACGTATTTTGTTGAGAATACCGGCATCTAAATAATTATATAGTCTGAGATTCCGGCACTCACTTCGCTCGGCCGGAATGACAAATGATTCTTAATTTCTAACCTGTCCGGCTGTTTTATAGACGGATTCTTAATTCCTAATTGTAATTTGCCTATTGCTTTTTGCCTTTTGCAACGAGTCTGAGATTCCGGCACTCACTTTGTTCGGCCGGACTGACACATGATTCTTCATTCTTAATTCTTAATTCTTAATTCTTAATCAATATCCTCTTTTGATGCTAGAAACCAGTACTTTTTGCAAATTGACATTATGGCTTCTTTTCTATAATTTTTCGGTTTAATTATTAAGTGAAAATGAGATAATGGAGCAATCTATTCAGCCTCTCGAAAACTATATCCCTATATTTTTAGTGCTCGGTTTTGCGGCAGTTTTTGCACTTGCTGTAATCTTTTCATCTAAATTATTTGGTCCAAGCAGACCAAATAAAGTTAAACTTAGTCCCTACGAAAGTGGTAAAGATCCTATCGGTTCAATTAAAGAAAGAGTTTCAATTAAATATTATCTGGTTGCAATGCTCTTCATAATTTTTGATATAGAAGTGATATTTGTTTACCCATGGGGAGTCCAGTTCAAACAGTTATTTGGTGAATTTGGAATTATTGCCTTCTTACCAATGTTATGGTTTCTTATTGTATTGGAATTAGGATTTTTGTATATCTACAAGAAAGGGGGCTTAAAGTGGGATTAGAAGCCAAACTTACCGGAGATGGATATTTAACTACAACTTTAGATGCAATTATTGCATGGGCTAGAAGAAGTTCAGTATGGCCAATGCCAATGGGTATTTCATGCTGCGCTATCGAAATGATGTCTGCTGTTGATCCCAAATATGATATGTCTCGATTCGGTTCCGAGGTTATGAGATTTACACCAAGACAGTGTGATCTTATGATTGTTGCGGGAACTGTTACTTATAAAATGGCTCATGTTGTAAGAAGAATTTATGACCAGATGCCCGATCCTAAATGGGTTATTGCTATGGGTGCTTGTACTTCTTCTGGCGGAATGTATCGTTCTTACAATGTGGTTCAAGGTATTGATCAGTTTTTACCGGTTGATGTTTACACTGCCGGCTGTCCTCCCAGACCTGAAAATCTTATAAATGCTGTTATGCAGATTCAGAAAAAGATTGACCAATCTAAAGCTAGAGATTGGCAGGATAAAAAAGCGCTTGATTTAGAACTTAAATAAGAACTGGAAGATGAATTTAAAAGAAAGTATTGTTAATAAAATTAACTCAATTGGATTTGCAGTAGTTAAAGAAGTTACTGAGTTTAGAGATGATTTCTGCGTTAAAGTTGATTCAACTAAAATTATTGAAATCGCTAATCTTCTTAAGTATGATGAAGAACTTAAATTTGAGTTATGCGAAGATGTTACTGCAATTGACTGGGCTACAAGAAAAAATAGATTCACTGTTGTTTATCATGTTCTTTCATTAAAGAACAATTTTAGATTAAGAATTAAAGCCGATTTGGAAGGAACTTCAAACGAAATTGAATCTGTTGTTTCGGTTTGGGGAAGTGCAAATTGGTATGAAAGAGAAACTTGGGATATGTACGGAATTAAATTTATTAATCATCCCGATTTAAGAAGAATGTATATGCCCGAAGAATTTGAGTATCATCCTTTAAGAAAAGAATTTCCTGTTATGGGAATTCCCGGTTCGGTTCCACTTCCTAAACAAATAGATTAACATGGAAAAATATCACTCAGCAAATTTATCAGATCAAAGAATTATTGATGCATTAATTGCTCAAGATCCCGATATTACTATTGAAGATGCTTTAGAAAATGAAATGATAATTAATATGGGTCCTCAGCATCCCGCTACTCATGGTGTTTTGCGGCTTGTTGCCCGCTTGGATGGTGAAACAGTTATGTCTGTTGTTCCCGAACTTGGTTATCTTCACAGAGGTTATGAGAAGATGGCTGAGAATATGACTTATCTTGAATATATACCTCACACAGATAGACTTGATTATACTTCTACTATGGCTAATAATGTTGCTTATGTTATGGCTGTTGAAAAATTAGCCGGTATCGAAGTTCCTAAAAGAGCGCAGTATATAAGAATGATTGTTGCTGAACTTTCCAGAATTGCCGGACATCTTGTTGCTGTTGGTACTTTTGCTCTTGATGTTGGTGCCGTTACTGCTTTTATGTGGACTTTCAGAGAAAGAGAAAAGATTCAAAATATTTTTGATAGAATTGCCGGTGCCAGATTTACTACTTCTTATACAAGAATCGGCGGTGTTGCTTCTGATCTCGATTCAGAAGCCATTAAAATGATTAAGGAATTTTTGGATCAATATAAAGATGCTCATGAAGAATTTGAAAAGCTCCTTAATACAAATAGAATTTTTATTGACCGCCTGGAAGGTATTGGTATTCTTCCTAAAGAAGATGCTATTAATCTTGGCATAACCGGACCAAACCTAAGAGGTTCCGGAGTTGAGTATGATATTAGAAGAGCAAAGCCTTATCTCTTCTATAACGAAATAGATTTTAATATTCCTGTCTATAATGAAGGAGATTCTTTAGCAAGATATTTTGTTAGAGTTGATGAACTTAAAGAATCTTCTAAGATTGTTTACCAATGTCTGGATAAACTTCCTCAAGGACCAACAATGGCAAATGATGCCAAAAAAGTTCTTCCTAAAAAAGAGGAAATTTATACAAAGATGGAAGAACTGATTCATGATTTTATGCTTGTAAATTTTGGTATTAATCCTCCTGTTGGTGATGTTTATTCGGCAGTAGAAAATCCGAAAGGGGAACTCGGTTTTTATATTGTAAGCAACGGAACAGGTTATCCTTGGAAATTCAAGATTCGTTCTCCATCCTTCTGTAATCTGCAGGCTCTTCCTTTAATTTGTAAAAATCAGATGATCTCTGATGTTGTTGCAATCATCGGAAGTATTGATCCTGTTATGGGAGAAGCGGATAAGTAAATATTAGTTGCAAGATTAAGATCATGATCATGATTAAGAAATAGTTATTAATAAAATTTTTGGTATAAAATGGGATTTCAATTTACTGAAGAAAATATAGCTAGAGTAAACAAAGCTAAAAGCAAATATCCAACTTCTCTTGCTGCAGTTATGGAAACTTTATGGATTGCTCAGGAACAGAATGGATACATTAGCGAAGAAGTTATGAGTCATGTTGCCGAAGTTCTTCAGATAGATAAAGTAAATGTATTAAGTGTAGTTACATTTTATACTATGTACTTCCAAAAGAAAATGGGGAAATACCATATTCAAGTCTGTACAAATGTTTCTTGTATGCTGCGCGGAGCCTATGAAATATGGGATGCCGTAAAAGATAAACTTGGGATTGAAAATATGGAAGTTACTTCAGACGGTAAATTTTCTTTGGAAGAAGTTGAATGTATGGGGGCTTGCGGTTACGCCCCAATGATTGCCGTTAATGAAAATTTTCACGAAAACCTTAATAAAGAAAAAGTGCTAGAAATTTTGGACTCGTTAAAGTAATGGAAGAAATTAGAATAGTTTTACCGAAAATACCGGATTATCACAAGATAGAAGTTTATGAAAACAACGGCGGTTATCAATCAGCTAAAAAAGCTTTTAATATTTCTACCGATGAAGTTATCGATATAGTTAAAAAATCCGGCTTAAGAGGAAGGGGAGGAGCTGCATTTTCAACTGGATTGAAATGGAGCTTTATGCCTAAAACTACTGATAAACCAAAATATCTTGCAGTTAATGGCGACGAGAGTGAACCAGGTTCCTTTAAAGACAGACAAGTTTTCGAAGATAATCCTCATCAGTTAATAGAAGGAATTTTAATTTCCTGTTATGCAATTGGTGCAAAGACTGCTTACATATATATCCGAGGTGAATATCATAAATGGATAAAGCTTATGCAGAAAGCTTTGGATGATGCTTATGAAGCTGGATATGTCGGCGAAAAAATGAAAGAGAAATTCGGTACAGATTTTTACTGCGATATTTACATTCACAAAGGTGCCGGTGCATACATTTGCGGTGAAGAATCTGCTCTAATGAATTCACTTGAAGGTTATAGAGGTTATCCTAGAATTAAACCTCCGTTTCCTGCTCAAAGAGGTTTATGGGGAAATCCAACTACAATAAATAATGTTGAAACAATAGCTAATATTCCGAAAATTATTGAAAATGGTTGGGAGTGGTTTTCGTCAATTGGTGCTCAAAAACATCCCGGTACTATTTTATTTGGTTTAAGCGGACATCTAAACAAACCTGGTGTGTATGAACTCCCTTCAGGAATTCTTCTTACCGAACTTATTGAAAAATACGGCGGCGGTGTATTAAACGGTAAAAAAATAAAGTGTGTAATTCCCGGCGGTTCTTCTATGCCTCCTTTAAGAGGTGATCAGCTTGAGGGAATTAAGATGGATGCAGATTCACTTCGTGATGCCGGATCGGCTATTGGTACTGCAGGAGTTATGGTAATGGATGAAGATACCAATCTTCTTAAAGTCCTTCTTAGAATTACTAAATTTTATCATCATGAAAGCTGCGGACAGTGTACTCCTTGCCGTGAGGGAACCGGCTGGATGGAAAAAACTTTAAAGAGATTAGCAGATGGTAACGGTACCCCAAAAGATTTGGACATGCTGGAAAGTGTAGCCAATAATATAGAAGGGAACACAATCTGTGCTTTAGGAGATGCAGCTGCCTGGCCAGTTAAATTTATGATCCAAAGATTTAGAAATGAGCTTGAAGAATATTTAAAACCGGAAATTATTTTACCGGTTAAAAACAAAGTTCATTCAATGAGAAATACGGTAAACCCGCTTTCTACTATATTAAGATAAAGTATATTTTATTTATTCTAAATTTAATTTTATCGAATAAATAAATTGTATTGCTTTATGTTGAATTAATAATTATTTTTATTCCCTCATAGCCCTCGTAAATATAAAGATCGCGTTTAACGCAGATTAACATACTCAATTTCCTCTTCTTACTAAGCTCATTGCTTTCTTTCTCATTTATAGTCATATTTTTATTGGTGATGCACTTGTGCTATAATCAATTAAAGGTTTTATATGAATAAAATTAAGAAAGAGACGATTGCTGATGTACCCGTAGATTTAGTAAATGTTATTGAATTAAATAAGCAGGAACTGATCTCAAAAATTCTTCACGCAATTAATGTTTCAAAGAACTTCGAAAAACTAATAAGTGATATTGTAAATCTTATTAAGGATCATACCAAAATTAATGCAATTGCAATTAGATTAAAAAAAGAAGAAGATTACCCTTATTTCTATTCAGTTGGCTTCCCAAAATATTTTGTTAAAAGAGAAAGTTCACTTCTTGAAAAGTCTGAAGAAGATTTATTTGATAATAGTGGCCTTTGCGATCATATTAATTTAAGCTGTATGTGCGGAATGGTTTTACAGAATAAAATCAGCAGAAGTGAAAAATTTATTACCAGCCGTGGCAGTTTCTGGACTAATTCTTCTACAAGATTATTAATGCAGTTTTCCAAAGAGCAGGTCAGCAAATTTAGGAATGAATGCAACCGTGCCGGTTATGAATCTATTGCTTTAATTCCAATTAGAGTAAACGAAGATACAATTGGACTTCTTCAAATGAACGATAAACGAAAAAATATTTATACTGAAGAGGTTATAAATTACTTTGAAGACTTATGTGAAAGTATCGGTCTGGCTATTCAAATTAAAAACCGCGAAGAAGAATTAACGAATAAAACAAAACAATTGGATTATGAAAATAAACTGCTGAATTCACTTTATAAAATTAATCAGCTCTTAAATCGATTTGATTTATCTGATGATGAAATTTATCAAAGCATTTTTAATGTTTTAATTCAGATATCCTCCTTTCAGCAGTTAGCACAAGTCTATTTGGAAATTGAATCAAAAGTATTTCAAACTGATAACTTTGAGCTAACATCTAACTATATCAAGAAAAAAATATTCCTGAACGGATTAAGTGCCGGTAAAATTATCTTCTCTTTCAGTGATGATTCACCTGAGAAAAATGATGATTCATTAAAAGCGGAATTATCTAATTTCATTGAAATGATTGCTGTAAATCTAGAGGATTATCTTCAGCAGCACCGATATGAAAAACTTCACATGCTTGCAGAAATGCGATTTAATACAATCTGGCATAACTCTTTTGATGCAATGCGTTTAACCGATTCAAAAGGAAATATAATTGCCGTTAACGATGCATTCTGTAAACTTGTTGATATGCAGATGCATGAACTTATGGGAAAAAATTTCGATTGTATTTATGATGAAAAAACTGATCTAAATAATTTTATTGATAGTACAATTCATAATTCCGGTTTTTCTAATTCTTCTATTCAGCGAATTCCTTTTCAAAAAGAAGTTAAACTAAAATCACAGAAAAAAGTATTTCTAAAAATTACTTTTTCAATAATAAAATGGGAAGAAAATGATTACTTAACATTGGCAATTTTTAGAGACAATACCGCAAAAGTTAAAGCCGAGCAGAATCTGGTAAATCTTGAAAAACTTGCTTCACTTGGAAAATTAACTTCATTCTTAACTCACGAAATTAAATCTTACATTAATCCCATTAAGATGACAATAAGTTACTTAAATAAAAATACACCAATTAATAATGGAGGATTTTCATACACAAATTTACTCAAGCAGCAGATAGAAAGACTTGAGCACTTGGTAAAAGATACGTTAGAATTTTCAAAATGCGGAAGTGTTAATATCAAATCTATCAATTTGTATTCTATGATAGAATCATTAAAAACAAGCTTCATAAATCTTCTTGATGAAAAAGAAATAATATTAAATAATCATGTAAATGCTGATGTTAATTTAATGGCAGATTTTGAAAAACTGCAGTGTGTGTTTCTTCATTTAATAGAAAATTCTATTGAAGCTTCAAAGCAAAATGGTATGATTGAAATTACAGCCGATATTAATCTTACTGAAAATTTTACATCAATAAAAGTAAGGGATACGGGAATTGGAATTAAATTACCTGCAGAAATTTTTGAACCTTTTGTTACAACAAAATCTTGCGGCACCGGATTAGGACTTCCTCTGGTAAGAAAATATTTGGAGCTGCATAAGGCAAATATTCAATTATTAAGCAGTGAACCGGGCAATACTATTTTTGAAATTATTTTCCCATTGAACGGAGTAAACTATGGACACAATTCTTATAATTGATGATGATGAATATACACGTGAATTTATTTACATGTATTTGACCGATTTAAAGTATAAAGTATTGCTTGCCGGTACAGGTACCGAGGGAATTAAAATTATTTCCGAAACAACTCCCGATTTAATAATTACCGATTTAAGAATGCCTGATATGACCGGAATTGATGTTCTTCAAAAAGCCCGCGAGATTGATCCTTCCATTCAAGTCCTTTTAATAACCGCATTCGAAGACATGCAATCTATAATAAAAGCAATGCAAATGGGAGCTTATGATTATATCGAAAAACCGCTGGAGATTGAACTTTTTGGACATACCATAAAACGTGCTTTGGAAAGTAAAAAACTAAGTGAAAGAATGGCAATCTCAATTTTTGAAGATACTAAAGATATTAAACTTGGGGATAGTATAGTTGGTAAAACTCCTGCTATAAAACAGATATTTAAAAAGATAGGAAAAATATCAAACAGTAAAGTAAATGTATTAATTCAAGGTGAAAGTGGAACCGGGAAAGAATTAATCACAAAAGTAATTCATCATACAGGTGTTACAAAAAACCAGCCTTTGGTTGCGGTAAACTGTACTGCACTAACTGAATCACTTTTGGAAAGTGAATTATTCGGACATGTGAAAGGGGCATTTACCGGAGCAATAAGGGATAAAAAAGGAAAATTTGAATTAGCTGAAGAAGGTACTGTTTTTCTTGATGAGATTTCTGAAATATCAACAAAATTACAGGCTAAACTTTTAAGAGTTCTTCAAGAAAAAGAATTTGAAAGAGTAGGAGGTGAATCTACAATTCCGATGAAAGCAAGAATAATTGCTGCTACAAATAAAAACCTTGCTGAGCTTGTAGAATCGGGACAATTTAGAGAAGATCTTTTTTACAGATTAAAGGTATTTACTATTGAAGTCCCTCCTTTAAGAGAAAGAAAAGAAGATATACCCGATTTGGTTGTGCACTTCTTAAAAAAAATAAATCGTGATTTACATAAAAATGTAAGAAAGATAACTTATGAAGCAATGGAGCTTTTACAAAATTATAACTGGGTTGGTAATGTAAGAGAATTAGAAAACACACTTTTACAAGCCGTAGTGCTTGCAAATGGTAATGTTGTAGAAAAGGAACACATTTTGCTGCATAGTAACAGTCATATAATTTCGGGTAATGATGTTAATTTGAGTCTGGCACAAATTGAGGCTGTACATATAAAAAGAGTTTTGGAAAAAGTTAATTGGGAAAAGAAAAAAGCTTTGGAAATTTTAGGTATTTCAAAACCAACACTAAATTCAAAAATAAAGGAATATAAAATTGAAAGAGTTTCAAACATAGCCGATTAGAAAATAACATCAATATTAATTTGTAAAAATATTTTACAGCTATAAAATTACTTTACTTATTTATACAAACCTTCTCAAAATAAATTCAATTTCACATCTTTAATCAAAGGATAATTGTGGCATTTTTATTGCCTTTGATAACGGTCACCAAAAATACAATGTTCTAATGCTAGAAAATGAAAATGAAATAAAGAACGCTCAAGGATTAATAATCTATGAAATTTCAAAAAGGAAATTTTGCACCGACATTGCAAAGATTAATAACATTCTGAAAATGAAATATGTTGAGCTTCCCGAGACTTACAACAAATCGCTTGTAAGTAAAATTATTGTTGATGACTACCTTTATCATTTAATAAACATTTCAAAACTGCTTATCCTTAACCAAGAATCACTTTCCGAAAAAACAAGATTACTCCTTTATGATGCAGATGGATTGAAGTTTTACTTTTTAGTAGATCAAATTCACCATATTGTTATTCATGATACTTATTATAAAGATACCGAGGAAATTTTAGAACCTCAGTTAAAAAGTAAATACATAAAAGGGACAATTAATTTTGAGAACTCCGAAGTTATAATATTGGATTTGGAAAAAATCGGTAACGAATTTATTCCAAAGAAACCATCAAGTAATTCATTTCATAATCAAAACAGTTTTCCTAAATAATAATTTTGATTATAGACCCAGTAAATACTTACAAACCAATTTTCAATTATATATAAGACCAGCACAACCTCAATTTCAGCCAATGATAAAAATTTTACGGTTCAAAGCTTTATTTATTAATTCAGTAAAAAATCTTTAATAAAAGGTAAAATACTTTTACTGATTTTTCCTTCCAGCAATCATTTGTTCATAAAACATAATAAATATACATCTCTTTTAATGGCATTCTTATTGCGTCAAAAGTATTCAATGTTCTGAAAATATGTTGCAATCCTAAAATAATAATTCATAAGAGTAAGCAAATGTGACTTACATAAGCGGAGCTTCATTTTAAAATTAACAATTAACTCCATTCAAAAATAAAAACGAGATTAACATGAAGGTTCCATTTCTAGATTTAAAAACCCAATATGAAAACATAAGCTTTGAGATTAATAAGGCTATTCAAGATGTTCTTAATAATTCACAATTTGTGTTAGGAGATTCGGTTAAGGAATTTCAAATTAAATTTGCAGAGAAACATAATGTAAAGCATTGCTTGGGAGTTTCTTCGGGAACTGCGGGAAATCATATGGCTCTGTGGGCATTGGGAATTGGCCCGGAAGATGAAGTTATTATTCCGGCAAATACTTTTATTGCAACGGCATGGGGAGTTACACTTTGCGGTGCCCAGCCGGTATTTGTTGATTGTGAGAAAGATAGTTACAACATTGATCCGGTTGAAGTTGAAAAAGCTATAACACCTAGAACCAAAGCTATAGTTGCAGTTCATTTGTACGGGCAGCCGGCAAATATGGATGAACTATTAAGGATTGCAAAAAAATATAAAATACATCTTGTTGAGGATGCTGCACAAGCACATTTAGCAGAATTTAAAGGAGCAAAAGTCGGAAGTCTTTCCGAGGCAGCTTCTTTTAGTTTTTATCCCGGAAAAAATCTTGGTGCATATGGTGAAGCCGGTGCAGTAGTAACAAATGATGATAACATCGCTGTTAAATTTAGAATGATGCGAGATCAAGGACAAAGCCAAAAATATTACCATGATGTTTATGGTCACAATTATAGAATGGAAGGATTTCAAGGAGCTGTTCTTAATGTTAAAATGAAATACATTGAAGAGTGGACAAAGAAAAGAAGAGAAATTGCAGAAAGATACAATGAACTCCTTTCCGGTATTGATGATATTATTCTTCCAAAAGAAATGAATTATGCAAAACATGTCTATCATTTATATGTTATTCAAGTTAGAGAAAACGACAACACAAGAAGAAAATTATCTCAGTATTTACTAGATGAAGGAATCTCAACCGGAATGCATTACCCGGTTCCTATTCATTTACAGAATTGCTTTTCTTATATGGGACATAAAAAAGGAGATTTTCCTGTAACTGAAAGTCTGGCTGATAATTGCTTGTCCCTTCCAATCTATCCTGAAATGACAATTTCTCAAGTTGATTATGTCTGTCTTAAAATAAAAGTATTCTTCACAAATGGTAACCGTTTCAAAAGTTCTTCCGAAAAGGAAATTGAAGAATTAATCTTTCAAAAAATTCCTAAATAAAATTAAGAGTTGTTATGCTGAATATACCGCGCTATAAAATAGCTTTTTTATTCTTTGATATGATGATAATATCAATCGGTATTATAATTGCAAATTATTCCGTGCTCAACAATAGCGGATTAAGTGCCTTGGATCAACTTCATAATTTAATTGAATTGTTATTCAAATTAATTCTATATTCGTCACTAATTTTATTTGTTTTCAGAAATTCGGATCTTTATAAGATAAATGTAATTCTAAACAGAAAATTACATTTACAAAAACTGGCAGCAGCTTTAATCAAACTTTTATTTGTTACTTTATTTGTTCTTTTCTTACTAAATATTTTTATTGACAAAAATCTAATTGACTGTGTACTGAATCTTGCGCTGCTTAGTATTTCTCTTCTTTTATTAAGAATTTATCTATTCACAAATTTATACCGATTGCTTTCAAGAAAGTTATTAAGGAATAATATTCTTTTGGTTGGAACCGGAAATTTCTCAAAGATAATTTCAGCCGAGTATTTAATTAATAATTCATTACCAATCAACATAATTGGAATTTTGTTTGATAAGAATAATGAGAAGAATGAATTCATTTCCGGTATAAATTATTTGGGGAGCATTTCGAAATTAAATGAAATAGTAAGATCAAAAAAAATTGATGAGATTATTATTTCATTTGAAGATAACGATTACTCTACAATTTTGGAAAAACTTGATGAACTGGATGATCTTGATATTTGCATAAGATTAGCATCCGAAAAATTTGAGATTATTAATGAAAAAATCTCTCCTGAAACCTATTACGAAGTTCCGCTTTTAAGTATTCATTCCTCAAAACCCTCAAAGAAATTAAAAAGATTTCTCCTCTATAAAAGAATATTTGATTTGTTTTTTGCTTCAATTGGAATCATAATTCTTTCTCCGCTCTACCTCATCACATTTTTAATAATAAGATTAACTTCAAAAGGTCCGGCAATTTATGCACAGGAAAGAGTTGGTATGTGCGGTAAAACATTCAAGTTTTATAAATTCCGCTCTATGACTATTGATGAGTCTGATGATGTCAAAAGAAAAAATGATATGATAAAATTCATCAAAACAAATCAAGAAGGGAATGATGAATTCAAAGTTATAAATGAAAATAGAATAACTAAAGTTGGTAAGTTTATAAGAAAAACTTCTATTGATGAACTGCCGCAGCTGTTTAATGTAATTAAAGGGGATATGAGTTTAGTTGGTCCGCGTCCATGTCTTCCTTATGAATATGAGAATTATAAATCATGGCAGAAAAGAAGACTGCAGGTTCTTCCTGGTTGTACCGGGTTTTGGCAGATTTTCGGAAGAAATAAAGTATCATTTCTCGATTCTACAATTATGGATATTTATTACACATATGTTATGTCACCGATTAACGACATTGAATACATAATCAAAACTTTACCAGCAATGATTTTTGCAAAAGGGAAATAAATCTTGAGGTTATTATGAAAATTGGAATTATAGGAGCCGGATATTGGGGACCAAACCTGATTAGAAATTTTCACTCTATAAAAGAAGTTGCAAGTATAACAGTCTGCGATTTTGATGAAGAGAGACTAGAGTATATCAAATCAAAGTTCCCCAACATCACTACTGAACTTGATTACAAAAAACTGCTTGATAAGAATATTGATGCAGTAGTAGTAGCAACACCTGTTGGTTCTCATTATCAAATAGCAAAGGAGGCTTTGCTTTCCGGAAAACATATTTGGGTTGAAAAACCGTTCACTGCCAAATCAAATCATGCCGAAGAACTAATAAAAATTGCTGAAGAAAATGATCTTAGATTATTTGTAGATCATACTTTTTTATATACCGGTGCAGTTAGAAAAATGAAAGAAATTATTTCGAACGGTGAACTTGGCAATATAATTTACTTCGATTCGGTTAGAATAAATCTTGGTCTTTTTCAGCATGATGTAAATGTTATTTGGGATTTAACTCCGCATGATCTATCTATAATGTATTATTTAATTCCGGATAAAACTGTTTCTTCACTCACAGCCTGCGGGGTTTCAAACTTTAATGAGCATGAGAATATTGCACAATTATCACTAAACTTTAAAGAAGATAATTGCTTTGCGCATTTTCATGTTAATTGGACTTCTCCAATTAAAATAAGAAAGATGATTGTTGCCGGTGATAAAAAAATGCTTGTGTTTGACGATATGGAAAATTCGGAAAAGATAAAGGTATATGACTGCGGTGTTGAAATCAAATCAAAAGAATGTATACATAAAATGCTTGTTCAATATAGAACCGGTGATATGTATTCTCCAAAGGTTATGCAGACCGAAGCATTATCTCTTGCGGCAAAAGAATTTCTTCAATCAATAATAGAAAAGAGAGAACCGTTAACTAACGGAAGAGATGGATTAAAAATAGTCCAAATTCTTGAAGCTGCTGAACATTCGATTAAAAATAATGGGTTAACGGTAAAGATAGATAATGGTTTCAATCATAAAACAAATCCGGAAATGATTAAAAAAGATAAAGTAGAATTCAAAAATAACAGAAGAAAAAAATCTTTTGTATAAATAATCAATAAGGTGATAACGTGGATAAGCAAAATATCAATAATGTTAAAATTGGTGAGAATGTTAAGATTTACGACTTTGTTAATTTGTACGGCTGTTCAATTGATGATAACACTAAAATTGGAACATTTGTTGAAATTCAGAAAAATGCTTTTATCGGTAAGAATTGCAAAATATCTTCCCACACATTCATTTGTGAAGGAGTTCATATAGAGGACAATGTTTTTGTTGGCCACAATGTTACCTTTATAAATGACAAGTATCCAAGAGCTACAAATGAAAATGGCGAATTACAGACTGAAGCGGACTGGCATGTAACTGAAACCTACGTAAAAAAAGGGGCAAGCATTGGTTCATCCAGCACTATTTTGTGCGGAGTGACAATCGGTGAAAATGCTATAGTCGGAGCCGGTGCAGTAGTTACCAAGGATATACCTTCAAACGCAGTTGCTATGGGAGTTCCGGCAAAAGTGGTTAAAAAAATTAAAACGAAAGTAGTAGAATTTTCCTTATAAAAATCCTGCCAAAATAATAACAATATTTTAGAGGTAAGCAATGAAAAAACGGGCGATTATATTGTACTGCATTCTAATTCTGTTTTGCAGCAGTTATGCGCAGCAATTAAAACCTCTTGACGGAATAAGAATTACAATATTCAATATTCCCGAGAGTGTATCGGGTGAGTATTACGTACTCGAGAACAATACTTTAAAGCTTCCTTTTTTAGATCCGATTGATAATCACTCAAAACCTTATGAAGTATTAAAAAATGAAATTACTGAGAAGTATAATTCAATTTATCGTACTCCTGAACTTTCAATTGAACCGCTATTCAGAGTAAATGTACTTGGTGAAGTAAGAAATCCTGGTACTTACTATATAACAGGAATTGAAACAATTACCGATGTAATTGGGATTGCAGGTGGTCAAACACAGGATTCAGATTTAAGCGAAGTTATAGTAACAAGAAACAACTCTGAGATAACTATTGATATGGAAGAAATATTGGAAGATGGTGCAACAGAAAATGATATAAAAATATTGCCGGGCGATAAAATATACGTTACGCAAATATGGTTTGGAGGAGCTAGAAATACATCAGTTATTTTGTCGGCATTTGCAGCTGTTATTGCGGCAGTTGTAACAATTGTAGTAAGTAATTAAATCAAAATGCCAACAAATAAGGGGAAATTAAAATGAAAAATGATGATTTCTTAAATTTATTTCAGAATCTCTCAATTAATTCTAAAGAAAAATCTTTGTTGGAATATCTGAATGTAATTATGAAGAGAAAATGGATTCTAATACTTAGTCTTTTCTTTTTTATCTCGGCTGCTCTTATGTTTAATTACCTGGTTCCCGAAACTTACTCTTCATCTGTTTTGATGAAAAAAGAAAATGTAGATAATACATACAGACAAGATGAATTCAAACAAATAATAGAATCAAAAAATACAGATAAGATTGAAACAGAAATGAAGCTTGTTAAAACGAGCGAAGTATTAAATAAAGTTATTGATGAACTGAAATTAAATTTAGTTTTCGATAAGATTGTAATACCTAACGAGAAAGAGTTAATTATAGATGATTATTATCTCAACTACATAAATGAATACTTAGTAGCAAATCCAAATGGAATGAGCTATCCGAGGTTTGTAGAGTTTAAATCTATAAGCAATTCAACTAACAGCTATAAAATTAAAAAACTGAGCGATGATACTTACGAATTATATGATATTGAAAAGAACAAATTAATCAGCAGATCACCTCGGGAAAATTCGTTCGTAATCAATACTTCTTCTTCTGAGTTTATTATAGATTGGACTAGTGCAGTTCCAAATTCGGAATTATATTTTACTGTCCTAAACGGAAGAGCAGCAATTAAAATGCTAGAATCAATGATTGATCTTCAGCAGGAAGATGAGACTAACATATTCAGAATTACTGTTGAAAGCACCAATCCAAAGTCAGCACAAATGATTGCAAATACAATTGCAGATAAATTTAAGGAAACAAGAATTGATCAAGAGAAAATGGCAATTCGATATTCTTACAAGTTTATTGATGATCAAATTGATGAAATATCTGAAAACCTGAAGAAAAGTGAGGAAGAACTTTTAGACTACAAATCGAAAAACCGGCTTCTTTCAATGAATGAAAATTCAAGTCAAATTGTAGATTTGCTTAGTCAATTGGAAGTTGAAAAAGTAAATGTTGATCTGGAGCTTAATCAATATCAAGACAAATTAGGTGCAATAGAAAATGAGTATAAGGATAAAGGTTACTTTGATCAAACTTATTTAACTCCCGAAAGATCATCGGAGGCATACACACCGTTCTCATCTTTAATGCTTAAACTTGCCGATCTTGAAGTTCTGCGGATTGAAACTTTAAACAGAAAATTGGAATCGCATCCGGAAGTTGTAAAAATTGATGAACAAATTGCAGAGATAAAAAATCGGTTATCTTCATTCAATCAAAATACAATTACTGCTTATCAAATTATTATTAACACATTAAAAGCAAAGCAGAATAATTTAGAGGGATTGGTTTCTAAATATAATTCTCAGCTTTCTTCTTTACCGGCAAAGGAAAACAAATACGCTGAATTATTAAGAGAGAAAAGTGTTTATGAAAAAGTATATACTCTTCTTATAGATAAAAGAGAAGAGCTGAAATTAGCAGAACTATCAAAACTTCAGGATATTGCAGTCGTTGAACCGGCACAAATTCCTCTGATTGCAGTCTTTCCTAATAAACAATTTAATTTATCAATTGGAATATTTGCCGGATTTGTCTGCGGTATTTTTCTAATAGTTGCCGTTGAACTAAACAATAAAAAGAAACTTCATTTAGATGATTTAGAGAATGAGTACCTAATTCCTATCTTCTCAATAATTCCTAATTATAGCAAGGAATTAAAAAAGAGAATTTATAATTCCAAGAAAATAGAAGACAGATTTGTTGTAATGATGAATACAGCCGAAGGTTATAAAGAAACATACAGAATACTAAGAACTAAAATTTACAACTCAAAAAATAAAGTCAAAACACTAATGTTTACAAGCTGTGAAGAAAATTCGGGTAAAACTACGGTTGTTGCTAACCTAGCACTCTTACTTGTTCAATCAGATAAAAAAGTACTTATGATTGACTGTGATTTGAAAAGAGGAAGACTTACTAATATGTTTAATGTAAGTAAAAATTCTCCCGGAATAATAACTGCTGCAAAAGAACAAAAGATAAATCCAATGATTTACAGCTTAATAAAACCTTCTAAAAATAATGGAGCTGCAAAATATGATTTACATTTAATTCCACCTGGTGGAATACTTGATAATTCCAGCGAAATATTGGAAAGTGAAATATTTGCTAAGATTATCAAAAATATTGAAACATTGCAGTATGATTATATTCTAATTGATACACCTCCGGTTAATCGTGTTGTTGATCCTTTAATTATAGCCAAGTATGTTAAAGATGCAATCTTAATTGTTAGAGATGATTATACAATGAAAGACAGCTTTAAGTGGGGTGTTCACGAATTGAAACAGACCGGTATCAAAATTCATGGTATTGTCATTAATGCTTGCGATATTGACAATTCCCCGTTCAAATATAAGTATGGATATGCCGGAAGCTATTCATGCAATTATACAGATGAAAATTCAATACCTTCTAACGGAAACGGATTAAAGCAGAATAAACCAATTACTACCGCAGAAGCATAAAACATCTTCAATTTTATTCAAATCAAAAAATGAAAAAGTATAAAATACTTGTTACCGGTTGTGCCGGTTTTATCGGATTCCATCTTTCAAAGAAATTATCCGGCAGCAAATACTTTGATATAGTTGGAATAGATAATCTAAATAATTATTATGATATACAATTGAAAGTTGACAGGTTATCACTTCTGCATTCATTTCGTAATTTCAAGTTTCATAAAATTGATATAAAAAATAGAAGTGAATTAAAGACATTATTTAACAAGTATAATTTTGATTTGGTTATTAATCTGGCAGCACAAGCCGGAGTAAGGTATTCCATTCAGAATCCCTTCTCATATATTGATAATAACATAACAGGATTCTTGAACATACTGGAGGAAGTTAAAAGTCATGAAATCAGAAATGTACTTTATGCTTCCTCAAGTTCGGTTTATGGAAATAATAAGAAAATTCCTTTCAGTGAAACCGATTCTGTTGATAATCCGATTTCAATTTATGCCGCATCAAAGAAAACCAATGAGTTAATTGCTTACACTTATCATTCTCAATCGCATATAAATTTAATTGGCTTGAGATTCTTCACTGTTTATGGCGAATGGGGAAGACCGGATATGGCTTATTTTGTTTTTACAAAAAATATTCTTGACGATAAACCTATATCTCTTTTTAACAACGGAATTATGAAAAGAGATTTTACTTACGTTGGTGATATTGTAAAAGGAATTGAAGGGATCATAAAAAAAATAATATTCACTGGAAATCATTTTGACAGACCTATGTATGAAATATTTAATATCGGGAATAATACTTCGGTTGAGCTCAAATATTTTATCAATATTATTGAACATGAATTAAAGAAAAAAGCTAGGATTAATTTTTTACCTATGCAGAGCGGTGATGTTTATGAAACTTATGCCGATATAGAAAAACTTAAATCCTTTATAGGTTATAATCCTCAAACTCCTATAGAAATTGGACTTCCAAAGTTTATCAACTGGTTTAAAAAGTATTACTACAATCAAAACGAAACAATAGAGAGCAGTTTAAAAGCAAAAGCGACTGTTTGATGGAAGAAGTATTAACTTCATTAAAAAAAAGCAGCATTATACTTTATAATTATTTCAATAAAGGAAATGCCAGATCAGTTAGAATTAAAAAGCATATTGCCGGTTCAATTTTATGGCGCGGCTTTGCAATGCTGATCGGTTTTATACAGGTGCCTATTACACTAAATTATCTTCAACCAACCGCTTACGGTATTTGGGCAACTATTGGTTCTGTAATAGTTTTATTTAGTTTTTTTGATATTGGATTATCACATGGATTAAGAAATAAACTTGCTGAAGCTATTTCAAATGATAATCATGCTTTAGGAAGAATATATGTCTCTCTTACTTATGTTCTTGTAATCTCAATTGTATTAATTATTTATACTATTTTTTTATTGCTGTTCCCATATATAAATTGGAGATTTATATTTAATGCACCTGAGAGTTTCGATAATATTATCAATCCTTTGGTGTTTATTGTATTTACTTCGTTCTCAATTGGATTTGTACTTCAAATTGTTAGAACAATTCCGATTGCAGACCAGAGACCGGCATATTTTGATTTTATTAAATTTACTGCCAGTCTTTTTACCTTAATAGGAATTATAATATTAAGTCTGATTTCAGACGGCTCATTAATTTACGTTGGATTGGTATTTGGAATTGTTCCGATAGTAGTTTATCTATTTTTTACATTCTATTTCTTCAATAACAATTATAAGAGATACAAACCTTCTTTCAGTTTTGTGAATTTTAATTATACCAAAGATTTAACCTCGTTGGGGATAAAGTTTTTTATAATCCAAATATCAGCATTGGTATTATATTCATCCGATAACATCATTATTGCACAAGTATTAAGTCCAACAGAAGTTACACCCTATACAATATCTTTTAAATATTTTTCAGCAGTTATGATGTTATTTACAATTGTCACAACCCCGTATTGGTCAAGTTTTACAGATGCATATCAGAAAAAAGATTTTAATTGGATTAAATCGTCAATCAAGAATTTAAGGAAGATGGCAGCTGCACTTTCAGTTATAGTAATCATTATGGTAATTCTAGCAGATTATGTCTATAAATTATGGATTGGATCAATTGTCAATATCCCTTTTTCACTTTCATTATTTATGGGATTAAATGCCATATTGATGATGTTTACAATTCCTTATGTAAATTTTATCAATGGTGTTGGAGTAATAACTCTCCAGTTAATAGTTGGCGTATGTGAAGCAGTTATAAACATTCCTCTTTCAATCTTTCTCGCTAAATATATGAATTACGGATCAACCGGAGTAATTATGGCCACATGTATAGCTAATTTTATTGCTTTTATAATCTGGCCTATTCAGTACAAAAAAATAATAACTAATAAAGCAAAAGGTATCTGGTTAAAATGAAAGTACTATGGCTTTGTAATTATTCATTGAAGTATCTTCAGCATCAATTGAAAATTAAAATTGATAATAAAAGTAAACATCCAATTCCATGGCTTTATTACTTGGTTCAAGAAATATCCAAAATAAAAGATGTTGAACTTCATATCTTAACACTAAGCAGTGATCTTGAAAAAGATTATTATATAATTGAAGATGGAATACATTATCACTTAATAAAAGAAAGACCATTTGTAATTCCGACACTAAAGTTCGGAAGCATTTCAAAAAGGAAAATTCATTCTGTAAATATCTTTTGGAAAAAGAAAGTACTTAAAATAATTGAAGAGATTAATCCCGATGTAATTAATATTCATGGTACTGAAGGTAATCTGCAGGTATTAGGAAATAATTTTGATATTCCAACAGTTGTTTGGATGCAGGGCTTAATGAACTTTGTGACTAAATATCAAGAAAGCTCTAAATACAAATACTGGCTTGAGAATGAAAATAAAATCATCTCACATCAAAAACACTTTATAACATTTCCCGGTGAGATGGAGCAGTTCATAAAAAACCACAATCCCAGGGCAAAGTTTTACAATATATATCATCCAAATCCAGAATATGCCTTTGATATGTTTAATCTGGATATAACAAAAACAAGCGATATTATTTATGCTGCAGAGATAGTAAAAAGAAAAGGAATAGAAGATTTTATTGAAGTTACCAAAAGATTGAAGTCAAAATTAAACATCAAAAGTAAGATAATTGGTTTTACCGGAAACGAAGAATACTTAAAGCATATCAAAGAACTGATTAAATCAGAAGAACTTGAAAACAATATTGAATTCGTCGGTTATGTTGAAGAACATTCCGATGTATTAATGGAAATAAAAAAATCAAAAATATTACTACTGCCTACTTATGTAGATACCGGTCCAAGAGCAGTTGCAGAAAGTATGACAATTGGTACACCTGTTATTTCTTATAATGTAGATGGACTACCGGAAATGATAGAAAATAATGTTAGCGGCATTCTAGTTGAATGCGGAAATATAGAAAAACTTACAAATGCTGTAGAAGAGTTATTAACTAATAAGAAAAAAGTTAATAAAATTATTGTAAATGCATTTCAGATTGCTTTGGAAAAATACTCACCGCATAAAGTTGTTGAGCAGCTCCTTCAGCTTTACAGTCAAATATTAAAAGAGAAATCAATAACAGTATAAAAATAAATTATTATAAACATTAGATCACGAGGTTAAAAATGAAAGCAGTAATTTTAGCGGGTGGATTGGGGAGCAGACTAAAACCATTTACGGAAGTTATACCTAAACCTCTATTGCCTGTCGGTAAAAAAGCTGTTTTGGAAGTACAGATTGAAAGACTAAAATCGTATGGATTTGATGAAGTATATCTTGCTACTAATTATAAATCTGAATACATAGAAAATTTTTTTGGAAACGGAAATAAATATGGAATTCAACTTTTCATAAGCAAAGAAGAAAAACCGCTCGGTACTGCAGGTCCACTAAAATTACTATCAGATGAATTTGATGAACCCTTTTTAGTTATGAATGGTGACATTCTTACGTTAATGAATTTTAAGAAGTTTTATGAATATGCAGTAAAAAAACAGACACTTCTTACAATAGCAATTAAGAAAATAATTACTCCTTATGATTTTGGAAATATCTATTTCACGGGTGATTATGTAACCAACATAACTGAAAAGCCCGATATTATAACTTATGCTCTAGCCGGTATTTATATAATGCGGCCGGAAATTCTTCACTTAATTCCTAATAAAACTTACTATGGGATGGATTACTTGATTAGGGATCTTCTTGCAAAACAGATTCCGATCTCAAAATATGAATTGAAAGAATACTGGCTGGATATAGGAAAGCCGGAAGATTATGAAAAAGCACAACATGATTATTTTTCACAATTAGCGGAAGTACAATAATGACACGGAAAATTTTAGTTACTGGTGCTGCCGGTTATGTCGGTTCCAAACTTGTAAGACATTTACTGAGCTATAATTATCACATAATTGGTTTGGATTCATTAAAGTACGGAGATGAATCAATTTCTCAATTATATAATAATCCATATTTTGTTTTTCAGAAAGGAGATATAAGAGATTTTAAGCTGATTGATAGAATTGTAAATGAAGTTACAGATGTTGTGCATTTAGCTGCAATTGTTGGTGATCCGGCCTGTTCTAAAATGCCCGAAGAAGCGTTTGAAGTAAATTGGATTGCAACTAGATATCTGTTTGATGCCTGCAAAAACGCAAGAAATATTTCTCACTTTGTTTTTGCATCCACTTGCAGCAACTACGGTAAAATGGATAATGAAGAATTTCTTAATGAAAATTCTGAGCTCAGACCTGTATCTCTTTATGCAAAGTTGAAAGTTAAATTTGAGAAGTATCTGCTAAAATCTGAAACAAGAAAAGATTTTTATCCAACTGCATTAAGATTTGCAACCATATTCGGTGCATCACCAAGAATTAGATTTGATCTTACAGTTAATGAATTTATAAGAGATGCATTCTTGAAGAGAAGATTGACAATATACGGTGAGGAGTTTTGGCGTCCTTATTGTCATGTTGCTGATATTGTAAGAGCAATTCACCTAATATTAGAAAGCAATCCGAATAAAGTATCTCATGAAGTATTTGGAGTTGGTGATAGTAATCAAAACTATCAGAAAAAAATGATTGCAGAAGAGATACTTAAAATTATTCCGGAAACGAATGTTAATTATATACACAAAGAAGAAGATCCAAGAAATTATAAAGTAGATTTTTCAAAAATTAAGAATCTGCTAGATTTTCAAATTACCAAAACTCTTCCTTATGGATTGAATGAGATCTATAATATTCTTGATAAGAAGCAGATTGAAGATCCATACTCTAAAAAATATACAAACATATGAAAACCCAAATTAAAGTCCCTTTGTTTGATCTTAATTATGACGAACATGAAGAAAAAGAAATTCTAAACACAATTCGTTCTAAATGGATTTCTATAGGTCCACAGAATGAGAAGTTTGAAAATCTTTTTGCGGAAATGCTGGGTGTTAAGCATGCTGTAGCTATATCAAGCTGCACCGGAGCCCTACACATTGCATTAAGTACAATTGGAATAAATTCAGGTGATGAAATAATTTGTCCTTCTTTAACTTTTGTTGCAACTGCAAACTCAATTAAGTTTGTTAATGCTAATCCAATTTTCTGCGATATTACTAGTATTGAAAACCCTACTATTAATCCGGAAAAAATAAAGGAATTAATTACACCTAAAACTAAAGCAATACTTGTTATGCATTATGGAGGATTCCCTTGCAGTATGGATGAAATAATAGATATATGTAAAAAGAATAATTTAAAACTTATTGAAGATGCCTGCCATGCTCCTCTTTCAAAATATAAAGGAAGAACAATAGGAACGGAAAGTGATATTGCCTGCTATAGTTTCTTTTCAAACAAAAATATTAGTACCGGTGAAGGGGGAATGATTGTTACTAATAATAATTACTATAATAACAAAGCAAGGTTGTTAAGATCTCATGGTATGACTTCTCTTTCATATGAACGGTCAAAAGGACACAGCACGGGATATGATGTTGTGGAATTAGGATTTAATTACAGACTGGATGATATGCGTGCTTCTTTGGGAATTGCTCAATTGCAAAAATTGAAAAAGGATATTCAAAGAAGAATGGAATTGAGGAAATTATATATTGAGCAGTTAAGCGAGATAGATGAATTGGTAATTCCTTTTAAGGATCAAATGCAGTTCAGCTCAAATTACATTTTTCCTGTTGTGTTAAAAGACTCAAACTATATAGAAAGAGGAAGCATTCGATGTTATCTATCAAAGAAAGGAATTCAAACCAGTATTCATTATCCTGCAGTTCACCAATTCAGAATTTATAATCATCAGTATTATGATCTTCCGGTTACAGAGTATTTTGCTTCAACAGAAATTACACTTCCGCTATATTCTAATTTGAGTGAAGAGAACTTATTATATGTCTGCAGCAGTATTAAGGAAGCAATTTATAAGTCAAGAAATGAAAAGAAAACATTTAATTGTGAGTCAAACTAATGAAAATCAAAATTATTACTTCAGTAATATTTTTGTATATAATAACAGTGCAATTATTGGAATTATTTATTGAATCAGAATTACAATCTATTCTTATTTTTAAATTCACTCTGTTTGAAATAGGAGTAATTGCATCAATATTTCTAACAATTATTTTAATAATTTTCAATCCGGTTAAAGATAATTTCCATAATAGATTATTTATAACAGCAGTAATTGGATTATTTCTTTATCAATTAATTATTGTAGCGCCGGTATTATTTGCACAGGGTGTATCGTTCAAAGAAATTGCATATGCTGTTTTTAGGAAATCATATTTTTTGGTTATTCCTTTCTTCTATTATTTTTTATTTCCAAATTTCAAAAAAAACTCAACACCAATTTTGATAATCAATCTATCCGGAACGGTGTTACTCCTTTTATACATATACAATTATTTCAATGGGATAATTGATCATACCAGCACCGGAGAAGTAAGAATTGCATCGGGTGCTTCAACAATACTATTTGCATTTATGCTAATAACTAACTTTTCATTATTCTCTCAACATAAAAACAACTTCTTCTTCTTAATTATTTCTCTACTAGGATTA
Organism: Ignavibacteriota bacterium; assembly: GCA_002698995.1. Lineage (GTDB taxonomy): Bacteria > Bacteroidota > Ignavibacteria > Ignavibacteriales > Melioribacteraceae. The sequence continues at coordinate 384,246 of PAAX01000026.1, read as the reverse complement.
ATATTTGCTAATCATAAGTCTGCCTATCTTGGTGTTTTTATTATAACTTTATTTTCGCTAATTAACTTAAACAGAATAAAAAATAAATTTCGAATTGCTTTACAAGTATCTATTCTTTTGATTTTGATTATTGTTCCACTTACTCAAATTCCATTTATTGCAGATAATTTCTGGGGAAGAGTAACATCCTCTTTTACTACAGATGATCCGAATGCTGATTCCAGATTTGAACAATATGAAATGGCTTGGGAGTTTTTTATTCAGCACCCATTAAACGGTTCTATGATAAATACAAAATTCTACTTTGATGAATCAATGAATAATATACCTCCCCATAGTTTCATTTTTCAACTATTGGCAACTCAAGGAATAACTGGATTTGTAATTCATACATTTCTAATTTCATTAATAATTTATATAAGCTATAAAAACAGACGGGATTCCTATTCGTTTCAAATGTTTTTATTAATTCTATTTTACCTTGTGTTTACCTTGCTGAATGAAAACTTCTATAGTTCCAGAAATATTATGATTTTCAATTTTGCTGCCGCTCTAATTTTATATAGAAATAAATGTATAGAAAACGCTAAAGGATATATCCTTTCATTTACATCTATAAATAGTATCTCTGGAAAAAATCGGGTTGGTAAATTAAAAACCATTTCCTAAACAGAATGAAACAAGATAAAAAATATTATCCGAAAGTTTTAGTAGTTGGAAATACTTTTCACACTAAAAGCGGCGGCGGAATTACAATGTCTAATCTATTCAAAGGCTGGCCTGTCAATAAATTAGCTGCTGCAACTTACATGATGTCAATCAGTGAAGCAGATATATGTCAAATTTATTATCAGCTTGGGAATAAAGAAGATATTAGACCTTTCATTTTTAGGTTATTTCAGAAAAGAAGAAAGTCTGGGGAAATAATTCTAGATGATAAATCACTAAAAAAATATAACTCCGTCAATTCTAAGGAATCTCAATTGTATAAATCTATCCACAATCTGGTTGAGAAGATTATTAATTTTATTGGTCTGCATCACTATGTGTATAGATTAAAATTATCTATTGAATTTACGGAATGGCTTATGAAATTCAATCCGGACATTATTTATGCACAGGCATCCAATCTACAGTTAGTAAAATTTATAAATCAAATTAATGATGAATTAAAAATTCCTTATGTACTTCATATTATGGATAATCACTATAATACAATGATAATTGGGGGAATACTAAAACCTTATTGGAGATCAGTTCTAAAGAAAGAATATTTGAAACTTCTTAAGAATTCCAAATCACGGTTAAGTATTAGTGAAGGAATGAGTAAAATCTATCAACAGAAATTTGGATTGGACTTTCTCCCTTGTCATAATCCTGTTGATTCAGATTCGTGGCTTAAGTATTCAAAAACAAACTGGAAGGAAAATACTCCTTTTACTTTAATGTATGCGGGAAGAATTGGAATTGGGACAGAAGAATCATTAATAGATATAGCCGAAGCAGTAGAAGAATTAGTGAATGAAGGTTTAGATATAAGATTAAAAATTCAACTTAATATTAACAGCTTTAATGTACCGCCAAGATTAATTTCTTTAAAGTACACTCAGTTACATAATTTCATTAGTTACGATCAATTACCGCAAGTATTATCAAGGGCTGATGTATTATTACTTCCAATTGATTTTGATGAAAAAGCTCAGCGTTATATTAAATATTCAATGCCTACAAAAGTAACTGAATTTATGATTACAGGTGTGCCGATTTTAGTATATGCTCCTGAAGATACTGCAATGGTTTCTTATGCCAGAGTTAATGATTGGGCTTTGATTGTAAATAAAAAAGATAAGAGTGAATTGAAAAGAGCTATAATTGATCTATACTTAAATGAAGAACTAAGAAAATCACTTGGTGAAAGAGGAAGATCAATTGCATTACTTAAACATGATTCAAAAATTGTCTGTGAAAATTTTAGAAATACTATCGCAATGGCGGCAAAGTGAATATTATAATAATTTACAACGATTCCTTTCCGGTTGGGAAAGCGTGTTCAAATAGAGTTAAGTATTTTGCTAAGGGACTTCAAGAGGCTGGAAATAATGTAAAAATTTTAATCCACAGACCAACTGAATTATACGGTTACAAACCGCTGAACACTAATATAAATGGTAGTTTTGACGGAATAGATTATTTCTACACTTGTAATACTACGCTGCGTTCCAAGCATTTTATTATTAGAAGATTTCATGATCTGCAAGGATTTACTAAGAGCGGATTTTACTTTATAAGAAATTCCAAAAAAATTGATGCAATTTTATTTGTAAGCGGCGGATTAATTCAAACACTTTTCTATAAGATTATCACAAAATTAACAGGTATTGTTTATTTACATCAAAAAGGTGAATTACCATTTATTTACAAGAGTTTCGGTAAAATCGGAAAACTATATTCCGATTGGTATGTGAATAATATATACAAATTATTTGACGGACTGATCATAATTTCGGATAATCTTTATGATTACTTTAAAACAAAAATATCAAATAAAACTAAAACGATTATCATTCCTATCTTAGCCGACTCAAATGAATTTCATATTAACAATAATGTGCCGAAAAGTAATCCTTTTACAATTGTTTATGCAGGAACGTTATGCCAAAAAAAAGATGGTGTCTTAAACCTAATAAGAAGTATTAAACTAGTTGATAACAAAGGTTATAAAGTAAAGTTATTAATTGTTGGTGATACTCAAAATGAAAGTGACAGAAATAAAATTCTTAAATTGATTGATGAACTTGAATTAAACTCAGTTATAAAATTAACCGGTTATTTACCGAGAGAAGAATATGTAGAACTACTTTCAAGTGCTGATTTATTAACTCTTGCAAAACCAAAAAGTATTGAATCCGAATACTGTTTCCCGACAAAATTAGGTGAATATTTATTGACCGGTAAACCTGTTCTAACAACTGATACCGGAGTTATTTCAAATTACATAAAGGAAGAATGGAACGGATTTTTAGCTGAACCTGACAATATTGAAATGTTTGCGCAGAAAATCATTTGGATTATAGAAAATTATGAAGATGCATTATTAGCCGGTAGTAAAGGGAGAGAAATTGCAAAGAATATTTTTGACTATAAAATAAACGGCACTAAACTGAGTGAGTTTATAACATGTATCGTTGATAATAAATCTGAACATCCGAAAAACTCCATTCAATATAAATAAATCCTTCTAACTAAATATTCAATAGAATCACTTTATGAAAGTCGGTATCCATAGGGACTTAAACGGTAAAACCAATGACAAGATTGATAAATATTTATCAATACTTGATTACAATAAGATTGATTTTATGTTAATGGATATTAATGAAGTAAACTTTTGGAATCAAATAAAGGAAATTGATTACTTCATTTTCCGTTATAGTTTATATGATGATCAAAAACAAATCGCAAATGATATAATTCCCGTTATTGAAAAATATTACAATGTAAAAACTTTCCCGGATTCAAATACATGCTGGTCTTATGACGATAAAATAAGGGAAACTTTTCTTTTGAGAAATGAAGATAATGTGTTAGTTGATTCATGGATATTTTATGATAAAAAAAATGCAATCGATTATAGCAGTAAATTACTTTACCCGGTTGTGTTTAAGCTGAAAGGCGGTTCCCGTTCTCAAAATGTCATACTTCTTAAAAACAAAAACGATTATAAAAGAATAATTAAAAAAATATTTGGATCAGGTATATATTCTGAAAGAATGTATTTCAAGGAATCGACAGTTATAAAGGATTTATCAGTAAAAAAAATTATTAAAGAAACCGCCCTTAGGGTAAGAAGATTTATAAATGATGAAGAGACTAAACTCTATTGGACAAAACAAAAAAATTACATTTTGCTTCAAAAATTTTTACCGAATAATACATATGACACTAGGATTACAACAATTGGTGATAGAATATTTGGTGTAAGACGATTTATTAGAGATGGTGATTTTCGTGCTTCTGGAAGCGGGAAAACTGATTTTAATTATGAAAAAGTTGATACAAGAATGATAGAGATTGCATACAGAATTTCTAAAAAATATCAGTTCCAAACTATGGCTTATGATTTTATTTATGATGAGAAGAAAAATCCAAAGATTGTGGAAATGTCTTATAATTATCCGGATATGCCTATAGAAAAAGCTGAAGGATATTGGGATAAAGATTTTCATTTTCATAAATCAAAAAATTGTGCTGAGTATTATCATCTTGTTGATCTTTTGAATTTACCGAATTTAAAATTACCCGGAAACTTAATATTAAATAAAAATCACTAATGGGATTAATTATGCCGCTGTCAAAATATTATAACGTAATAATTGAAAACAAATTATACTCTAAGAAAAGTCATCTAAAAAATAAGCTTTGCAGATTATTTGGGGACATAACTTTTAAGAACAAGAAAGTATTGGATATTGGAAGCGGCACCGGAATTTATGCTTTATATGCAGCAGTTAAAGGAGCTGACTTAGTAACATGTCTAGAACCGGAACTAAATGGATCAAGCAAAGGAATGAATAATACATTTGAAGCAGTTAAACAAAAACTGAAACTCAATAATATCTTTCTTTTGAAAAAAACATTTCAAGATTATAACCAAACTGATATTAAATATGATATTGTTCTATTGCATAATTCTATTAATCATTTGGATGAAAATGCGTGCAGAAATATGGAACAGAGTATTGCAGCCAACAAATCGTATTTTGAATTGGTAAAAAAGATTTATGATTTGATGAACAATAATGGAAGACTTATTATTTGCGATTGTTCTAACAAGAATCTATTTCCCATGGTTGGATTAAAGAATCCTATTGCTCAAAATATCGATTGGAAAACTCATCAATCACCACAGCGCTGGATAAGGATATTTGAAAGGGCAGGATTTAAGAAAATTAGTTTGAAATGGAATACTCCAAAATATTTTGGAAAACTTGGGAATATTATCTTCGGAAATAAAATAGTTTCTTTTCTAACCAATAGTCATTTCAGAGTAGAATTTATAAAACCTTAACTCGATTCGGATTTCAATATGTACTTTTTCCATTCATATTCTTTTAACGAAAAGCTAAAAGTATTAATGATAACTGATAATCTTGCATGCGGTGGTAAAGAGAGAAGATTAATCTCATTACTAAAATATTTTTCTAAACTGCATTTTATAGAAGTTGATTTAGCTCTTATTGATAATGAAAGATTTTATAATGATCTTCCGGTTCATCCAAAACAAATTCATATTTTAGGAAGAAAGAGAAAACATGATCTTTCAATTTTTACTAAGATTTACAATCTAGTTAAACAGATTGATCCCGCATTAATTCATTCTTGGGGTTCAATGCCAACCATTTATTCACTTCCTACAGTTAAATTGCTATCAAAAAAAATATTAAATGCTGAAATTGTAAATGCTCCTCAATCAATATCATTCGAACAGTTTCTTAGAACCAAAGTATCATTTAAGTTATCGGATTTAATTGCTTCAAATTCTATTGCCGGTATAAAATCGTACAATGCCCCAATTGATAAATCAATCTGTATTTACAATGGTTTTGATTTTGACAGACTTGACAATATTGAGAACAAAGAACAAGTTCGGGAAAAATTTAATATACAAACAAAATATGTTGTCGGAATGGTTGGTACAGTGCTGCCTAAGAAAGATTATATAACATTTCTAATTACGGCTATGGATTTATGCAGAATTAGGGAAGATATTTCTTTTATGGTTGTTGGTGATGGTGAAATGCTTTTTCAATTCAAAGAAATGACAAAAAATTATAATAATATAATTTATACCGGAAAGCAGCATGATGTCGAATCGATCATAAATATATTTGATGTTGGAGTACTTTGCACAAACAGTATGATCCATGGAGAAGGTATCTCGAATTCCATAATTGAATATATGGCATTAGGCAAACCCGTTATTGCAACTGATGGTGGAGGTACATCGGAAATTATTCAAGATCAAGTTAATGGATTTATTTGCAAACCGAGAACTCCCAACGAAATAAAAAATAAGATACTGTTTCTATTAGAGAACCATGCTTTAGCGGAAAAAATCGGATTGAAAAATAGACAGTTGATTGAAGAAAAGTTCTCAATAAAATCGATGGCTGAAAATACAATTAAGACTTATGAAAGATTATTAAATAGGAAATATCTACAGTCGGTAGATATAAAAAATCAAATAAATACTTCGGCAGTAAACTAATATGAAAATTTGTGTACTTACTAAAACTTTACTAAAAGGGGGCGCTGAAAAACAGAGCCTTCTTTTAGCTGAAACATTATCAAAAAGCTGCGAAGTAATTTATGTTGTTTGGAATGGAAATAGTAAAAACCAATATGAAGAGGAAACAATTAAAAATCTTTATCCTGTATTCTCTTTAACCGGAAATTGTTTTATGCGTTCTTTAAAGTTTTTCAAAATATTGAAAGAATATAAAATCAATTTAATTTTTAGTTATTTACTAACAACTAATTTAGCCGCATCAATACTGGGTAAAGCAGCAAAAGTTGATTTTGTAATTGGCGGAATAAGAAATAGCTATCATCCTTTTTTAAAAGAATATCTTCTGAAAATTATCCACAACTACTTAAGTGATTATTCGATTGTTAATTGTATTTCTTCAATTGATAAGCTAAAATCAAAAGGATTTGATGAGAAAAAACTTTTGGTAATTCCAAATGGAATTAGAATGAGAGAATTTATGCTACCTCAAAAAAATAAAAGTAAAGATGAAATTGTAATTCTAAGTGTGGGCAGATTTGTAAAGCAGAAAGATTATTTAACTGCAATTAAGTCAATTAATTATCTCTATTATCATTTGCTTTGTAATACCGGTATTAGAATTAAATACTATATAGTTGGTTATGGTGAACTAAGAAATGAAATAGAAAATGAAATTGATAAAAGAGAACTTACAGATGTAATAAAAATTATTGATGATTCTGAATTAAACGAGATTTATTTAAATGCTGATATTTACTTGTGTACTTCCTTATATGAGGGAGTTTCAAATTCGATATTGGAAGCGATGAATCATTTATTGCCGATAGTTGCCTCTAAAGCAGGAGACAATGTTAATCTAGTTCGAAATGCAGAAAACGGATTTTTATGCGATATATCGGATTGGAGAGGATTTGCAAATTCACTTTATATTTTGGTAAGATATCCTAAATACAGAATTGAATTGGGTAAAAAGAGTTTTAAAATTCTTGAAGAAAATTATTCATTAAAAAAATTTGAAGAAAGATACTTAAATTTTCTAGATACAATTAGCAATAGCATTTCTCAAAAAGACATATCATATAATTATAATCTGACAAAAATAAATCTATAATAAAAAGAAAAGAATAAAATGAAGATTGCCTTTATTGGACATAAGGGTTATCCATCACTGTATGGTGGAGTAGAAAAAGTTGTTGAAGAAATTGCAAATAGAATGGCAGAACGTGGTCATCAATGCTATGTTTATTCAAGATCGCACTATACGCAAGATACTATAACCCGCAATAACATAACTAACATAATAATCAAGGGAATTAAGTCTAGACGACTTGATACTTTGTCTCATACATTTCTTTCTCTGCTTGATGTTATAAAAAGAGATGTTGATGTTGTTGCAATTCATTCTTTCGGCAATGCTATTCTTAATTTTATTCCTAAGATATTTGGTATTCCTGTTGCTCTTCATCTGCATGGTTTTGAATGGGGACAAACAAGATTTAATTTTATAGAAAGAAAAATTTTACTTCGTCTTCCCATTATGACTCTTAAAAAATATTCAGATGCCATTACAACAGTTTCCATTGAGCAGCATAAAGAACTTAATAGAAGAAGAATCAAAAACATTTTAATTCCGAATGGAGTAAGCAGAAATAACAATCATAAAGAATTAAAGAAAGCAAATCATGATATTTATTTTCTTTATGTAGGGAGAATAGCTTATCAAAAGGGAATTGATACTTTAATAAAGGCTTACATAGAATGTAGTTTTTATGATATGAAGCTTAAAATAGTTGGAGGACATGAACACGCCGAAAAGTATTACAATCATCTTTTAGATTTAGCCAATGGAAATGTGAATATAGAATTTTTGGGATATAAATACGGTGAAGAACTTGCAGAAATATATAGAAATGCATTTGCAATAGTTATTCCGTCCGAATCTGAAGAATGTCCAATGGTTTTACTTGAATCGCTTTCCTTTAATAAATGTATCATTGCATCCAAAATACCAGGTATATATAATATTGCAGAAGACAATGTTATTTATTTTGAAAATAAAAATCACTTTGATTTAGCTGACAAGCTTAAGAGTGTATATAAAAATCAAATTATAAGAAATGAATATGAATTCAGAGTTTCAAAATTAGATATGCATCAATTTGATTGGGATTCTATTGTTGATGAATATGAGAAACTTTATCATCATGTAATTCTCAATTATCACCCGGCTGTAAAAAAACAAAATGTAAAGCTTGATTTAGATTATGTTCAGAACAATATTCCAAATAATAAACACCATTCGTTACAGATATTAAATGACACAGTAAAGGCTTTTGATATTAAACATAAGCTTTATTACAAAATAATCAGACCGAGCTTGCCAAGCGTTTACCGAAAAAGATTTCAGCAAATCTATAGAAGTAACGTTAGGAAAAATACCGACTTAATAGATCACATTAAGAGAACTGTAAATTACAATTTATCTAATGATCAAATTTCAAAATTATATCCCGATAACAAGAAATGTGCTGTTATTATTACACACGATGTAGATTCACTGGAAGGATTTAAGTTTATCCCCAAAATTTTAGAACTATCGGAAAAATTTAATATAAAATCGTGCTGGTATATAATTCCTTATAAATATCCAATTGATGAAGGCATTATAAAGTTAATAAAAGATTATGGAGATGAAATAGGTATTCACGGTTTTAACCATGACGGTAAACTATTTATAGATTACAAAACATTTCATAACCGTGCAAAATTTATCAACGCAGCAGTAAAGAAGTATAATGCTAAAGGATTTCGTTCACCAATGGTGCATAGAAATTTATTATGGCTTCAAGAACTTGATATTGAATATGATGCTTCATGCTTTGATTATGATCCTTTTCAACCTTTCCCAGGCGGAACTTATACAATTTGGCCATTTAAGTTTTTAAAGTTTATTGAACTTCCTTATACAATTCCTCAAGATCATACGCTTTTTTACGAACTAAGACAAACAGACATTTCCATTTGGAAAAAAAAGATTGATTGGATAATTAAAAACAATGGAATGGTACTAAGTATTACTCATCCCGATTATTTAATGGAGAAAAATTATCTTTCACTCTTTGAAAACCTTCTTGATTATGTATCTAGTATTGAACAAAGCTGGAAATGTCTACCTTGTGAAATGGCGGAATGGTGGAATAAAAAGGAAAGACAATCTGCACAAAAAATTGAATTAACAATCCATCATTAAGATGAAATTCTTTTGGAAAATAAAAAAGCGATTATGCAAATCTCTAGCGAAAGTATTTCCAATGAATTCAATTAGATGCAGACTTTGGAAAACAGCAGGATTGGCAATTGGTAAAGATGTTTATATCGGTGAAGATTTAATAGTTATAGATGAGCTTGAAGATAAAGACTTGATTTCTATTGGCGATAGAGTTGCATTTGCTGAAAGAGTTACACTGGTTGTATCATCTTATCCGAATAATTCGAGAATTACTCCTTACATAAATAAGATTCACGGAAAAATAACAATCAAGGAAGATGCATGGCTGGGAACAGGCTCTATAATTCTACCAAATGTTACAGTCGGTAAAGGAGCAGTGGTTGGAGCAGGTTCTGTAGTTTCACGCGATGTTCCAGATCTTACTATTGTTGTTGGAATTCCGGCAAGACCAATCAGAAAGTTAGACATAGCTATTTAGAACATTTTTTAACAAATCTAGTTATTGACATGGAAAAGAAAATCGGAGCAATTGTTACAGGTGGTGATTTTCAAGGGTTAGGCGTTATCCGCTCACTTGGAGAAAAAGGGATTCCTATAGTTTTAATCGATCCTGAGTATTGTATAGCTAAATATTCTCGCTATGTAACAAAATGCTTTAAAGGACCATCACCATTTAATGAGAAAGAATATATTCAATATCTTATTAATCTTATAAAAAAAGAAAAACTATATGATTGGATAATATTTCCAAACAGTGATCAAATAGTCTATGTCATTTCGAAAAATAAAGATGTTCTTTCTAGATTTATCAAAGTTCCGGTACCGCCAATCGATACTATAAAGAAAGTTTATGATAAAAAAATAACTTATAAAACCTGTGCAATAAATAATATTCCAATTCCAAAAACATATTTCTCAAAAAGTATTACTGAAATATTAGACTACGAGTTTAACTATCCGATAGTATTAAAACCTTCAATTAGAGATCATTTTTATTCTAAAGTAAAGAAGAAAGCATACAGAATTAATAATCAAGATGAACTAAAGTCAGTTTACAATGAAGTAAATAAAATAATTGATTCGGAAGAAATTCTAATTCAAGAATTAATTGATGGAGGACCAAAAAACCTCTATTCTTTCTGTCCATATTTTAAGGATGGTAAAGTAATTGCATCGGTAACTGCCAGAAGATCACGGCAGCATCCTATGGATTTTGGACATGCAACTACCTTTGCGGAAGTTGTAGAGTTACCTATTCTAGAAGAACTAGCAGTTAAATTTTTATCGATAATAAATTATCAAGGAATTTGTGAAGTTGAATTTATGTATGATGAAAAAACAGAGCAGTTCAAATTAATTGAAGTTAATCCGAGAGTATGGGGCTGGCATACATTAGCAATTGCCAGCGGTGCCGATCTCCCTTATCTTTTATTTCTTGATGAAACCGGTAAAAAATTACCCGATATCAAAACTAAAAAGCAAATGAAATGGATAAGATTAACTACTGACAGTGTTACTGTTATTAAAGAAATTTTTCATAGAAGACTGAAAATTACCGATTATATAAAATCCTTAAGAGGGAAAAAAGAATTTGCAGTTTTTTCGTTAAAGGATCCGCTCCCATTTTTCATCGAACTTATTATTATCCCTTACTTGTGGAAAAAGAGAGGCTTTTAAAAACGATAGGAAACTTAAATGAAATACAAGAAAGTATTATTTGTCAGTCCTCCATCAAACAGCAGATATGGGGGATTAAGAGTTCCCGCCGGAATAGGCTATTTAGCACAAGCTTTATTTAATGAAGAAATTGATTACGGTTATGTAGATATGAGGATTGGTTACTCATATAATTACTTATCAAAGGTAATCAAATCATTAAAACCGGATTTAATAGGTGTAAGCATGATTACTCTAGGTTATAAACATACTTACAAATTAATTGATACAATCAAAAAAGATTTTCCAGATATAGATATAGTTGTTGGTGGACATCATGTTACAATTCTAAAAGAGGAAGTACTTAATGAATGCAGCAGTATTGATTTAGGTGTAGTTCACGAAGGAGAAGAAACTCTTGTAGAAATTTGTAAAGGTGAAAAAGAAATCAGTAATATCAAAGGAGTTATTCATAGAGTAAACGGTAATATTGTATTTAATGGTTATAGGGAATTACAAAATAATTTGGATAGTTATAGCTTTCCAAGATATTACAAATTTGATCTCAGTCATTACTCAAAACAAATACCAATAAGCTCGAGTAGAGGATGCGTTCAACTTTGTACTTTTTGTCCAAATAAACTATTGGGACGAAAATTTAGAAAGAGAAGTGTAAATAACTTTGTTGATGAAATTGAATACTGGAGAAAACATGGCTACAAGCAGTTTGCAATTGATGATGACAATTTTACTTTGCTTAAGGAAAGAGTTTTTGAAATATGCGAAGAAATTGAGAATAGAGGATTAAATGATTTACTAATAAGGTGTTCTAACGGAATTAGAGCTGATAGAGTTGATAGAGAAATGCTTAAACGCATGATGGATATTGGTGTTAGAGAAGTAGGATTTGGAGTTGACGGAGGTAACAATAAAGTATTAAAAGATTTAAAGAAAGGGGAAACCTTTGAGCAGATTGAATTCGCAGTTAAAACAGCTTGTGAATTAGGACTTGATGTAAAAGCATTTATAATAGTTGGTACACCAAAAGAAACAGTTGATGACATATATGACTGCATCAAATTTGCAAGAAAATATCCTATTGCAAGAGTAAATTTTAATAATGCAATACCTTATCCTGGTACGGAAATGTTCGATTATGTTAAAGATAATAATCTCTTTATTGTTCAGCCTGAAGTCTATCTAAATGAAGCTACAGAAGAAAAAAATTACCCGGTTTTTGAAACCCCTGAACTTCCGGCAAAAGTAAGAAGAAAGATGTTGAAATTATGTCACGAAGTTGAAATTGAAGTCATGAAAAATACAGCAATCAGAATGTTTAAGAAGATTCCATTTTCTAGGTTTTTAATTAAACATTTTTTCTATGTTGATTTTTTTGAAAAGCTCTTCTTTAAGAATTTATTTCTCAGAAATATTTTTGAGAAAATTCGTTATAACAATCTATTAAAGAAAAATTCTACATACATATTAAAACAAAACTAACATGCTGCAAAGTGAAATTCTTACTTCTCTATTCCAAGAAGCTGTAAAGATTAGAGAGACCGAAGAACTATTTTTAAAGTTATTCTCAGAAGGGAAGTTAAACGGCACTATTCATACTTGTGTTGGACAAGAGTTCAACGCAATTGCTGTCTGCAACTGCTTAAGGGATAATGATTTTGTTGTCTCTAATCATAGATGTCACGGACATTATTTAGCATTTAAGAATGATTTTAGTGGATTAATAGCTGAATTAATGGGGAAACAAAATGGAATATGCGGCGGAATTGGAAGCAGTCAGCATTTATTCAATAAAAATTTTCTATCGAATGGAATCCAGGGTGGAATTGTCCCAATTGCAGCAGGCATTTCCTTTGCAAAGAAAAATGAATCTAAAGATGATATTGTTGCAGTATTTATTGGTGATGGAACTTTCGGATCAGGTACATTATATGAAAGCTTGAATTTAATCTCACTATATAATCTCCCTTTACTTGTCATATGTGAAAATAATTTTTATGCTCAAGCTACACCATTGCGAGAACACTTAGCAGGTGATATAATATACAGAGTGAAATCCTTTGCGATTGAAACCTTCCAAACTGATACTTGGGATTTAGAAAATCTTATTGTTGCTTCCGATGAAGCAGTATCCTTTGTTCGCAATTTAAGAAAACCGGCCTTTTTACTAATTAATACTTATAGATTAAATGCACATTCAAAAGGGGATGATAACAGAGATCCTAAAGAAATTGAATTATATAAACAAAAAGATTTAATAAATAGATACAAAATATCAAATCCGGATGAATATAATAAAATGTATCAAACTGCCGTTAATGAAATTAAAGATATTGCTTCTAAGCTTGAATCATTAAATACTCTTGATATAGAAAATTATATAACTAAAAATCATAAGCAGAATAATATTGAGTGGGGCAAAATAGAATATACTAATCAAAAAATATCAGATAGAATTTATAAATTCTTTAATGATTACATGAAAAAAGACTCAAAAGTAATTATGATTGGTGAAGATGTAAAATACCCTTATGGTGGTGCGTTTAAGATTTCCCGAGATTTATCAAAGCTGTATCCCACTCAAGTAATTGAAACTCCTATTAGTGAATCGGCGATAACAGGTTTCGGAATTGGACTGTCGTTAATGGGATATCATCCATTTGTTGAAATTATGTTTGGTGATTTTATAACCCTATGTATGGATCAAATAATTAATCATGCCGGAAAATTTTATCATCAGTATAACAAACAAGTTAAATGTCCCGTTGTTATAAGAACTCCTATGGGAGGAAGAAGAGGTTATGGTCCGACTCATTCGCAGTCATTGGAAAAATTCTTAATAGGAATTGATAATGTAAAAGTGATAGCATTAAATACTTTGATTGATCCTTATGAAATTTATGAAACTATTTATAATGAATATGACCAGCCGGTAATAGTAATTGAAAATAAAACCGATTACAATAAACTTAATTCGATATTAGAATTAGAAAATTATGAAATAACAAAAAGTAATGAGAAATATCCCACGGTTAAAATCAGTCCGGTTAACCATAAACCAGATTTAACAATTGTTACGTACGGCGGTTCAGTTTCACTTATAAAAAAAGTAATCGATGAAATATTTTATGAACATGAGCTTTTCAGTGAAGTATTTGTTATTTCAAAGCTTTCTCCTATTGAAGTAGATTCTATAATTGAATCGGCAGTAATTACAAAAAATTTAATAACACTTGAAGAAGGAAAACTTGAAGGAGGAATAGGAAGTGAAATAATTTCTACAATAATTGAAAAAGTTAAAGTAGGATTAAATATAAAAAGAATAGCAGCGGAGATGGTTCCAATTCCTTCAGCAGCTGAATTAGAGAATTTTGTAATTCCAAATGAACAGAAAGTTATAAGTGAGATAAGTGAATTAATCCATGAATAATACAATTGATATTAAACTTCCCAAAGATAATGTGAATGATGAATTTGTAAGAATTTTATCGTGCCCCTTCAATGATGGTGATGAAGTAAAACAGAATGATATTTTAATCGAATATGAAACATCAAAAGCTGATGTAGAATATGCTTCGGAGAATATTGGTTATATCAAATACCTATGTAAATCGGGTGACGAAATAAAGCCAGGTGAAACTATTATTAGATTATTTCAAAACATAGATGACTTAAAGCAAAGTAGTATGAAAGTAGAAAAACCAACAAAAATAAATACTTCATCTAAAACTAGGTTTTCAAAAAAAGCTGAAAAACTAATTAACGAAAAGAAAATACCTTATACACAATTTCAGAATTTTAGCTTTGTTACATCAAAAGATATTTCATCAAATTTGTTAGATAATAATGGATTTAAAGATTATGACAAGAGCGACCAAGAAAAATTAAACACAGAAAATAAGGACATTTTTACGGAAGAAATATCAAATACAAAGAAAAGGGAAATAGATAATTTAAGGGGAGTTCAAAGCAGTAATCTTACAAGTGTTGTAGCCAAATCAATTCATATTGAAAATCTTAACAACTGGATAAATACTAATTCAACCGCACTGCCGCAATCGGTTCTCCCGCTTATTGTTTTTGAGTCATCTAGACTTCTAAAAAAATACAAGTATTTGAATTCTTATTTTTCCGAGGACAAGATTCACTTCTATCAATACGTAAATATTGGTTTTGCAATTGATTTGGAGAAAGGATTAAAGTCGTTAACCATTTATAATGCAGATAAAAAAACTTATCCAAGAGTAGAAACCGAAATAATAAATCTTTCGGAAAAATATTTGGAAGATGAACTTACCAAAGAGGACTTAACAAATTCTACTTTCACTATTAGTGATTTGACTTCTGAGCGTTCAACATTTTTTATACCGTTAATAAACAAAAATCAATCGGCAATATTAGGAATTGGAAAAACTGAGAATCAAATTAATTTAATTCTCTCATTTGATCATCGAGTTGTAACCGGAAAGTATTCTCAAAAATTTCTTAATGATTTGGCTGAAAGAATAGAGGTTTATATCAAATCTGATTTGAAGGAAATAATAATCTGTTCAAAGTGTTTGATTTCTTTAAGAGAGGAAAGCAAACTCAGCGGTAAGGGGTTGATAAGAATTATTAATAGTGATGGTAAAATAGATTTCATTTGTATTAACTGCTTATTGGGGAATTAGCAAAATGGAAAGTTATCAAGCTAAAAATATTGTTTCTAAGTTTTTAAATTGCTCCGTTAATGAGATCAATTCTAAAACAGATATCAGACAATCAAAATTAGGTGGATCAATTTTAACTGCTAGAATGTACTCCGAACTCTCACGGATCGGTCTTAAGATAAATAATTACTGGGGGATTAAAACTTTTGGTGAATTAGAAAATCATCTGTGTATTGATGTAAATTTAAATCCCGAGAATTTACCATTTATTAAAAGTACTACCGGAATTTCTGAATCAAATAAAGAAATTAAAACCTCTAACCCAATTGGTATTGATATTGAGTTGATAAATAATCTCCCAAATTGTAATGATTATTGGACTGATGAATTTTATTCTTCCAATTTTACTAATAATGAAATATCGTACTGTTTATTAAAAGAAAATCCTAAAGAAAGCTTTGCCGGTAAGTATGCCGCTAAGGAGGCTGTAAAAAAAATACTAAGCAGTTCGCAAAATATTTCATTAAAGGAAATTGAAATATTAAATAGGAAGGATGGAGTTCCTTACTATAATGATGAAATATCGATTTCAATTTCGCATACAAATGATTACGTAACTGCGGTAGCAATTTTGAAAAGTGATCATCTTTATGGACCAAAAGAAACTTTGATTCAAGAAGAAGATAAAGATTCAAACGAAAATAAAATCGAAGTAAAGTATGATTTTAAAAAGAGAATAGAATTATTCCTGCTGATAATTTCAGTAATTATAAATTTTCTTTATTTCGAGCATATCATAAAATAAAATTAGGATCCGCTTCTGTAAATCACACAAAAAGCACCCTCTTTAAAAGGAAATTTGAACTGCTTTTGCCCGGAGGCAGCTCAACTAATTATTTGGCTGGATAATTAATTCCTTTAGTGAACAGCAGAAGTCGGATCCACGATAGAAACTATGAACTTAATTGAATTAGTAATTTCAACAATTGCAATCGCAGTTATCATGGTAGTTCCTATTTCATATAAATGGGAATTACCAATGAAATCTGTAATAATATTTTTAATAAACCTAATTCCGCTGATAATAGTAATTATGTATGCAGTATTGATTTTCTGGAAACTGCCTATTATTGCCGTTGTTCTGTTTCAAATATTTTTAACGGCTGTAATATCAATCTCACTATTACTTTGGAAATTTTATCGTGATCCCGATAGAATAACCTGTCCAAATGAGAAAGTAATCTATTCACCCGCTGATGGAAGAATACTTTACATAAAAAGAATAAAAGAAGGAAATTCAATCCTTTCTGAAAAAAAGAACAGTGTTTATAAAATTGAGGATTTTACTCATACAAAATACTTAAATAATTCTGCTTACCATATTGGTATTGGCATGAGCTTTATTGATGTGCATGTTAATCGATCTCCAATTTCGGGAAAGGTAAAAATTATTAATCATATTAAAGGGAGTTTCAAATCCCTCAAGCATCAAAAATCGATTTTGGAAAATGAAAGAACAGTTATGGTTATTGAAGGTAAGAATATAAATATCGGACTTGTACAAATAGCCTCAAGACTTGTACGTATGATAGTTCTATTTGTTAAGCCGGATCAATGGATTGAAGCAGGAAGCAGAATTGGAAAAATACGATTTGGTTCACAAGTAGATTTAATTCTCCCTCAATCCGATTCTATAAAAATATTGGTTAAAGAAAATGATTATGTGAAAGCAGGATTAACAAGAATTGCCGAATTAACATAATAATTTTTTACAATGCGAACTGTCATTAAATATTTTATTGCTTCTATTTTTCTCATAAATATGGAACTGAACTGTTCATGTTTTTATATAGATAGCAAAATCGGTTCTGATGACAATTCCGGTAAAGCACCTTGGAAAGCTTGGAGATCGATTGAACATTTAAATACAATGTGGCAGTCCTTCAATCCGGGAGATACAATTCTATTCAGAAGAAATCAAGAATGGCGGCCATTAGATCTATTAAATGCCGTTATAAATATTACTGGAAAAGGATTACATGGAACTGAAATTAATCCTATTGTTATTTCTGCTTACGGTCCGGGAAATAAACCAATTATAAGCTGTGAAAACTCCAGAACATCAACAGCCTTATTTGCATCAAACATTTCTTATGTTATAATTAAAAACATACACTTCATTGGTGAAATAAAATTTCATAATTATCTGAACAATTTTGATTCTGTTATAAAAAATGTAAAACTGCTTTATTGTGTTTCATCGGGGAGTGCTGTTAAAAATGAGGTTAGAAGCGGGATTGATTTTTATGCTCAATCGGTTGAGATTGGTGCCGAAAAATGGAATCAAGCGGTTATGAATAATATTGAGATTGGATATTGTACAGTAAAAAATTCTATCCAGCAATTAAATCTTGGTATTCAATTATATGGTCAAGGTTCCAACTGGATTCATCATAACAAAGTTTATAACTCGGGCAGAAGTGGAATTAATTTTGCAGAAGGAAATAAAAATACAATTGAATTTAATTTGATCTCGGGAACTTATGGTGCTGGTATTAAACATAGTGTTCATTCAGGAAGTGCAGACAGCACAATAATTAGGTGCAACGTTGTTTTACAGACAAATGGAATTGGTTTGCAATTGGTAAACTTAACCAATTCAAAAATTTACAATAATACTGTTGTTACTCAGAATAATTATTCATTCTTTTTTGGATGGAATCCGCAGAACCCAGTACCATACTGCGGAAAAGGGAAATACGGATTTAATAATAATTTGATTGCAAATAATATTTTTGTTGGAAGATCGGGGTGGCTTTCAACTCCGCATAATGTGAAACTGATATATAAAGACGGCACAATTATAGAATCCTATAAAACTAAATTAATCTGGAGTGATAATAATTTTCATAATAATATTTTCTTTAATCCTTACAGTGAGAATATTATTTATGTGAGAGAATATAAAGAAGGTACAAAGGTTTATTATGATGAAATACATGGTGGAGTTTACAGAGCGGAACTAGTTTGGAAGGAATTTTATATTAAAAAGAATGATCTAAATGAAGAGTGGTTAAGCAAAAAAAATGTAAATGGAGATAAATTTTGCGATCCGAAGTTTGTTGATAGTTACTGGAATTCTTCAGAAGATTATGGTGATTTTTCATTAAAGGAAGATTCACCTGCCAAATCAAAAGGAATAAATCTTGACAATAATTACTATGATTTATTAGGAAATATTATCCCCCCTAATTACACTCCTAATATAGGCGCAATACAAAACTAAAAGATGCTTTATTGTTAACCCGGAAATTGTTCGATGCTCAAAACTATTTCCGGGTTGAATTATTTTAAATTGATTACTTGGTTAAAATCATTTTCTTTGTCTGTACAAATTCACCGGCTTTAATTGTGTACAAGTAAATTCCTGAACTTAAGTTAGATGCATCAAAAGTAATTTGATGTTTACCGGCGTTTAGTTCTTTATTTATTATTTCACTAACAACTTCACCAAGGATATTATACACTTTTATATTTACTAAACTGTTTTCAGGTAATCCGAATGATATAACTGTACTAGGGTTAAACGGATTAGGATAATTATTATATAGTTCATATTTACTCGGAATATCAATTGTGTTATCATTTAGATCAGTGATTGTTTCACTTGAGTATGATTTGATCAATGAATCAGTTTCAAAGAATTCATTGTCAAGAGTGGATATATTAGATAATTCAACTGTATAATTACGATTCATATCATGCT
Source organism: Ignavibacteriota bacterium (assembly GCA_002698995.1). Lineage (GTDB taxonomy): Bacteria > Bacteroidota > Ignavibacteria > Ignavibacteriales > Melioribacteraceae. The sequence goes on along the minus strand of PAAX01000026.1, from coordinate 364,639 downwards.
TACTAGTGTAAATGACCAGCTGAGATAAATCATGTGACAATTCCATTCTGTCAACGGTAATATCATCAGAAATAAATACATTACTTATATTACTTAAAAATTCGTTAGAAATCATTTCTGAGAAAGCAATAATTAAGGTTGAATTATCAGCAAGTTCTGTATTTAGAATTGACGGTTTTCCATTATTTATATTCTGGAATAATTGATAATCAAATGTACTTTCAGCCGGACTGATACTATTTCCGGCTAAGTCTTTAATATTACTTATCTTTAATGAATATGAAGAAGTTGATGAATGCTCTGAAGTTGAAAGTGTAACTTCATCCTTTAATGAATTTAACGCTGCGCTGAGTATTTGAATATTTTCTGATATTGTCTCACTTCCGGTTAACGAAATATTATCCAAATAAACTGATTCACCTCTGCTTAAATAAGCGAATCTAATATAATGTCTGTTTTGTGAAAGAGCGGTAAATTTAATTTCGTATTTTTGAAATGAATTCGTAAGATCAAGTGCAATTGGTCTTAATCTTCCACCGGAGAGAATAAATTTTACATCACCTTGATTGACTTTTGCCCAGAAAGATAGTGTGTATTCTTTACCTACTTCTAAGTTAGAAGATAAATCCTTTGCATTAGATAAATATAAATAAGCACCACCGGCACTATTTACATAAGTAATTTTCAAAGATTTACTGCCGGATACAAAAGATTCCGAAGTTGATTCAATAAGATTGCTTCCGTATGCTGTCCATGATTCGGTTCCGTTTTCAAAAGTTCCTTTTCCTTCTTGGAATAAATTGACTGCAGCTGTATTATTGCTTGTTATTTGATAGTTAGCAACATTTAAAGCATCATTATCTTGAATTGGTTCTGAAAATTTCACTTTCAAAGTTTTACTGTCACTTAAGTAAACATTGTTTACAGCAGGAGGAGTTGTATCAGCAGCCTGTTCTAAAATATAGCTTACTGAATTTGCCGATGCATTTATTTCATTTCCCGATTCATCACTTACATTATTTACGGAAACTGTATAAGTTGTATTAATATTGTGCTCTGTTGTAGTTAATATTACTTCTTTATTATCATCTGAAATTGATGCCGAGATTATTCCTAAACTGTTTCTTGCAGATGAAGTCTCTCTAATTTCAACTTTATCTACATATACTGATTCACCGCTTCCTAAGCCTGCACATCTTAAAAAGTGCATATTTGCAGATTGTGCTGTAAATGTTATTTGATATTGTGTCATATTATTGGTAAGTGGAATATCTATAGCCGACATTCCGCCGCCTGATAATGCAAATACTGCCTCACCGTTATCTACCATAGCACTAAAAGAAACAGTGTACTGTTTACCTGCCGTTAAATCAGAAACTAAATCTGTTCTTTCTGCTAAATATAAATAAGCACCTCCGGCACTATTAACAAAAGTAATTTTTAATGACCTGCTTCCTTCACTTGCAAATAAAGTTGAAGTAGAAATAGTGTTGCTTGAATATGGAACCCAACCTTCAGTATCATTTTCGTAACTTCCTTTGCCTGTTTCAAATAAGTTGGGATTTGTATTTGTAGTGCCGTCTGTTATTTGATAATTATTTACATTTTCAGCCGACATTTTTTCTAATCCTTCTGAGAAAGACAATCTCAGAGTTGTTGGATTACTTAATTGTGCATCAACTAAATTAGGAGGAATAACATCAGAAGGTGCAGAAATTGAATAATTAAAACTGTCCGCATTTTGATTGATTACGTTACCAGCCAAATCAGTCAAGTTACTAACAACAACAGTATAAGTTTGATTGTAATTATGCGAACTGGACTTAAGAAGAATCTGCATTTGATTTTGGGAAAGTTGAGCAGAGTTGACAGTTATTCCTCCCGAGATGGAGTAATTTGCAGTATTTGATACATTGAATGAATTTACTGCTTCAGAAAAGGAAAGCAACAGAGTATTAGGATCGTTTAATTGAGCACCCAGCAAAGCAGGCTGAACTGCATCTGCAGAATTTGATTGAAATGCTCCTATGTCTATACTTCCGGAAGTTGGAACAGAATTTCCAGCAAGATCAACCGAATAATAACCTAAAGCTGCTCCTGCATTAATACCGGGAGAATTTGAGCGTAAGTTATAATCACCATAATTTTCCGGTGAACTCCAATTGCCGTTGACAAATAGTGGATCGGAATTAAGATCGTTTATAACATTGGTTTTTGTTTTCCAGAAAGAATCGAAAGTGCTGTTCTTTACATAAAAATCGTTGACTGAAATAGTATTTGAATAAGTACCGGCAGCAGAAGAATTATAATAAACGGTTGTTCCTTCAACAAAATCTCTTAAGAACATTTGATTAGTAGTACCGGGATCATAATAAATGTTACTTCTAAAAATGTTATCATCCCAAAGTTCGTTTTGCCGGTAAGTAATTGTTGTTCCATCTTTATAAGTGATTTTCACATTTTCTGCTTTCCATAAATAAATTGGTCCGCCGTAAAAAATGTTATTCTGTATTAAGTTATTATCAAAACCAGTTGTTCCTAAATTACTGATTGGAACCGGAGTTTGAGTTGTCCATCCGAAAATAGCAGATTCATTTCCAAATACTCTGATGGTGTTATTATAAATTTTCGAGTTGGTTAAATTATAAACTGCAATTCCTCCTTTTCTGGTATTGAGGAAAAGATTACCTCTAATTACAATGTTATTTGCAGTATGTGAATGAACACTATGCTTTATTCCCGGTCCAACAGCACCGGAAACAATATTATACTCAATTATATTATTATCACCTTCGGCAAAATTAATTCCTGATTGAGCAAGGTTATATAACTCATTATGATGCACCCAATTGTTTCCTTGTCCGTAAATCTGTAAACCAGTGTGAGAAGTATTTTTAATAAGTGAGTAACCAACTTCAATGTTATGTATTTCAGATTGATTCCATTGCTCGGCAGCACCTTCAACTGCTGGAGCGTAAAAATCGATGCTTCCGCCGGTAGCATCATTTGGAGCGTTCCCGTCTAAAGTGATTCTTAATAATTGAATATGATGAATTCTGCTAGGCATGGTTAAAGAGCCATAAAACCAAACGTCTCCTCGGAATTCGATATCTTGTATTGTTACGTAAGAAATATTTCTTGCGTAAAAAGCTTTAGCTGAAGATGAGTTTTTTCTGCTTATTATTGGTTTAGCTCCTTCACCGTAGGCGCCAAAAATAATTCTGGCATTTTCTGTTCCGTGAAGTCCGCTATTTGGCGGGGCAATAAGTGCATTACTAATTCCTGAAGGTCTCCAAACCTCGCCTCTTTTAAAGAGAATATTATCACCAGGTTTAATGATAGACCAAGAGTTGTTAAGTTTATTGAGTGTTTTCCATGCAGCATTGGGAGAAAGTCCGTTATTGGCATCATTCCCGTTTGTTGCATCTATGTAATAATTTTCGGCAAATAAGTTTCCAACCGAAAGAATTACAATTAGAATTAATGTGAAAAGGATATTTTGTTTCATCGCGATTCCTCCATCTCGATTTTTGTTGATTAAACATCTGCGTGCAACATAGATTTTGAATCACGGCGCAACAATCGGGGATGTCCTGAAATCGCTCTTTGATTAACCTCATTTATTAATTACAGAAATATTAGATATATCATACCTAATACCTCAGTCATGAAAAAATCTAAGCAATCAACATAAAGAGTAATGCCGATTTAAATATGAATTCGATAAGAAAAATTCCCAAAGATTTGGAAAATGATTTATTATCTAAATTTCTTAAAGGAAAAATTATTTTTAGTGCGTCCTCCTTAGAAATTTACTTTTTAGATAACATATTTCTTGAAATGCTGGATTATGATTTTCAACATGAAAAATCAGTTTTTATAACTGAAATAGTAAGTAAAGGCTCTCATCAAAAGATTGTAAACTTTATAAAATCTAAAATGGAAACTCTGGTAATTGAGGAATTTTCATTTTTTAAAAAGGATCAAACCAGAATAAAAAAGATTATTCTATTAAGAAAAAAAACTGTTGGTAAAACAGTATTGATTTCATTAAGTATCAATGAGGAAGCACTTTCAAAAGATGATATAAGCGAATGCTGCTTTCAGCTTTTATTGGAAAACTTTCATGAAGCAATAATTATAACTGATGTTTCAAATCTTATTAATGAATTGAACAATTTGGGGATAAAGAGTGAGAACGAATTATCGCTAAAATCAAAAGAGGTAATAAAAAATATCTATAATATTCTTTCTAAGATAAAAATTCTATTTGTTAATAGAGCATTCTTAAAGCTGTTCCATACTGAAAAATATGAGGATGTTGATCTAATTATTAATAATCTTTTTGATGTAGAAAATTTTAATTCATTTAAAATATTTATTGCATCATTAATTACGAATAAACAGAAATTTAATTTTACCATTACTGCACGAACAATTACCAAAAAAAAGATTACTACTAAAGTTTACATTACAACTATCCTAAACCATGATCAAGAATATGGTAAAGTAATAATATCATTTACCGATATTACTGAGAATTTAAAGATAGAAGAAACAATAAAACGCTTGGAAAGCAGATTCAGAGCGGTCTTTGAAAGTTCTGATATTGGAATAGCTATACTAAATAATAAGAAACGTTTTATAGAAGTGAATGAGGCTTTGCTCCAATTATGCCAGTATAATATTGATGAAATTAAAAATCTCGATTTGGAAGAAATAGTTCTTTCACCGGGGAGTAAAACCTTAAATTACAGAATTGACGAGATTTTTGAGCAGAAAAGAATTTATCTAAAAAAAGCAGTAAAGGTTAGAAATAAAAAAGGTGAAATATTATGGTGGAAGTTTACGATTTCATTGATTAGAAGTGCAGAGGAAGATCCCAAGTATTGTATTGCGTTAGTAGAAGATATTACTAATCAAAAAAGAATTGAAAATGAAAGAGAGATTCATTTAAGAAAAATTAAGAAAACTGAAAAGAGGTTAAGATTACTCTCAAAGTATTTATTAAATGTTCAGGAGAGAGAACGAAGTTATATTTCGAAAGAAATACATGATGAAATTGGACAAGTTTTAACTGCAATTAAAATCGAATTACAATCTGCATTAAGATTTATAAAATCAAAAAGAATTGTTAATCATCTGAAAGAGGGAATTTCATTAGTAGATTATACGATTAACCGCTCACGGGATATGTCAATGAATCTACGCCCAAGTATAATTGACGATCTTGGATTAATTCCCGCTATTCGTTGGTTTTTAGATAAAGAGGGACAGAGAAATAACTTGAATATAAAATTTAATTCCGAGTTTCATTCAATAAGTATTTCTTCCGAATTAAAAATTACCTGCTACAGAATTATTCAAGAAGGTGTTACTAACATTATTCGGCATGCTAATACCAAAAATGTTTGGATAGATATTTTAGAAAAAAAAGAAGAGATTTTAATTGTAATTATAGATGATGGTGTTGGATTTGATATTGAAAATGTGGTTAAAAATGCACATGAAGGGAAAAGCATGGGTATTTTAGGTATGATTGAACGGGCTGAATTAATGGGGGGATATTTAACTATTAACAATTTTAAGGAAGGAAAGGGAACGCTTATAAAAGCACATTTACGGAAGTAGTAAAATGTTTAATTCAACAAAAATAAAAGTATTTCTTGCGGATGATCATAATTTAATAAGAGCCGGAATTAAATCGCTTATTAGTGAATTCAGCGGAATTGAAGTTATTGGTGAAGCTGAAGATGGAAGAGAAGCAATTGATAAGATTATAGAATTAAAACCGGATATAGTTCTTTTAGATATTAAGATGAAAGAATTAAACGGATTGGAAGTGACTGCAAGATTAAATAAAGAATATCCGGACGTGTTAATTATAATATTATCTATGCACTCTAATGAAGAATATGTGGTTCAAGCGCTTAAAGCCGGAGCTTCCGGTTATTTACTTAAAGATTCACTTCCTTCCGAATTGGAAATTGCAATTAAATCTGTGATGAAAGGAAAAACCTATTTAAGTCCAACCGTTTCCCAAAAACTTGTTACCGATTATCTTAAAAGAGTTTCCGATGCCGATGCTGATACCGAGAAAGATTTAGGCGTTTTTGATTTGCTTACTGCAAGACAAAGAGAAGTACTGCAGCTTATTGCTGAAGGAAATTCAACTAAAGAAATTGCCGATAAACTTCATGTAAGTATAAAAACTATCGAAACTCACCGTGCACAAATTATGGAAAGACTGCAGATTTTCAATTTGCAAGGACTTGTTAAATACGCAATTAAGACCGGATTAATTTCTTCCGAATAAGAAGAGGAGGTTATGGATAAAAGAAAAACAATATTTATTGTTGATGATAACCAGATTTTTATTAAATCGTTGTGCAGTTTAATTGCCGAAAACAGCTTGCATAAAATTGTTGGAATTGCTGATAATGCTGAAAAAGCAATGGAGTTAATTATTCAATCGCAGCCAGATTTAATAATTATTGAGATATCTATTCCTATTATGGGGGGAATAAGTATGATTTATAAACTTCAATCGGTAAAGAAAAAACCAAAAATAATTTTAGTATCATTTCACAATTCTGAAGAATATATAAAAATGGCAAATTCGGTAAAAGCAGATGCTTTTATTTGGAAGGGAGATATAAGTGAAAAATTAATTCCTTCAATAAACAATTTATTTACAAAAGAATTTCGACCGATTGCAAGAAAAAGAATAAAAGAAAAACTAAATTTTTTGAAAAATAATCACATCTAAAGCCGCATTAAAAGTACACTTCGCACAATCTTACCAAATAACATCAATTCAATAAGGGAAAAGAGTAATTATAATAAGGGTTTACCCGATTGTTACACTCTTGTACTCCATTTATTTTGTTTTCGGAAATCTCAAACTTTAAAATGGAGTAAGCATGGAATCCTTTAAATTTCATATCATTGATGATAATCCAATATTTTTGGATAAAGCAGTAACATATTTGAATTCGCATAAAGCAGTAAAATCAATCGGCTGGTCACTTTCATTAAATGATTTCAAAGAAAAAAACTTAAATAATGAATTTGATTTTATTCTTGTTGATTATTCAATGCCGGTTCAAAATGGAATTGAAGCACTAAAATTCATAAAAGAAAGAATTAATTCGACTAAAGTATTTATTCTTTCGATCAATAAAGAAAACTTATATAAGACGGATGCAGAAAATGCCGGAGCAGACGGTTACATATGCAAAGATAACTTTGTTGATGAAATTGAGTATATACTAAAAGGAAATTCATAACCGCTTTATTGCATAATTGAATTGGTAATAAAACTTTACTCTTTTATCTTAGAAAATATTTATACGTTATAATATTTATAGTAATTGATAGTAAAAAATTTTTACAACTCATTAATAAAAACTTAGAAATCATTCTAAAAAGCCCACCTAGTTTTTTATTCATTTCACACAAAGAAATCAGATCATACTGAACAAGTAAGAAAAGTAAAATTATTTTACTCTTCCATTCAATCGAATTAGATCGATCGATTTTCAATCAAAGAATTTGACAAAAAAATTATCCACAATTGTTGATAATAGAGTGAATAACTCATAATGGAAGTATACTTTTTTTATTTAAGGTAAAGTTTTTTATCGAATAAAAAATGTCGATAAATTCTTAAAGTCCAATTTTGCTTTGAATAACAAACATTTTACTTGGTATGTAATTTGACAAACTCATGAACATATTGAGGTAAGTGTTAGATGGAAAATAAAATTAAATTGATAGTAAGTATGAGTGTAAAACTAGCATTAATAATATTGATTTTTACGGGGGGTTTTAATTTTTCTTCAGGACAAAAGTTAGATCAAAATGATTCCCTTACCGTTAAACAAAGAATTGATAACCTTGAAATTGAAGGTTTAATTATAGATAAAACTCAGTCAAAAATCGGTAAAGAATTTTACGAACTATTCTTTACTCAATGGGCTCCGCCTGAAGTAAGCTTTTCTTATGATATTCTATTAGAAGAAAAAACGAGTCCAGGTTTTGGCACCCAAGTATCAATTACAATAAATGATCTTTTAATATTTCAGCAATTGGTTCAACCAAGGTACGATAAGATTGAAGAAATGGTTATGCTGGCTCTTCAAGTTGCATCAAGTCACTTACAATATTATAAAGAAGTTCAACAGGAAATTGAATCAGATGATCTTAAAGGAACAGGAATTTATTAATATCAAGAGGTAAAGATGAAAATTAATAAAAGGCATATAGCAGCATTAATTTTATTTATGATTATTTCCATCCAGTTAAATGCACAGCAATTGGTTTATAAACCAATCAATCCTTCATTTGCATTAGGAGATTCATTCAATGCATCATGGCTTTTAGCACATGCACAAGCTCAGAATGATATTAATGATCCCAATGCAAAAACAACTTTTCAGAGGGATATTCTAGAAGAATTTTCAACTTCATTAAATAGATCAATATTAAGCCAATTATCAAAAAAAATATTAAATGATACTTTTGGTGAAGGTATGATGAATGAAGGGGTTTACGAGTTTGATAATTTCAATGTGGAAATCTCTTCTGTTTCAGAAGGATTAAGCGTAAGAATTATTGATGTCTCCAATGGTAATCAAACAGAAATTATAATTCCTTATTTCTAATTGGTTAATAAAATGAAAAAGAAAATGAAAAAATATTTTCCTCATTTACTAATATTAATAGCTTTAGCAATATTAAGCGGCTGCAGTGCTGCTTTCCAGCCGATTGAACCTTCGCTAGCAAAAACCGGAGAAGAGACAAGGTTAAACAAACAGCTTACATCGCTTCCTCTTCCAAAAGAAAAAATAGTTGCAACGGTTTATAAATTTAGAGATCAAACAGGACAATATAAAAATACAGAAACCGGCGGCAGCTGGTCAACAGCGGTAACCCAAGGGGCAACGTCTATTCTAATTAAAGCATTGGAAGAATCTAATTGGTTTATAGTAATTGAACGAGAAGGTTTATCCAATCTTCTTAATGAAAGAAAAATTATAAGATCGAGCAGAGCAAATTATCAAAGTGATTTGGGAGAAGAAAATACACAGCTTCTGCCTCCATTATTGTATGCCGGTATTATTCTTGAAGGAGGAATAATTTCTTATGATTCGAACATACTTACCGGTGGTGCAGGATTAAAATATTTTGGAGCTGGAGCTTCAAATCAATACAGAGAAGATAGAATAACTGTTTATCTTCGTGCAATATCTACACAAAGCGGAAGAGTACTGTTAACGGTTTACACCAGTAAAACTATACTATCTCAATTGATAGATGTAAGCTTTTTTAGGTTTGTGAAATTCAAAAAATTACTAGAAGCAGAAACGGGATACAGTCATAACGAACCTGCTGAAATGTGCGTTAAAGAAGCTATTGAAAAGGCAGTACAGAATTTGATAATTGAAGGGACATTAAAAAATCTTTGGTCACTTAACGATTCTACTGAAATAAATTCTAAAATTATTAAAGATTATCTTCAAGAAAAAGAAAGTACTGTTACAACTGATGTTTATGATAGAGAATATATGTCACGACATAATTTCGGCATTGGAACTAGCTTTGGCGTGCAGCTTTATTCCGGAGATATTTCGAATAGTATATATAAAACTTCCGGTGATCTAAATATTAAAACTGCTCTTGATGAAAATTTAGCACTTACCTTTAATTACTTAGGAGGACAAGTTGCAAGCCGAAAATTCTTTACCTCTACCATAGATAATATTGAAGCAAATCTTGATTATAGATTTTTATCACAAAGCAAATTTTCTCCTGTAATAAAAATTGGTTTTGGAATAACTCAGTGCAGATTAATTGATAAGACTAAAAACAATGATTACAAAATAAGTAAATGGCTTCCTCATTTTGTATCCGGAATTGGAATAGAATATTTAGTGTCAAGAAGTTTCGGAATCAATTTGATGATTGATAATCATTACTATTTTGATGACAAACTAGACGGATTAAAACTAGGTGAATATAACGACTACTACTGGGGTGGGAGGTTAGGCTTTATGTTTTATTTCTCACTCTAACTCTTATAACTAAATAACCAATTAACAATAAATTAAATTTCACGGAAGGAGGGTGAAAAGAAAAAAGATGAAAAAATTATTAAAGGCAGTTGGGAATTTTAAGGCAGCGCTAGAAATCATCTTTTAAATGAATAAAATTCATCTAAAAGTTTCGACAGACTCTAACGCCACCCAACAGCAAACTAAATAAAATTAAGTTCATTATCAATTTAGATTTTGCTGGGGTTTTTGAATTCCCGATTAGCAGAATGTCATTTCATCAATTATGATTTATACTATGTGATGAAATAGCTCCTTATGCAGAAGTGCTAAAAAAAAGAATTTAAAAACAAAACGGAGTATAAAATGAAAAAGCTATCAATATTGTTTGCTGTATTATTACTCAGCTTAAGCTTAGTAGCACAGCCGAACAATGTTAGTGATGTTATTCAAGATGGTGATGACAACATTGCTGATGTATTACAAAAAGGTGATTTAAACACCGCATTAATTGAACAATATGGTTATTTAAACGAAGCTATTATTGGTCAAATTGGTAACGAAAACTACAATACAACTTATCAAGAAGGTGAAGGAAACTATGCATCCAGCACTGAACTAGGTGATGGAAATACATTTGCAACACCTGAACCCCCTAATTTTGAATTTATACCTTTGTGGAAACAATTCCAATTAGGTGATGGAAACGTAGCTGAAATTGATGTTGTAGGAAGCTATAACAATTTGGCACAATATCAAGAAGGTAATGGAAACGTTGCTGTTACTGCTACAATAGCCGGTTCACAAAATGCTTCAGTAATTGTTCAACAAGGTGACGGAAACTATTCTGATGTTACTATTGAAGGTGACGATAACCTTGCATGCAACGAACAAAGAGGCGATTTCAACGAATCACAAATTATTCAGTTTGATCAATTTAACGTAGCATGCGTTTCTCAACTTGGAAGTGCAAATTATTCATTAGTTGATCAAATGGGAATTGCAAACGAATCTTATGTAAAACAATCCGGCTTCGGTAACTATTCAACAGTTGAACAACATATCGGTGGAAACTTAGCTGAAGTAACTCAAATCGGTATGGATCATATTTCAACTGTATGGCAGGATGGTTTAACAAATACTGCTGTAGTTGTTCAGCAATTTGCAACTCCATAATTCTTGTTAAATAATTACTCATTAAAAAAAGAGTAAAACAGTTAGGTAAACAAAATGAAAACAATACTGGCAATACTGATAATATTAATAATATGCGGCACGGCAGCTGCTCAAAACAACATAAATAATACATTACAAAGCGGGGCTTATAACCGTGCCCATATTAATCAATATGGATTTCTTAATGCCGGTAACACCATTCAAGATGGTACGATGAATATTGTAAGAATTAATCAAATAGGTGAAGAAAACATTAGTAATGCTTCACAAAATGGGAATAAGAATTATAGTTACAGTATAACAATCGGAAATCAGAATGGTTATGAAGTAAATCCGGTTTTACAATTTCCAGGATTCAATCATCAAGAGTTGACACTGCTTCAATCCGGCAGTAATAATGAATCTTTTCTTGAAATTTACGGTAATGAAAATAATACTGCCCAGCATCAAATTGGTGATTGGAACAATTCGATCATCGGTATTACCGGTATTAAAAATTCAACAATTGAATGGCTTAATGGAGATTACAATTTTTCGGATGTTACAATTAAAGGAAACAACAATATTGCAAATAATAAACAAAGCGGAAATAACAACTCATCATTTATTGAGCAATTTGATAATGAAAATACTGCTTATGTTTCCGAAAATTATGACTTCAATTCTTCTCTTCTAAAACAGCATGGTATTGCTAATAACGGATTTGTTTTTCAAGATGGAATCTCAAACGTTTCTTATCTCAGACAATATAACGATGGGAACTATTCTTTTGTAAATCAATTCGGTTTAAGCAATCAATCGGATATAAGACAGGATGGAAGGAATAATAATTCTGTTGTAAATCAAGAAAATTGATCTCCTTAAGGTGTACTCAGAGGCTCAAAAAGCCTCTGAGTTTTTTATGGACTTATTAAATGAAAAAGTTAATAATAATTCTAGTAATAATAGCGGCTTGTAGTTCAGTTTCAGCGCAGAGTAATTCCGGAATCATAAAACAAATCGGGAATTGTAATGATATTGAAATATTACAATCCGGCATTATGAATTACTGCTCAGCTTTTCAGCAGGGAAATGAAAATTATTTCTTGTCTGAGCAGAATGGAATTGGTAATCATATCAATTATTCAGATTTCGACTCGTCAGAAGAAAACCAATTAAACAAAAGTGTAATAATTCAAAAAGGAATTTTTAACTATTCCGATATCCAAAATGAGGGAATGATAAACAATTATAATTTTCAGCAAAGGGGATTAATGAATATTCAAAATATTGTAAACAGCGGAAATGAAAATGATTTTATAATCAATCAATTTGGATATAACAATAATGTTAATCAACTAATCGAATCCAACTCTGCTTTTTATGAAGTAAATCAAATCGGAAATTGCAACTCACTTTATCATATCGATAAAACAAATGATGGAATTGGTTTGATTGTTAATCAAACCGGGGAAAGCATAAATACAATAATTATAAATGGATATATTAGATGACAAACTTGAAAAATTATCTTTCATTAATTGAAAGAACGGGCATAATTATTTCAATAACTCTTTTTGTTTTCATATTTATTAACTGCAAAGAAGCTTCAATAGAACCGATATTTTATGGATCATTACAAGGTAAAGTAGTTGATGCTGAAACAAACGAACCTCTTTATGGTGCTTCAATAAGCACTAATCCTGCTTCCAGTTCGGTAACAACAGATTATGAAGGGAAATATAAAATAGAATCGATTCCGGTTGGAAATTATACGATAATCTGTAAAAAGTTTGGATACGAAAAAGAACAAATTTCAGTTTCCGTCTTGGAAGAATATGAAACTGTTGCAATGTTGTTCTTACATAAAAGTGAAGCGGTAATAAATCCCCCTTCGATGCCTCAAAATTCTGAACCGGTAAACGGCTCCACCCAAAATGAAGTTAAAATTATTTTGAAATGGACATCCGGAGTAAATAATCAGAATGATTCGGTTTATTATGATGTATTTCTTTATGATGCTTTATCTACTGACTGCAGAAAAGTTGGAACTTCTTTAAGAGATACTACTTTAGAAGTAACCGACTTAAAATATAACCATGTCTATTTTTGGTATGTAGAAGCATTTGATAATTATTCGAATAAAACAAGAAGTGAGATTTGGAATTTCAAAACGAAGGTACCTCCGTTAAATCCAATACTATTCAGCTTAATGATTGATAATCAATACGATATTTACTCAATAGATGAAAATGGTAATGATAAGGTTGAAGTAATTGCACTTTCGGGAAATGAACTTTGGCCGAGATATAATAATGAAAAAAGATTTATTGCTTATTGCAGCAATTATGGCTGGAGCGCAGAAATTTTTATTAAAGATTTGAAAACTGATCTTACCACAAAAGTTACAAATCTTCCCGTTTCCGGTTATCACAATAATGGATTTGGTTTTTGCTGGACTAATGACGGCGGAGGTTTAGTTTATCCTTATTACGATAAATTGTATAAAGTAGACATAAACGGATTTAACAGAAAAATGTTAATTCAAGCTCCTGCAGATAGAAATTTTAGAGAATCTGATTATTCTCCCATTGAAGATAAAATTGTAGTGTTGACAGTCGGTATAAATCAGTATGATTCTGAAATTTACCTTTACGATCAATCTGTTGATACATTAAAACTTCTTGTTGATAATCTTCCCGGAATAATTGAAAGACCCAGTTTTACAATTGACGGGAAAAATATTTTATTCACTAGAGATATTTCAGGTTATGAATCATTGGATGGAAGACAGCTTAATTCACATATTTTTGTAATGAATCTTACCTCAATGGAAATTAAGGATATTTCCGTAAATAAAATTGATGGTACAAATGATTTAAATCCAAGAATATCTTCCGACGGTGCTTATATAATTTTTAATAATGTGGTGAATAATAATAACAAACAACCAGATTTAGTGATTATGGATTTGATGGGAAGACAAAGAAGAGTAATTACCTCTGGTGGAATTATGGCTGACTGGAAATAATTATTCATTCAACACAATAATCAAACTAAATCTCTTCAAGAATTTTTGGATATTATACCATAAGTCTTTTTTTTGTTTGCTTAGAATTCATAAAAAATACTGAAGATAAAACTATTTGATAATACTCCATTTATGAAATTGCAGACTTTATATTATACTACTTTAAAAGTGCCATTTTCCTAACTTGATTTAACTTTCCTATCTGTAATTTATAAAAGTAAATTCCGCTGCTTAACTCACTTCCATTAAAAGTAACTTTATATTTGCCAACATTTTTATTTTCATTTACTAATGATGCTACTTCATTCCCCAATACATCATACACCTTCAGATTAACATAATCATTATTCGGTACTGAATACTCAATACTAGTTGATGGATTGAAAGGATTCGGATAGTTTTGGGATAAATAAAAACTTGGTAAAAGATTATCATTTTCAACACTAACTACAACCGGTGTATTACTTCTATAAAATCCATAATAATCCATTCCCGCAAAAAGATAACCGTTTTTATCAATATAAAGATCGAGCACGTACTTATCCTGTCCCATACCTGAATTAATTAAAACTGAACTGTTCCAATTATCATCTGATTTATAAACCCAGTTTCCTCTAGTTGAAGCATACATAATTTCATTATTGTCAATTTCCAAATCAGAATACTCCCAGCCGGCACCCGTTTTATTTGTCCAATTTACTCCATTATCATTAGATTCATAAATGCCATAGCCTAAAGTGGCAAGATATACTTTATTTTCTGAATTGATTGCAAATGAAGAAGGGGTTGATGAAGTTAAACCTGTACTGGTACTTTGCCAATTAATTCCATTATTATCGGAGTAATAAATCTTGCCGTAAGACGCAGCTAAAACTCTTCCAGTGTTCAGCTTTATTATAGTATAAACGTTTTCCGATTCGTTAAAAATTTTCTGCCAACTATTTCCTCCGTCAGAAGAATAATGAATTCCGGATTGTTCAGAAGTATAATTCAATCCTATATAAATCTCATTTTCTGAACTTACATAAACTTTATTGATTCCCGTTTCAATCTCAAATATCTTTGTCCAAGTCTTTCCATCATCAATTGATTTGAATATTCCACTGCCAAATTGTGAACCAATTGCTCCAGCATAAATATTTCCGGAATTATCTTTTGCCAAAGAAGTTATCCACATATTATTTAAACCAGATTGACTCCAAGCGACTCCATTGTCGGTGGTTTTGAAGATTCCTTTTGCAAATGTCCCAACCAATATTTCATTTGTATTGTTTTCTATTATCGAATAAATACTGAATAGGGAAGAATTGTCAGTCGGAAAATTTGTCTTAACCCAAAAATCCTGGGAAAATAAACTTTGTGAAAAAATCAGCAAAATATAAATAAATGGTTTCACGGTACCTCCAAAAAAATAGTGGACAAATTAATCCAATTTCGAAATGAAAAATAATAAAATCCATTTTTCCGTACTATGATAATTATCATGATTTTATTTTATGTAGTTCATCTTATTTGATTTTTAGAGAGGACAGCTTTACAAAAAAATATTTGATTATTCAAAATAAGTTGTAACAATATCAAGTTTTCCACTTGCAGAAAGAGGTATCAACATATTATTTTTAAATAACAATTTTGCCCCGTTGTGTAATGGTAGCACAGCAGACTCTGGATCTGTTTGTCTGGGTTCGAATCCTAGCGGGGCAGCTCAAATCAAACTTAATTTTATTCTTTCTAATGGACTTCAAATCCAATTATTATTTCTTTATTTTTATATTAAAAGTAATAGTAAAATCATAAAAATATCTATTCATGAAGAAATACAATCTCAAAAACATAGACTGTGCAAATTGTGCTGCTAAAATTGAATCAGACCTTTCTAAAATGGAAGAAGTAAAATTTGTTTCTGTTAATTTTGCTAACTCTTCAATAACAATAGATACTGAAAATCTTGACCTTGTTAAATCTAAAATTGATGAAATTGAACCTGGTGCTTCAATTGAGGAAATTAAAAGTAATGTTATTTCAAAATCAGAGTTAATGGAAAGTAGAAATGAAATCATTAAAATATTGCTGGTTGCGATGCTCTTATCAATTGGATTTTTATTCTCTGATTTTCTAGAAAATACACCATATCAAATTGGCAGGTACATAATCTTTATAACAGCTTATTTAATTAGCGGGTATAAAGTTTTATTACAAGCATTAAAAAATATTACTAAAGGAAGAGTATTTGATGAAAATTTTTTGATGTCGATAGCTACATTAGGAGCTATTGCAATTAATGAACTTCCCGAAGCTGTTGCAGTAATGTTTTTTTATGTGGTAGGTGAATTCTTTCAAGATATATCGGTCAATCGTTCAAGAAGATCAATCAAATCTTTGTTGGAAATAAAACCTGAATTTGCGAATGTAATTAAAGACGGAACAAGCAGCAAAGTAAGTCCGGAAGAAGTATTAATTGGGGATTTACTTTTAGTTAAACCTGGAGAAAAAATTCCACTTGATGGAGAAATTGTAGAAGGGGAAACATTTGTTGATACAGCAGCATTAACCGGTGAATCGAAACCGGTTAAAGTAAAAGAAAAAGAAGCTGTACTGGCCGGAATGATTAATCAAACTAATTTGATAAAAGTTAGAGTTACAAGAAGTTTTAATGAATCGTCAATTTCAAAAATTTTAGATCTTGTTGAAAATGCCGCAAATAAAAAGGCGAACACTGAAAAATTCATAACAAAATTTGCCGGATACTATACTCCATTTGTTGTTTTTTCTTCTCTATTAATTGCAGTTCTTCCTCCTTTATTGTTTACATCACAAACTTTTGAAGAATGGATTTATAGAGCATTAGTAGTACTTGTTATTTCTTGCCCTTGTGCTTTGGTAATCAGCATTCCCCTTGGTTACTTTGGGGGAGTTGGAGGTGCTTCTAGAAAAGGGATTTTGGTAAAAGGTTCAAATTATCTTGATGCGCTGACTGAAATTAAAGCCGTGGTTTTTGATAAAACCGGAACTTTAACAAAAGGAAAATTCTCCGTTTCCCAAATAAAAACTGTTAACGGATTTTCTGAGGAACAATTGCTCGAGTATGCTGCTTATGCTGAAAAAAATTCAAATCACCCTATTGCTGAGGCAATAAAAATAAAATACAATAAGTCAATTGATGAATTGAGGATTAAGTCATTCGAAGATATTTCGGGCTTCGGTATTAAAGCGATTATTGATGAGGATGAAATTCTTGTAGGAAACGATAAACTGCTTCATAAAGAAAAAATCGAACATACTGATTGTGAGTTCAATGCAACTGTAGCTAATATAGTTGTAAATAAAAAATTAGCAGGATATATATTAATTACTGATTCACTTAAAGATGATTCTAAAGAAGCAATAAAAAATCTTCATGAAAGTAAAATCTCAACTTATATGCTTACCGGAGATAATCACTCTACAGCATCATTTATTGCTAATGAATTAGGAATTGATAAATATTACGCCGAATTGTTGCCGGAAGAAAAAGTAGATCATTTGGAAAAAATTTTAGCTCAATACAAGCAAAAGGGGAAAGTAGCATTTGTTGGTGACGGGATAAATGATTCGCCGGTTTTAGCCAGAGCAGATGTGGGGATTGCAATGGGAGCCCTTGGCTCGCAAGCCGCAATTGAAACTGCTGATGTGGTTCTTATGAATGATTCACCAAACAAAATATTTGAAGCAATTGAAGTATCTAAAAAGACTAGAAGAATTGTTTGGCAGAATATCATATTTGCGTTAACTGTAAAAGGAGTATTTATTATTCTTGGTACTATTGGAATAGCCGGGATGTGGGAAGCAGTTTTTGGTGATATGGGAGTAGCAATAATTGCAATTTTGAACGCAACAAGAGTTTTAAAATAAAAAAGCTTCCTTATTTCTAAGGAAGCTCCAACTAACTAACAAGAGATCTTACACGTTTTCGCTTTTGCCGTTAAGCAAATATTGTGCATATAGGGTTGAACACATTTTGCGGACACGCTCACATTTATCAAATCTAATTCTTTGTTTAATAGCGTTCATTCCTCTTGCATCACCTATTTTATAAAGAGCAAGTGCTGCCATTATTCTATTACATTCTTTTTCATCATTTCTTAACATTTTTAGAAGAGGAATTACTGCTTTTTGAGATTGGAGTTCGCCGAGATTGTATGCTGAGGAAGTTTTTAATCCGTCATTTTCGGAATTTAATCCGATTAGAAAATTAACTTCTGCGGCCTGAAGTTTTAATTTTGCGGCAGGCGGCTCACCTGCGGTAATTGTACTGAGTAAAAACCCAGCTGCTAATAATGTTACTAATGCTTTCATTTTATCCCCCCGGTAAAATAATTTTTTTTGAAACTCAGTTATTAAGACGCACTCCTTTAAAGAAGGTTCCGTTAAATAAAACCAATTATCTATTTATTTATGTATTAACTACTTATCAATCTTATTTAACTCGATTGTTACTCTATCATTTGAATTTTATCAAATTATTTTATTCTTTTTACCTATAATAATTGGATATAATTAACTAGAATATTATTTTTGTCTAGCTAACAAACAACGAGGGCTTTCATGAAAAAAGTAATAGTATTATCATTAATTCTTGGATTATTCATTTCATTTAATTTTGCTCAAACAACTAAAAAAATTGAATTAAACCAAAGTGGCGGTTTCTATTTAGATGCTAACACAAGCGGTTATAATTTAAATAACGGCAGCGGACTCCGTTCTTTTAGTTATGAAGTTAAATTTAATCCTCCATTCAAAGGTGTTCCAACAGTGTTTGTTGGTGTTCAGTTAATTGATAAAACCGATGGTTCTCCAATCAGATACTCTTTAGAACCTTATATGGTTACTAGAGATGGTTTTTCAGTTAAAGTAGCTACTTGGGGCGATACTAAAATTAACGCAATTGCCGGCAGCTGGATGGCTTCTTATGAAGAATTAGTTATTGAAGAAGAAAAAGTAAAAGTTGGTGAAACAATTCAATTAAGAAACGTTTTCTTTGCATTTGGTAAATCAGATATTCTTCCTGAATCAAATGATGAATTAAACAAAGTTGTTAATTTTATGAAGAGTAATCCTTCTGTGGAAATTGAAGTTTCAGGTCATACTGATAACAAAGGTGCAGATGATTTCAATATGAAACTTTCTCAAGACAGAGCAAATTCTGTAAAAAATTATTTGGTTAGCAACGGTGTTGCTGATGCAAGAATAACATCAAAAGGTTATGGTGAATCAAAACCAATTGCAACCAATTCTACTGAATACGGCAGAGAACAAAACAGAAGAGTTGAATTTACAATTACCAAAAAATAATTATTTGAAAGGGCGCGTTCGTCTAGCGGCTTAGGACGCCGCCCTCTCAAGGCGGAGATCACGGGTTCGAATCCCGTACGCGCTACAGGAAAAGGGAAATATTTATTTCCCTTTTTTTGTTTTTATGATAATTCATGAAAGTATCATTATGAAAAGATTTGAAAAACATATTTTTATCTGTGAAAATAAAAGAGAAGCAGGGCATCCAAGAGGATGCTGTGCAGATAAAAACTCTTCTGAAGTTAAAAAATTATTCAAACAGAAATTTCAAGAGCTTGGTATTAAACATCAATTTAGGGCAAATTCAGCGGGATGTTTAGATGCATGTGAATTTGGAACCGCCTTAGTAGTTTATCCCGAGCAAATTTGGTATGGAAATGTTACCATTAATGATGTAGATGAAATTATAAATTCTCATCTTATAAATAACAAACCGGTAGAGCGGTTAAAAATTAAAGACAAAAGATTTAATAAAGATGAATAGCGAAACAAAAGAAAAAAATCGTGCAAAAAAAATATTTGATATTTTGAGTAAAGCTTATCCTAATGTTAAACCTGCATTGGATTATAACTCGCCGTTTCAATTATTAATTGCAACAATCCTTTCGGCTCAATGTACCGATGAAAGAGTTAATATTGTAACTAAAGATTTATTCAAAAAATATAAATCTCCAAAAGATTATCTAAAAGTAAGTTCTGAAGAATTAGAAAAAGATATTTATTCTACCGGTTTTTATAAGCAGAAAGCAAAAAGTATAAGAAACTGCTGCAATGAACTAATTGAAAATCACAATGGAGAAGTACCAAAAGATTTTGATGAATTAGTGAAGTTATCCGGAGTTGGAAGAAAAACAGCTTCGGTAGTAGCTGGAAATGCATTCGGAATTCCTGCTATTGCAGTTGATACTCATGTAAAAAGATTATCAAATTTATTGAATTTTATTGATTCGCAGAATCCGGATAAGATAGAGATTAGATTAAAAGAATTATTACCTGAATCTTATTGGATTAACTCATCACATTGGCTTGCAACGCACGGAAGAAAAGTCTGCATTGCAAGAAGACCAAAATGCCCTGAGTGTGTAATCGCAAATTTATGCCCAAGTTTTTCCAAATCTTAAAAAAGGTTTTTAAAATGGATTTAATGAGAAATAGAAATGAATGTTTATCAATTCTTAAAGAATATACTAAAAGTGATAGTTTATTAAAACATGCGTTCGCTGTTGAAGCGTGCGTAAAAGCATATGCAGAGAAATTTAATGAAGATGTTGATTTTTGGAGTTGTGTTTCTCTGCTCCACGATTTTGATTATGAAATGTTTCCGTCAGAAAATGAACATCCATATAAAGGTTCAGAGATTTTGAAGGAAAAAGGATTTTCTGATGAGTTTAGAAAAGCAATTCTTTCTCATGCAGATTATACCGGTGTTAAAAGAGAAACTCTTTTGGAAAAAACTTTATATGCATGCGATGAATTAGCTGGATTTATAACTGCAGTTACTTATGTCCGCCCAAATAAATCTATTGAAGAAGTAGAAGTTAAATCAGTAAAAAAGAAAATGAAAGACAAAGCATTTGCAAAAGCAGTAAGCAGAGAAGATATTAAACATGGTGCCGAAGAATTAGGAATTGAGCTTGATGAACATATTCAATTCTGCATTAATGCGATGAAAAAAGAAAAAGAATTATTAGGTTTGTAAAGTGAATAAAGCTGATGATTTTACTTTATTAGATCAAGATGGAAAAAGTTTTACACTTTCCGAAAATTTAGGGAAGAAAATTCTTTTAGTATTTTACCCGAAGGATGATTCTCTAGTTTGTACAAAACAGTTATGCAGTTATAACAATAATTTTGAAAGATTTTTAGAAAAGGGAATACAAATTGTCGGAATTAGTACTGACAAAATAACCTCACATAAAAGCTTTCATTCAAAACATAATTTTAAGTTTCCTATTTTAAGTGATGAAGAAAAAGAAGTATCAAAAAAATATAATGCATTAAATTTTTTGGGAATGTCTCAAAGAAAACTAGTTTTAATTTCCGAAGATGGATTTATTATTAATGAAAATTCTGTAAATCCCTTGTTTTATAAAGGTACTGATTTTATTCTCAACAATTTAATAAAGTAATTAATTGACTTGACATTAATTGCATTTATTATCTAACTTTGCGCTTAAAATAAAGGAGACAAATAAATATCGGGTAATTTGCTACTGTTTTTTTTTGATTGAATTGTAAATGATTTCTTATAGCTTTATCGGCGTTAATTAGGATTTATTGAGGAATTAATGAAAAGCAAATTATCGGTGTTAAGTCTTCTTGTGATTTTCACATCTATTTTTTCACAAGATTACAAAATTTTAAGAACTTCGGATAACTCCGTAGTTTTTGAGTTCAAACCGGTTTATTCAATTGACACAATCAAAATTGACAATCAAAATTATTTGTTGATTGATTTTAATTTTGCTGAAATTGAAAATCAAAATTTTGGCAAACCTGATCTTAGATCACGAGTATTTCCTATTGGTGTTAAAAATGAATTTGGCAACACTTTTAGAGTACTTGCTTCCAATTATAAAATTCTTAAAGGCAAAGTTTCTCCTATTCCTTACACTAAAAAAGAAAATAATTTTTTTGTAAATGATTATAAAATAATTGAAGACAACTATAGAGTTGAGAATAAAGAATTAATCTTTCCTGATAAATTTGGTTTTGTTAGAAATCTGCCTGTACAATATTTAAGAATAAATCCAGTTCATTATGATGAAGATTCGGAAACAATAAAATTGTATGAGAAAGTTATTGTAGAAGTAAACCTCTCAAATCAGACTTCATTAACAGAAGTTACACCATTAGATGAATATGCCGTTAACAATGTTATTAATAGTGAACAAGCCAAAGAATGGTTTGCCAAAAATGTTTTTGCAAAATCAAATCAGACTTCCGTACCATCCGTTTTAGCCAATGGAACTTGGTTCAAATTCCCAATCACAGAAGAGGGAATTTATAAAATCGATGCTGCGCTTTTAACTTCAATGGGAATAAATCTAAGCAGTTTAGATCCAAGAACAATCAAGATTTACAACAATGGCGGCAAAATTCTTCCATGGTTGAAAAATGCTGAAAGACCAAACGATCTTCAGGAATTAGCTATAAAAGTTGAAGGGGAAAATGACGGTTCCTTTAATGAAAATGATTATATACTTTTTTACGGAAGAGGAGTTGATTTTTGGGATTACAGTGAAAGTGAATCAAAAATAATTAGAAATAAAAATTGGTATACCAGAGAAAATTACTTTTGGCTTACTTTTGGCGGAAGTCAAGGTAAACGTATAAATACAGTTCAAAGTGAAAATTCATCAAATCCACAAATACAAACAAGTACATTAGCTTTTGAATTTAATGATGAAGATAACATTAATGTAATTAAATCCG
The DNA here is from genome assembly GCA_002698995.1 of Ignavibacteriota bacterium. Classification (GTDB taxonomy): domain Bacteria; phylum Bacteroidota; class Ignavibacteria; order Ignavibacteriales; family Melioribacteraceae. Next base: position 341,632 of record PAAX01000026.1, on the reverse strand, counting down.
GATTAGTTTATGTAAGTGACGAGTATTCATCAAGTAAAATTAGTTATACATACATAACTCCTATAATGGATCATATTTCGGGAACTGAGGTTAAGTATAATTATTCTTTCGGCAATGTTGGTGAATCAGCAGTTCAATTAATAATTGAAGAAAGTGGAAATAATATTTTAACTAAAACTCTCAGACGTCCAGTTACTTCTTTATACGAACTTGGTGTTTTAGAAAGCGGCTCTGTTATTTATAACGGAAATTTTACCGATTCAAGAAGTGTTCTCAAATTTACTTACAACACCACAAACTTGGTTTCAAGAGGCTATTTAGACTTTTATGAAATTGAATATCAAAGAAGTCTTAAAGCAATAGAAAATGAATTAGTTTTTTTCTCCAATAATCAAAATGGAACAGTTGAGTACAGACTATCAAATTTTTCAACTAGTTCTAATCAAATTTTTGATGTGACTGATTTTACTACAGTTAAACTAATTAATCCAAGTTTTATTAGCGGCGGAGATTTAAGATTTCAAAAAAGTGAATCAGCAAATAAAGTTTCGAAGTTTTATGCATTAAACACAAGCAATTATAAAACTCCTTCAGGTTTTGAAAAAATTGATAATTCATTTGTTAGAGCAGAATCAGAAGGTGCCGAACATGTTATTATAACTCATAAAGATTTTAAAGCTCCGGCTGAAAGATTAGCTGAATTCAGAAGTACCGGTTCCGATTTTCCTTTATCGTCAAAGGTATTTTATATAGATGAAATTTTTAATGAATTCAGTTCGGGGATTAAAGATCCGACTGCAATCAGAGATTTTCTAAAATATGCATACGATAATTGGAATACAAAACCATTTTATATTTTCTTTTTAGGGGGAGGTACTTATGATTATCTCAATACTGAAGAAAGAAATAATAATTATATTCCGACTTTCCAAACATTATTAAAAACTTTTCACGAAATCGATTCTTATCCTTTTGATGATTTCTTTGGAAGAATTAACGGTTCCAATGCTGATGAATCTGCCGATTTAGCTTTAGGAAGATTACCCGTTAACTCTGTTCAGCAAGCAGAAATAGTAGTTGATAAAATTATTGATTATGAATCTACTAAAACTGAAGGTATTTGGAGAAATAGAATTACCTTAGTTGCTGACGACGGTTATACAACAACAGGTGATGACGGAAGTCTGCATACCAGACAGTCTGAAGAATTATCAAGAGATTTTGTCCCTTCATATTTTGATCAGCAGAAAATATATTTAGCTGATTATCCCGCTGTTGTAACCGGATTAGGGAGACGTAAACCTACTGTCAATCAAGCATTGGTAAATGCATTTAATAATGGAACTATACTACTGAATTATATTGGGCATGGTAATCCCGATGTTTGGGCACATGAATTTATTTTTGAAAGATCAAGTACAATACCACAGCTTTCAAATAGTGTGTATCCTTTCTTAACAGCAGCAACCTGTGATTTTGGCAAATATGATGATCCTACTGTTGAAAGTGGTGCTGAGGATTTATTATTTCTTCCTAATGCCGGATTGATTGGAGTATTTACAGCAGTTAGACCGGTTTACTCAAATCAAAATGCTAGATTAAATGAAAAGTTCTATTCTAATCTTTTTAGTTCAACAAATTTCCCAATTAGAATCGGGAACGGATATCAAAGAACAAAAACCGAATCAACTACTGCTAATGATGAAAGATTTCATCTTTTCTGTGATCCGGGATTAATTCTTGCGGTTCCTAAAAATCCGGTTAAAATATCGGAAGTTAATGGTCAGAACTTAACAACTAATGTTCAAATAAATGCTCTGGGTAATGTTACAATTAAAGGTAATGTTATTAATTCTGATTCTTCAAACAATACTTCATTTAACGGTGAAGGAATTATAACAGTATTTGATTCTAAACGAAAAGTGTTTTTGGAAGAAATTAGCTACAATGTTGAATATCAAGGCGGATTAATTTTTAGAGGAAAAGTATCGATAAATAATGGGGAATTCGCAACTTCCTTTACCGTTCCTAAAGATATTTCTTATGAAAATCAAAATGGTAAAATTATTGCTTACTTATTCAACAATAATTCAGACGGAATTGGAGTAACTGAAAATATTATTGTTGGTGGAACTGATTCAACAGTAACAAATGACGGAAGCGGTCCTGAAATAGAAATTTATTTTGATGATCTTTCTTATACTAACGCTTATCTGGTTAATAAAGATTTTAATCTATTAGTAAAACTTAGTGATGAAACTGGATTAAATACAACCGGAACCGGCATTGGGCATAAACTTGAAGGAATTATAAATGACGATAATGATGATCCTATTGATTTAACAAATTATTTTATAGGCGATTTGGATGCCGGTGGTAAATCCGGTTTAATTGATTATAAATTCAGCAATTATTCTGAAGGGGATTATAAAATAAAAATTAAAGCTTGGGATGTATTTAATAATCTCTCTTCTTCAGAAGAATATTTTAGTGTTGTTGGTGCAGATGGCTTGGCAATCCGCGATGTTTACAATTATCCCAATCCTTTTAGTAATACTACTTATTTTACATTTCAGCATAATTTAACTGAAACCGTTGACATAAATATAAAAGTATATACAATTGCCGGTAGGTTGATTAAAGAGATTAATTCATATGGAATTAATGATAAGTTTGTTAAAGTATTTTGGGATGGAAGGGATGAAGACGGTAATCAACTTGCAAACGGTACTTATCTTTATAAATTAAATATTAAAACTATTGATGGTTCTCTTACTGAAAATATACTTGGAAAATTAGCAGTAATTAGGTAAAATTAAAGTTTGTACAAATTGGAAAAATGAAATCTATTTGGAGGAAAAATAAATGAAAAGAATGTCTTTGTTGTTAATGATTTTTATGTTATTGATAGGTTATAATGTTAAAACAAATGCTCAGGGTGAAGCAGCAGTACCTTTCCTTTTATTGGCTCCCGATTCAAGAGCCGGAGGAATTGGTGAATCTGGCGGTGGATTAGCAGACAACTCAGCTGCTATTTTTTGGAATCCTGCTGGTATTGCATTTTTGTCAGGTTCTGAAATTAGTTTTACACATGCCAATTGGCTGCCGCAATTTCAATTGGATTTATTCTACGAATATCTCACTTACAGACAATATGTTGAAGAACTTGGCGGAAGTGTTACCGCAAGTATCACATATATGAATTTTGGCGAATTTGCAAGAACAGGTCAAAATTCACCGGAAATTATAGGGACTTTCCGTTCATTTGATGCAGCTTTAACCCTTGGTTATGCTACTAAAGTTCATAGTGACTGGGGATTAGGTTTTAACTTTAGAGTTATTCATAGTCGTTTGGCTGATAAAGGTGCCGGTGAAGAGCAGGGAAGCGGTGTTGCTACTTCTGTATCATTTGACCTTGCTGCAATGTGGCGTCCTCAAGAATTAAATATTCCTTTTATCGGTGATTTTGGAAATAGATTAAGCATCGGTGCTAATCTAAGCAACATTGGTCCCGAAATCTATTATATAGATCAAGCTCAGGCTGATCCTATACCAACAAACTTTAGACTTGGATTTGCATTGAGATTACTTCAGGATGATTATAATTCTTTAACATATACTTTAGATTTTTCTAAACTGTTAGTTGATAGAATAGATACAACACAATCTTCAGGTGATAGAACAAAATGGTATAGTTCAATTTTTACTGCATGGGCTGATGATCCTATGAGTGAAGAATTACGTGATATTGTTACTTCTATGGGATTAGAATATTGGTACGGCGATCCTAAAGATTTTATGTTTGCGTTAAGAGCAGGATTCTTTTATGAAGATCCTTCATACGGAAATAGAAAATTTATTACTCTTGGTGCCGGTATCAGATATGATTTATACGGATTTGATTTCTCATATATAACTACCGATGTCTTCCAAGGTGGTGAAAATCACCCATTGTCTGATACACTAAGATTTACACTATTAATCGGCTGGGGTTCAACTCCGGATAAAACTAAAGGATTTCCACGCGGTATTTAATTATGATTAAAAAAATAATTTCTTTTGTTGCAATACAAGCTATGATTTTGGGCAGTTTAACTGCCCAAAATTTTGTCGGTAAAATCAATCCTTATCCAATTGAAAACCCATTAGAGCTTTCCTCAAATGATACTTTGAAGATTCTTGCAGTTATGGTGGAGTTTCAACAGGATAACGATCCAACCACTTTTGGCAATGGTAAATTCGGTTCAATTTATACTGAAGATTATGGAAGCTCAATAATTGATCCTCTCCCTTTTGATAAAAATTATTTTGACAATCATCTTCAGTTTGCAAAAAATTATTATTCAAGAGTTTCTAAAGGAAATGTGATTATTGATTTTAAAGTTCTTCCCGAAATAATAACGGTTTCGAAAACCATTAGAAATTACTCGCCTGAAGTGCAGAGCAGTGATCTTACGAATGTTGCAAATTTTGCCAAAGAGGTTTGGGAACTTGCAGATCAAAAAGATTATGATTTCTCAGATTATGATCTCTTTGCAGTTTTTCATGCCGGTGTTGGTAGAGATATTAGTCTCCCCGGCAGTATTGGCAACGAAAGAGATATTCCTTCTGTTTATTTAAGTCCAAATTCTCTCTCATCTGTTTTTGGTGAGGGATTTAATGGTTTTCAATCAAATGGAAAATTGATTAATAACACAATGATTTTACCGTCAACCGAATCAAGAGAACTTGAAGGAATTGGCGGTTCAGTGCTTATTGAGTTAAGTATTAACGGACTAATAGTTGCAAGTATTGCCAGCCATTTAGGTCTGCCAGATCTTTTTGATACAGAAACCGGTAAGAGTGCAATTGGTAGATTTGGTTTGATGGATGGACAGGCAATTTTTGGTTACGGCGGATTATTTCCTCCTGAACCTTCTGCTTGGGAAAAAATTTATTTAAGCTGGGAAACTCCTGTTGTCGTTTCTTACGGAACTAATTCTCTTGATCTTGCAGCTAGTATGGCAAATGATATTGCTCCAAAAATTTATAAAATTCCTTTATCATCATCTGAGTATTATCTTGTTGAAAATAGACAAAGAGATGTTAACAAAGATGGTTCAACAATAACATATTTCTCAGATGGTGAAGTAAAATCAATTAATTTCCCTAAAGATACTACAGGTTATGAAAGCTTTGATATCAGCGATGTATCCGGAGTAGTAATTGATGTAGATGAATATGATTGGGCTCTTCCAGGAAGTGGAATTTTAATCTGGCACATTGATGAAAATGTAATTAATGAAAAGCTTGCTTCAAACAGTATCAATAATGATAAGGCCAGACGCGGTGTTGATGTTGAAGAAGCAGATGGTATTCAGGATATTGGAGAAGAGTTCACAACAATTTTTGGCGATGTAATTATTGGTGAAGGAAGTGATCAAGATCTTTGGTATCAAGGTAATAGAGCAGAACTTTATAAAAACAAGTTTGATCCGACTTCAAAACCTAATACGAATACAAATTCTGGTGCCAACAGTTTAATTAGTTTTACAGACTTTTCTGAATCTGCTAATCTTATGACTTTCAAAGTCTCATTTGCATCTGAAAATGTTGAATTGCAATTTGAAGGTAATTATGATCACAATCTAGTTTTTGCAGTAAACAATATGAAAATCTATGGATTAAAGGATAACGATTTATTAGTGGTTCCTTTTTCACAAATGCTTCCAACTATTTTCGCTAATATAGCTGACTTTTCAAAAGTGAAACCAGCTTCCTTATTCAATAATAATGAAAGATATTTATTTGGTGTTTTTGATAATAAACTGAATGTCTATAGAGACGGCGATGCTGTTCTATTAAAAACTGTTCAACTTAGTTCAAATTCCTCAACAGTTCCTGCAATTGTAAAAGTTAATAATCAGGATATAGTTATTGTTTCCAGTGATGATAATAATGTTCATCAATTTGTTTTTGATCCAAATACTGCTGAAGTATTAACACTTCAAAATAGTTTTAATGCCGCTAAAAAAGTTAGTCAAACTGCTTACCTTGATGGATTATTCATAGCAGCACAAAATGAATTGATAAGTCAGAATTCACTTGTTGGTAATCATCAATTCAGTTCCGATATAAAGTACTTTTCTACTTATTCAAATTCTAACTCAGAAATTATTACTGTTATTCTTCTCAATGATAATTCGTTTAGAGTATTAAAGAATGACGAAGTAATTTCCGAATTTACGCCGGTTAATAAAAAAGAAGTTATATCATTTGCTATTGCAGATGTTTTAAGTTCAGGTGAAAATCAAATAATATTTACATCAGATAAATCACTTAATATTGTTAGTCTTGACGGCGCTTCTGTTGATAATTTCCCATACATTGTTGATTATGAATTATCTCCTTTTATTAATGTTTTGGATTTACAAAACGATGGATCTGCCGAGATTTTATTCTATGATAAAATGGGAAATGTTTATTTGGTTTCATCCAAAGATGGAAAATTGATTTATAACTTTCCTTTAAGCATTGGAGAAGAGTTAGGTCATAATCCGATTCTTTTTGATAATTCTTCGGTTCCAGGATTATTCTTATTAGATAAAAATGGTAATTACAGAATTTACAATCTGAATTATCCTAATAATTTTACAATATTATATTCAGAAGAATATGGAAATTCAGCAAACAATTCTGTTTTTGCTGCAGCAAAAAATTCTAATATAATTACTGAATTTTTCCCCGATACCAAAGCTTACAACTGGCCAAATCCGGTTTATGATAATGAAACTTATATAAGATTCTATGTTTCTGATGATTCGAATGCAGAAATAAAAATATTTGATTTAGCCGGTGATTTAGTTGGTGAACTTTCATCTAAAGCAATAGGCGGAATGGAAAACGAAATAACTTGGAATGTTCAAAATATTCAAAGCGGAGTTTACTTTGCTCATCTTGAAGTTAAATCTTCAAGCGGTAAATCTGCATACAAAATCATTAAAATTGCCGTTATTAAATAGAGAAAATCACAGATGAAATTATTGCGTATATCAATTTTTTTGTTCTTTTTAATTATTAATCTTTCAGCACAATTCAACGAGTTTTATCCCGAATATGACTGGCTTACAATAAAAGGGGAAAAGATTTATGTCCATTTTCACCCTGAGGCAGAAAGAACAGCTAGAGTTGTAGCTAAAATTGCTGATGAAGTTTGGGGACCCATAACTTCACTCTATGAATATGAACCTGAAACAGTTCATTATGTAATTAAAGATATTGATGATTATGCAAACGGCGCAACATATTTCTTTGATAATAAGATTGAAATTTGGGCATCGGCTTTAGATTTTGATTTAAGAGGAACTCACAATTGGTTGCGTAACGTAATTTCTCATGAGTTTACTCATCTTGTTCAAATTCAAGCCGGAATGAAATTAACAAGAACTCTTCCAGCTTTTTATCTTCAATGGCTTAATTATGAAGATAAAAGAAGACCTGATATTTTATATGGATTTCCTAATGTAATAGTTTCTTATCCTCTCGCTACAATCAATATGCCCGCTTGGTTTGCAGAAGGAACGGCCCAGTACATGAGAGAAGAATTTAATTATGATAATTGGGATACTCATCGTGATATGATTTTAAGATCATACGCACTTGATAATAATATGCTTACTTGGAATGAAATGGGTGTGTTTGGTAAAACTAGTCTTGGAAACGAATCTGTTTATAATTCCGGATTTGCACTTACAAGATACATTGCACAAAAATACGGCGAAGATAAACTTAGGGAAGTAACAAAAAAATTAGGTAAACTAAGCAACTTTACTATTGATGCAGCTTTTGAAGATGTTTTAGGAAAAGATGGAGATGAAATTTACAATGAATGGTCTGCTTTCTTAAAAGAAGATTACACCAAAAGAATAGCTGAGGTTAAAGATAATTTAGTTCAAGGTGAAGAAATAGTAAAAGAAGGCTTTGGAAATTTCTATCCGGAGTTTAGCAAAGATGGTACTAAAATTTATTATGTATCCAATAAAGGAGCTGATTATTTTGGTCTTTCTTCAATTTATGAATATGATTTAGAAACAAAGAAAGAAAAAAGTCTGGTTGATGGGGTGAGATCGACAATTGGTGTTGTGGCGGATGATGATAAACTAATATATGCTAAACTTACCGAAGAAAATAAAAACTGGGTAAATATTCATGATCTTTTTGTTTATGATATAAGCGAAGATGAAAGTACAAGATTAACATTTGGATTAAGAGCAAGTAATCCTGCAGTCTCTCATGATGGTAAAAAAATTGTTTTCCTTTTCCAGAAAGATGGAACAACAAATCTTGGAACCGTTGATATTGACGGAAAAAACTTCAAGCAGTTAACAGTATTTGCTAATGGTGAGCAGGTTTATAATCCTAAATTTTCTACAGATGATAATTATGTTATCTTCGGTTATTCAGTACATAATGGAAGAGATATTGCAAAAGTTAATCTTGACGGAAGTGGTTTTGAAAAAATTATTGCAACCGATTACGATGAAAGAAATCCTTACTTCATAAATGAAAATGAATTTGTTTATTCTTCAGATCAAACTGGAATATTTAATCTCTATACTTATAACCTAGATTCTAAGCAGAGCAAAAGAATTACAAATGTAATTGGCGGTGCTTTTATGCCTTCCGTAAAAGCTGATGGTAATATTGCTTATGCCGGTTATACTTCAAGTGGATACAAACTTTTTTATGTTACTAATAATGAACAATCAAAAGTTGATGATACTAGAAAATATGAATGGTTATCAAATCCTCCGCTTGAACAGAAAATTCCAAACGGGGATATTCAAAAATTCAATTTAGAAAGATTAGCAAATTTTGATGATTCAAAGACTCCGGATTATGAAGAATCAAAATATTCTGGTTTCTTCTCTAAACTGACATTCTTCCCGATGATCAGATTTGATAATTATAATACAACAAATAATTTCTTAGAGAAGCTTAAACCTGGTGTATATGTTGCATCAAATGATGTTTTGAACAGGTATAGTTTATTCGCCGGCGGTTCAATAAATTCTAGATTTGAAAGAGATCTTTTTCTGCAGTTTGAATATAGAAATAAACTTCCGCTCCTTTTTGATATAGGATTAAAACCTGATCTTGGTTTAGAAATTTACAGTGTTAGCAGAAAAGCGGACACTGATATAATCTTCGATTCTCTTTCTGCAAATCAAGTTGCAAAAACCGATGTAAGTTATGATTTGTTTGAAGTTGATTTGGTAGCTAAACATAAAATATTTAATGAAGCTAACGAACTTGAATTAAGATTTATATTTAGTCAATATGTTGCTACTATTGGAAGTTTTATTCTTCCTCAAACTTCAATCCTTTATCCAACAACAAAGGATAAATATTTTGTTGGTAGAAATTTTCAATTGAAGTACACAACTGAGTATTTGATTCCTCATATTGATTCTGATATTTCACCAGTAGGCAGAAGATTAGAACTTCAATACAATTATGAATTCAATAAATACAATAAAGATGGTGAATACGAAGTAGTTGACGGTGCTCTTCTTCCGGTATATCAAGACTTTAATTTCCACAGAATAGAATTAAATTACTGGGAACATATGTCTCTTGGTAAAGGGCATACATTAAGCGGCAGATTCCGCGGTGGAACCATATTCGGCCCAACACAACCCGATTTCTTCGATTATTATCTCGGTGGATTAATTGGAATGAAAGCTTATCCTTTCTATGCGATAAGCGGTAACGAATTAATGTGGCTTAACCTTTCATATAGATTCCCATTATTCAAAAATATTGATGCAAGAGCCGGACACCTTTATTTAGATAAAATATTTTTTGGTTTGTTTGCTGATTTAGGAAATGCTTGGAATGGAAAGATGCCGGAAATTAGTAAGTTCAAAAAAGGAGTCGGTGCAGAACTTAGAGTTAAATTAAATTCTTTCTATCTTTTCCCGACCAGCTTTTTTGTGAGTGCTGCTTATGCATTTGATGAAACAGACAGAGTTATTAGAGGTGAACGAATTGTTTATGGTAAAGAATGGAATTTCTACGGCGGTATTACTTTTGATTTCACAATCATAAATTAGAGATTATTATGAAATTGTTTTCTTTTATTGTTCTATCATTATTTTTTCTAAGTAATAATTATTATTCGCAAAATAACAATTCTGAATTAACCGGAATTCTGAATTTAGATAGTTATGAAGCTAATAAATTAGTGGAATTGAATGATAATAATTTAGAATTAAGTGATAAAAAGAAATCTGTCTTTTTAGCCGGATTAATGTCGGCTGTTATTCCAGGTGCCGGTGAAATTTATACGGGAAATTATCTTAAAGCCGGATTATTTTTAGCAATTGAGGCAGCAGCAATTACTACTGCAGTTATTTATGATAATAAGGGAAATGATCAAACAACTATGTTTGAAAATTATGCTAATACGCATTGGAGTCCCGATAGATACGCACAGTGGTCTTTAGATAATCTTCAGAATTTAGCTCCATCAATTTCCGAAAGTGATCTGAATTACTATCAAAATAATTTATTCAATAATGGTGAATTGAATTACAATATATTAAATAGAATGGAACAGTTGATTGGCGGTTATTATTCACATCAGCTTGATCCGTTTGGAACTCAGCAATATTATGAAGTGATTGGGAAGTATCACCAGTTCAATCCCGGCTGGGATGATTTTGGAAATCAACCGTTTCAACCATATGATCCTGATAATTACAAGGTAACTGATAAATTTAAGTATTATTCCGGCGAGCGTTCTAAAGCAAATGATTTTTATAGTGTTGCTAAAACTGCCGTTACAATAGTAATTTTAAATCACATTATCAGTGCTGTAGATGCGGCTTTAAGTGCAAACAGTTATAATAAATCCTTAGAAACAAAAGTTAGTTTAGAAAAACAAAATATCGGATTTTATACTGAATATTATCCGCAGCTAAATCTTAAACTCAGATTTTAGAATTCTCAAATAGGTTAATATGGGTAAAAGTTTACTATCTCTTTATTAGTTAGAATTATTTTTCACCATAAAAGGGAGGTAGTAATGTTCAAAAATTGTCTTATTGCGCTCATATTTCTTTTTTCAATTTCAGTCTCTGCACAATCTTCTCAAAATTCTGAAGAGAATTTTTTGGATCAGAATATCCCGGAAAAAGTTCTAAACACAGTTTTATCAATTCTTCAAGATAATCCTATTAATGATTTGAAGTCTAATTTTACACCAGACGCATACTTAATCAATAGTGATTCTTACTTGAGTGTTTTTGAAGTGTTTAATGATCCGGTTGAAAAAGCGAAATTTATTGAAAGTAAAAATGTGAGGTTAGGTGTTATGCGGTTAATTATTCCTAATAATCAAGAAAATGCTTATATGGTATTAGAAACAAAGAGTGAAAATGAAAAATCCTATTGGCATTCAATCTACTTTAACATTGATGAAAATAGTGAATGGAAGATAGCAAGCTGGCATAAAAGCTAAATGAATTTTTAATTGTGATTTGTTAATACGAAGAATCCGGTTAATATGGATTCTTCGTTTTTTATTTATTCAATGCAAAAACTTAATAAATCATAAGAAGTTGTTTTGCTAATAAATTACTATTTTTACAAACTGAATTTTAATAAAATATAGAAATATAAAAATATGAAAACACCTCTAGTTTTAATTGTTGGAAGACCGAACGTTGGAAAGTCGACTCTCTTTAATCGATTAACAAAAAGCAAAAATGCAATTGTTGACGATTTCAGTGGTGTTACTCGTGATAGAATTTACGGTGAATGCGAATGGAATGGTAAAATATTTAAGGTTATGGATACAGGCGGATACGTTCCTGATAGTGATGATCTTTTTGAAATAGCAATTAAAGAACAAATCCAATTTGCAGTTGAAGAAGCAGATTTAATTTTATTTATGGTAGATGGAAGGGTAGGTGTTACTCCGGTTGATATAGAAATGGCGGATATTCTTCGCAAAGCTAATAAGAAAGTTATTCTTTTAGTAAATAAACTTGATAATACAGAAATGGGATTAAATGTTTCCGAATTCTATTCTTTAGCCTTTGATCACGTTTATGATGTTGCTGCCATTAGCGGCAGAAATTTGGGAGATATGCTTGATTTAGTTATCGATTCGCTTACTTTTTCCGAATCTGAATTAGAAGAAGATACAAGAGTTAAATTTGCTTTAGTGGGAAGACCGAATGTTGGTAAATCTTCTTTAACCAATGCACTTTTAGGCTATGATAGAAGTATTGTAACAAATATTCCCGGAACAACCAGAGATAGTATTGATTCAGTTCTAAAATATTATGGTGAAGAATTTATTTTAGTTGATACAGCAGGATTAAGAAGAAAAACAAAAGTTAAGGAAAATATAGAATTTTATTCCAATGTTAGAACCTTCAAAGCAATAGGTGAGTGCGATGTTGCTGTTGTTATGTTGGATGCAGAACTCGGACTAGAAAAGCAGGATCAAAAAATAATTGATGAAGCTGTTAGAAGAAGAAAAGGAATTATTATAGCAGTAAACAAATGGGACCTAATTGAAAAAGAAACTAATACAGCGCGCGAATTTGAACTTAGAATAAAAGATAAACTTGGAAGCCTGGATTATATTCCGATTATGTTTGTCTCTGCCCTAACTAAACAGAGAATTTACAAATTAATTGAATTAGGAAAATCAATTGCCCAAGAGAGAAGCAAGAATATACCAACAAATGAATTAAATGATACCTTATTACCTGAATTTGAAAAAAATCCACCACCTGCTACTTCAACGGGTAGAGAAGTAAAGATTAAATTTATTACTCAAGTCGGAAAGTTCTATCCTATATTTTTACTTTTTGCAAATCATGCCAATACAATACCTGATCATTACAGAAGATTTGTTGAAAAACAAATTAGGAAACACTATGGTTATTCAGGTATTCCAATGACAATTAGTTTTAGAGATAAGTAAAAGTATATCCTTTTCATTATATTTGAATCGAATAAAACTAAGCTGCTATGAAGAACAAGAAAATTATTATTGTCGGGGGAAATGCTGCAGGTCCAAGTGCAGCAGCAAAAGCAAAAAGAGTTGATCCCTCAGCTGAAGTTTTAATGTTCGAATCCTCAGAATATATTTCAACCGGTACGTGTGAACTTCCTTATGTCTTATCAGGATTAGTTAAAAATCCGGATGAAATTGTTTTTTATAATGCTGAAAAATTTAAAGAAGAAAAAGGAGTTTCTGTTCATACTAATGCTTTTGTTGAGTCAATTGATAGAAAGAATAAATTGATAAATGTTTCATATAAAAATGGAAATAAAAAAGAATTTAGTTATGATAAATTAGTCCTATGCACGGGAGCACGCTCTAAAAAACTACCGATTTTTGATCAAAATATTGATAATCTATTTACAGTAAAAACTGTACAGGATATTAAAAATATCCTGAGTTTTCTTAATGGGAGCACGATAGGAAATGTAATAATTATTGGAGCAGGATATATTGGATTAGAAACTGCTGAAGCTTTTCATTCTCTAGGTTTAAATGTAACATTAGTTGAAAAAAATCCATTACCAATGAATGGATCTGAAATTGAAATTCAGAATTTAATTTTAGAATCTATACAAAAAAACAATATAAACTATATTGGGAATGTAAATAAGCTAACTCCTTTAATTACAAGCAATAAAGTGAAATCACTTAATATTGATGGAAGAATTATAGAAACAGATTTGGTCATTTCAGCAATTGGATTTGAACCTAATAATTTTTTAGCCTTATCAAGTGGAATTAAAATCGGTGAATTTGGAGGAGTTAAAGTGGATTCTAAATTAAAAACTTCTGATGCTTCCATTTTTGCTGCCGGAGATAATATTGAAGTTATTAACAAAGTCACAAATAAACCGATGTATCTTCCTCTTGCCACATTAGCTCATGAATATGGACATATTGCGGGAGCAAATGCTGCGGGAGCACATTTTTCTGTTAGTCCAATTGTGAGAAATATTGCTGTCAAAATTTTTGAAAATGTTTATTCTTCTGTTGGATTAACTTCTTCGGGAGCATATCAACAGAAAATTAATTTTGAAGAAGTAACTGCGGTAGTTCCAAATTTAGTTAAAGTTATTCCTTCAAGTAGAAAAGTTTTTGGCAAGATTATCTACGAAAAATTCACATCAAAACTTTTAGGTGCTTCATTTTTTGGCGGTTCGGAAGTTATTGGATACGCAGATTTAATTTCGTCACAAATTATACAAAATGCCAAGGCATCTATTCTATCGGAAATTAATTACAATTATACACCCCCAAATTCACCCTTTATAAATTTACTCTCTGTACTGGGTAGAAAAATAAAAAGGAATTAAGTTAAATGGACAATTTTTTTTTAGTGGAAAATCCTCTTATTAAAAGAGATATAACATACCTTAGGAACAAGGAAACAAAGGAGTATCAATTTAGACTTGCGCTAAGAAGAATTGCTTATTCATTAGTTTCGGAAATAAGTAAGAAGTTTGAATTGGAAGAAATCGAAGTAGAAACTCCGCTTGAAACTACAAAGGGTTATAAGATTACTAAACAAATAGTTTTGGTTCCGGTTTTAAGAGCCGGATTGAGTTTGGTTAATTCTTTTATAGATATGATTCCTGATGCTAAAGTCGGTCATATCGGACTTCAAAGAGATGAAGAAACTCTGCAGCCGGTTGATTATTATTATAAAACTCCAAAGGATTTGAATCAATCTAAAGTTATTGTCTTAGATCCAATGCTTGCAACCGGTGGAAGTGCTTCTGCAGCTTTAAGTTTTCTTAAAGAAAGGGGAGCAAACGATTTGATATTCTGCTGTTTAATTTCTGCTCCAGAAGGAGTAAAAAAACTCAGTAAGAATCATCCTGAAGTTCCAATTTATACCGCAGCTTATGATAGAGAACTTAATGAAAATGGATTTATTTTACCCGGATTAGGAGATGCCGGCGATAGAACTTATGGTACGCTTTAATATTTTATTTCTATTTCTGTTTTTAAGTTTATCTGCTCAAAGATTTCCAAATCCCACAGTTGATAGTCTTTTAACAAACGGAATTAATTTTATTCTTTTAGAAGATTATAATTCAGCCGAAAAGAATTTTCAATCTCTAAATCAGCAATTCCCTGACCTCCCCTTAGGAAATATTTTTTTAGCTGCTGTAAATATTTCGAAAGCAACCGATTATAATTTTGAACTTAATGAAGATAAACTGGATTTGCTGTTTGAAAATGCTGAAGAGATAACCGAAAATTATAAAGATAAATACGGCGAGAATCTTTGGTATCACTATTTTGTTGCACTTGTTAATGGTTATAAATCTTACTATAGTATTGAGCAGAAAGATTATTTATCCGGAATGTTTGATGGAATTGAATCAATTAAAAGCTTTGAAAATTGTCTTGAGATTGATAAAAACTTTGCTGAAGCATTTGTAATTATTGGAAATTATCTTTACTGGAAATCAAAAAAAACAGAATTTTTAGAATGGTTCCCTTTTATTGAAGATAATACTGATCAAGGGATAAAATTTCTTGAAAGAGCAGTTGAAGAAACAACATACAGCAGAAAATTAGCTGTTTATACTTTGATCTGGGTTTATATCAATGAGAAGAGATTTCAAGATGCAGTAAATTTGAGTAGAAAAATTCTTGATCAATATCCAAATAACCGGTTTGTAAAAAGAGCTTTGGCAAGTGCATACTATTATTTGGATAAAGAAAAATCGATAGAAATTTTGAATCAAATAAAATCAAGCCTGGTTGAAGATAATGCATTAAACGGCAGAAATAAAATTATATTGAATTACAGAGTTGCAAAGCTTTATTTTGAATTGAAGAATTACAAAAAAGCTGGTGATATTTGCAGTAAATTGTTAAGCGATTATGCCCAAACAAAAACTAGCGATGATGTTATCATCAAAAGAATTGAAATGACAAAAGAATTATCAGAAAAAATTAAAGAAAATTTATAAATGGCTCTTATTAGTACACGACATAAAAGAATGCTTGAAGACTTGATTGACGTATGCAAAAAAAATCTGCGAAACGTTAATGAAGAACTAATAGAAAAGGCATTCAAACTGAGTCAAGAAGCTCATAAAAATCATTTCAGAGCTTCGGGAGAGCCTTATTTTAATCATCCTTATGAAGTTTCCTTAGTAGTAGCCAGAGAAATACCTCTTGATGATATTTCTGTAATTGCTGCTCTACTCCATGATGTTGTTGAAGATACTGAATATACTTTAGAATTTGTAAAGAGAGAATTTGGTTCCGAAGTTGCCGATATAGTTAACGGTGTTACTAAAATAGGTGGTGTATTTAAGGGTCAGGAAATTACAAAAGCTGAAAACTATAGAAAGATGCTCCTTTCAATGGTTAAAGATGTTAGAGTTATTCTTGTAAAATTTGCTGATCGTCTTCATAATATGCGTACTCTTGAGTTTGTTCCGGCCGAAAAGCAGAGAAGAATTGCAAGAGAAACTGTAGAAATTTATGCTCCCTTTGCTCACAGATTTGGTTTGGGTAGAGTTAAGTGGGAACTTGAAGATCTCGGATTTAAGTACCTCAACAAAGAAGCTTATAATGATATCGCAAAAAAAATTAAAAATAAAAGAAAAGAAAGAGAAAGTTATTTAAGTAAATTCATTAAACCGATTGAAGCAAAACTTATTGAAAATGGAATCAAAAATTTTGATATAGGGGGAAGACCAAAGCATCTCTATTCAATCTACAGAAAAATGATTAAGCAGAATAAACCTTTTGAAGATATTTATGATCTGCTTGCAGTTAGAATTATTTTAGAAGACAACGATTCAAATGATTGCTATTATGTTCTTGGAATTATAAATCAGCTTTACAAACCTATTCCGGATAGATTTAAGGATTTTATTTCAGTTCCTAAAAAGAATAATTATCAGTCTATTCATAATACTGTAATTGGTCCTGACGGTAAACTTGTAGAGATTCAAATCCGTACAAGAAAAATGCATGAAATTGCTGAGAAAGGTGTTGCAGCTCATTGGAAATACAAAGAGGAACTGGTTTCAACCGATCAAGAATTGGAAGACTGGGTTAACTGGGTTCGTGATATTTTTGAGAATGCTTCAAAAGATGAAGCTACACATGAAATTCTTCAAAGCTTTAAGCTCAATTTATACCAAGATGAGATTTACATTTTTACACCCAAAGGGGATCTAATTAGGCTTCCATTAAATTCTACACCGGTTGATTTTGCATATGAAATTCACACAAATGTTGGATTCCATTGTATTGGAGCAAAGGTTAACGGAAAAATTGTCCCGCTGGATACAGTATTAAACAGCGGTGATCAAGTAGAAATTATTACTTCAAAAAATCAACATCCTAATAAAAGCTGGCTCCAATTTGTTCAGACACACAAAGCAAAAGCAAATGTTAGAAAATATCTAAATAAAGAAGAAGATAGGATTATAGAAATTGGAAGGGAGATTTGGGAAAAGAAAATTAAGAAGCACAAATTAACCTTTAATTCAGATGAGCTGAACAGATTAATCCACAAATTAAAGTATGATAATCAAAGACAATTTTTTAAAGCTGTATCTCAAAATAAATTTGATGTTGATGAAATATTAAATCCACCGGAAAAAGATGAGCAAGATGAAATAAGAGAATTAGAGTTTGATAAATTTGCTCAAACCGTTAGAAAGGAAGCAGGTGATTTAATTGTTGAGGGGGATACAAGAGGAATTCAGCATACTTTTGCAAAATGCTGTAATCCAATTCCAGGTGATCCTGTAGTCGGTTTTATAACCAAAGGGGAAGGAATAAAAATTCATAGAAAAGATTGTATTAATGTTTTGAATATGGCAAAATTAGAACCTGAAAAGCTTGTTCCGGTTACATGGCCAAAAACAAATGGTTCTAAGTTTGTTGCCGGTCTTTCAATTGAAGGGGAAGATATGCCCGGAATTTTGAAGGAAATTTCTAACTCAATTACTTCTTATAAAAATTCCAATATAAAATCGATAAACATCAATACTCATGATTCACTATTTACCGGTACTATTACAGTATTTGTAGAGGATTTAGATCACTTAAACAGATTAATTGAACGACTCAAAAAAAATAAGGGAATCTTTTCGGTAGAGAGATTCGATGCAAGTTAATTGGAAGAAAAAAGAATTTTAGCAATCGATTATGGTGAGAAAAGAATTGGATTAGCAATTACAGATCCGCTTAGAATTTTTCCCTATCCTTTAACAACAATACTAAATAACAATTTTTTATTTGATGGATTAAAAAAAATTTTCGGTGAGTATTCTATTGAGCTTGTTTTGATTGGTTATCCGTTGAAGGAAAGTGGTGAAAAAAGCAGAATAATTGAGCAGATAGAGAAATTTGAAAGCAAAATTAAAACAGTATTTGATGTGAAAACAGAATTTGTAGATGAAAGGTATTCCTCAGAAATTGCAAAGCAGATGATTTTAGAAACTGTTCCTTCAAAGAAAAAAAGAAGGGATAAATCACTTGTGGATAAAAATGCTGCATTTGTGATGCTGCAAGATTATTTAAATAGTATCAAATAATATGTTTCAGTACTATTTTAGATTGACATTTATAAGGGTAAAAATTATTTTCGAAAAGAGTTTAAACCAAATTTGGGAGCATAATTTATGACACTTGATGCACTTGGAATGATTGAAACTAAAGGCTTAGTTGGTGCAATAGAAGCTGCAGATGCAATGGTAAAAGCAGCTAAAGTTGAATTAATCGGAAAAGAAACAATTGGCGGTGGATTTGTTACCGTTATGGTAAGAGGTGATGTTGGTGCTGTTAAAGCTGCCACAGATGCCGGAGCAGCAGCAGCTCAAAGAGTTGGTGAATTAGTATCTGTTCACGTGATCCCACGTCCGCATTCAGATGTTGAATTGATCATACCTAAACGTTCTAAATAATTATGCTTTTGGCGTTAGGTCTTATTGAGACCAAAGGTTTAATTGGAGCAATTGAGGCTGCCGATGCTATGCTTAAGGCAGCCAATGTTAAACTGGTTAACAAAGAAAAGATTACTGCAGCTTTAGTAACCGTTGAAATTATTGGTGAAGTTGCTGCTGTTAAATCTGCGGTTGATGCCGGTGCTGCTGCAGCTCAAAGAGTTGGACAGCTAATCTCTGCTCATGTTATTCCCAGACCTGATGATCAAATTGAAAGCATTATTAAATTTGTTGATGAAGAAAAATCAACCAAGAAAAATCCTCCTAAAAAGAAAAAATCTACAGAAGAATTTTCTCTTTTTGATCCTATTCATGAAAATCCTGTTGAACCTGAATCCCAGCAGACAGCTAGTTTTGAAGAAGAGGAAATTTCAGTTTCTTCTGAAGATATTGTTGATACTATAGAGAATGAAGCTGTTGAGGATGAAGAACAAGAAGAAGTTCAAGATCAAGAACAATTAAAAGATCAAGAAGAAGATCAAGATCAAGAAGAAGATCAAGATCAAGAAGAAGACCAAGAGCAGGATCAAGAAGTAGAGAAAGAAACAGAACCTGGACAATTTGAAGATCAAGAACCTGAATTCGAAGAACCTCAGATTGATAAATCTGAGGCAAATGAATCTGATGAAAATTTTGATGAAATTGAAAGTGATGAAGAGATCATTGAGGAAAAATATGAATCTGAATCACAAGATGATTTATCAGAGCGAACAGAATTTGATAATATGAATGTTCACGAATTAAGAAAACTTGCCAGAGCTACCGAAGACTTTCCTATTAAAGGAAGAGAAATTTCTAAAGCAAACAGACAAACTCTTATAGATTACTTCAAATCTCTTTAACAACCTTTTATTTTACTTACTTTACTTTCATTTTTTTTATTAATTTATATTCATGAAAAAGAAGATAGTAACCATAACATTAATTACTATTTTCTCCATTCTTTTATGGGGATCAGTATCTCTTTCCGGGGATTACTTCACTACTGAAGTTATTCCTTTGAATTTTGAGTTGACTTCAAATAATAGAGCAATTGGATTAGTTTCTGATGATCAAATAGTTGTTAGTGTAAAAGGACAAGGGTGGCAATTAACTCAGATTACATTCGGCAGTTCACCTGAACTAAAAATTCCTGTCAATGATAAATTGGGACGCCAAAATATTTCTGTTAGAAATATTATTGAAAAAGCCGGAATTATTGGATCTAATCTTCAGGTTGTTGAAATCAATCCGGAAACCATAGAAGTGTTGGTAGAAAGAAAAATTGAAAAAGAACTTCCTATAACTCCAAATCTTAAGATAGAATTTGAAGAGGGTTATGGTTTAGTATCAAAAGTGGAAATTAGTCCTGATACAGTAATTGTAATGGGAGCAGAAAGCAGAATTGAAGAGTTATCCGAAGTATTAACAAAACCAATAGAATTAACTTCTGTTGACAAACCTGTAGAAACTTTTGTAACTCTTGATAAATTTGAATTTATCAACTACTCAATAAATTCAACAAAAATATTTTTTGATGTACAGAAAATTGTTGATAAAGAAATTACAGATATTGTTGTTGAACCTAGAAATATACCTCCTTCACGCGAATTGATTTTCTTTCCATCTCGAATTTCAATATCGGTCAGAGGCGGAATAAATCAGCTCGGACAGTTAAGGAATGATCAAATAAAAGCTTTTATAACATACAGACAAGCAGTTGATGACACATTGGGTTCGTTGCAGCCTACAATTGAATTACCTGATGGAGTTCAATTGATAAATAAAAAACCAAACCGTTTACAATACATAATTAAGCAGCTATAGAATGTTTATTACTTTTGAAGGTCTTGACTTTTGCGGAAAATCCACGCAAGTAAGTTTACTAAAAGCTTATCTGGAATCAATCTCATTAAAAACTTTGCTATTAAGAGAACCGGGCGGAACTGAGATTTCGGAAAAAATTAGAGATATACTTTTAGATAAGAAAAATTCCAGAATGGTTATGGAAGCCGAACTTCTTTTATTTAGTGCAAGTAGAGCACAGCTTGTAAGAGATGTTATTATTCCAAAATTAAATGAAGGATTTATTGTTATATCAGATAGATTTCATGATTCAACAACTGCTTATCAAGGATTCGGCAGAGGAATCGATTTAGATTTCATTACAAAACTAAACAGTTTTGTAATTCAAAATGCATTGCCCGATATTACTTTTTTTATTGATATTACTGTTGAAGAAGCAAAGAAAAGAAAAGAGAAAAATCAGTTTTTTAATTTAGATCGTATTGAAATTTCTAATGATGATTTTTATCAAAAAGTTAGAAATGGATATTTATATTCAGCTGAAAAAGAAAAAAGATTTTTTAGAATTGACGGAACAAAATCAATAGATGAAATACATAATGAAATTAAAGAAAAAATTAATTTCATGTTAGAAGTGAAAAGAGGTATTAAATGAAAAATGTTTATAGATCAATTGCAGTTTTAATTACAGTTTTACTTTTAAGCGGATTTGTAAGAAGTGACAATGATATTTATTTCCAAATGTCAAAAAGTATCGACTTATTTGGAAGAATTTATAAAGAAGTTGCTCTTAACTATGTTGATAATGTAAATCCGGAAGAGTTTATGAATGCCGGAATTAAAGGGATGCTTTCGGCTTTAGATCCTTATACAGTTTATTTGGGAGAAGATAAGAAAGAAGATATAAGTCTTTTAACAGACGGTAAATACGGCGGAATTGGTGCAACTGTTGGAGTACAGAATGAAAATGTTACTATTGTTGATTTGATTGAAGGTTATCCTGCACAACGACAAGGAATGAGAATTGGTGACGTAATAAAAAAAATTGATTCGGTTTCTGTTTCCAGAGGAAACTATAATGAATTAAGCAAGTATATGAAAGGTGAACCCGGAACAGAATTAAATATTGAAGTTGAGAGAGAAGGATTTGATGAACCGATAATATTCAAACTTATTAGAGAAGAAATTGAGATTAAAAACTTATCTTTCGCCGGATTTTATCCCGAGAACAGCAATAATGTTTATCTAAAATTAAGTGGATTTACCCGCACTGCTGGAGAAGAAGTTAAAAATGCACTTTTAAATCTCAATAAACAGAAGGAAGTTGAATCAATTGTACTTGATTTGAGAGGTAATCCCGGGGGTCTGTTAGATGCAGCAATTGATGTCTCTGAAAAATTTCTTGAGAATAAACAATTGATTGTATCTGTAGTTGGCAGAGATACATTAGATAAAAAAGAATATTTTTCAAATGAACAGCCGATTGCAGGAAATACAAAACTTGTAGTTCTTGTTGATAATGGCTCAGCTTCAGCTTCTGAAATTGTTGCCGGTGCTATTCAAGATCATGATAGAGGAGTGATTGTTGGTGATCAATCTTTTGGCAAAGGTCTTGTGCAGACATTAATTCCATTATCTTATGATACTTCTTTAAAAATTACAACCGGAAAATATTACACTCCAAGCGGAAGATGCATCCAGAAAATTGATTATGCAAAAGAGAATGATGTAATTATTCCTATTACATCACTTAATTCCTCAGAGTTTAAGACTGATAACCAAAGAACTGTATATTCCGGCGGTGGAATTCTGCCCGATTCTATTATTTCAAATTCATCAGATTCAAAACAAATGAAGCATCTTCTTGCGCAAGGATTGTTCTTTAAATTTGCAACTAACTACTTCAATGTAAATAATACTGCTAATCTAGCTGAAATAAAAGATGACGAAATTTTCAAAGAGTTTTTAAGTTATATTGATGAACAATCATTCGAGTATAAAACCAGATCAGAAAAATTAATTGAAGATTTATATAAAACAGCAGAAGAATCTGAATTGAATGCCGACATATTAAACCAGATTAACAATCTTAAAAAAGAAATTGTGAAAGAAAGAATAAGAGAATTAGAAAAGAACAAAGAAGAAATATTAGGTAAAATAAAAGAAGAAATTGCTGCTAGAATAAATGGTGATAAAGGAAGAATTATGCAGTCATTAATTAATGATAAGCAGTTTGCAACAGCAATAAAACTTCTAAAAGACGAAAAAATTTACAATAGTTTTTTGGCGTTTGGCAAATTTTGATATGAACAAAGCTCTTGATGGAAAATTTTCATAAATTTAGACCCAAAATAATTGGAGAATGATTGAAAGTTTTAATTCAGAGAAATCCTATTTTCAGTAAATGTTCCAGTTGTAATTCGGTTGGAACTCTTCATAAATCAAGAGCAAGAGGAGCTTGGGAGCAGTTTGTAAAAAAGTTCACGATTTTTAAGCTTTATAGATGCAAAAACTGCGGATGGCGCGGTTATAAATCAACGATTATTCTTACAACAGAATCGTTAGAAACTTTGGCAATATATATAGCTTTAGCTGTAGTTTCAGGTTTCATAATAAATTTTGTTATTAAAAGATTTATTTCATAGAAACTTTTCATCACTTAATTTTATCTAATAATCCTAAAATTAAAGAATTTATGAAAATAAGGAGGACAACCTATGAGTTCTGATGTAAAAAATGCCAGCACCTTCGAGTTTAAAGCTGAAATAAAACAGCTTCTCGATATTTTGGTCCATTCATTATATACAAATAAAGAGATATTTTTAAGAGAGTTAGTTTCAAATGCCTCTGATGCTTTAGATAAAGTTAGATTTGAGTCCACGCGGGGCACTGAAATTTTAGACAAAGACCTTCCGCTGGAAATTAGAATTGGATTTAACGAAAAGAAAAAACAGATTACCATTGCCGATACCGGTATTGGTATGACTAAAGAAGAAATCATAACAAACATTGGTACCATTGCAAAATCAGGTACTTCAGAATTTATTAAGCAGATATCTCAGGCAAAAGGGGACACATCAAATCTTATTGGAAAATTTGGTGTAGGATTTTATTCGGTATTTATGGTTGCCGAAAAGGTTGAGATAACTACTCGTTCATTCAAGAAAGATGAAAAAACTTACAAATGGATTTCAGACGGATTAGGAAGCTACGAAATTCAAGAAATTGAAGATGATAAAGTAAAAAGAGGAACGGAAATTTTAATTCATCTTAAGGAAGATGAAAAAGAATTTGCTGAAAAATATCGCTTAGAATCTATTGTTAAAAAACATTCCAACTTTATTCAGTTCCCGATTTTTGTTGAAAAGGAAAAAGTAAATAATGTTGCTGCTTTATGGCGTGAACCTAAATCGAATGTAAAACCAGAACAGTACAACGAATTTTATAAATTTTTAACTTATGATAATGATGAACCTCTTTCTGTTATTCATAAATCTGTTGATGCACCAATTCAGTTTAACGCACTTCTTTTTATTCCTAAAAAGTATAATGATTTCTTCGGCTATAACAGAGAAAATTACGGGCTCGATCTATACGTTAGAAGAGTTTTAATTCAGCATCAAAATAAAGATTTATTACCTGAATACTTGAGCTTTGTTAAAGGTGTTGTGGATTCTGAAGATCTTCCACTAAATATTTCAAGAGAAACACTACAAGAAAATGTGATATTCAATAAAATTTCTTCAAGCGTTACATCTCAAGTACTCAGCTTTTTAGCTGATATGGCAAAGAATGAGAAAGAAAAATATGCCGAGTTCTGGAAAGAACATGGCAAGATATTCAAACTCGGTTATATGGATTTTACAAATCAAGAAAAGTGGGCTGATCTGCTCAGATTTAATTCATCAACTTGTAATGATGAAAAAGAATTAGTTTCTTTACAAGAATATGTCGACCGTAAAAAAGATAAACAAAAAGAAATTTATTATGTACTAGGCAACAGCAGACAAGCAATAAATTCCGATCCGCATTTGGAGATTTTCAAATCAAAAGGAATTGAAGTATTCTATCTTTATGATCCGATTGATGAAATTGCTATCAGTTCATTAAATAAATACAAAGATTTTGATATTAAATCTGTCGATCAAGCTGACTTATCAAAAATTGAAAAAATGGATGATGTTGTTGAAAAGAAAGACGAATCAGAAAAATTAACCAAAGATGATGAAAAACATTTTGACAGTTTGATGTCTAAAATGAAAGAGATTCTTGGTGAAAAAGTTAAGGAAGTTCGTGAATCAAAAAGATTGAAAGATAGTCCGGCAGTTCTTGTAAATCCCGATAATTCAATGTCCGGCTCAATGCAGAAGATTATGCAGATTATGAATAAAGATCAATCAATACCAGAAAAAATAATGGAAGTAAATAAAAATCATCCTTTGATGAGAAACCTTTTAAAAATATTTAAAGCAGATTCAAATGATAATTACATAACTGATGTTGTTAAACAATTATATGAATCAGCTTTATTGTTAGAAGGTTATTTGCAAGATCCTCACGAATTGGTTGGTAGAATAAACAAACTTCTTAATCAATCAAGCGATTGGTACACATCTGTAAAGAAGATATAATAATTAAAGAATTAAAGTGGGGAAGTCCGGTGTTTTGGTCTTCCCCGACTTGATTTAATCATATCGAATCAACTTCCGAAAAAGAAAATCATTTCCAGCTAACTACAGGTCTTTTATTTTGTTCAGCACATTCTGTCAAATACATATTCATCAAATTCTGATAGGGAATTCCAATTTCTGAAGCTAACTTTTTGAAATACTCAACAGTATCATCTTCTATTCTAATCGAAATCTGTTTTTTTAATTTCTTTGAATATGGATTTTTAACTGAACCGCTAAAATTATATTCTTTTTTCATTTATTTTACCTCGTTGTAATATTTTATCTCGTTTTTAACAGCTTTCCTAGCGGAAATAATTCGTATTAATTCATCATTGGCTCTATAAGTATGAACAACCACAAGTAAATTTAGTTTAAAAGATAAACCTAAAATTATAAATCTCTCTTCAGTTTTTGAATGTTCCATATCCGGAATAACTCTTGCATTATCATCAAAAAAGACTGATTTAGCTTCCTCAAAAGAAACCTTATGCTTTTTTATATTCTGCTTATTCTTTAATGGATCCCACTCAAAATGAATTCTTTCCATGTAGCTATAATAATTATCATATAATGATAAAATATATTTTATTTCGAATAAATATGCAATGTTAATTAAAAAGTTATTACCAATCTTTTTGTGACAAAAATAGTAAAACGATGTTATGTGAAATAACGCAAAAGTAGAAATGATCTAATTACAAGAATAAACAAACTTCTAAATCAATCAAGCGATTGGTACACATCTGTAAAAAAGATATAAGTTGCAAATAAGCTATTTTCTTTTAAATTAAGTCCCGGTTGATAAATTTATTTTCCGGGACTTA
Organism: Ignavibacteriota bacterium; assembly: GCA_002698995.1. Taxonomy (GTDB): domain Bacteria; phylum Bacteroidota; class Ignavibacteria; order Ignavibacteriales; family Melioribacteraceae. The sequence continues at coordinate 315,339 of PAAX01000026.1, read as the reverse complement.
TATTATGAAGGATTCACTATTTACACATGTCTTTTCTTCAAATCCTACTGAAGATCTATTCTTAAGATTATTAATTACTGTACTTATTGGATTATTAATTGGGGTTGAGCGTGAAAGAAATCTTAAAGATGCTGTTCAAATTTTTGCCGGTATTAGAACTTATCCTATGATTGCAATTCTTGGTTTTTTAAGCGGATTAATTTCTAATAAAACTTCTGACGGTGCTTTTATTGCAATTTTTATTGTGTATGGATTGTTAGTAGTTACTTCATATTATTTTGGAGCTAAAAGAATTGATATTGGCGGCACTAGTGAAATCAGTTTAATACTGGTTTTTATTCTGGGTTATCTTGTATACTTGGATTATGTTCTTCTTTCTGCAATAGTAGCTTTAGTAATGGTAATATTTCTTACTTTCAAATCTCAGCTTCATCATTTTGCGGATAAAATTTCGCAAGAAGATATGTATGCGACAATAAAATTTGCATTGATAACTCTAATTGTTCTTCCTCTTCTGCCAAATAAAACTTATGATCCTTTTGATGTAATTAATCCGCAGAAAATCTGGTATTTAGTTGTGTTGATTGCTGCTGTAAGTTTTGTAGGTTATGTATTATTTAAAATTATCGGAACGAAAAAGGGAATCCAATTACTTTCATTTTTAGGAGGAATTGCTTCCAGCACTGCTGTAACTTTATCATTTACGTCATTAAGTAAAGAACATAAACAACTTTCGAAATCTTATGCTGCCGGAATTTTAATGGCATCTTCAATTATGTTTCCTAGAGTAATTCTAATAATTGCCGTTTTGAATTTGGAATTGGCTTTGAAAGTATCAGTACCGTTTATGATATTTTTCTTAAGCGGAATTATTTATAGTACTATACTATGGAAACGAACTAAGACCAAAGCAGTTGAAAAAGTAAAAATTAAAAATCCTTTTAAAATTATGTTTGCTGTTAAGTTTGGAATTTTATTTGCTGTAATTCTTTTTATTTCAAGTGCCGCACAGCATTATTTTGGTGATAAAGGAATTTACATATCAAGTATTTTTGGTGGATTTGCAGATGTTGATGCTATTGTTCTCTCTTTAACCCAGTTAACAAAACAGAATATTACCTTAGATACTGCCGCAGTTGGAATTGTAATTGCGGCAACTGCAAACTCTTTAGTGAAAGGTTTTATTTCTTCATTCTTAGGAGCAGTGGAAATGAGGAAATATACATTAACCGGATTCGGAATTCTACTTGCTCTAAGCATAATTTACATTTTCATTTTTATGACGTTTTAGATCATGAAAAAAAAGAGGCTGTCATAAATTATGGAGACAGCCTATAAATTTATCTAATTTTTAAGTTTTTAGAAGAAAGCTTTTATCAATTTTTCTTATCATCATACCAAATAGAAATTACTGTTAAAGCTGGTTCTAAACTACCACCACAGCATGCCTGTTTTATTTCTTTAATTTCAATTTGTTTATTAACCTCAAGCCATTGATTAATTTCATTTTCTAGTTCATTAGAAAGGTTAGGTTTCTTAAAATATTTACCCGTGTTCATAAATAATTTTACTTTCATCTTCTCTCCTTTATTATAATTAATTAATAATTTCTCTCATAAGAACTTGGCAACAAATATCAGACTTATAATTATAATATACTTGAAGTAAATATGAATTAATGTAATAAGATGTAATAAAATGTAATAATTTAAAGAGCTGTCATGAATAATTTCGAGAAAGAAGTAAATAATACTTTCGAATTTTTTAATTTCATAGAAAAACTCACAATACTGATTCCTACTAAAAACAGCAGACTCAGTCGATTAGCAATTTTTTAAGAGAACTCTGATCTTTTTTTTTGATATGTCAAAATTTATTATATTGTAATTGTTAATTGATAATTCACATTCAATTGAAATTATGATTTAGGTTAACGATGCTGTTTGACGAAAAATAAATTTAATGATAACCGGTTTTAGAATTTTGTGATAGTAAACATTTTTTTTGCTTTAAAATAGGACTAGTAAATCTAATTATAAAATGACTTATATAATTAATGACTTAGGCAAAAAGATAGGGAACTAATGAAAAAACAACAATTAATTATCTTCTCGCTTTTACTTTTAGTAGCATTATTTCAAAAAAACTTTGCTGAAGATCAAAAATCATCTCAAACAAATTCAAATTATAGTATTCCGGATAGCAGCAGCCGTACAGTATTTCTTGGACTCGGAATAGGTTACATCGATGTTTTGAACGCGAGATTGGGTTATCAAATAAATGACAACTATAGCGCTTCATTAACAGCAAATATGTATGCTCCTGAAAATAAGTCGGGACTTTTTCCAAGTTTATATCCAATAGTTGGTATCCGTGTAACAAAACATATTAAATCTGGTTTGGGATTTCTTGGCCTAAACTCTGTAAATATGGAACTTGGCTATTCTAACAGCAGTGGAGATAAAACCACCGCATTTGAATAAACAGCTTCTAAAGAGGGAATTAATACGAGGCTAATAACACTCTATTATTCCCTTGGGCTTGCTGTTTTAACAAATTCCACAACCTACAAGACATGGGTTGCACCATCACTTAAGATTGGCATTTATTTAAATATCTAGAGGAACAAATGAAAAAAATATTTTATCTACTAGTCTATACTACACTCTTAACAACAATCTATGCTGAAAAATTGCAATTGAGTAATTCTCCAATAATAGAAATCAATTCATTTAAAGATACTGACACATTAAATTTACCTAGTTCCAAGATGGGCAAAAATTTTATATTCGCTGAAGTTGGAGGAAATGGAGTTCTTCTATCAATAAATTATGAACATCTTCTTAATGAAAAGGTAGGAATTAGAATTGGTGCTGGAACTGCGGGTTATTCCGGACTAACTTTTCCCATAATGCTGAATTACTACTTTTTTGAAAAACCTAAGCTTGAATTAGGAATAGGTTTGTTGTCTGTTTCAAATATGATGTCAAATGATCTTATTGGTGAAGAGGGTACCCTAATTTCTTTCACTTTAGGATTAAAATGATATAAACCAAAACGGCGGATTTTTATTTAGATTGTCATTTACCCAATTTTATAATTTATCTAACAGCAAATCTATTTTTTATGGTGGACTTAGTGCTGGCTGGGCATTTAATTAATAGTATTATGAATTCATTCTCAATCAAAATTCTATGGCTGTCATAAACCATTTTGTGAATGAATTAGAGGAATCGTTGAAGTTATGAAAATGGTTCGTTACTTCAATATAAATGATAAGGGACAAATGAAAAAACAACTATTAATTATCTTTTCGTTTTTACTATTTATAGCATTATTTCAAAAAAACTTTGCTGAAGATCGAAAATTGTCTCGAACAAATTCAAATTTTAGAGTTTCGGACAACAGCAGCTGTAAACTATTTCTTGGACTCGGAATCCGTTACATCGATAATTATTTCCATGCAAATAATGCTGATTTGAATTTTACGAAGGATAGTGTGCATTATTATTCTAATTCAAAAATTAATCTTTATGTAGGTTATAATAGTTCTGTAGATTATAGTCTCTCTTATTTCCCTTATAAAAAGTATAAATATTTTGTTAATCTTAATTATCAGTATTTTACCTCGTTTAGTCATACAAAAGAAGAAGCAGACTTTGGTTTAGTGAATGAGTTTGGAATCAATTCCTTTCAGGTGTAATACAAAATTGGACTTATTTACTTCTTAAGGAGAAATATTTATTTAGGTACAAATTTAGGTCTTGGTTATACATTCCCAATGCGAGGAAATTTTTTAAACGATATTATAATGGGAATCAGATTTGAAATCAAAAATGATATTTACATACAAACTGAAGGGGGAGTAAACAATTTAATTAAATTGTTTGGAAATGATGTAAATCCATTCATAAAAATTGGAATTGGATTTAACTATTGAGTTTCTATCATGTCAAGAATTATTTCATAACGTAAAATGGAATAGACATTTTTTCGGATAGAAAAAATTTTGAAAGGTAGATAGGAAATATGTGGTGTCTCTACATCAACTTATATTTACTTCAGTAAAAAGTTCTTCAATTGAGTTGTAATTCTTTAAATAAAAAAATCTGGCATTGTTTTTATTTCTAACCAGCCAGCTCAAAGAAATCTTGAAATGTTCTAAATGTCTTTCTTCGGGAAAATCATTTATTGAAATTGTACCGTAAAAGTAATCCTCTAAAGCTGGAATTAAGTGATCTTTTTTATCAGCAATGTGATCTTTAATAAACATCTTTCCTTCATTCATTAAAATATAATCTTTACCGTAACCTTCATTAATTTCTATCAAAACATTGCATTTATTAATTGGTTCTGAAAGTATAGTTGTTCTTGTAAGCTGATTTAACAGCATATTAACTGTATCTCTTGTTTCTCCGGCCTGTTCATATTTTTGATTCTCAGCATATAATTTCATCCTTTCCAAAAGTCTGTTTACAGCAACTTGATTATCTCCTTCAAGAAAATTATAAACTCTATTAAGTTCTTCTTGATATAAATCTTTATCATTATTAATGCAGGGAGCGGAGCATCTGTTAATATCTTTTAAGTAACATCCTTTCTTTTTTGAAAATTCTCTCTCGGTGCATTCTCTTAATTCAAAAGTTTTATCTACAATACTGATAATAGTTTTAACAATATCTCTATTTGAATAAGGTCCAAAATAATCGTTCCCGTCAAAATCAAATGTGGTAGAGAGCTTCAGCATCGGATATTCTTTATCCAGATTAACCTTAACAAAAAATTGCTGTGGATACTTTTTTAAGAATCTGTTGAATTTAGGATCATGAATTTTGATAAAATCTGTTTCTGCTAATAATGCGGTCAGCTCAGAATTTGTTTTTTGATAACCTAAATTATACGCTTCTCTTGATATTTTTTTTGCTTTACTCTCTGCATAAGTTGTAAAATAATTTGCAACTCTTTTCTTTAATGATTTTCCCTTACCTATATAAATTATTTGTTCAGATTTATCCTTGAAAAAATAAACTCCGGGATGATCTGGAAGATTTGAATATTCAAAAGCAATTTTTTTCTTTATTAATTTAACTGAAGTCTTTTGAGAAGGAAGGTTTTGGAATGCCAATACTTGTGATAATTTTGAAATACTTTTTTCTCTCTCTAAATCCTTAACTATCTTTAGAAATAGTTTTGCAGTAACAGTTGCATCTCCTAATCCTCGGTGCACATCTCTGTGTCTAATTCTAAATTTCTTTACTAAATTACCTAAAGATTTACTTGGTAAATCGGGATATAACCTTCTGCTCAATTTAAGTGTGCAAAGTTTTGTATTCTGAACATGATCTAACCCGGCTCGTTTTAATTCTTCTTTCAGAAAAGATTCATCAAAACTCATATTGTGAGCAACTAAAATTGAATCACCGATAAAATTGAGAACATTGTTTACTATTTCTTCAAAAACCGGCGCATGGGCAACATCCAAATTAGTAATGCCGGTTATTTCGGTAATATACTGCGGTATGTAACATTCCGGATTAATTAATGATTGATATGAATCTGTAATTTTTCCATTTTTAATTTTAACCAGACCAATATCAATAGCTCTTCCGGTGTATGCTGCAGTTCCGGTTGTTTCAAAATCTATAACGGTAAATTCTAAATCTTTTAATTCTATTTCTGAATAATCGACTTTTTGCATATCAGCAAATATTGAAGTTTTTGTTGAAATAAACGAGTCAAAACTTAAATTCATTACAAATTTTTAGATTGCCTCCTAAAATGATATATTTAGATTTACAAAAATTTGGTGTTATGGTTATAAATATATTGTTTATCGGAGATGTTGTAGGCACAACGGGAATGGATATGGTTCAAACTTGGCTTCCCGGTCTTGAAAGAAAGTATAATGCAGATATAATAATTGCTAATGGCGAGAATGCTGCTGACGGCAAAGGATGTACTGAAAAAGAAGGTACACAGCTTTTTAACCTCAATGTGAAAGTAATTACCGGTGGAAATCATACTTGGGATAAACATCAATCTCAAGAGTATTTGAAAAAGGAAGCCAGAGTTTTGCGTCCTTTGAATTATCCTAAAGGGACTTACGGAAACGGGTTTTTTATTGCAGAAACTAAAAAGGGAAAAGTTGGAGTTCTAAACTTGCAAGGAAGAGCTTTTATGGCTCAAATTGATTGTCCTTTTAGATCAGCAGAATGGGCAATTAAAAGAATTCAGCAGGAAACAAAAGTTATTTTTGTTGATTTTCATGCAGAAGCTACTGCAGAGAAAATTGCGATGGCTCACTTTTTAGATGGACAGGTAAGTGCAATTGTTGGGACTCATACTCATGTTCAAACTGCTGACGAAAGAATATTTCCGAACGGCACTGCTTATTTAACTGATTCTGGTATGACAGGACCTTACGATTCTGTTATTGGAATGAAAAAAGAAGCAGCAATAAATAGATTCATATTTCAAACACCGCAAAAATATGTTACTGCAACTGATGAAAATCATTTATGCGGTGTGTTTGTAAAAGTAGATTCGGAAACCGGAAAAGCGCTCCATATCGAAAGAATTATTCTTCCGGAATTTGAAAAATCAAAATAGGTTTATAAATGAAGTTAATTGACGGTAAAAAAGTATCTCAAGAAATTAAAAATGAATTGAAAGAGAAGATTGCCAAAGCCAAAGAGGTGACCGGTAAAATTCCGGGATTGGTAACAATCATTGTCGGAGAAAATCCAGCTTCTCAGATTTACGTAAAAATGAAGAACAAATCATGTGCTGAAATTGGAATGTATTCGGAAAAGAGAGAATTAAGTGAATCAATTTCTGAGGATGAACTGCTTAACATTATTGATGAATATAATAATGATGAAAAAATCAACGGCATTCTTGTTCAGTTGCCTTTACCAAAACATATTGATGAAAATAAAGTGATTGAAAAAATTTCTCCTTTGAAGGATGTTGACGGTTTTCATCCGGTTTCGGTTGGTAATTTGGTAATTGGCAAAGAAACTTTTCTTTCATGTACCCCTTATGGAATATGGGAATTATTAAAAAGATATAAAATTGAAACAAAAGGGAAACATGTTGTTGTTGTTGGAAGAAGTAATATTGTAGGTAAACCAATTGCAAATATTATGCTTCAAAAAGCTGAAGGAGCAAATTCAGTTGTAACTATTTGCCACTCTGCTGCACCCGATTTATCGTACTTTACAAAGCAGGCAGATATTCTAATTGCAGCAATTGGAAGAGCAAATTTTATTACTAAAGAAATGGTAAAAGATAATGTTGTTGTGATTGATGTTGGTATTAACAGAATTGATGATCCAAATTCGGAAAAAGGTTATAAAATTGTAGGTGATGTTGATTTTGATGAAGTAGCAGAGAAGAGTTCTTATATCACTCCAGTTCCAGGCGGAGTTGGACCAATGACTATTGCAATGCTATTACAGAACACTTTTACTTCTTTTGCTAGAAAAAATAATTTATCAAATTAGATTGTAGCCCAGACTCTCAGTCTGGGCAATAATTAACTTTAGTTATTAGCACATAATAAGGATTTTGAAAAATGGGAAATCCATTAATTGACAAAGTAGTATCACAGGTATTTACTGAAAAAGCATTAAAAGATTTTTACTGTTCTGTAAACAGCTGCGTTGGTTGGGAAAGAAATGTTGTTGATCAACCTATGGCAGTTAAAAACATTATTAATAACGGTGCATCAAGAATAGCAGCCGGTCCTGGAATCGGATACGAACTTGAAAATTCTGCTATGGCTAGAATGATTGATCACACCTTGTTAAAACCTGATACTACAAAAGAAGATATAGATAAATTATGTGCTGAAGCAAAGCTGTATAATTTTGCTTCTGTTTGTGTTAATCCTTGTTATGTTTCTCAATGTTATGATTATTTGAAAAATACTCCGGTTAAAGTCTGCACTGTAATTGGATTTCCTTTGGGGGCAAATTGTACCGATATTAAAAGAAAAGAAGCTGAGCTTGCTCTTTCTCAAGGAGCTCAGGAAATTGATATGGTTATAAATATCGGCAGATTAAAATCGGGCGATTATGACTATGTTTTCAATGATATAAACCAAGTTGTTTTAGCTGCAAAAAAATATAATGCTGTCTGCAAAGTTATTATTGAAACTTCACTATTAACCGATGAAGAAAAAGTAAAAGCATGCTTGATTAGTAAAAATGCAAAAGCTGATTTTGTTAAGACATCAACAGGATTCAGTACCGGTGGTGCAACAGCAAGTGATGTCGCTTTAATGCGTTATGTTGTCGGTAGTTCAGTTGGCGTTAAAGCATCAGGTGGAATTAGAACTAAGGAAGACGCTGAAGCTATGATTGAAAGCGGTGCAGATAGAATCGGTGCATCTGCAAGTGTTAAAATTGTAACTGGTGATAGTTCTAAAGAAAGCAGCGGATATTAATGATTTTAGATTTGGTTGTTACAAAAACTGATGATGGATATACTGCAGAAGTCCCGTCCCTTTCAGGCTGCGAAAGCTGGGCTCACAATGAAGATGATGCAATTGATAAAACCGTTGAATTAGTTTACTTCTATTTAAATCTTTCTGAAGAACAAAAAATTAAAATTGACCGAGCCAGAAAGCATTCCAATAAAATTATTTACAAACTAGTCTTTGATAAATAACTTGAGAAAATTTAAAACTCCCGAACGATTGGAAAAAATTACTAGGGTTGTGAAAGACAGACAGCATTCTTTAACTGTTGTGCTTGAAAATATTCATGATCCCCATAACGTTAGTGCTATATTTAGAACTTGCGATGCTGTTGGAATTAATGAAACTTCTCTTGTTTATAATTATGAAAAATATCCTAAAATTGGAAAATCTTCTTCTGCATCTGCTTATAAGTGGGTAGGTAAAAATAAATTTGAATCGATAGATGAATGTTATTCTAAATTGAGAGAAAGAGGATTTAAGATTTATGCTAGTATCTTAGATAAAAATGCGGTTGATCTTTACGAACTTGATCTTACTGAAAAATCTGCAATTGTTATAGGAAATGAACATAGAGGAATAAGCAAAGAAGCTGCTGAATTAGCCGATAAAACTTTTTACATTCCTATGCATGGTATGATACAGAGCTTGAATGTTTCGGTTGCCGCTGCAGTTTCAATTTATGAAGCCTTGCGGCAAAGAAAAATAAAAGGAATGTATCCAAGTAAAGATTTGCCTGAAAATGAAATTGAAAAAAATATAGATGAATGGTGTGATAAATGATTACAAAGTTTGAAAAGATAAATAAAATTAATGGTGAACTTTACCTTCCTGGGGATAAATCAATTTCACACAGATCTGTTATGTTTGCTTCAATGGCAGAAGGGAAATCTATAATTAGAAATTTATCATTTGGTGAAGATGTAAAAAGTACCAGTAGATGTTTTAAGGAATTGGGAGTTGAAATAAATCATTTTGAAAATCATACCGAAGTAATAGGAAAAGGATTTAAGGGATTTACAAAACCTAAAAGTGAATTGGACTGTGGAAACTCCGGAACTACTGTCCGTTTGATCAGCGGCATTTTATCACCACAAAATTTTGAATCCATTCTTATCGGTGATGAATCTCTATCAAAAAGACCAATGAAACGAGTAATTGAACCGTTGAGCTTAATGGGAGTTTCAATTAATTCTAACAATGGTTTTTTACCTTTAGAAATTAATCCGGTTGAATGTATAAAACCAATATCCTATGAATTACAAGTTGCAAGTGCTCAAGTAAAAAGTGCATTACTTTTATGTGGACTTCATTCCGAAGAAACAAGTTTTATAATTGAAGCAAAAGAAACAAGAGATCACACTGAAAGAATGTTAGGACTTCCGGTAAAAGTAGAAAATGGAAAAAGAATTATAGAATCTTCAAAAAAATATTATCCGCACGCAAAAGAATATTTTGTTCCTTCTGATATTTCCACTGCTGCTTTTTTTATGATTTTAACTTTACTTTCGAAAGATTCCGAACTGTTGATAAAAAATGTTTCATTAAATCCAAGTAGAACCGGAATAATTACAATTCTTCAGAAAATGAATGGAAATATTGAAGTTGTAAATCAGCAGTCTAGCAGCGGAGAAGACTATGGTGATCTTCTTATTAAATCAAGTGATTTGGTAAACATAGAAATACCAAGTGAGATCATTCCAAATATAATTGATGAGATACCAATCTTAGCAATTGCCGGAATTTTTGCTGAAGGTAAATTCAAAATTTCAGAAGCAGATGAATTAAGAGTGAAGGAATCTGATAGAATAAAATCTATGGTATACAATCTGCAGCTTCTCGGCATAAATGTAAAAGAAACAACAGACGGTTTTGAATTTGAAAATAACAGAACTGATTTTGAAATTAAAGCTTTTGAAAGTTTTGATGATCACCGAATTGCTATGGCATTTGCAGTATTTTCATTGTTGAATAAAAACGGTGGAGAAGTTAACAATTTTGATTGTGCTAAGATTTCCAATCCAAATTTTATGTCACAATTGAACTCAATTATTAAATAGGTAATAGAGCTTTTACAGCTCTATTACTTGATGTTCAAATTTATTTATTGCCACCTCATCAAAAATCCATTTAATAATATCCATTCCATACTTATTTGCAAAGTAGAGCCAATTTAATTCTCTTTCCTGCAGATTATTATTTGGATATAATGAAATGCTTGCCTTTTTTATCTGCCTTAATGCAACATCATGTTTTCTCTCTTGAGCATTTTCGGCTTTTGATTTTAATGTATCTAATCCCTGCTTAATTTTCTGATAAGTCTTATCTGATAAATCTTTTAAAGTGGGATCAATACCGAATAATTTTTCTTTAATGTTATCCATTGCCTTAGCAATTTGATGTTCATATTCGTGTAATAAATCGTCAATTCTTATATCTGCAACTTGATTTAATACTCGGTTGTTAAGAAGTTTTTCTTCAACAAAAATATCTTCAATATTCAATTCATACTTTTCAAGAACACCTTTAATGTTTTTCTCTAAAATTGTTACGGAAGAACGCGGATAAATTACCGGTTCCGAAATTCCGAATTTATTATACAAAGGCATAACTTGAGCGAAATAAGAAATTTCACTTGGACCGGCAACATAAAATCCGGTTGGCAAAAGATAATCCTGAGTAATTGGTCTGAGTAAAACATTAGCACTAAATTTATCAGGATAATTTTCAATCTCATCCAGCAGTTCAATTAATGTGAATTTCTGTCTTTTACCTTTTAATCTAAAAAGATCATCTTCAGGTTCAATTGAATATCTTCCATTATTTTCACTGTAAAATAAATTTATTGGTTTAACTTTTACTTGTGAATGATAAACTTCTTCAAGATCGGCACTTATTTTCACTACTTCATTTGCATGAACTTCAAAATTACTTAGTTCTTTTTTGAATATCGGTTTGAGCAGATTTTTTATTTCATTCTGCTGAGGATCAAAAATTATTAATCCTTCTTCATCAAATAGGTTAAAGATAAGATCGGAAAAAGCTTTCTTAAACGTATTTCCCGATTTGTAAGAATCTTCGAATAACTCAAATACATTTTTAGAAAATTCAGTTTCTCTTAATTCACTCTTTACTTCTTGAATAAAGTTCTCAATCCCTTCATTAAAAGCGAGTCTGCCGATATTTCCTCTGTTAAAATCTTCCGGCTTATTATCGTTATAAATAAATTTCTGCAGTTCATTCTTTTGATTAATTAAATTAAGTTCTGTCACTTCTTCAAAATCATGGTCATCACCTTCAAGCCAAAAGACCGGAACAAAATTATAATCATCATATTTTTCTTTTAAGGATGATGCAAGCTTAATGGCAGTTATAGTTTTATAAAATGTGTATAACGGTCCTCCTAAAATTCCAAGCTGCTGACCCGTAACTACGGCAACAGTTTTATCCTTTCCTAATAACTCAATATTTACTTTTGTTTTTTTTGATGGTTTATAAGCAGAATAAAATTGATTTATAGCATTAACTACTGATTTTTTATCGGCTCTTTCCGATTCACTTATTTTTTGGAATAATGATGAAAAACTATTTGTATCTCGAAAATTATATCTAAAATATTTCTCAACGTTATCAAATTCATACAGATAATCTAAAAATAAATTTTGATGTCCAGGTATATCGGAAAAGTTTATGAACATTTTCTCTCCATTTTTTACAACTCTAAAAATAAGAATAAATAAACCAAATAATTAAATTCAGTTTATAAGCGGCATATAATTTATATTTCTCTTTTCAATTAAATTAAACAAATGATTACATGAAAAAGTTACTTCTCCTATTTATTTTGTTTGTTTCAAGTTATGCGCAAAGCAACTCATTCAGATTTGATTTTATTCCGGATGGAATGAATTTTCAACCTCTTCGCGCAAATTTTCAAGAAGCCCATATGGGAATTTTATATTATCCCTCAAATGCAAATCTTAAAGTTGATATTGGCAATTCAATTGATTTATTGGGCTTCCATTTTGGAGATGAAATATATTTAACTGTTGGTGCCGAGTTTATGGCTTATGGTTTAGCAACAAGTTTTGCCGGAAACAGACTTCAGATTGATGCTTTAGATGGATTTTTTGGAGGAAATGCTTCTGTTAGAATTGAACAATCTAAAACTTCTAATCTTATTGGTCGATTCAGAATTATTCATAACAGCGCTCACTTGGTGGACGGCAGTTATATTAAAGATACGAAAATGTGGAAAAATAATTATGAACCTATTCCTTACACAGAAGATTTTGGTGAATTGATTTTGGGACATGAATTTTTTGCAAGTGAAATTTTAACTCGATATTATGGCTTAGTTTCTTATTCAACTCTAGTTCGTCCATTAGATTTGAAAAAGTGGGTTTTTGGTTTTGGTATTGAAAGTGCTTATACAAAATTATTTTCTCTATTTGATAAAGATGCGAATTTATTTGCAGCTTATCATTTTAATCTTGACGGAACAAATGAATATGAAGGAAATAATTCCGTTAAAGTGGGAATCAAATTTGGTGAATGGAAAAACAAAGGAATAACATTTTACTTAAATTATTATTCCGGCAGAAATCCATTTAGTGAGTTTTATTTTCAGAGAAACAATAAATTCGGTATCGGATTTTTATTTGAATTTATTTAGGAAAGCTTTTGCAGAAATCAACAATAATCAGAATAAGTCGCTTTATAATTGCAGTTTCATTAATTGTGTATGTTTTATTTTTTGTTGAACTGCAGAATATTATCAGCAGTTTTAAGGAAGTTAATTTACTTTTATTTTCCTCCGCACTTTTACTATTGATCCCAAATTTATTCTTCCAATTTTTGAAATGGAAATACTTATTAAACTCAACCATAAATTTTTATGATAATAAAAAAATTATACGCTCGCTTTTTGTCGGATTAAGTTCCGGGATATTTACGCCAATGAGGTTGGGTGAATATTACGGAAGATCATTGGATATTAATAAAAGTTCCGTTACAGAAATAGCAGCTTTAACATTTATTGATAAACTATTCGTTTTAGTTTCAGTTGTATTAATTGGCGGAGTATTTTTTGTTTTCTTTGTAAGTGATTTTCTACATTTGAATATTATTGTAAAAATTGGAGCTTACGCTTTAATGATAATTCTTCCATTGATTCCTTTTCTATTTATAATTTTTGCTAAATCACATTCGGCAGCCAGATTTATGAAGTTCAAAATATTTGCTAAAATTGCTGAAAAGTTATCTTCTTTAAAGACTGTAAATCATACAATTCTATTAGTAACTTTTTTTTATTCGGTAGTAATTTACTTTATCTACACTTTACAATTCTCATTGCTTTTAACAGCTTTTGAAAGTGATAGTTTGATTCAACAAAATTTTATTATGAGCAATGTAATTATGTTTTCAAAAGCTCTAATTCCTCAGATATCATTTGGGGAGTTAGGAGTAAGAGAATCAACTTCAGTTTTTTATTCTACCTTTTTTAATATCAGCGGTGCTGCAGCATTTAATGCTTCTATTTTAATTTTTACAATTAATTTGCTGTTTCCGGCTTTAATCGGATTTTTCTTCATTACAAAAAAAGATTGATGATAACTTTATTCATAATATCAATATTGCTTACGTTTCTCTATTCGTTATTTATTTTTTCAATTTATTTTGGATTGAAAAAACTATCTGATAGCAAAATTAAATCTTCAGATAAACTTCCAAGCGTAACCTTATTAATTCCATTTAGAAATGAAGAAGAGAATATAAAAAAATCAATAGAGGCAGTAAATCAAATCGAATACGAAATTGATAAGCTGGAAGTAATTTATATAAATGATAGTTCAAATGATTCTTCTATTCAGATATTTGATCAAACTGAAAAAAGAGATTTCATCAAATTAATTCATTTGCAGACTGACAATCAAAAATCAGCTGGAAAGAAAAGAGGAATTCTATTTGGAATTGAGAATTCAAAAAATGATATAATCGTTACAACGGATGCCGATTGCTTTTTTGAGAAAGATTGGTTGAAAAATCTAATTAGTAATTTTGATGAAAAAACTGCTTTAGTTGCCGGTCCGGTTGACTTAATTGTTAAACCAAATTTTATTGGCAGCTTTCAGCGATTAGAATTTGCCGGATTAAATTTATCTGCAGCTGGATTAATTGCAATTAACAAACCGATAATTTGCAGCGGTGCTAATTTAGCATACAGAAAAAAAGTATTTATTGAAGTTGGTGGATTTGGCGATACAATTAATTATTCTTCCGGTGATGATGATTTTCTTTTACAGAAAATTGCTTCATTAGGAAAATGGAATATTAAATTTGCCTATTCTAAATCTGCAAAAGTATTTACTAATGGTAAAGAGAACTTATCCGGATTTGTAAATCAAAGAGCAAGATGGGCAAGTAAGGGATTTAGATATGAAAGCATTTCTACAGTTCTTCTACTGATTATAATTTTCCTTTTTTACATAATGATTCCTATTCAATTAATTTTATTCTTTTTGGGAAACAGTATTATTGGGATATCTTTAATTGCAGCAGTTTTTGCTAAACTTTTATCTGAATTTTTAGTCATGCAGAAAGGATTAAATGATCTTTATGATAAATCACTTTTACGATACTTTTTAACGGCAGAAATATTTCAGATACCTTACATTATTATTTCTCCGATAATTGGAATATTTGGAAAGTTTAACTGGAAAGGGAGGAATCTTAATAAGTAATGAAATATCTCTATGATCCTCCGAAAATTATAAAATCAATTTTCCCCAAAGCTTATTGGGAAACCAAAAACAATAAGCTTCTCTTAACTTTTGATGATGGTCCAACTAAAGCTGCAACTGAAAGTATTTTGAAATTGTTATCTCAATTAAAGATCAAATCGATTTTCTTTTGTGTTGGGAATAATATAAAAAATGAAAATTCTTTAGCGAAAGAAATTTTAAGTGAGGGACATGAAATTGGAAATCATACGTTTAATCACCAAACTTTATGGTTCTCTAATAAGAACAAAATTAAAGAAGAGATAGAATTGTTTGAAAAGGAATATTTTAATCTGACCAAAAACAAATCAAAATATTTCAGACCGGTAAAAGGGAGAATTGATTTCAACCTATACAAAAATGTAATTCAAAAAGATTATAAACTGGTAATGTGGTCATTACTAACTTTAGATTATAAAAATGATCTAAATATTGTTAAATTTGCCGTTACAAATTTTTTAAAGATGAATTCAATTATCGTATTGCATGACAGCTTGAAATCAAAAGATGTCATTTTGGATTCTATTAAATTTATTTCAGAGAGAGCAGAAGAAAAGAATTATGAGTTTGGAGTTCCGGCCGAATGTTTGAAGTAATATTCCTTATTTTTATATCATTATACTTTATTCAAATTGCAGTTTTTTTAATCGGCGCGGTAAAGGAATATCCAAAATTAGAAGATGATGAGCTTCCAAATGCAACAGTTATTGTTGCCGCAAGAAATGAACATGACAACATAATTGACTGCTTAACTTCATTAAATAATTTGGAATACCCTGAAGATAAACTTGAAATCATTGTGGTTGATGATCACTCAACTGATGATACATATCAATTAGCAGAAAATTATATTAAAGACAAACCTCGCTTTAAATTAATTCAGCCAGAAAAAAGTATTGGAATCGTTAAAGGGAAAGCTAATGCAATAGCAAACGCAATTGAGATTGCAGCCGGCGATATTATTTTAACAACCGATGCCGATTGTGTTGTATCAAAAACTTGGGCAAAAACTTTAGCTTCTTATTTTACTAAAGATACTGCGATGGTTTGCGGTTACACAAATCAGTTTGATAATAATTTATACAGAGCAATGCAGTCTGTTGATTTTGTTTACCTTCTTGGAGTTGCCGGCGGAACAATGAATCTTGGTAAACCACTTAGTTGCATCGGCAATAATATGTCTTATAGAAAAGATGTTTATCATGAAATAGGCGGATATGAAAAAATCCCGTTTTCTGTCACAGAAGATTTTCAAGTATTGATGGCAATGCACAATCTTAAAAAGTATAAAATAATTTATCCTCTTGATAAAGAAGGTTTAGTAACTTCAAAACCGTTTGATGATTTAAAATCTCTTTATTGGCAGAAAAAGAGATGGGGTGTAGGTGGTCTAAAATCTGATTTAGTTGGTTTTTCAGTAATGGCTACTGCGTTTATTACTCATGTTTTAATTTTAACCCAACCTTTATTCTTTACTGTAAATACTTTGGTAATGAGTCTATTTAAATTTTTTATCGACTATTATTTTCTTAAAGAGATTTACAGAAAGTTATCTCTAAAATTAAAGATTAGCCATTTTGTTATTTTTGAAATTTACTTTTTGATATATGTTGTGCTTCTTCCTTTTGTTATTCCTAACAGAAAAGTTAGATGGAAAGGAAGAACTTATAATTAACGGAGAATTAATGAAAAAATTATTGTTATTACTGATTTTGATTAGCAGTTCAGCGGTTTATTCACAAAATAGAATTGAGTATTTCCCGGATGATTTAAATATTCAGCCATTTACTGCAAATATATTAGAACCAAAGCTTGGATTTCTTTTCCAGACCGGGAAAAATGAACTTAGGATGGACATCGGAAATTCTATGGACATTATAAAATTCACCAAAGATGATTCTGAATCATTTACATTTGGTGCTGATTTATTCACATACACTTTATTAAGAGGAGAAAGTGAATTTCATTTTCCTGTTGATGCGGTTGATTATTTATTCGGATTTAATTTTGGTTACAAAAAATCAATAAATGAAAATACTGAATATGGAGCAAGATTAAGAATAAGCCATATCAGCGCACATTTTGTGGATGGACATTTTGACGGAACAGCCAATAAATGGAAAGATAATAGAAATCCGATTGTATACAGCAGAGAGTTTTTTGAATTGATGCCTTATTACAAAATTAACTCACTAAGATTTTATGCTGGAATCACATACTTAATTAATGTTACTCCTAATACGATTGGAAAAGATAATTACCAGCTCGGTTTTGATTACTTTTACAATGAAAAAGTATTTGATGTTTTTACACCTTTTGCTGCTTATGATTTAAAACTTGGAAATACCGGAAAAATCACTCCAAATCATTCGCTTATGCTTGGAATTAAATTTGGAAAAATAAATGGAAAAGGTTTTAGTGTTTACTATAATTATTATTCCGGCAAAAGTATTCACGGAGAATATTATGATGTGGATAAAGAATATAGTGCTTTTGGGATTAACCTAGATTTATAATGTCAAATCAAGAAAACGTAACATATGATTTTAGAAAGTCAACCATTCCAAAGAAACATTCTGTTGGTTTTCATATTACCCTGTTTTTGATAACATTAGTAACAACTTTAATTGCCGGAATGTTTTGGACTACCGGAAGTGCCGGTCCTTATGATATTCAAGATTTCTCGAAAGGACTCCCTTATGCTTTATCGATTCTGTTTATTTTAACATGCCATGAATTCGGACATTACTTTGCAGCAAAATATCATAAAATAGATGTTACATTACCTTATTATATTCCATTTCCACCATTACCATTTTTTCTAAATTTTGGAACAATGGGTGCAGTGATCAGAACTCGCCAAGTAGTTGGTAATAATAAAGCAATGTTCGATATTGGCGTAAGCGGTCCAATTGCCGGATTTATTGCATCACTAATTGTTCTTATTTATGGTTTTACTCATTTACCTGGAATTGAATATATTCTAAATATACATCCAGATTATCTAACGACTGAATATGGTAAAAATGCAATCAGTTTTGAATTTGGTGATACATTGCTATTTGCTGCTTTAAGAAATTTATTAACTAATCCAGATCAGTTTGTTCCTCCAATGAATGAGATTTACCATTATCCTTATCTTTGTGTCGGCTGGTTCGGTTTATTTATTACTGCAATGAATATGATTCCTGTTGGTCAATTGGATGGGGGACATATTATTTACTCAATGTTCGGAGAAAAAATTCAAGAAGCAGTTTCCGGTATTTCATTAATTGCACTATCATTACTTGGATTTATCGGTTTACTTGATTCTATATTGGAAATTGGATTAGATTTTGGCTGGTCGGGTTGGTTGTTTTGGGCTTTAATACTTTTTTTTATAATTAAAATAAAACATCCACCTGTTTATGATTTTAGAAAGTTGGATAATTTCAGAATGATTTTAGGTTATGTTAGTATAATAATTTTATTATTATCATTTTCTCCGGCGCCTTTTATTGCATCATTATAATTGTCTTGACAAAGTAGGTTCTATCTGCCTAAATTTGAAAGAAAAAATTGGGAAACTTATATAGAGAAATTGCTACTAATTTACTTTTATTGAATAATTAATTGGCGGTTTCTCATATGTTTTTGAACATTTCTAAAGTTCATATCTTTACTAGCATAAAAGCTGCCATTCATTTTATAACTATTTAAGAAGTTTATGAAAAATTTAATCTTAATATTTACTGCAGTTTTATTTTTTGTTTCTTGCGATGAAATTCCAAATGATGTGATTGATGTTGAAGAAGCAGATTATCAAATTGTGAAAATTGAGTCTCCATCATTAATTGTGTTAACTCAAGAAGAAACCGAATTAGTAACTTCACTTCAATTGAGTACTTCCGAAAATATAGAAAAAGTAACCGCTCAAATTTTGAGTATTGATGGAAGATATACATTGTCATCCGGCAAAGAATTAAAAGATGATGGAACAGCACCCGATGAAAATTATAATGATTTGATTTACACGACTTCTTTTGTTTTAACTGAAGAAATACCGACCGATAATTATATTATTGAATTCTTCGTTACTTCTTTAGGTGAACAGAAAAAAGCAGCGGTAAAAAACTTTAGGTACGATAACGGGACTTCTAATATCCCTCCTGTTCTTTCTGATGTATTTGCTCCGGACAGTTTAACTGTCGCAGATACAACTGCTTTTGCCGTTTCGGTAAAAGTGCATGATGAAAACGGTTTGAATGATATTAAAAGTGTTTACTTTTTTGTAACTCGTCCGGATGGAGTTTCTTCCGGAGCTCCAACATTTCTTTTTGATGACGGCAGTCTGACCGGTAATGGTGATGAAACTCCAGGTGACGGAAGATATTCCAGAATAATTGTTATCAATCAATCTAATCAAAAAGGGATTTACAAATTAGAGTTTCAAGCCGAAGATAAAGGAAATAAAAAAAGCGAAATTTTAACACATAATTTTTTGGTTAAATGATAAAAAGAAATTTATTTATATCGTTGCTGATATTGTTATCAGCATTTAATTTAATAGCTCAGCTAAATCCGCAAAATTATTCTTTTGAGAATAATCAATTAAGAAAAATTAATGATGCAACACCCAGAAGTAATTCAATTCTTGATATTGTTATTGATGAGAATAATACAATATGGTTAGGTACATCAAGAGGATTAAGCAGATCAAACGATAATGGTGAATCTTGGAAAAATTATTATAACACTGATCCATTTGGGTCTGATGGAATTATTTCTGTCGCAGCAAAAAATGGTGTTGTCTGGGTTGCAACCGGAAGAACTATTGAAAGAGACGGTCAGTCTCTTCCTCAAGGAACCGGATTAAAATATTCTACAGATAACGGAGAAACATGGACAGCAATTCCACAGCCTGTGGATAATGAAGATGATGTTACTGTTACATACGGAATTAATGAGTTAAGAGCTTTACCCGTTACGGTAGATATCAATAATTTAGCTTATGATATTGCTTTAACTAATACTCATATTTTTATTGCAACATTTGCGGGAGGATTGAGAAAATCTTCTGATATGGGACAGACCTGGCAAAGGGTTGTTATACCTCCGGATTATTTGGATTCAATAAAACCTACTGATACTTTATCATTTTCTCTTCAGCCGGTTGCCGGTGCATTTGGTAACGAAAATAATTTGAATCATAGAGTATTCTCAGTTATCGCTTCAAATGATTCAACCGTTTGGGTTGGAACTGCCGGTGGAATAAATAAATCTACTGACGATGGAATTAGCTGGAGAAAGTTTAATCATCTTAATCAAGAAGAATCAATAAGCGGCAATTTTGTTACTGCCCTTGGTTATAATAAAATTGATAATTCGATTTGGGGTGCAACTTGGAGAGCTGAAGGAGCAACTGAGTTTACTGCTGTCAGTTATTCTAACAATGGTGGTGAAACTTGGACAAATACACTCTTAAATGAACAGGTTCATAACTTTGGATTCAGATATTATAATAATTCCGGATTTCAATTCGGGCATGTATTGGCGGCTTCTGATAACGGTGTTTTTAGATCGACAAACGGCGGAAGTGATTGGATAGCAGCACCAATTATCAGAGATTCCGGAACAAGATCATCAATTAATACTACTGTTTTTTATTCTGCAAATCATAATGTTGTTAATAATCTAAATTACGTTTGGGTAGGTTCTACTGATGGATTGGCAAGATTAAGAGAAACAAATAAAATTTGGGAAGGGGATTGGAAAGTATTTACTGCATCAAATCCTTTAGCATCTTCAAATGAAGTTTATGCTTATCCAAATCCTTTTAAGCCGGATGGAGCAAAGCCTATAAAATTCAAGTACTCAACCGACGGTCAATCAAAAGATGTTACAATTAGAATTTTTGATTTCGGAATGAATCTAATTAGAACGGTAATTCAAAATGCTCCGAGAAATTTTACAAATGAATCTTCTCCAGTTGATACATGGGATGGAATTGATGATAGAGGTAATGAAGTACCGAATGGAGTTTATTTTTATAGAATTGATATCGGCGGTAATGATCCGCTCTTTGGAAAAATTATAGTTCTAAAATAATTGAGGAAATTTTGATAAAGAAGTTAGTATTAATCTTAATTTTTGCTGTTACAATTTCTGCGCAGTACAGCCAAATATCTATTAAGCCTGGGGCTTTTAGTAGAATGGGATTTGGTGCAAGAGGAATAGGAATGGGAGATGCGGTTTCTGCAGTTACTAAAGGAAATTTAGTTTCTTATTATAATCCCGCTCTATCTGCATTTCAAGAAATGAATTCTGCACAAGTTGGTTATTCCTTTTTAAGTCTTGATAGATCACTTAATTTCCTTTCATTTACAAGGAAATTCGAATTCGGAAAAGAAAAGGAAACAGATAAACCGAGAGCAACTGCTGGAGTAAGTGCCGGAGTTATAAATTCCGGAGTTTCAGAGATTGACGGAAGAGATAGTCAAGGTCAGCCTACCGGCGATTTATCTACATCGGAAAACCAATTCTTTTTGGGTCTTTCAAATCGATTCTCAGAAAAATTTGCAATTGGTATTGCTGCAAAATTCTATTACTACAAATTATATGAAAATATTACATCCACCAGTATTGGTTTTGATATTGGAGCTATTTATAAATTCAGTAATAATTTAACCGCGAGTTTTGTGATTAGAGATATTAAAAGTAAATATGAATGGGATACTTCGGATCTTTTCGGAACAGACGGAAGAAATACAGAAGATATCTTCCCTGTAATTAAAGTTTTTGGTATATCTTATATGTTTGATGATCCTAACTTAATTGTTGCTTTAGAATTTGAAAAAAGCAATGCTGAAACAAACTACTTAAAAATTGGTGCAGAGTATAATATATTTAAAGATTTATATTTAAGAGCAGGCTTAAATAATTGGGATATTCAAAATTCTGAAATACCTGTTCGTCCTTCTGCCGGATTTTCTTATTTTCACAACTTTGAATCTTTTATTCTTGGTGTAGATTATGCGTTCAGAATTGAACCATATTCATCAAGCGATCAACATATAATTGGAATTAATTTTAACTTTTGAGTGATATGAAAAAACTAATAATTATATTTTTATTTGCCGGAACTATTTTGGCTCAGAATGCCGGAAATACCGGTTTATCTTTTTTGAAAGTTGGATTTGGTCCCAGAAATATTGCTATGGGCGATTTAGGAGTTGTTGAATCTAATGATTTGACTTCTTTATACTACAATCCGGCTTTGTTAGCTGACAATAAATCAGCTCAAATTTTTGTTTCTCATAACGAATGGATTCAAGATGTTAGAAGTGAATTGTTCGGTGCTTCTTTCAAATTATTTGGACTTCCTTTTGCATTCGGCTTAAATACTACTTCTATAAATGAAATTGAAATAAGACAGAAACCTGGAGAAGCTTTAAGCACATTTAATGCTTATTACTTTTTCGGAAGTTTATCCACCGGATTTTATGTTACGGAAAAATTGAAAGCCGGTGCTACAGTCAGATTTATTAATGAAAATCTATTTTCCGATGAAGCCCACGGCTGGGGTTTTGATCTTGGTTTAGCGTACAACCAAATTTTTGATGAACTAAATTTGGGAATAGCGTTAAGAAATTTAGGAAGCATGAATAAATTAAGAAATGTTGAAACTACACTTCCTACTGATTTAAGAGTTGGTTTATCTTATCCGATTTTAGTAAAATCAATTAAGACAGATATAACACTCGTTTCCGGATATCAAAAATATTTAGATGTTGATAACAATCATATTCATTTGGGAACTGAATTATTATATGATAAATTCCTTGCAATTAGAGCCGGCTACGTGACCGGATTTGAAGCAAAATCTTTCAGCGGCGGTTTAGGATTGATTTGGAATAATATTAAATTTGATTATGCGTTTACACCGTTTGAATACAATTTGGGAAGTGCGCATACTATTTCGGTTTCATATTTGTTCAACTAAGGTTATCTAAAAATTATGGAAATTGTAAAATATTCTGAAGAATGGAAAGATGAGTGGGATGAATTTGTTAAAAACTCCAATAATGGCACAATGTTTCATATGCAGAAATTTTTTGATTATCACACACCCGGCAAATTCTCTTTTAATCACTTGATGTTTGTTGACAAAGGAAAAATCAAAGCAGTTCTTCCCGGTACGTTAAAACAAAGTTTGTTCGAATCGCCGGTTGGGGCAAGTTATGGATCAATTGTTACTCCCGAAGTAATAAAATTTAGTGAAGCTTTGGAACTAGTAGAAGTTCTTCTTGAATATGCAAAAGCAAATGGCATTAATGAGATTATGCTTACTCCGGCACCGCTGATTTATCAAAAATATCAAAATGAAAATCTTGATTTTGCCCTTTTGTGGAAAGGGTTTAAGTATGATTTACATTATATTTCAAGCGCAATTAAGCTTGATAAAAATAGAGATATTATTGATAGATTTGCTCCGACTGTTAGAAGAAATGTTAGAAAAACATTCAGAGATTTTAAGCTTAGAGTGGAAGTGAATGAAAGATATGATGAATTTTATCCGATTCTTCTTGATAATAAATCACGTCATAATGTTAAGCCAACTCACAGTTATGATGATTTACTCAAATTGAAAGAACTGATGCCTGATAAGCTTAAGCTTTTTATGGTTTATTATGATGATAAACCGATCGGCGGTTCTTTAATGTTTTATCCGAATAAGCAAGTTGCATTATGTTTTTATAATATGCTTTATTATGATTATGCCGAATTTAAACCTATCCATAGAGTTATGTATGAAGTAGTAAAAGACTCAACTGAAAACGGTTATGAGTTTGTTGATATTGGTGTTTCTCAGGATACATCTGCAGATAATCCAATGACACCGAGTATGAGTCTTATTGAGTTTAAAGAAAAGTTTGATGCTAAAACTACTATGAGAAATACGTTTTATATTAAGTTAAGTTGAGATGCAGAATAAAACTGATATTTTTGTTTCATTCCTTGGTAATCCATTTAATGATTCCAGAGTTATAAATCTTTATAATTCTCTAAAAGAAAAAAATCTATCTTGCAGAATAATTGGTTTTAATTGGGAATCCGATTACAAGTATCCCAGCAAAGAAAATATTGAAATCATTAAATTAAATAAAACCTCATCACTAAAGTTTTATTTTAGTTTTCTGATTAGTCATTTTAAATCTCTTAAAAAAAGTGATGCAAAAATATATTTTGCAGAAGATATTTATACTCTTCCTTTATCTATTTTTGCTGCCAGATCGAAAAAAGCAAAAGTATATTACAACTCAAGAGAATTATATTCGTTTATCGGCGGATTAAGACACAGAAAATTTATACAAAAAATTATATCATTAATTGAACGCTGGTTTATTCATTCTGCAAATCTCGTTTTAACTACCGGTGAAATGGATTCTGAATTTTTGCTTCAGAGATATGGAATTCAAAATTCACTTGTAATTAGAAATATTCCTCTTTATAAAAAGGAAGAAAATCCTATCTCAATTAGAGATAGATTTAAAATAGATCATTCGAAAAAGATTCTTCTTTATCAAGGCGTTTTGCATGAAGGAAGGGGAATTGAAAAAATTATTAAACTACTTCCAAAATTTGAAAATTTACATTTTATTATAATTGGTGAAGGTCCTTTCAGAAAGAAATTTGAGAAAACTGCTGAAGAGAATAATGTTAAAGATAAAGTTACATTTTCTGGTCGTGTTAGTCACGAAGAATTAATGAAACTGACTCCAACTGCTGATATTGGGCTGGCATTAATTGAAAATATATCACTTAGTTATTACTATGCTCTTCCAAACAAATTATTTGAATATATTATGGCTGAAGTCCCGGTTTTATCAAGCAATTTACCGCAAATGGAAAGAATTGTTAATCAATACAAAGTAGGATTGGTTGTAGAGCCGGAAAATGATTTTGAAATTGAATCTGCGGTAAATAGACTTTTAACAAGCGATTTATCATTATTTAAGAATAACTGTAAAACTGCTTCTGAAGAATTGAATTGGCAGAAAGAATTTGAAAAACTTTTTAGCAGAATGAAACGAGATTTAAATGCTGAAGAGTAAAAGAGTTTTGATAGTGAGACCGGATAGAATTGGAGATACTGTACTCTCAACTCCAATACCAAGAGCGGTAAAGGAAGAAAATCCGGATAACTTTGTTGCAGTCTTAGTAAGAAAGTATACGGAAGCTGTATTTGAGAATAATCCTTTTGTGGATGAAATTATTAATCTTGATGAAGAACCTTCGTTTATAAAAACAGTTAAGAAATTACGTAAGTACAATTTCACTCATTCTTTTAGTCTTTTGCCGACAGAGAAGATTAATTATTTACTCTTTTTTGCCGGTATAAAATTTCGTTTTGGAGTTGGACATAAACTCTACCAGTTCATAACCAATACAAAAAGTGTTTATAGAAGAAAGTACATTCCACTAAGATCGGAAGCTGATTACTGTTTTGATATGGCAAGGAAGATTGGAATAAATAAACAGAATTTGAAGACCGAAATTTTCTTATCCGAAGAAGAAAAGAAAAGTGTAACTGAATTTAAGAAAGAATTAAATCCTTCAAACAAAATATTAATCGGATTGCAGTTAAGCAGCGGAAATTCAGCACCAAACTGGAATCCTTCTGAATATATTGAATTATATAAACTTCTTAAGAACTCTGAAAAATTTGAAGTAGTTATTACTGGTAAAGATAAGTTTAGGGAAACTGAGGATTTAACAGAATTAAAGCAGCCTGGAATTAATTTAAGTCTGCGCGAATCTTTTACTTATTATGCCGCATTGGATTATTTGATTTCAGCAAGTACTGGACCAATGCATATTTCCGCCGCTCTAGATGTAAAAACTATTTCATTGTTTTGTCCATTAACAGCTTGTGCGCCGGAATTATGGGGACCAGTAGGGAATGAAGCATTCTTTATTTTACCGGAAGAAAATTATTGCCAAACTAAATGTCCCGGCGATCCTAAAAAATGTAATTATAGCGGGAGCAAAAAAGTAAATGCACAAGAAGTTTTTAATGAGATTAACAAAATAGTTGAAAAATAATTTTTTATATTTGTGATCTAAGTTTTCCGGGGCTCGTTAACAAGTTGTTGCCCAACTCCGTCAGGTCCGGAAGGAAGCAGCGGTTAGCATTCAATTTGTGTAGCGGGTTACCCGGATTTTTTATTTTCGCGGTTTCCTAATCTATCCGATTTATCAATTTTTTTATCCATTCTCATAATCAAATAAAAAACTAATCCCAAAACACCAAGAACTAAAAAAGTTACTAAGATAAATACTAATGTGTACATTTTTATATTTCCCTCAAATTATGGAATGTATAGTTTTAATTTTCCCTTGCCCGGTATTGCTTTTTCATCGAAAGAAATAACTGCAATTGAACCTGGATTAAAATTTATCTCTTTGTTAGTCGGACAAAATTTATAAAAGTTGTATGAAATATCAGGCATATGAAAAACACAAGCAAGTTTATTCACATCATAAATATCAATTAAATTTTTCACACTTTCAGAATTACAACCTGGAGATAATTCTTTTTCTATATAGAAATGATCTTTTAATTCAAACTCATTACTTAATATATCACCGGTTTGAACTGCTCTGGTTAAAGGGGAAGAAAGAATTAAATCAATATTTCCGATTTCATTCTTTAATGTTCTGCAATTCTTTTGAAAACTTACAGTACCGGATTGAGTCAAATTTCTTTTTTCATCCGGATAACTTATTTCTGCTTGGGCGTGTCTTACTAAAATGAGGTCCAATAAATTAATCCTTAAATTCAGTTGTAAAAGTAGTAACATTATTCATGTAATTAGATAAATCTCTTAATAAATTTTTTCCGTTTGGACTAACAAGCAGTTTATTCATTTCATCAGAATTATTTGTAATTATTTCTATAACATAAGTGAATTTATCTTCTGTTAATGCACTTCCTTCAATCTTACCAAAATAATATTTTGTATTAAGGTTTTTTACTAATGCCAAGGTTGAAGATGAAAAATTTTCTATTAATTCTTTTTCATTACTTTTAAGAAAAATAAAGAGCTTATACATAAATTCTTTTTATCAGTTTAATCAAAAATAGCTAAAATAATTTGCTTTTGTTTTTAATCCTCAATCTATATATTCACACTTTCTTTGTTATGGAATTGAGGAGAAAATTTTATAATTGAATAAAACATTTCTAACTTTTTTCATATTGTTATTAAGTGTTAATGCACAGACACTAGATTTTCCTTCTATAAATCTCAATGATGTCCCTTTCAAAATTACAATAAAAAATTATCCCGATTCTCTCAAATCAGTTTCTGTAAATATTTTACAGAATGAAAAAAATATACAATCAATTTTATTTGATAAAAGCAGCTTAGAAAAAGAAGTAACAGTAAATCTAAATGGAAACTTTCAAATAAGTTCTAATGAAATAAAAAATTTGAATGGTGAGTTTAGAGTAATTCCCGGTTGGTTAAGCATAATACCTCCTTTATTAGCAATTCTTTTGGCTTTGCTTTTAAGACAAGTTATTGTTGCTCTTACTGCTGGTATAGTTATCGGTGCTTTCTTTATTTATGATTTTAATTTCTTTATCGCTTTACTTCGTTTTGTTGATACAATTATGATTGATACTCTTGTAAACAGAGAGAATTCAATGATCATTGTATTTACCCTTTTATTCGGTGGAGTAATTGGAATTATTTCTAAAAATGGCGGTACAGTAGGTATTTCTAACTTAGTGACTAAGCTTGCAAAGACGGCAAAAAGCGGAATGCTTTCAAGCTGGCTTATGGGTTTGTTTATATTTTTTGATGATTATGCAAACACCTTAATTATCGGAAATATGATGCGCCCGATTACCGATAGGTTAAGAATCTCGAGAGAAAAACTTGCTTATCTTGTTGATTCTACATCTGCTCCCGTTGCAAGCATTTTTATAATTAGTTCATGGATTGGATTTGAACTTGGTTTAATTGCTACTGGACTTAGATCTGTTAATTCCGATATAAATTCTTATGAATTATTACTTCAAACAATTCCATACAGATTTTATCCAATTGCTGCTTTGTTCTTTGTTTTTCTGGTTGCTTATACTCAAAGAGATTTTGGTCCTATGTATAAAGCAGAGGTTAGAGCACGCACTACTGGAAAACTATTTGATAATAAATCTATTGAAAGTAATCTTGATGATGATTCTCTTTTTAACAATTCTGATAAAGCTAAATGGTATAATGGAGCAGTTCCAATATTAGTTATTTTATTTGGTACAATTGCGGGATTGATTTATACGGGAATATTAAATCTTACCAATAAAGGAATTACAGATTTCGGATTAAGAGAAATAATAATTAATTCAGATAGTTTTTTAGCCTTAATGTGGGCTGGATTTGCAGCTTCTGTAACTGCTGTAATTATGTCCATTGGACAAAAAATTCTTTCTCTAAATGAAGCGATTAATGCATGGACAAAAGGGGTTCAGTCAATGCTCTTTGCATGTATAATTCTTGCATTTGCCTGGGCTATTAGTGATGTTACTGAAATTCTTAAAACTGCAGATTATCTTATCTCTATATTAAGTGATTCATTAGATCCAAGACTTTTGCCGGTTTTAGTATTTCTTGTATGTGCAGCTGTAAGTTTTTCAACCGGTACAAGCTGGGGAACCATGGCAATTGTAATGCCGATTGTTATTCCTCTTAGTTTCAAAATGGCAGAATTGCATGGATTAAACTTTTCTACTGACCCAACAATTTTGGCTGGTGTTGTTAGTTCAGTTTTGGCGGGTTCTGTTTTTGGCGATCATTGCTCGCCAATAGCCGATACAACAATTTTAAGTTCGATGGCTTCTCACTGCAATCATATTGATCATGTTAAAACGCAGCTCCCTTATGCAATTGTGGTTGGAGTAGTTTGTATGATTCTTGGAGACTTAGCAACTGCATACGGGCTTCCGACATATATCGCAATTCCATTAATATTTTTTGCACTTTATTTAATTATCAGATTTTTCGGAAAGAAGGTTAGTGAAGCTGTAGTTTAATTGTTTTGATAATGATTAATTATCAATTCAGCTTTTGCTTTTCCTATCACTTTAGCAAGTTCCTCTAAAGAAGCATTCTTTATTAAATCTAGATTTTCAAATTCTGTTAAAAGCTTTGCTGCAACTTTATCACCAATTCCTTTTATTTCAGTAAGTTCTGTTGTAAAAGTTCTTTTATCTCTTCTTTGTCTGTGAAAAGTAATTGCAAATCTGTGAGCTTCATCTCTTATATGCTGAAGCAATTTTAATGAAGATGAGGTTCTTGGAATTGTCTGTGCTTCAGAATGTTCGGGAAGAAATACTTCTTCTAATCTTTTTGCAAGTCCTATTATTTCAAAGTTAGCCAGATTAATTTCCTTTAATATTTTAATTGCTGATGAAAGCTGTCCCTTTCCGCCGTCAACCATTATTAAATCTGGAGGAGTTTGATTTTCTTCTACAACTCTGCTGTATCTTCTTTTAATCACTTCCATCATACTTGCAAAATCGTTCGGTCCTTCAACTTCATTTATGATGAATTTTCTATATTCACTTTTTTTAGGTTTCCCATCAACAAAAACTACCATACTGGCTACCGTATCTGTTCCTTGCAGATTAGAGATATCAAAACATTCAATTCTATTTGGAATATTTTTAAGTCGTAAATCCCTTTTTAATGCAGCAAGTACATAAGGAACATTACCTTCCTTTTTCATCCTCTGAAGCTGAATTTCTTTTAATTGAAGAATTGCATTTTGCCGGCACATTTCTAAAAGTGATTTAGTCTCACTTTTCCTTTGAGGAATAATAAACTTTGGTTCCTTGCTCTCTTTCTGCTTAAACCATTCAAGTAAGGTATCATAATCAAACGGTTGAACTTCTACAACAATCTCTTTTGGGATTTCTACAAACTCAGAATAATAAAATCTTATTACTGCAGAATATATCTGATCAAGTTCTTCGTTAGCATCTGCAGTAAGATTGAATTGCCTTTTCCCAACCAGCTTACCATTCCTAACATTCAATATTGTGGCAGAAACATCTTTTCCTTCTGAAGCACATCCGATTATATCTCTGTCAATAAAATCATTCGTAACAATTTTCTGCTTAGAGGAATAAACTTTCAGCTGATCAATTTTATCCCTTATTTCAGCGGCTTTTTCAAAGTTCAAATTTGATGCTGCTGAATTCATTTCACTATTTAATTCTGCAATTAAATCTTCCGTTTTTCCTCTTAACAATTTTATTACTTGATTTACCATTGAATTATAATCAACCTGACTAATCAAACCTTCGCAAGGTCCATCGCACTTTTTGATATGATAATCCAAACAGACTTTTATCTTTTTCTTTTCAATAACTTCATCATCAATAAAATATTTGCAGCTTCTTATTTTGAATATTTTATTTATCAGTCGAAGTGAATTTTTCATCGACTTAACTTCTGTATAAGGACCAAAATATTTAGAACCATCTTTCTCAATATTTCTGGTTGGATAAATCTGCGGATATGGTTCGTTAGTTACTCTAATGTATGGAAATGATTTATCGTCTTTAAGATTTATATTATACCGCGGTTTATATTCCTTGATCAGATTATTCTCTAATACTAAAGCTTCAACTTCAGAATCTGTTACTATTAATTGTAAATCTTCAACTTTGCTAACCATTGCCAGAGTTTTTGGAGAAGTTATTCCGTTTTGAAAATAAGAACGGACTCTATTTCTTAAATTTTTCGCTTTTCCTACGTAAATAATTTTTTGCGATTTATCGAAAAACTGGTAAACACCAGGATTAGCCGGAAGATTTTCTAATTTATTTTTAATTGATTCTGTCATAAAAACTGATTTTGTTAAAAAGCAAAACTAATGAATTGTATGATTTTTTAGAAGGGTATAAAATTCAATTCTGTAGAAATAAAAAAAGCAATCTTTCTAAAACTAATTAAAGAAAGATTGCTTTAAGAAAACAAACTGTTATTTATTTAAAAACATAATTCTTAGGAATAACAACAATTCCGGTTTCAGAAACTGTGAATCTTTTTTTATCATTTTCAATATCAAAACCGATTTCAGTTCCTTCGGGAATTTCAACATTCTTATCAATAATTGCTCTTCTAATTCTTGAATGTCTTCCAACATTTACATTGTTAAAAATTATTGAATCAGTTATATAAGTATAACTATTAACTTTTACATTAGGACCAATTAAAGATCTTTCAACCAAACCGCCGGAAATAATTGTACCGTCGCATACAAGAGAATTAAATGCTCTACCTACTCTTTCTCCTTCATGTGAAAGAGTTTTTGCCGGTGGAGATTGTAATACTTTTGTTCTTAAAGGCCAGTTATCGTCGTAAAGATTAAAATCGGGCTGAACATTTATCAAATCCATACTGGCTGCATAGTAACTGTCAATTGTACCTATATCCATCCAATACGGCTGTTCTTTTTTATTTTCATCTTCAAATCTGTAGCTAAAAACATTGTAACCGCTTTTTATCATATAAGGAATTACATCTTTTCCAAAGTCTTTATTTTCAATTCCTTCGCCTTCCATTTTTAGTAGAACATCTCTTAAAACATCAGCATCAAAAACATAAATTCCCATATTTACAAATGAGAAACCCGGTTTATCCGGAATCTCAGGAGGATCTTTTGGTTTTTCGACAAATGATAAAACTTTATACTTTTCGTCAATGCCCAGTACACCAAATCTAGCTGCTTGAGATTTTGGAATGTACATACTTGAAATAGAAAGATGAGCTTTCTTTTCAATATGATACTGAAGCATTTTCAAGTAGTCCATTTTGTAAATATGATCACCGGAAAGAATAAGTGTCCACTTATGTTTTCCTGTGGATACTAAATTTAAATTTTGGCGGATCGCATTTGCAGTCCCCATATACCAATTATTACTAGTTTTCTGCTGCGGTGGAATAGAAAAAATAAATTCTCCTAAATCTGGATTAAAAATATTCCACGCTTCATACAAGTGCTGATTTAATGAATCTGATTTGTATTGGGTTAACAAATAGATTTTTCTTAGTCCGGAGTTCAAACAATTTGAAAGTGCAAAATCAATAATTCTGTACTTGCCACCAAACGGCACAGAAGGTTTAGTTCTTACTGTTGTTAATGGTGAAAGTCTTTCTCCTTGCCCGCCGGCTAGAATAAATGTAACTGTGTCTCTTAAAACTGATGAACCAGTGAAAGGCATATAATTTCTCTTTTTTTGTTTATACAAAATTATATTATTTTGAAACGACTTTAATTTAAGAAAAGATTAACAATTCTTCATAAATAAATGAAAACTACAAAATCTCTTAAAATTTTATTCTTATCGCTGATTATAGTTCTTTTGCTGGCAATTATTTCAGTATATCTTCTATTTAAAATTTATAACATAAATTTTGCTCAGAAAGAAACAGTATTTAACATCGGATTGGATTTCGATTTTGTTTCTATTGAAGATATTAATAAGTATTATGAAAATAATATCGGTAAAATTGATGTTATTAAGTATGATTTGGATATTAATCTTAATCTTGATAATGAATCAATTTCAGCTGCAGCTATAATCGATTTTATTCCACTTTCTTCATCTAATAATTTTATTTCATTAGACTTTTCAAGCGATTTTGAAAATATATCTGTTACTTATAATGAAAAAGAATTAATATTCAAAAAGCTTGATGACCAGCTAAACATTGAGCTTCCAAGTAATCATAAAGATACTGTACAATTAAAAATTACATATCAAGGAAAGCCGGATAATAAAGGATTAGGATCATTTTACATAACGGAAGAAAAGGGGAGTAAAAGACTTCTAACTTTAAGTGAACCAATATTTGCATCGAGCTGGTTTCCTTGTAATGATTTTCCCGATGATAAATCTCAATTAAGAATTGCAATTACTAATGATTCTAATTATACATCATTATCAAACGGAGTTCTTAAAGAAGTTTTGTTAAATGATGACAAGAAAACTTATGTATGGGAAACTTATTATCCAATTTCAACCTACTTAGTTGCTATATACAGCGCAGAGTATAAACATATAAAAGATTCATTAATTTTGTCTGATGATAAAGTTCTTCCATTAGATTATTTTCTACTGAACGAGAATACAGAAAAATCAATTTATGATCTTCAAGTCTCTAAAGATGCCTTATTATTTTTTAATGAAAAGTTTGGGGAATATCCTTTTTTAAAAGAGAAATACGGCATTGCAGAATTTGATTGGCAGATGGGTGCTATAGAAAATCAAACTATAGTTGGAATTGGAAGTAAGCTTGTAAGCGGCAATAGATTTTTTTCAGATGTAATTGTTCATGAAGCTGCTCATCATTGGTGGGGAAATGCTGTTGGATTAAAATCTTGGAAAGATATCTGGCTTAATGAAGGATTTTCTTCTTATTCCGAAGCACTTTACTGGGAAAATAAAAGCGGAAGAAACTCGCTAATCTCAACTCTCTTTTCTAAAAAGAATGATTTTAATGATACCAGACTTTATGATCCTGAAGGAATAATGTTTTCTTCTACTATTTATAATAAAGGGGCTTGGGTTCTGCATATGTTGAGGTTCGAAATTGGGGAAGATAATTTTGATCTTTTATTGAAAGAATATTTTACTACCTATAAATATTCAAATGCCTCAACTGATGATTTGAAAAATCTTGCTGAAAAAATTAGCGGTATAAATCTTACTAAATTTTTTGATCAGTGGATTTACAATGGAGTCTGTTTTATTTATGCGGATTATTCTTTAGTAAAAGAAAAAAATAAATCATACCTAAAATTAAATCAGATTCAAGACGGTTATGATATTTATAATTTTTCACTCGAAGTAAATTTGGTTGGTACGGATAAAAAAGAAAGTGTGAAATATTATATTACTTCAAAAGATACAATAATTCAGCTTCAAACAGATTTTCAAATTAATGAAGTTGAAATTGATCCAAATAACTGGCTTTTGGCAAATTTTATTTATGAAGATTAAGAATAAATTCATAAGAAAAGCTTATCTTTTGCAATCAAATAAAATGTAATTGTATTGGAAAAATCAGTCTATTTTATTTCAGACCTTCATTTAGGTTTAGAATCCAAGGAAAAAGAAAAACTCAAAGAAGAGAAACTAATTCGCTTTCTTAATTTTATAAAGGAAGATGCAGAAGAACTTTTTATTCTTGGAGATCTTTTTGATTATTGGTTTGAATATAGAAGAGTAATTCAAAAAGGATATTTCAAAACATTTACAGCTTTAAAGAATCTAACCGATGCCGGAATTAAAGTTCATTATTTAATTGGAAATCATGATTTTATGCATCG
Organism: Ignavibacteriota bacterium; assembly: GCA_002698995.1. Classification (GTDB taxonomy): domain Bacteria; phylum Bacteroidota; class Ignavibacteria; order Ignavibacteriales; family Melioribacteraceae. The sequence goes on along the minus strand of PAAX01000026.1, from coordinate 280,689 downwards.
TAATTTTTTTAGTGATGAATTGAATGTTAAAGTCTATGAAGATCCGATTGAAGTTGAATTAAAAGGGAAAAAGTTTTTTCTTGGTCACGGTGATGGTTTAGTTAAAAATGATTTGGGCTACAAAATTCTAAAGAAAATTCTAAGAAATAAATTTTTGCAGAAAGTATTTTCTTTGATTCATCCGGACCTTGGAATTGCAATTGCAAGTTCATCAAGCAAAAAGAGCAGAGATTATACAGCAGAAAAAAACTATGGTGAAATTGACGGACTTTTTGAAACAGCACAAAATAAAATTGATGAAGGATTTGATTTTGTGATTTTTGGTCATTCACACAACAGAGCAGATAAAACATATAAAAACGGAAGATATATAAATCTGGGTACTTGGCTTAGCAAACCTTGCTATCTTAAATATAAAGATGATCAATTAAATATTATTGATTGGGAGTAAAATGGCAGACAAGAAAAAGGTTAATAAAAATAAATCAACAAGAAGACAAATATTTTGGGGTACAATTTCAAGTTTATTTGTGATACTCTTTTTGACTTCTTACTTTTTTATTCAATATGTAACTGAGGGACTCCCATCATTAGAACAATTAGAAAATCCAAAACAAAGTTTAGCCAGCAATGTTTTCAGTAATGACGGAGAATTAATTGGGCAGTACTTCCGTCAAAATAGAATAGAGACAAAAATAGACAGTATACCTGTTCATTTGATAAATGCTTTAATAGCAACCGAAGATAGAAAATTTTACGATCACTGGGGAGTTGATTTAGAGAGATTTGTGAAGGCGATGTTTAAAACTGTTTTCTTATTCAAGAAAGAAGGTGCAAGTACTATTACACAGCAGCTTTCAAAAAATTTATACGAGTTTTGGGTAGCCGATGAATCACCTTTTGATACCGTTGTAAGAAAAGTTAGAGAATGGATAACTGCTGTTCAGATTGAAAAAAATTATACTAAAGATGAAATTCTTGAAATGTATCTCAATGAATCATACTTTGGTAAAGGGGCATATGGAATTGGTACGGCAGCTAGAGTTTATTTTAATAAGAAAGCAAAAGATTTAACAATTCCTGAATCTGCAGTTTTTGTTGCTCTTCTTAAATCACCAAGAATTTACGATCCTGTTAACAGATATAATAATGCAATACAAAGAAGAAATCTTGTAATGTATAATATGGTTGATGTTGGTTATCTTGATAATGATACTTATCAAAAACTTAAACTTGAACCTATAGCATTAAATTTGGAAAAAGAGGTAGAAAGTTTTCAGAGCAGACAGGCACCTCATTTTGTTGAATATGTAAGACAGCAGTTATCCAAAATGGCAAAGCAGTATAATTTTGATTTGTATGAAGATGGCTTAACTATTTACACAACTTTAGATACAAGATATCAAGCCATTGCAAATAAAGCTGTCAAAACTCACTTAGATGAATTTCAAGCACAGTTTGATAAATACTGGAAGTGGTCTAGAAACAGAGAATTGCTGGATGATCTTTTAGACAAAGCAATTAAGAGAAGAGCTGAGTATAGAAATGCAGATTCAAAAATGGAGAAGGATGCAGTTTATGAAATACTAAAAAATAATGTTGCATTTGTAGATTCAGTTCAAAGAATTGCTCAAACCATTGAAGTTGGATTTGTAGTTCTTGATGTTAAAACCGGCGAAATTAGAGCAATGATAGGAGGAAGAGATCAAAATTTCAGTTATGGATTGAATCACGTAACCCAAATTAAACGTCAGCCCGGATCAGCTTTTAAGCCGCTTGTTTATACTGTTGCGTTAGATAACGGATTGTATCCGGCTTACCCGCTGCTTAATCAAAAATTTGATTATAACGGCTGGAGTCCGAATAATTTTGATATGGGTGTAAGTGGATTTTTAACATTAAGAGATGCAATTAAAAATTCTGTTAATATTATAAGTGCGCGATTAATTATAGAAGGTTATGCCCCAACTTGGCAGATAGGGAAATATGCTAAAAAAATGGGAATAGATAGTAAACTTGATTTGGTTCCGGCAATTTCTCTTGGTGCTGCTGAAGTAACTCCTTTAGAATTAACTTCTGCTTATGCTACAATTGCCAATAAAGGAATTTTTAATGAGCCGATGTCAATTACCAGAATTGAAGATAAAGATGGAATAGTTATCTATAATTCCTCTCCAATTTCTACAGAAGCGATTAGTGAAGAAACCAGCTTTATGATGACTAGTTTACTCCGCACTGTAATTGATGAAGGAACCGGAATTAGAGTAAGAGTTTCTCATAATTTTAACCGGCCTGCAGGTGGTAAAACCGGTACTACTCAAGATTATGCCGATGCATGGTTTATGGGATTTACTCCACAGTTAGCCGGCGGAGTTTGGGTGGGATTTGATGACAGAAGAGTTTCTTTTACCGGAAGTTACGGACAAGGTTCGAGAGCAGCTCTCCCTATTTGGGGATATTTTATGCATGATTTATATGAAACAATTGAAATGCCGATTGAAGATTTTGAAGTACCTACAAGTGGAGATATTGTTAGAGTTAATTTCTGCAGAGAAAGTATTTATGAGTTTGGTGATCCTAAATTAACTTCTCAAGACTGCCGAACCGGAACCTTAACCGATTGGATAAATATTAAAGATATTCCGGATACGTTCAATTCTGAAAAGGATACAACTATAAAAATATTTGATAAATATTTGGTTGCTGATTCTCTAAACTCTCAACAAGCAATTGAAATAGATTAATTAGTTTGGAAAGTTTTTTACTTTAATTATTTTTTAAAATTAAGTTTTGCCCGGATGGCGGAATTGGTAGACGCGTTAGGTTCAGGGTCTAATGGGAGCAATCCTGTGCAGGTTCGAGTCCTGTTCCGGGCACAATTTTTATATATCATTCATCTTATTTGAAAACTACTATTTTACTAATCCATATATGAAATTTGATTTATCTACAGGTTATACCGAAGCAATTAAATTTGCAAATTCTCACTATGAAAATTTTCCTACCGCATCTTTATTAATCCCAAAAGATTTAAGAAAGCATGTTGCCGTCATTTACCAGTTCGCCAGAACTGCAGATGATTATGCAGATGAGAATAATTATGATTCTAAAAAAAGATTAGAATTACTTAATGATTTCGAAAATCAATTTTATGATGCACTTAATGGTAAATGGACAAACAATATGTTCTATGCATTAGCAAATACTATTAATGAAAAGCAATTGACAATTGAGAATTTTACAAATCTGATTTTTGCTTTTAAGCAGGATACATTAAAAGATAGATACAAAAATTATAATGAACTTATTGATTACTGCAGATACTCAGCTAATCCGGTTGGTAGATTAATTTTAGAATTATTTCAGATTAAGGAAAAAGAAGCTTTTCTTCTTTCCGATAAAATCTGCACCGCCTTACAATTAACAAATTTTTGGCAGGATGTATCAGTTGATTATAAAAAAGGGAGAATTTATCTGCCTAAAAATGAAATTTCCGATTTCAATGTAAACCAAATTGATTTTGAAAATTATTCAGCAAATAGTAATTTCAAACAATTAATTAGTTTTCAAGTTGCAAGAACACAAAAGTTATTTGATGAAGGGAAAAATTTATTAAATTTCCTTAACGGCAGATTAAAATTACAAATTAAATTGACGATTATAGGTGGTGAAGAAATTCTTATTAAAATAAAGCAGCAAGATTTTGATGTTCTTCGGAATAGACCTAAAATTGAAAGAAAAGATTTTTTCAAATTATTAAAGAAAGTAATTTTATCTTAATGGATGAAGCAAAAGAAATAGCGAAAAAAAGTAAAAGCAGTTTTTATTATGCTTTTAACCTGCTCCCCGAAAGTAAGCGTGATGCTATGAATACTGTTTATGCTTTCTGCAGGGAAACTGATGATATTGTTGATGAAAACAGTTTTTCTGATGATCAAAAATGGGATAAACTTACAAAGTGGCGTATTGAGCTTGAAAAAGCTTTATACGGAAATTCTGATTATAATCTTCTCAATAAACTTTCAAAAATAATTCAGCAGTTCAACATTCCTTTAGAACCCTTTTTTGAACTTATTAAAGGAATGGAAATGGATATACAGAAAAAAACCTATTTAACAACCGAAGATTTAGTTCAGTATTGTTACAGAGTTGCTTCTACTGTTGGATTAATGTGTATAGAAATTTTCGGTTATAAAAATAAATCTACAAGAGATTATGCAATTAATCTTGGTGTTGCGCTTCAACTTACTAACATTATGCGTGATGTGAAAAAGGATGCAGATTTCGGTAGAATTTATCTTCCTAAAAATGATATGGAAAAGTTCAATTATTCGGAAACTGATTTGATGAATAATATTTACAATCCCAATTTTATTGAACTTATGAAATATGAAGGGGAGAGAGCAGAATATTATTTTAATAAAGCTAATAGCAATTTAGATTTAGAAGATAAACCCGCACTTTTTGCTGCAAGAGCAATGCAGCATATCTATTATAAACTTCTTCAAAAGCTTCATGCAGAAAAGTATGATGTTTTTAATAATAAAATCAACGTTTCAAAATTTGATAAAACCGCAATTGCCGTTGGGGTTTGGGCAAAATATCGTTTAGTCTATTGATGAAAAAAGTAATTGTTGTTGGCGGAGGTTTAAGCGGATTATCAACAGCAGTTTTTCTGGCAAATAAAGGAATTAAATCACATCTTATTGAAGCTTCCCCAAAACTTGGAGGCAGAACTTATTCATTCAACGAAAATGATTTTCAAACGGAAATTGATAATGGTCAGCACATTCTTATGGGCTGTTATAAATATACTTTTGATTATTTAAAAACTATCGAGGCTTTTGATCGAGTAGAATTTCAAAAAAATCTAAATGTTAATTTTGTTAATCAAAAAGGCGAAATCAATAAATTAAGTGGTGACAAACTTTTTTATCCCTTTAATTTATTAATTGGTATTCTTCGTTATAAAGCATTATCAGTTAAAGAAAGAATTTCAATTCTAAATTTCTTTTTGAAGATTTTAATTACTAAGCCCAATATTTACCGAAACTGTACAACTTTAGAACTGCTTAAAAAATTTAATCAGACGGAAAACTCAATCAAATCATTCTGGGAAATAATTCATGTTGGAACCTTAAATACTGAATTAAAGTTATCTTCGGCTGAATTGTTCATAAAAATTTTAAAAATTATTTTCTTCACTGGAAATCAATCTGCAAAAATTGTTCTACCCAAATTAGGCTTATCAAAAGTGTTTATTGAAAAAGCAGTTTCATATTTAGAAAGAAATGGTACGGTAATCTCATTATCTGAAAGAGTAACTGATTTTGAAATAAATGAAGGAATAATAAAAAAAGTAGTTACAAATAAGAGAGAAATTGTTAACTTTGATAAAGTTGTCTTGTCAGTACCTCAATTCGCATTGAATAAGTTTGATTCAATTACTGAATCATTAAATATAGATTTTGAATTAAAATATTCACCGATTTTGTCAGTTCATATTTGGCTGAATGAAAATCCATTTAATGAAAAGTTTTATGGCCTAATAGATTCTGATATTCATTGGATCTTTAATCATAATAAGCATGTTACTCTGGTAACTAGTTCAGCCGAAAGATTTATGAATCAAAGTGAAGATGAAATTTCTGAAAAATTTATTAAGGAACTTGAAACAAGATTTAGTGATTTTAATAAAAATAAAATAATAGGATTAAAAATTATAAAAGAGAAGCGAGCAACCTTTATTCCTTCAGTTGAGACAGAAGAAAAAAGACTGAATCTAAAAAGGATGTTTGGGAATCTTATTATATCGGGAGATTGGACAAATACAGAACTTCCTTCAACAATAGAAGGAGCAATTAAAAGTGGATTTTTAGCTGCTTCTGAAATAAAGAAAGAATATTAAATTTTACTTATGTAATTTACTGTAAAAAATAGAAAACAAAATCAAAGTTAATTTTAGGAGGATGCATGTCAAAGCTTAAAGAAAAATTGTTCAGCAAGATTGAAGAATGGCGCCCCCGTACAGAAAGATTAGTTAAAGAGTATGGAGATGTTAAAGTTGGTGAGGTAACCATTTCTCAAGTAATTGGAGGAATGAGAGGAGTTAAATGCTTGACCACAGATATTTCTTATCTTGATCCTCTTGAAGGAATTCGTTTCAGAGGTTTTACCATACCGGAAGTTCTTGAAAAACTCCCTAAAGTTCCAAATGGTGAAATGCCTTATGTAGAAGGTTTTTTCTATCTTCTCTTAACCGGTGAAGTTCCATCTAAAGAAGATGTTGAAGATGTTGCCGAGGAATTCCGTAAAAGACAGCATGTTCCTCAATATATTTTTGATCTGTTAAGAACTTTACCCCGCGATACTCATCCAATGACTATGTTCTCTTCAGCAATTACTGCTATGCAGAGAGAATCAGTATTTGTAAAACAATATGAAAAAGGAATTAACAAACACGATTACTGGGATCCTACTTATGAAGATGCATTGAATCTTTTAGCTAAGCTTCCACAAATTGCTTCCTACATTTATAGAATGAAATACAGAGGCGACACAATTATTACTCCAGATACATCCTTGGATATGGGAGGAAATTTTGCTCATATGATGGGAATTGCTAAACCTTATGATGATGTATCTAGATTATATTTTGTACTTCATAGTGATCACGAAAGCGGAAATGTTAGTGCGCATACAGGACATTTAGTAGCAAGCGCTCTATCAGATATTTATTATTCTATTTCTGCTATGTTAAATGGTTTAGCAGGTCCTCTGCATGGTTTGGCAAATCAAGAAGTTTTAAGATGGATTCAAGGTGTTAGTGATCATATGGGTGGAAAAATTCCAACTGAAGATGAAATGAAACAATTTGTTTGGGATACATTAAATTCCGGTCAGGTTGTTCCAGGATTCGGACATGCAGTTCTAAGAAAAACTGATCCTCGTTACCAAGCACAAAGAGATTTCTCATTAAAGCATTTGCCAAACGATCCGTTATTCAAATATGTAGATGTGCTTTATAAAGTTGTTCCCCCAATATTGGTAGAACAAGGCAAAGCTAAAAATCCATGGCCAAATGTTGATGCACAATCCGGAGTTATACAATGGCATTATGGTGTAACAGAATATGATTTCTATACAGTTCTGTTTGGTGTAGGCAGAGCATTAGGAGTAACTGCAAATATTATTTGGGATAGAGCTTTAGGTTATCCTATCGAAAGACCAAAATCTTTAACTACTGCAATGCTGGAAGAGATTGCCGGTATAAAATAATTGGTTAAATATCTATTATCAAAACCCAACTTATTGCAAGTTGGGTTTTTTTATAACCTCTTGAAGTTTATTCTTCTTCTTTTATTTTAGTTTGGTATTAGATTATTTATTTTACTGTAAGAATTAAAAGGATTCGCTAAAATGATTAAAGAAATTCATGATAAGATTATAGTTGGTAAAGCCGGATTAGAAAAAGATGAATTGGAAAACCTGCTTTCAGATTTAGCTGTTGAGTTGAATAATTTTTCTGTAAATAATGAATCATCTGAATTACTAATTCAAATAACGGAAATTTTTGATGCTATCAGAATAAATGATTTTAGAAGTGAATTCTTTTCAATAATAAATAAAAAGTTAGTTTTACAATTTGGTGAAGTTTTAGCAAAACTTACACTTGAAGAAAAAAATCCATTAATTCATTCTTTTCTTGATCTAATTAGATATAACGATTTTTTAAACTCAATCTATAAAGAAGCTATTTGGGAAGAGCTGATTCTTACTTTAATCCTTGCTAGTAATTATTCTATCAAAAATTTATATGAACAAAGACTTCAAACAACTCCAAATAAAGTTTGGATCAGACTGATTGAAGGACATAAGACTCATAATATTACTTGGACTCAAGCTGATAAAGAAATTAGGAAAATATCAGCTGCTCTAAATAATCATTTAAATAATGGAAATGACAAGACAGCACTGCTGATGGATAATGGTCTTTCAACTATTTATGTTGATTTGGCATGTCTTTTAACAGGAAAAGTTAATGTTATTATTCCCGCAAATGCTGTAAGAGAGCACATTAGATTTATTCTCAATCAAACTAAAGCAAAATTAATTTTTGTTTCAGATGAAAAGCAGCTTCAAAAAATTAAATCGATTAAGAAAGATTTAATGTTTTTAGAGAAAGTGATATTAGTAAATGGATTCAGTTCAGAGAATTGGGTTACTAACATAAATGATTTCATTAAAGAGAATAACAAAAATGAATCTTTAATAAATATTGATGTTACTAGTACTGCTACAATTATGTACACTTCGGGAACAACCGGCGAACCTAAAGGGATAGTCTTTTCTCATCTTAACATTATTTACAAAAGATTCTGCAGAGCATTGGCAATTCCGTTATTAGGAGATGAAGACAGACTTTTATGTTATCTCCCTTTATATCATACATTTGGAAGATATTTGGAAATGACAGGTTCGATGTTCTGGAATGCTGAGTACATATTTATGGAAAATCCCTCCATGAGTACAATGATTTCAAACATGCAGCTTGTTAAACCAACTGTATTTATTTCAATCCCTAAAAAGTGGATGCAGATTTATGAATACATAACTTCAACAGTAGATATTCAGCTAGATTCGGAAGAAAAAATATTGGAAGCTGTTAAGAAAGCAACCGGTGGTGAATTGAAAATTGGGCTTTCTGCAGCCGGTTACCTGCCGAGTGAAGTATTCAGGTTTTTCCAAAGAAATGGTATTGAACTTATTAGCGGTTTTGGTATGACTGAAGCTACTGGTGGAATAACAATGACTCCACTCTATGAATATAGAGATAACTCACTTGGAAAACCACTTCCTGGAATTAAGATTAAAGTTGCAGATGATGGTGAACTTCTCATAAAAGGCAAATATGTGATGGAAGATTATTATAATCAACCTCATGAAGAAACCTTTGATGAAGAAGGTTGGCTTCCCACCGGTGATATTATGAAAATGGATGAAGATGGATTTATTGAAATTATTGATAGAAAAAAAGAAATTTATAAAAATATAAAAGGGGAGACGGTAGCTCCTCAAAAGATAGAAAATTTATTTCGAGATTTTGATTTTGTGAAGCAGGTCTTTTTAGTCGGCGACCACAGACCATTTAATACTCTTCTTATTTTTCCTAATTATGAAGAAGATTCAATTTTAACAGGTATGACTAATGAACAGAAGAGGGATTACTTTGCAAGCACTATTGTTACTGTCAATAAATTTTTAGCACCCTTTGAAAGAATTGTAGACTTTAGACTTATTGAGAGACCATTTGCAGAAAAGGAAGGTGAACTTACACCTAAAGGGACTTATAAACGGAGAGTAATCGAAAATAATTTTGATGAAATTATTGAAGAAATGTACAAAAAGAATTACATCGATTTTTACATACAAGAAACAGATGTAAGAATTCCAAATTGGTTTATGCGTGAGAAAGGACTTTTAAGTGGTGATTTCAATTCCTCTAAGGATAAAATTACAATTCCAAAACTTGACTTATTATTATCAATTAAAAAAATTAAAGAAAATTATTATCAAGTTGGAGATTACGTTTACAAAATAAAATTACCTTTTATAGATTTACAGGATTTTCTTATTAATCCAAATTTATGGTTAGGTAATAAAGAGCTATATGAATTTTCCAGCAGTTCCTTAATTCAATGGACAAGAGAACATAGTGCAAATGAACATGTGAAATTTATTTATCCATCAGGATCAATAGAAACTAATGAAGAAGATTTAATCACATTGAGTAAACTGCACAGTTCAAAAGAATTCTCGCTGGAAGGATTAAATCTTGGAATTACAATTCTTCATTCAACTAAACTTGCTGATGCAGAAAAGGCGTTAGCATACATAAAAGAATTTTATGGTGATTTAGTCAACTCAAATATCAATTATCTTGAAAGCATAATTAAAAACTATTCGATAAGCAGCTTAATAGAAATTAAAAGAGAACAGATAATTTTACTTTCCAATAAATTAAAAGATGAAGAGCTTAGACCTGTTCTTAAAGAATTTCTAAAGAATAACTATAATCTGCTCAACAAAAAATTAATATCTCATTTAGGAAGCTTTAATAAACCTCACTCATTCTTAATTGTTTATGAAAATATTTTAAAGGATTTGCTGAAAGAAGTTCATGATCAATCTGATGAATTTTTTGAAATGATTGATAATTTATTAAACTTAATTGTGGAATATGGAAGTCATCATCCAACATCATATGAGCATATTCGTCAAACTCTTGTTAAATACCAGCTTCAAGATGAGAATAAAATTCTTAGTTCGTTAAGTAAAAAATGGCGTGCCGAATTACGATTCAATTTTAGAAAATGGCTTGGTGAAAATGAGCAGGTTGCAGTTGATACCGAAACCGGTGAAGAATACACTTGGAAAGATGTTATCATTCTTGATGAGATGATTGAAAGAGAAGATCAGGATATATTAATCGATGCAATCTCAAATACTTGTCTACTTAGAGAAGCAATTTTTCTTTTTTCAAAAGGTAAGATTGTAAGACTTCATAATATTTTACCAGGTGGAATTTGGGTAAGTCCTTTAAGAAAATACCATGATAAATCTGTTTACAGAGTTTCCATTCAAACTCATCAACTTGGTTCTTTTGATGTTGTTCTTAATCTAAATAAAAAACTTGATAAAGATAAAGTAAGAGAAGAAATCAATTGGTTAATACTTGCCGGTTCGCGACATTTTGTGCAGGAGTTTATTGAAGATTTTGGTGCTTACTGGGAAGAACATGATTTGTGGACAAGCAAATTTGTGCCCGGTGATACTGTTGATAAGTTAATCTTAAGAGAAAGTAAAAAGGGAGTTGAGTATCAAAACAGATTGAATACTCTGTGGTCATTTTTTGTTTGGAATGCATCGGCTGCGTATTTTAATTTCTGGAGATTGACAAACTTCAAATTGATGCTTAAAGATTCATCTCCAAATAATTTTATAATTCCTCCGCATGATTATCAAACAGGGACTAAAGTAGTTTCATTTTCTGAAAGAGATACTTTTACTAATCTAAAATCATTGTTTTATAATCTTTACTTTGGTTTCGTTGCAAAAGTTGAAAATCAATATGAGTTTATTAAAAACAATCAGATTGTAAACTATATTTTTGCCGGAATTATTAATGCGGAAGGGGAGGAGATTGGTAAGCTTGTGCTTCAAGAACTTTTAGATGAATTAAAGAATGATCATGAATTTGTTGAATCGAAAGCAATTTCTGAAAAACTTGAAAACTTTATGCAGAGAATTGAAGATGTAGGATTTTTACCAAAACAGCTTTATTTCTCAATTAAAAGATATCACAGATGGCTTGAACTTAATAATGATCCAACTCTGCAGGCGCAAGCAGAAATGCTGAATGATCTTTATAATACCTATCAGTTATTTGAACTTGAACCCGCATTCCCGGCAGTTAGAACCAGATTCTATTTGGAAACTGTTTTTGCCTATTCAAATAAATTATTAAGAGAAGAATTTCATCAAATAATTATAAAGCAGAAGAATAAAAAGTTAACAAGAGATCAACTGCTTGATAATCTTTCAAGTATTCAATCTCAATATACTCTTGATGAAAAAGAAAAATATTTTTTAACTAGATTAAGCTACCCGCATCTTAAACCATCAGATTCGGCTGTTATTTTAAGAACTAAGGATGATGATAATAAAGAGCCAAATCTTGTTGTTCAATATATTGATACAGAAGGCAAGAATTTCTACGTAAGGAAACCGATCTCTCCAAAGGAAATATCTAAGCTGCATCAAATATTTATTGAAGCAAATTTATCAGTCAACTTTAATCCTGATCATCATTTCTTGGTAGCTATTTCAGATAGAGGATTTTTAGTCGGCGGTTTGTTTTACAAAGAAGTTGATGAGAACACAATCTTTATGGATAAAATTGTTGTTGATAATAGATTCAGAAGAAAAGGCATAAGCGAATCGTTGATGAAAGAACTATTCAACAGAATTAAAACTCAGAATTATAAATTTGTTACCACCGGATTTTTTAGACCGGAATATTTTTACAAATTCGGATTTAAGATTGAGCGGAAATATTCAGGATTGGTTAAAGTGTTGGATGTAGAAATAAAATAAAATGATTTTGGATAGTTATAAAAGAATTGTAGCAAAATAGTAGGGGTCGAAAATTTTCGACCCCTACTATTAAAGTATATCTTTATTTCAAACCCAATTCTTCTTTCACTTCTAATTTAGCATTTATCAAATCGTAATGAGTTAAATGAAAGTTGCCGGTAATTTTCTTAATGAAGCTTTCTTCATAGGGACTAAGTTCTTCATCAGAATAAATTAAACGCCATAAGTTTTTTATAATTTCGTATTTATGATTTTCATCAAAACTTTGATTAATCACATCGGTAAACTCGTAAAGACTAACACTATTCTCAATCTGCTCATTTGACAAATGAATTAACTCAGACACACATTCATCTTCAAGATCAAACAACTTTTTCATTATCTTAAAAATTTCTTTTTTCTCTACTTTGCTTAATTCATCATCCGAATTTGCCACTTCTAAAAATAAAGCACATGTAGCAATTTGAATTTTCTTTTCATCAGATTGATAATTGCCTTTAGTATTTTCATCATTCTCAGGTAAAAAAATATCTTTAAAGAATTTTAACATCATTAAGCCTTTTTTACTTTCTTTGGATTTCTATCATACATATCAACCATTTCACTGAACACTGCAGCTAAATCTTCTGTAATTTGCTCCCATGTAAATCTCCAAGTCCAATTTCCTCCTAATTTACCGGGGAAATTCATTCTTGCTTCGGTTCCTAAATTTAACATATCTTGAAGCGGAATAACAGTTGTATTTGCTACTGATGCATAAGCCGCTTTTATAACTGCAAAAACAATATCTTCACCATAATAATTAAGATATTTTTGTGTCCATTCATAAATACCCGAATTCATTCTTCTTTCGTTTTCAAAAAATCCTTTAGTCGTATCATTGTCATGTGAACCTGAATAAACTACACAATTTTTTACATGATTATGAGGTAGAAATCCGTTATCTCCATTAGGACCAAACCCAAACTGAAGAATTTTCATCCCCGGAAATTCAAACATATCTCTTAATTCTTCAACCGATTCTGTGATAACACCTAAATCTTCAGCAACTATAGGAACATCGCCAAGTTCTTTTTTAATTTCTTTAAAAAGCTCTCTTCCCGGTGCATCAACCCATTTGCCGGTTTGTGCTGTAGGAGCATCTCCCGGAATTTCCCAAAAAGCATCAAATCCTCTAAAGTGATCTATTCTAACTATATCTACCAATTCATACATCTGTTTAAATCTATCTTTCCACCATCTGAAATGATGTTTTTTCATTACATCCCATTTGTATAATGGATTTCCCCAAAGCTGTCCTGTCTCGCTAAAATAATCCGGTGGTACCCCAGCAACTGTTTCTAATTTTCCATGTTCATCAACAGTAAATAAATCTTTGTTTGCCCAAAGATCGGAACTGTCATATGCAATAAAAATAGGGAGATCACCCATAATTTTTATTCCTTTGGAATTTGCATAATCTTTTACAGCTCCCCACTGCATAAAGAATTTATATTGAATGAATTTCTGGAAAAAGATTTTCTCTTCTAATTTTTTAGTCCAAGCTTCAACAGCTCCTTTTTTTCTAAAAGCAATATCTTCGCTCCATTCAGTCCAAAGAATGCCGTTATGATATTCTTTAACAGCCATAAATAATGCAAAATCATCAAGCCAGTTCTTATTGATCTCACAAAAATCATTAAATCCGTTTTCATTTTTATGTTTATAGTTTTCGAATGCCTTTACAAGGAGTTCTTTTTTATAATTTATAACTTGACCGAAATCTATTTTATTTGGATCGGAATGAGGAATATTTTCTAAATCATGTTGAGATAATAAACCTTCTTCAGCTAAAAGATCAGGTGAAATTAAAAGTGGATTTCCGGCAAAAGCAGAAAAACATTGATAAGGTGAATCCCCGTAACCGGTTGGACCTAAAGGAAAAACCTGCCAAATTGTTTGTTTTGCGGCGGCTAAAAAATCGATAAAATAAAAAGCATCTTTTCCTAAATCACCTATTCCATATTTACTTGGAAGAGAAGTAGGATGTAATAAAATTCCGGCTGATCTTTCGAACTTCATAATGAACTCCTAATATATTTTCAAGAAGAAAAACAAATTTAATAAATCTATTTTTATTTATAGAAAAATTGTGTTTATATTTGGACGTTCTATCTTAGATTAACTTTTTGAGTTACTGTGTTAAATCTTTCTCAACTGATTGCTTTAGAAATCATTTTTATTTAACTTGAAATCCATTTTCGTTCTGAGATATTTCCATCCAGTAAAATTTTGTTAATTGACATAAAAAAAAGTTTGGAGTGTTTATGAAGTTTAGTAGACTATTTACCATTTCGGGAGAAGATCCTTATTACAACATGGAATTTGAGAAGAGAACTTCTGAGATTAGAAACCCGGACGGTACTACAGTTTTTAAAATGGAAGATGTTTTTGTGCCAAAGTCTTGGTCTCAAGTTGCTACCGATATTTTGGCTCAAAAGTATTTTCGTAAAGCCGGGGTTCCTAAATTATTAAAGAAGAAAAAAGAAAAAGGAATTCCAACATGGCTTCAGCCTTCTGTAGCAGATACAGAAAGATTAGCAGAACTTCCTGAAAAGGAAAGATTTTCTAGTGAGACCGACAGCCGGCAAGTTTTTCATAGATTAGCCGGTACTTGGACTTACTGGGGATGGAAAGCAAATTATTTCTCATCAGAAGAAGATGCAAAAATTTATTACGATGAATTGGTTTATATGCTTGCAAACCAATACATTGCTCCAAATTCTCCGCAGTGGTTTAACACAGGTTTAAATTGGGCTTACGGAATTAATGGTCCTTCACAAGGGCATTATTATGTTGACTTCCAAACAGGTGAATTAAAATCATCAGAAGATGCTTACACTCATCCGCAGCCTCATGCTTGTTTTATACAATCCATAAATGACGACCTGGTTAATGAAGGCGGAATTATGGATCTCTGGGTTCGTGAAGCAAGATTGTTTAAGTATGGTTCCGGAACAGGAAGTAACTTTTCTAGAATTAGAGGTGCCGAAGAACCATTAAGCGGCGGAGGAAGATCATCAGGATTAATGTCATTCCTCAGAATTGGGGACAGATCAGCCGGAGCTATTAAATCTGGCGGAACTACAAGAAGAGCTGCAAAAATGGTAACTCTTGATATTGATCATCCTGATATTGAAGAATATATAAATTGGAAAGTGATTGAAGAACAGAAAGTTGCTGCTTTAGTTGCCGGTTCCAAATTATGTAATCTTCATTTAAATAATGTAATGAAAGCATGCTTTGCAGAGCATCCTGAAAACGATAGATTTAATAAGAGAACCAATAGAAAATTAAGAGAAGCAATTTTAGAAGCAAGAAAAGTTCATGTTCCCGAAAACTATATTGAAAGAGTTATTCATCTTGCAAAATTAGGTTTTAAGGAAATTGAATTCCCAACATATAATACCGATTGGAACAGTGAAGCTTATGCAACAGTCTCTGGACAAAATTCGAATAACTCAGTTAGAGTTACTAATGAATTTATGCAGGCTGTAATTGATGATACAGATTGGAATTTATATTTTAGAGTTGAACTTGACAAAGCCAAAAAAGAGGGAAGAAAACCTAAAGCTTCTAAAAGTATTAAAGCACAAGAATTGTGGGAACAAATAGGTTTTGCTGCATGGTCAAGTGCTGATCCTGGTCTGCAATATCATACTACTATTAATGAATGGCATACATGCCCTGAAAGCGGCGAAATTAAAGCTTCAAATCCATGTTCAGAATATATGTTCCTTGACGATACTGCTTGTAATCTTGCTTCATTAAATCTTGTAAAATTCTATAATGATGACACACACAAATTTGATATTGAAGCATACAGACATGCAACAAGACTTTGGACAGTTGTTCTTGAAATTTCTGTTTTGATGGCTCAATATCCTAGTAAAGAAATTGCTCAAAGAAGTTATGATTTCAGAACTTTAGGATTAGGTTATGCAAATCTTGGCTCTTTGTTGATGAGACAGGGAATTTCATATGACAGCCCGGAAGGGACTGCAATCTGCGGTGCTTTAACTGCAATAATGCACATGAAATCGTATGCAACATCAGCCGAATTAGCAGCTGAAGCCGGTACATTCCCAATGTACGAACAAAACAAAGAACATATGCTTCGCGTAATTAGAAATCACAGGAGAGCAGCTTACAATGTTCCTAAAGAAGAATATGAAGGATTAACTATTTACCCGATCGGAATCAATCCAACTCACTGTCCATCTGATTTACTTAAAGCAGCAAGAGAAGATTCAGATATAGCTTTGGAGTTCGGTGAAATTCATGGATTCAGAAATGCACAAGTTACTGTTATTGCTCCAACCGGTACAATTGGTTTAGTAATGGACTGCGATACAACCGGAATTGAACCTGACTTTGCTTTAGTGAAATTCAAAAAATTAGCAGGGGGTGGATATTTCAAAATTATAAACCAATCAATTCCACCTGCATTAAGAAAATTAGGTTACAACGAAGATCAAATAAAAGAAATTGTAAAATATGCTAAAGGTGCTGGAACTCTTCAAGGCTGTCCGTACATAAATCCCGAAACCTTAAAAGCAAAAGGATTTACAGAAGAATTAATTAAGAAGATTGAAGCCCAGCTTCCATCTTCTTTTGATATTTCATTTGCTTTCACAAAATATTCTATTGGTGATAAATTCTGTAAAGATGTATTGAAAATATCTGAAGAGAAACTCAATGACTTTGATTTCAATTTACTTCAGGAATTAGGATTCACCAAAGAAGAAATTTCTGCAGCTAATGATTATGTATGCGGCACAATGACGATTGAAGGCGCACCATATCTTAAGAGTGAACATTATCCTGTCTTTGATACAGCAAACAAATGCGGTAAAAAGGGAACAAGATATATTAAACCGGAAGCACACATAAGAATGATGGCTGCTGCACAGCCTTTTATTTCAGGTGCAATTTCAAAAACTATAAATCTTCCAAATCATGCATCAATTAAAGATATTGAACATGCTTATATGCTTTCTTGGAAACTTGGAATTAAAGCAAATGCATTATACAGAGACGGTTCAAAATTATCTCAGCCGTTAAATTCAATATCTCAAGAAGAGATAGATGACTTGATTGAAAAGAAAGAAGAAAATGATATTATTAAAGTAGCAGAAAAAATTATTCACAGATATATTGCTAAGAGAAGAAGATTACCGGATAGACGTTCCGGCTATACTCAGAAAGCTAAAATTAACGGGCAGACAGTCTACATCAGAACCGGTGATTATGAAAACGGTCAGCTTGGTGAAATCTTTTTAGATATGCACAAAGAAGGTGCGGCATTTAGAAGTCTTTTAAACAATTTTGCAATTGCAATTTCTCTCGGTCTGCAGCACGGCGTTCCATTGGAAGAATTTGTTGATGCATTTGTATTTACCAGATTTGAACCAAGCGGAGTTGTAACCGGAAATAAAAGAATCAAAATGTCAACTTCGGTTATTGATTATATTTTCAGAGAATTGGCTGTAACATATTTGGGAAGAAATGATTTAGCTCATGTTGATGAAGAAGATATTCCGAAATCAAAAGTTCATTCTTCAGTAATTGAACCCGATTTTGAAAGTGAAGAAATTGTGAGTCATAGAGTAATTGAATTAGATGACAATCATAATTTTGTAGAAGTTACTCCGGTTAACGGAAACGGTCATGATGAATATAGAAATGACAGAAGCAAAGTACTATCACAGCATTCAAAAGTACAAACAGCCAAAGCCCAAGGTTATACCGGCGATATTTGTCCCGAATGCCAAAGCATGACAATGGTAAGAAACGGAACATGCTTAAAATGCAACACCTGCGGCGCAACAACCGGATGTAGCTAATGTTATTTTGAATTACAGATTAGTTAAAAAAAAAGGGGCGGAAGCCCCTTTTTTAGTTATGTTAAAATTTATTAAGGAAATAGGAATGGTGGAATTGTAAGAATCTTATTTGATTTAGATATATTGCATTTCATGCAAAGAATTCTAACATTTTGTGCGGTTAAGCTTGTCCCTCCTTTGGAAAATGGAAGATCATGATCATAATGCAGATTTTCTTTAGAGCCACATTTTATACACTGACCTTTATCTCTTGCCCAAACTTCAACTTTGACTTCAGTGGGAATTATTCTATTGAAAGGAATTATTATATCTTTTTGTAAAGATTTGATTTCAACCGGTTGCAAATAAAACTTAAATACTTTTCTTTTACCAACATCCTCAATTTTAGCGTCTAATAAATTATAAAATCCTTTATAACACCAAACTCCATTTTGAATTTTTTCATAAACTTTAATACGGTGAGGATGTTTTATCAATTTAGTCTGATATGACTTTGCAGCAGTAAAAAATTTCCCATTTTCAGTCAACGTTCCATTTGGAGTTGTTAATTCCTGATCAACTTCTTTTGGAGAATTCGAGAGATTTCTAGGAACATCATGCCCTTCATATATTAAAGTATTGGAATTTTTGTCAATTCGATCTGCATAAGGAGCCCCTTTTCTAATTGACATTAGAAAAACAGAATAATCAGGCTTAACTAAGAAATTCATTCCTTTTTGAAGATTCATTCCTTCTGCTGCAGTTAACTCGGTATATGAAATTATATCATCAATTTTAAACTTTGGATTAATTAAAAAAGATTTCATTTCAATATTATTCCTATATGTAAATGTTTTTCCGATACCACTTTTTTTTACTAAGTGAAATAAACTTAACCATTTATTAGAAATAAATAAATCAAAAGTAAATTATAAAATAATTTTGTTATAAGTTGTAGGGACAACTCATGAGTTGTCCCTACGGCAGAATTTCTTATTTGTAATATATAAATTCGATGCATGATAACTCATTTATCAATTTCAATCATTATCTCATAGCTCCAAATTATCAACAAACCCTTTTCCAATCTCCCACCTTAGTGGATTTTCCTCTATGTATTCCCTAATCCGATGAAGTTCTTTTTCATTTCTAATTATCCGGTCATAAAAAGAACGCTGCCATTTGAATTGTGTAAGTCCATTTTGGTGGATTTGCTTTGAAGACTGCATTTTAAATTCGCCGATATAGTGTGATAGGGACTTGATTTTTTCTGACGTTTGTAGGGACAACTCATGAGTTGTCCCTACGTTGTTGTCAAATGTAATAATTCCGTGGAAATGATTCGACATCACAACAAACTTATCTAAATATACGGATTCATATTTTTCACTTAACGCTTTCCATCGTTCCTCCACAATTTTTCCATACTCATTCAAAATCAGTTTTGCTTTTTCAATTCTACCGAAATATGGTTGCATTCCTTTAACGCAGATGGTTACAAAATACCAAAAACCCTGCCTGTAATCGAATTCATTTAATCTGTTCCGTTTTCTATTGTGCATTATCAATTTTATATGAAGAATTGTATGGTAATAATTTAATCAGTTTTAATAATAAATACTATCAAATATTCCTTTTAATTTTTGGTGGGAATTTATCTTTGTAGGGACAACTCATGAGTTGTCCCTACTATTGTTCAATTCAAATTCCTCATTGCTCAATTCAATTTTCTCATTGCTCGATTCCAATCTATCATTGTTCAATTCAAATTCCTCATTGTTTAATCCAGATTCTGCATTGTTTTATTCAGTTTTGACATTTTGACAGTGAGTTTTGACATTGTTTCAGTCAGATTTGTTATTGCTTTACTCAAATCCGTTATTGTTTGATTGCAATTTGCTATTGTTCAAATTCTTTTTCTCATTGCTTGAGTTAAATTCATTATTGCTTAAGGTGATTTTCTCTTTGTTCAGCAGATTTTCTTCTTTGTTTAATCCGAATTTTCTTTCTTCAGTAATTATAATTTTTCTTTTCATTCCATTAATTTATTTTTACCATATCAATTAAAGTTATGGTGTAAACTTGGCGCCTAAAAGCTTTCTGATTACATTGATTTTTCTCTTTTCAATAATCATATTTATTGGATGTGGAGAAAATTCAACTAAAATTAAACGCAAATCAAATCAACTCTCTGATTTACAACTTAGTAAAAGTAAATTTACTGCTTTTATAAAAGAACTAAATTCATTAGAAGCTGAAAATCGAAAATCAATTGTAGAAAATTTTATTTCTGAAAATCCCAACTCTCCGGTAATCGAAAATGATATTGTTAATTTTTATTGGTTTGGTAAAGCAGATACAGTTTTAATAACCGGAGATTTGCAGAATGCTTGGCAGTTTCCCGATACATTGCATTTGATTTCATGTGGTGATAGTTCGTTTTTCTATAAAAGCTATTCAGTTCCTAATGATGCACGTCTCGACTATCTTCTGATTGTTGATGGCAACACAATAATTGATCTAAGAAATAACTCAACAACACCCAGCGGATACGGAACTCATTCAAGTTTTGAAATGCCCGGTTTTCAAAGGGATTCTCTTCGGTTCAGTAATCCAAATTCAGAGAAGGGAATTTTGGATACTATAAAATTCAGATCAAAAAATAATCTTTTTGAGGAAAGGGAAATAGCAGTTTATACTCCTTCTAATTTGTATACAGATAACAAATTACCAGTTGTTTTGTAATTGACGGATTTAAAGCTCTAGAATATAGTTCATATAAAAATGTGTTAGATAATCTAATTGAGCAGAATGAAATCGTCCCTTTAGCAGTGGTTTTTATCGACTATAAGTCTGCTGATGATGATTTATATAATACTAATCCTTCTATTTTTATAGATGTCCTCTGTGATGAAATTCTAAGCTATGTTGAAAGTAATTATAAAATCAGCTCATCAAATAAAGATAGGATGATATGCGGAATTTCTGCTGGAGGGAGAATGGCTCTGCTGACTTCTTTGTATCGCCCGGAGAAATTTCTCAATGCTGCCGGACAGTCGACTACTATTTTTGAACAATTGATCGAAAAAGTAAGTGATTTAGATGAAGAAGAAATTATAGATAGAAATCATAATTTTTATAGTGATGTGGGAAGATATGATCTTCTTACCGGGGGATATAAAAATTATCCGTTTTTGTATGGAAATCAGATTTTTGCTGAATTATTAACTGAAAAGAAAATAAATCATCAGTTTCGGATAATTAATGATGGCCATCAATGGGCAAATTGGCGTGAAAGAACTGATGAAATTCTGAAATATTTTTTCTCGGTTTCATCTGATTTGAATGAAAAGAGAGGTTAAAATTACTTCTTTTTGGTTAATCTTTATAATGTAATTATTAAAGAATAAATACGAATAATAATATGCAGATTCCTAAATATCAGAGCATTATTTCTTATTCGTTTTTAATTGACTTTCAGACTAGAATCCGATACATTCCCAATCTTAAATAAAATGAAGATTAAAGAAAATATCGCAAAAATTAGAGATGAAATATCTTCTGTTTGCGAGAAAATTGGTCGTAATCCGGAAGATATTAAGCTCATTGCTGTATCCAAAACCAGAACTATTGATGAAATAAATGAAGTTTTGGATTCCGGTTGTTTGGAGTGTGCCGAAAATAAGGCTCAAGAGCTGCGAGATAAAGCTCCTTTAATTCAAAAAGATATTAATTGGCACTTTATCGGGCATTTACAGACCAATAAAGTTAAATATGTTGTTGAACCTTCTGCTCTTATTCATTCTGTTGATTCTCTTAAAATTGCCAAGGAAATTGAAAAAAGAGCCGAAGCGGTTAATAAAATCCAGAATATTCTTCTTGAGATTAAAACTTCCGAAGAAGAAAGCAAATATGGATTATATAAAGAGGATGAAATTTTTGAAATTGCTGATTTCTGTAAAGGTTCATCCAATATTAAATTAATCGGATTAATGACAATGGCTCCTTTTGTTGATGATGATTCAACAATAAGACAAAGTTTCAGAAAACTTAAAGAGTTGTTTGATAAAATGAATAATAAAGGATACGGTCTAACAGAACTTTCTATGGGAATGAGCGGTGATTTTCATATCGCAATTGAAGAAGGTTCTACAATGGTACGTATCGGAACATCAATATTTGGTGAACGAGATTACACAAAATGAAATTTTCACCTTATAGTATAAAAAATCAAGAATTTAATAAGACCGTAAGAGGTTACGACAAAGAAGAAGTCCGTGCATTCCTCGAAAAACTTTCCGATGAAGTTGAATCTCTTCAAGCAGAAAATGAATCTCTTAACAAAAAAGTTGAAGAATTAAATCAACAGATAAAGGAATTTAGAAGAATTGAAAAGAATCTTCAGAATACTTTATTGAATGCTACCGAATCATCAACCAAAGCAGTTGAATCTGCGAAAAAACAGACTGCATTATTGATAAAAGAAGCTGAACTTAAATCTACGCAGATAGTTGAAAAAGCTAAGGAAGAAGCTGATTATATTCGTGAATCTGTTCTTAAATTAAGGGAAGAAAAAAGACTTCTTTTGGCAAAATTAAAATCAATGATTGAAACTCAAGCTCAATTATTGGAAATGGATATTATTCCGATTCCAATCGAAGAAAAAGAAGATGAAAAACCAGCAGTTAAAGAAAGTGTTGAACTTCCGGCTACCAAAATTAAAGAAGAAAAAACTGATTTAGATATAGACAATATTGTGGAGAAATTATTATGAGTGATTTAATGAAAATGATTAATGAAACTTTGGAAGTAATTAGATCAAAGACAAAAGATAATTATGAAATAGGAATAATTCTCGGTACCGGCTTAGGTGGTTTAGTTAAAGAAATTCAAGTTGAGCATGAAATTAATTATTCTGATCTACCTCATTTTCCGTTATCAACTGTTGAGTCTCATTCAGGTAAATTAATTTTCGGTAGAATTAATGGTAAAAATGTAGTTGCAATGCAGGGGAGATTTCATTTCTATGAAGGATATTCGATGAAGCAGATTACTTATCCTGTTAGAGTAATGAAATTTCTTGGAGTTAAAAATTTACTTGTATCAAATGCATGCGGCGGAATGAATCCTCTTTACCAGAAAGGGGATGTGATGATAATTTCCGATCATATAAATCTTCTTGGTGATAATCCTTTAATTGGCAAGAATGAAGATGAATTAGGACCAAGATTTCCCGATATGAGCGAACCTTACAGCAAAGAATTAATTCAGCTTGCAGAAGATGCAGCTTTGAGAAACGGAATTAAAGTTCAGAAAGGGGTTTATGTTGCTGTTCCGGGACCAAATCTAGAAACCCGTGCGGAATATAGATTTTTAAGAGGAATTGGGGCAGATGTGGTTGGAATGTCAACAATCCCGGAAAATATTGTTGCCGTTCACATGGGAATTAAAGTCCTTGGAATTAGCATTATTACTGATGAGTGTTTCCCAGATTCACTTAGACCAGTTGATGTTAATGAAATTATTTCAACTGCAATGGAAGCAGAACCTAAAATGACAACAATTATGAAAGAAGTAATTCTTAATATAAAATGAAAAATAAACTTTACATCTTAACCGCAGTTTTACTTGGATTTATTATTTTTGCCTCTAATTTTTTGAGTGCAGATTTATTTGTTGCCGGAGTGCAGAATTTTACTGTCTGGTTTGTTCTTTCAATTTTTTCATTTGCATGCGGCTGGCTAATTAATAAAACTTTAGGATGGGTTTTCGGCGGTAAAATTGTCTTTTCGGTAATTGTTGCAACAACTTTTATAACAATTATAATGATCAGTTTTTTCAGTAAATATTTCGGCTTAAACGATCTTTTGTTTGAAAACATTATTCTTTATTCATTAAGAAATGTTACTCTTGGTGCAATAGCAATATTCGGAATGGCAATTCCCGAAACTATGCGACTTCATAAAGAATTAGAAACACTCGAACTTAAAAGTGCAAATCTAATTGATAAATCAAAAGAAGCAGAAAAAGAGGCTGAAATTATTCTTAACAAGGCAAAGCTGGAAGCTGAGCAGATAATTTTTGATGCAAAGAAAAAATCAAGTGAAATTATATTAAACAAAAATAGAATTGAAAAAGAACTCAAACAGTTCATAAGAACTGAAAGAGAATTAATAAAGCAATACGAAGTAAATAACGATTAAATGATTAATAATGGATTTAATGCAAAATGTTCAAACAATATTCTGACAAAGTAAGTTATCCCAAAATTGAAGAAGAAATATTAAAGTTCTGGGAAGAGCATGGAATTTTCCAAAAAAGTATAACTACAAGAAGTGAAAGTAAACCTTTTACATTTTATGAAGGTCCTCCTACCGCAAATGGAAAACCGGGCATTCACCATGTAATGGCAAGATCATTAAAAGATTTAGTCTGCCGTTATAAAACTATGAAAGGATACAGAGTTTATAGAAAAGCAGGCTGGGATACTCACGGATTACCTGTTGAAATTGAAGTTGAAAAACAATTGGGAATTAAAAGTAAAAGTGAAATTCCAACTTTCGGTGTAAGAAAATATAATGAAGCATGCCGTGAATCTGTCTTTAAGTATATGGGTTTGTGGGAACAGATGACTCAAAGAATGGGCTATTGGGTAAATCTTGATGAAGCGTATGTAACTTTTACAAATGAATATATTGAATCTGTTTGGTGGGCATTAAAAACTTTGTTCGAAAAAGGATTGATTTATAAAGGATATAAAGTTGTTCCTCAAGATCCTAAATCAGAAACTCCATTGTCATCTCATGAACTCGCACTTGGTTACCGGGAAACTACTGATCCTTCTGTTTATGTTGTTATGAAACTTAAAGAAAGTGAGTTGACAAAAGATGGTGTTACATATTTCTTGGTTTGGACTACAACTCCATGGACGCTGATTTCAAACGTTGCTTTAGCTGTCGGCTCCAATATAGATTATGTAAAAATTAAACTTGGTGAAGAGTATTTAATTTTAGCAGAATCAAGACTTTCGGTTATTTCTCAAGAGTATGAAATAATTGAAAAATATAAAGGAAAAGATTTAGCCGGACAAGATTACGAGCAGTTATTTACTTATGTAAAGCCTGATAAAAAAGCTCATTATGTTATTGAAGGGGATTTTGTAAGTACCGAAGATGGTTCCGGTATTGTTCATATTGCTCCTGCTTTTGGTCAAGATGATTATGAAGTTTCTCAGAAGTATGGTCTTCCTATGCTTCAGCCGGTTAAACCTAACGGAACTTTTACAGATGATATTACAGATTTTGCCGGACAGTTTGTTAAAGATGCAGATAAAGATATAATCAAAAAACTAAAGGAAATGGGACATCTGTATAAACGTGAACAGATTGTCCACAGTTATCCTTTCAGCTGGAGACATGAAGATGTTCCGGTAATATATTATGCAAGAGAAAGCTGGTTCATTAAAACAACTGCTATAGCTGATAAAATGGTTGAACTTAATAAAACTATAAATTGGTATCCTCCTGAAGTCGGTTCAGGCAGATTTGGAAACTGGCTTGAAGAAAATAAAGATTGGAATCTTTCCAGAGATAGATATTGGGCAACACCTCTTCCAATGTGGGTTTCGGAAGATGGAGATATGTTTGCAGTAGGCAGTATTGCTGAATTAAAAGAAGGATATGTAGAAAGAGAAGGAAAAAGAATAAATGTTTCAGATCTTCCTGCAGAAGAAATTGATCTTCATAAACCTTTTGTTGATGAAGTTAAATTTGAAAAGAACGGCAAAGTATATACTAGAACTCCAGAATTAATTGATGTTTGGTTTGATTCCGGTGCAATGCCTTTTGCTCAATGGCATTATCCTTTTGAAAATAAAGAAATATTTGAAAAAAATTATCCTTCTGATTTTATATGTGAAGGAGTTGATCAAACCAGAGGCTGGTTCTATACTCTTCATGCAATTGGTACAATGCTTTTTGGTGAAGTGGCTTATAAGAATTTAATTGTTAATGAATTGATTCTTGATAAGAACGGACAGAAAATGTCCAAATCAAAAGGGAACACTGTTGATCCTTTTGCATTATTTGAGAAATACGGTGCCGATGCTGTAAGATGGTATTTGGTTACTACTAGTCCGCCCTGGAGACCGACTCTGTTTGATGTTGAGGGTGTTGGTGAAGTTCAGAGAAAGTTCTTTGGAACTCTACTTAATACTTATTCTTTCTTTGCTTTATATGCAAACATAGATAAGTTTGATTTTTCACAGGATCTTATCCCTTATGAAAAAAGACCTGAAATAGATAGATGGATTATCTCTAAACTTAATTCTACAGTTCAAGAGTTTGAAAAATTGATGGAAGCTTATGATGTAACTAAAGCTGCAAGATTAGTAGCTGATTTTACAATTGATCATCTTTCAAACTGGTATGTAAGAAGAAGCAGAAGAAGATTCTGGAAATCAGAGGTTAATGAAAATAAATTATCTGCTTATCAAACCTTAGCAGAAGCTTTAAATGTTGTAGCAAAATTAACAGCTCCTTTTGCACCATTTATGGCTGAAGAGATTTATCAAAATATAAATAAGGTTACTAAAAAAGAATCTGCTGAATCGATTCATTTAGCTGATTTCCCGGCAGTTACTTATATTGATAATGATCTTGAAGAAAAAATGGATATAGCCCAGCAGGTAGTTTATTTAACAAGATCAATGAGAGCTAAAGCGAATTTAAAAGTTCGTCAGCCTCTTAGAAAAATCATGATTGCTGTTCCGCAGGATAAAAAAGAAGCTGTTCTCAAAATGAAGGATGTAATTTTAGATGAAGTTAATATCAAAGAATTAGAAGTTCTTCAGGATGACAGCGGAATTGTAAGTAAAACAGCAAAGGCAAACTTTAAGGTTCTTGGTCCAAAATACGGTAAATTAATGAAAAGTTTGGCTAAATTGATTTCTGAATTTGGAAAGAATGAAATAGCTGAACTGGAAAAAGGAAATGACCTTAAATTCAATATGGATTCCGAAGAAGTAGTAATCACAAAATCTGATGTAGAAATTATAAGTACTGAAATTGAAGGCTGGGTGGTTGAATCAAATGAAGGTGTTACTGTTGCGGTTGATTCTGAACTTACAGAAGATTTAATTGCAGAAGGATATGCAAGAGAGTTTGTAAACAGAATTCAAAATATGCGCAAAGATTCGGGTTTGGATGTTATTGATAGAATAAAAGTTTTTGTTAGTTCTGAAAATAAAATGAACGATTATGTAAATCAGTTTGCTGATTACATAAAAACCGAAACATTGACTGATTCAATTGAATTTGGTCTAAATCATAATGATGGTTTTACTCAATCGTGGAGCATAGGGGATTACGATTGTGAGATCACAATAAAAAAATTGGGAAACTAACCCCTTTGGAGGTAAAATGGCAAAGAAAACCGAAAGCAAAACAACAACAAAGAAACCAGCTAAAAGCAGCACTAAATCAACTGCTTCAAAAACTGTAAAAAAAGATGCTGTTAAAAAAGCTGCTCCGGCAAAGAAAGAGACCAAACCTGCTGCAAAAAAGAGTACAGATAAAAATGCAGCTCCAAAAAAGACTGCTGCAAAAACTGCTCCTAAAAAGAAAACTGTAAAGGCAGTTCATGCTGAAGTTGAGGTGATGTCTCCAACCAAAAAACTGAAAAAAGTTAAAGGTTACTCAAAGAAGGAACTTGAAGACTTTAAGAAAGTTATTTTGGATAAAAGAGAAGAAATAATTGAACAGCTTCAAGTGTTGAAAGACCAAATGATGGATCCCACAACAGGACAGTATGTTAATGAAAATTCTCCATATTCATTGCACATGGCTGAACAGGGAACAGATGCTCAGGAAAGAGAAAAACTTTATCTATGGGCTCAGCGCGAAACTAAATTTTTAGGTTATTTGGAAGATGCACTTCAAAGAATAGATAACGGTACTTACGGTATCTGCATTGATTGTATTGATGAACCACAAAATCTTTGTGCAACTTGTCCTTTAATTCCAAAAGAAAGATTAATGGCGGTTCCTCATACACAGCATTGTCTTCAAGTAAAACAAAAAATGCAGAATAAATTCTAATAGGAAAGAATAAGTATTGCGAGTATTATATTTAACAGTCTTTGTTGTTGTTTTTGATCAGTTAACTAAAGTATTAGTTAAAGGAATTAATATCCCATTCTTAAATTTAGATTTAAGCGGGATGCGTTACGGACAGAGTTTCAACATAATTGGCGAGTTCGTAAAATTTACTTTTGTAGAAAATCCAGGCATGGCTTTCGGTATTGATGTCGGTGAAACCTCCAAACTATTTTTATCTTTGTTTTCTATTATTGCAAGTATCGGCATTCTGATATACTTGTTTAAGTTGAAAGATGAGAAATTGATCTTGAGATTAGCACTCGCTTTAATTTTAGGTGGTGCAATAGGAAATATGATTGACAGAACATTTTACGGAATCTTTTATGGTTATGCTCCAATATTTTACGGTAGAGTAGTAGATTTTATTAATGTCGATTTTTTCGATTTCTCAATTTTTGGGCGGACTTACGAAAGGTGGCCCATTTTTAATATAGCAGATAGTGCCGTAACTGTTGGTGTAATTTTGCTCCTTATTTTCCAAAAACCTCATTCCGAAGAAAAAGTAAAAGATTCTGATGAGGAAATTAAAACTGAATCCGGTGACGATATAAATGAAATCAATTCTGAACAAATGGTTAGTATAGATGGCGAAAATAATAACAGAAAAGATAATAGACCTGTTAATTACTCCGGGACAGAAGAAGGAAAGAATTGATTTATATATTGCCAATGTAGTTGAAAATGCAACCCGTTCCAGAATTCAAAAATTAATAAAAGCCGAGTTAGTAACTGTCAACGGCAATGTTGTAAAAGCCAATTATATTATCAACCCGAATGATCATATCCAATTAAAAATTCCGGTTACACCCAGACCCGAAAATGCCGAACCAGAAGACATTCCATTAGATATTATTTATGAAGACGATTATTTAATTATACTAAATAAACCGGCTGGAATTGTTGTCCATCCTTCTTTAGGAAATTATACCGGAACTTTAGTAAATGCTCTTTTAAATCATACAAAAAAATTAAGTGAGTTTAATGAACCGGGAAGACCCGGTATAGTTCATAGAATTGATAAAGATACCAGCGGATTATTATTGATAGCCAAGGATGAAGTAACTCATGCTAAACTTGCAAAACAGTTTGCAAATCATTCTACTGAAAGAGAGTATTGGGCTGTATGCTGGGGAATCTTTAAAGATAAAAAAGGGGAAGTAATTGGTAATATTGCCCGCAGTAAAAAAGATAGAAAAATATTTGCCGTAAGTGAAGATGAAGGAAAACATGCTCATACTTTTTATGAAGTAATTGAAGAGTATGAATTTGCATCATTGATAAAATTAAAACTCAAAACCGGCAGAACTCATCAAATTAGAGTTCACATGAACCACATTAAGCATCCGATTTTTGGTGATCCTACTTATAACGGACGAAGAATTAATTACGGAAGCGATCTCCCTAAAATGAAGAGCAGGATTGATAATCTATTAAAAATAATTGATCGTCAAGCTTTGCATGCAAAAACACTTGGATTTGTTCATCCGGTCTCAAATCAAAAAGTATTTTTTAATTCAGAACTTCCCGATGATATTTCAGCTCTAATCGAAAATCTCAAAAAAACTTAATTAACATAAATATCTTCGATGTAAGGAATTTTTATTGTGTACTCTTTTTTGCTTTTATTTGTAAGAGTAATATCTCTAAGCCAAGGATTAAAATACTTCAGCAGTTTGTAGCTTATTCCATTCTTTTTAGCAAAGTCACCTAAGTGAGTTATAGAAGAATTAACTAATACCACTTTAGTTCTAATCGGTTTATGAAAATCATCTTCGGTTAAGTAAAAACCGAAATCTCTTGGTCTTTCGAATAATTCTTTCATTGCAAGAATTCTAAAAATATATCTTGAAGTCTCTTCGTTCAAAAGCATATCATAAAAAGTCTCTTCTTTTTGTCTATCCAACTGCTTATCAATTCCGCTCATTCCACGGTTATAAGAAGCGGCTGCAAGTGTCCAAGTACCGAATTTTTCTTTAGCATCTTTTAAATAATTGCATGCAGCAACCGTAGCTTTTTCCAAATGATATCTTTCATCAACTTCATCATTAATTTCAAGACCATATTCTTTACCGGAACCTTTCATGAACTGCCAAAAACCGGTTGCACCGGCAGGGGAGACGGCATTAATTAGATTACTTTCTATTGCAGCAAGATATTTAAAGTCATCCGGAATTCCATGTTCCTTTAATATTGGTTCTATAATTGGGAACCATCTTGTTGATCTTTGCAGCAATAAAATTGAAGCTGAATGCCAGTAAGTATTAACAATAATTTCTCTTTGAAATCTTTCTCTAACTTCAAATTCATTTAAAGGTACATCTTCTCCGCAGAAAGTAATATTTTCAGGTATATCAGGTGGAATGATTCTATACTCACTTGAAAATTTATTCAAATCAATTTCTTTATTGGGTTCATCCAAATAAAAAATTTGAGACTGCGGCTTTTCCTGTTTTACAGGATTATAAAAACTAACTACTGTAAAAGTAAACAGAGCACCGATTCCAAAAAATAATGTTCCCTTTAAATAATTTTTCATAGTATCCCTCAATTCTTGTTATTCCATTCAGAAATTGCATCCTCAAATATTTCAATAGCCCGCGGCATTGCACCATGCATATATGAAATTGCTACACCGTAATTTACAATTGGTACATTCATAAACTTAGCTTGTTTTATTCTAACTTGCATAGCTTTTCTTGTAAGCATGCATCCGCCGCAATGTATAATTAATTTATAATCTTTCAAATTCTCCGGGAAATCATGACCATTTTTAATATCAATCTGTAAATCTTTTTTTGTATGAAGTCTTAACCATCTTGGAATTTTCACTTTCCCAATGTCATCTTCCTGTGCATGATGCGAACATGCTTCTGCAACTAAAACTTTATCTCCATTTTCCAGCTCATCAATTCTATTTATTCCTTTCATATATTCTTTAAGATCACCTTTATATCTTGCCATTAAGATTGAAAAAGTTGTAAGTGGGATATCTTCCGGAACGTCTGCAGCAACTCTCATTATAGCTTGGCTGTCAGTAATAACTAATTTCGGTTTTCTGCTTAAAGAATTTAAAGCTGATCTTAATTCTTTGTCTTTGGCTACAACCACAATTGTATCTTCATCAAGAGCTTCTCTAATTGTTTGAACTTGGGGCATGATTAATCTTCCTTTCGGAGCTCCAAGATCAATTGGAACTACAAGAACAACTATATCATGCTGCTTAACTAAATCACTAATTAACGGATGATCTAATTCATCCGGAACTAACTTTGAAACTTTCTCTTTTAATTGATGAATTGAATCACCATTAACACAAGATACAGTTGAATAATTTAATTTTAGTCCCTTTAGTGAATTCACTAATTCATAATTAATACCTAGATCAGATTTATTAATAACTACATGATAAGGAATTTCCAATTGATGCAATTGATCGAATAACTCAGTTTCATATTTTGATAGATTATTCTGTCCATCTAAAACAACAATTACAAAATCTCCTTCAGAAATTACTTTAACAGTTTTAGAAATTCTTTTTTCTCCAAGTTCACCTTCATCATCAATTCCTGCAGTATCAACTAAAACAACGGGACCAAAAGGGAGAAGTTCCATTGATTTCTTTACCGGATCGGTTGTGGTTCCGGGAGAACTGCTGACTATTGATAAATCTTGTCCAATGAATTTATTCATCAAAGAAGATTTTCCGGCATTTCTTCTTCCGGCAAATATTATATGTTTTCTTTCTGATTGAGGAACTGTTTTAGTCAAGTTCAAAACCTATTTCTCTTGAAAAAATATTTCTTAATTCATTTTCTTCAATCAAATTACTTTTTATTAATGCTTTTATGAAAGGCATTTTTTGCTCTTCAGAAAATCTCACAATTTCCTGAACAGCATCATAACCTAAAGAATTAATCAATGATGCAGCTAATGCAGAGGAATTAATTAAATGCTCTTTACATCTTTCATGATCAGCATTAATTCCTTCAATACATTTATTAGCAAGGTTATCAACGGTAAATTTTAATAACTGTAAAGACTTAAGAAAAAGATGGGCAATCATTGGACCAAAAGCATTCAGTTCTAAATTACCTGAAGCTGCCAGGTTGGAAATGATTGAATCATGCCCCTTTACTAATTCTGCAATTTGAATAGAGTTTTCGAGAATAACCGGATTTACTTTGCCGGGCATTATGCTTGAGCCTGTCTGCATTGGAGGAAGAGTAATCTCTCCAATTCCACCATGAGGACCGCTTGAAAGAAATCTTAAATCATTACACATTTTTATAATGGAAACTGCTCCTGCTTTTATAATTCCATGAACCTCAACAAAAACATCAAAGTTCTGTGTTGCATCTATTAAATCTTCTGCTTTTGCGATTGGGAGCTTTGTGATTTTCTTAAGAATTGAATTCACATTTAAGATATAATCTTTGGGAGCGGAGATAGAATTACCAATTGCAGTTCCACCCATGTTTACAGAACGAAGTCGTTCTTCTGCATTATACAAACGCCATCTATCTCTTGAAAATGCTTGAGCATAAGCTCCAAATTCTTGTCCTAATGAAATTGGAACTGCATCTTGAAATTGTGTTCTGCCTAATTTTAAGATTCCCTTAAAATCTTCTTCCTTTTTTTGAAGTTGATGTTGAAGCTGTGCATAAGCTTCTGCCAATTCTCGTATCAAGTAAATTGAAGCAACTTTTAATGCAGTTGGATAAGTATCATTTGTGGATTGACTCATATTCACATCATCAATCGGGTGAATAGAATTATAATCTCCTTTAGCTTTATTCATAAGCTCAAGAGCAGTATTGGCAATTACTTCATTAACATTCATATTTAATGAAGTACCCGCACCTCCTTGGTAAGGATCAACAATAAACTTTTCGTAGATTAAAGATTCACCGAGTTGAATTTCTTCTTCAACTTCATCAAGAAGATTATCGATTGCTTCATCTATTACATCAAACTTTTCCTTAAATAAAATTCCGCATTTATAGTTTGTTTCTGCAGCAGCTTTTTTTACCTGCAGATAAGCTTTAAGTAAATATGGGTTAGTATGTTCGGAAGATTTGATAAAGTTATTATAACTTCTTAAGGAATGAATTCCATAATAAGCGTTGTCCTGAAGTTCAAGCCTTCCAAGTTTATCTTTTTCAGTTCTCATGTAAATTATTTTTTTATTCAAATATATAAAAAAGGGAAGGAGACTTCATTTAAATAAAAAAAGACCCGGCAAAACCGGGTCTCATCAATCACACACACAATGTATTTTTTATTACTTAACTAGGAGCATTTTTCTTACTTGTACAAAATTATTTGATTCCATTTTGTAGAAGTAAATACCTGAAGCTAAATCACCGGCATTCCAGTTATAAGAATATTTGCCAGCAGCTAATTCTTTATTTTCAAGTACTGATATTTCTTTACCAAGTGCATCATAAACTACCAATTTCACTGTTCCTGCTTCAGGAATTGAAAATTCAATTGTTGTTGAAGGGTTGAATGGGTTAGGATAGTTTTGTGATAAACTATAATTTGTCGGTGTTCCTTCAACTTCATTTACTGATACAACTAATGTTGAAAGGTCAGCTATAGCATCTTCTAATAATTTAGTGATGAATTTAGGATTATGAACACCTTTACTTCTATCAACATTAACTGATCTTAAGTTATAGTTAGCAGCTTTAAAGATAGTTGTTGTAGAATCTTCTGAAGTTGCAGCATTTAATAATGTTTGTAATTCGTCCATTAATCCGGTTACTTTTGTTTGTAAGCCGTTTAAGTCAAAGCTTTCAATTCCAGGGTGACAAGTAGCGCAAGCTTCCAAAGTTGGATTGAATGTATGACCGGTTACTGCTGCTTCACCTGTACCATAATTAAAAGGAATTCTATTTACGTGACATGTAATACATCTATCTTGAATATTAGAATGGAAAGAATTTTCATAAGTTTCACCTGGATATTGGTATCCAAAAGTAGGTGCACCGCTTAAAGCTTCTGATGTCATATTATGAGGTCTTGTATTTATATCAACTCCCTCATCTCTGTTTTGGTGACAAACATCGCAAAGAACTTTACCTTCAAATCCAGCAGGTAAATTTCTGATATCTGCATCATTTTCAGATCCATGAGGATCATGGCATGTAGCACAAGTAATAGCAACTAAGTTAGCATCTCCGCCTTCAACTTGGAATGTTGCGCCGTCATAGTTTTCGTCGGTTAAAAATCCAACAAAATCTTGTCCAAAGTGGCAGTACATACAGCTTGCTCTATTTGCTCTATCATTTAAGAAACCAGGAGCACCGCTTCCGTGTGCAGAAGTTGACCATTCTTCATAGTAAGGATGGTGGCTGTCTTGGTGACAAGTTCCGCAGTTTTCTGCAGAATAATCAGTCACTCTTGCACCTGGAGTAATGTGGGTAAAATCAACTGAGCCGGTAGATGTTCCAACTGGTCCGTGACAAGCTTCGCATTGAACATGAGCTCTTAAATTAAAAGCAGCTTCATCTGTATAAACATAATTTGGGGTTGCATTATCATCTTTAACAACATATTCATCAGCACCAAAATTTGTAACTTCAGTATCCCAACCGGTTGTATGACATGATAAACAATCATAACCATAACTTGTTGATGGTGCCGGATGTGCTTCAGCATGACCAGTAGCCTGCCACTGAGTAATAATATCAGAGTGACAACCTTGGCATGATCCGCTGTTAACGCCAATGTAGTAATTAGATTGGGCGTTAATTATTGTACCAAAAGAAATAAGTACAATAAGAGTAAATAGTACTTTTTTCGTCATTTCAAGCCTCCGTGTTTTAGAAAATTATTTAACGTTTATAAAATATCATTTAGTGTGCCAATTTTTTAATTGGAATTTAACACTTATTAATCCTTTATTAATCCCCAAAATCAAATATTCAATCTATTTATCCGATAATTTCCGGTTCTTTATTCTAAAAAATGAGAAATGGTTTTTCTTTTTATAGATAAACTAAGAATTTTTCCACTATTTGTTACATTGATAAAACTAGGAGCTATTAGTATATTTATTCTTTAATATTTGGAGAATTAATGCAAATTTATAATACAATATCACGTAAAAAAGAAGATTTTGTCCCCTTAAATCCTCCCAATGTAAATATGTACGTCTGCGGTCCTACTGTATACGACTATTTCCACTTAGGAAATGCAAGATCATTTCTTATGGCAGATGTAATCAGAAAATATCTGGAATACAAAGGTTATAAAGTAAAATTTGCAATGAACTTAACAGATGTTGATGATAAAATTATTAAAAAAGCTAACGAACAAAATACCGATACAAAAGAAATTACCGAAAAATATACTCAAGCTTTTTTTGATGACATAAAAAAATTAAGAATCAAGAAAGCTGATATTTATCCGAAAGCCACTGAACATATGGCTGAAATTACACAATTGATTGAAAAGTTGGAAGAGAAAAATTCAGCTTATAATGTTGATGGGAATGTTTTTTTCAATGTTTCAAATTTTCAAGAATACGGCAAGTTAAGTGGTAAAAAGTTAGATGAATTAGAATCAGGCGCAAGAGTAGAGATTAATAAAGATAAAAAAAATCCCTTGGATTTTGCTTTGTGGAAAAAGGTTAAACCTGATGAACCTTATTGGGAATCAAAATGGGGAAATGGACGACCCGGATGGCATATCGAGTGCTCTGCTATGAGTCAAAAACATCTTGGAGAAACTATTGATATTCATGCCGGAGGGAGTGATTTAATTTTTCCACATCATGAAAATGAAATAGCGCAGAGTGAAGGTGCAACAGGAAAACCTTTTGTAAAATATTGGATTCATTTTGGCTTCCTAAATATTCGCGATGAAAAAATGTCTAAATCTCTAGGTAATTTTTTTACTACTCGTGAAGTATTAAAACACTATTCAGCAGAATCAATAAGACATTTCTTTAATCAAACTCATTATGCCGGACCGTTAAATTACAGCGAAGATCTTTTAGAATCGGCACAAAGAGGTTTGGAAAAAATAAACAACTTTGTTGAGGAAATTAAAGAAGGAATCTTAAGAAATAAAAAAGATGGAATTACTCCGGAATTTGATATCGATAGATACAAATTTGCCTTCGAAAATGCGATGGATGATGATTTTAATACTCCGAAAGCAACAGCAGTAATTTTTGATTTTGTTAGAGATGCAAATAAAACTATCGGTGATAAGAAAAATGAGATTAATTCTGAGTTTTATATCACTCTAAAAAATTTCTTAAAATCAACTGCGGATGATGTTCTAACAATATTAAGTTTTGACGAAAAAGTAATTGAAGAAAGCAGTTCATTACAAAATAATTTAATAGAATTACTTATAAAATTAAGAAATGAAGCTCGTCAAGAAAAGAACTTTAAGCTTGGAGATAAGATTAGAGACGAACTGAACGCAATGGGAGTTCAACTGAAAGATTCAAAGGAAGGGACTTCATACAAAATTGTTAAAGTTGATTAATAAAAAAGTGATAACCTTTTTAATTATTGCTGTAGTTGTCATCTTAATGTTTCTTAAGATGTACCTTTTTAATGTATATGAATCCAAAATAACTTTTAGTCCGTCAAAAGATTCGTATAAAATAAATGATGAAGTAACTATTGAGCTGTTGGAATTAAATGGGTTTGGAAGCAGAATCCCTTTTGCCTCAAAACCATATTTTGAAATAAATATTTTAGAAGGTAAAGAGCTTATCGAATTAAGTGATTTACGAGAGACAAAAATAATA
This sequence comes from Ignavibacteriota bacterium, assembly GCA_002698995.1. GTDB lineage: Bacteria > Bacteroidota > Ignavibacteria > Ignavibacteriales > Melioribacteraceae. The sequence goes on along the minus strand of PAAX01000026.1, from coordinate 243,739 downwards.
GCATTTAAGAAGGAAGGAATTGTTAAATTAAGTTTCATAACTAAAAATTCTTTAATGCCCATTTACAAAGAGATTAAAATAAATTAAGAGGAAATATGAAAACTCTTTTTAGAATTGCGATAATCCTTTTTGCTTTTACAATTTTTGTTAAAGGACAAGGAACAGCCGGTGAAGATGCAAAATTTGAGTATAGATCACTTATCGATATGCCTTCGGCCGGAATTTTGGAAAAAGGTTTTGTTGGTGTTTCTGTTGATGTGCTTCCTCTTGGTGTGGTTATTTCAAAAATTGAAGTCGGAGTTTTTGAAAATTTCTCCTTTGGAATTTCATACGGCGGGGCAAATATAATTGGAACCGGAGTTGTTGATTGGTATAAACTTCCCGGCGTTAATGCCAGAGTAAGATTATTAAATGAAACTGCCAGTCAGCCCGCTTTAGCTCTTGGATTCGATTCGCAAGGAAAAGGAACTTATTTATCTGGATTGGATAGATTCGAAATTAAATCTCCAGGGTTCTATGCAGCAGTTTCTAAAAATTTTGAATTCCTTGGGTATTTAAGTCTGCATGGAATTGTGAATTATACTTTGGAAAGAGAAGATGGTGATAAAGACTTAAATTTTGGAATTGGAATTGAAAAAACGATCGGCGGAGCAGTTTCTTTAGTAGCTGAGTATGATTTTGCTACAAATGATAATACAGCAAATGCAATTGGCGAAGGGAACGGATATTTGAATATGGGTGTTAGATGGTCAGCCGGTGAAGGTTTTACAATCGGATTGGATTTACGTGATATGCTCAATAATAAGAAAATAAACAGTAATAAAGCTGATAGAGCAATTTTTGTTGAGTTCATTAAGGGTATTTTATAAGTACTGTATAATTAAGTGAACATAAGTTTTGAATAGTATACAAAAGATGATTTTTTACGTTGAAAAATGACTGAAAAGAAAGGAATATTAAGGCATGTTATTTGAAAAGATAGGATATAAGTCTAAATCAACGAGGTGGGTCATGAAAAGAATAAGTTTATTTACAGCCGTTATGTTATCTTTTTTAGTTGGCGGATGCTATACTCAATTAGCCACAAAAGATAATTCTGCATACGGAAATGATCAGTATGAATCTGAATACGAATATTATGATAGTTCATCAGATCAAACAAACACAGAATATTATGAATCTGATACTTATAGAGATTATGGTTACACCTCGGATCAAGAAGTTTATGATGACGGAGAAGTAATCATAAATAATTATTATTATGATGGATACAGACCTTACAGAAAATATTTAAGTTATTATCATCCTGGAGTATCAGTAAGTTTTGGCTTTAGTGTTTGGGATCCTTGGTACGATCCATGGTATTATCCTTGGGATCCTTATTATGTTTCTTGGTACAATCCGTGGTATTCTCCTTATTGGTATTATCCAGCAGCAGTAGTTGTTTACCCGGCTTATGCATGGAATTGGAATTATCACACTCCATACTACAATAACTTTGGCGGAACAAAATATAGAAACCATTATTCACCTAGAGTAAGAAACAGCGGTAATGGAAGAGGACTTTATGCTGGAAGAAATAATCCGGTTAGAGATAGAAATGACAGAAATTCAAATGCACTGCTAGATAATGATGTTAGATCAGCTAGAACAACTTATGATGCCGCATCAAATAGAGTTTCCGGTTCTGAAAGAATTACAAGATCAAATGATGTAAGAAGTTCAAGATCGGAAAGAACATATCTTGATGATATAAGAACAACAAGAAATGATGACAAAGGAAGACCAGCAGTTAGGAATAATTCTTCAAGAGAAACATCTAGAGTTACGGATAGAAATGTAAGATCAAGCAATACTGAAAGAAATGCAAGAACTTATGTAGATGAAACAAGAAGAGGAACTGAAAGAGATGATAGATCAGGAAGATCAGTTCAAAGCAGACCTGAAAGTTCATCAAGTTCAAATAAAGTCTATACACCTCCAGGAAGTTATAGAACAAAAGAAAGTTCTAACAATAAACCATCTGTTAATTCCGGTAACAGCAGAAGTGTAGAAAAAAAAAGGAGTTCTACAAAACCTTCTAATAATGCGGGTTACCAAAGAAAAAGTAGTTCTAACAATAGTAAACCTTCAACACGGTCTTACTCTTCTCCTACAAGACAAAGTAGTCCTTCTGTTTCAACTCCAAGATCATCAAATTCCGGATCGAGAAGCAGTGGTACTTCAAGCAGATCATCAAGTGGTGGAAGCAGTAACAGCAGCGGCAGAACAAGAAGATAGATTTTCTTCCCTAAATGCATTCAACAAAGGGATGGTAAAACATCCCTTTTGTTAAATTAATTCTGGAGCAATGAAATGAAGCAAATTAAGTTTTTAATCTTAGTTATTATGATAAGTACATCAATATTAGCACAAAACTATAATGATGCACTTAGATTAAGTTTTCCCGGATACTTAAACGGAACCAGATCGTTGGGAATGGGTAATGCAACTACAAGTTTTTATACCGGTTATTCATCTGTTTTGGTTAATCCGGCGTTGATTGGTAAAGCAAATGTAATTGAGTATTCAGGCGGACTAAATTTCAATAATCTTTCTAACTCAACAAGATTTTTAAGAAATGAAGAATCAAACTCCAACACTTCAACTGCAATAAGTGAAGTTGGTTTTGTGTTCCCTTTACCGACTGCAAGAGGAAGTATGGTTCTTGGATTTGGCTATTCTAAGTATAATGATTTTAATTATTCATCCAATTTCAGAGGTTTTAATTCAGGTAAATCTTATATAGAATATTTAACCGATGGAAATGATGATTTAGCATTTCTGCTGGGCTTAAGCTATCCTGTATTCGATCAGTCAAATAATTATATTAAAGATACAACAAGAATAAGTGGAAGGTTAACCCAAGAGGGAAAAATTGAACAGAAAGGGGATTTAAATGCTTGGTCTCTTGCCGGTTCAATGGAAATTGCGCCGAATTTATTTATTGGTGCTACTTTTAATTATCTAAGTGGTGAACTTGAAAGAACTTTTGATTATTACGAAGATGATTTTGATAACGTTTATCCATCCGGGTTTTTACTCGACCCCAATGATGATAGGACTGAGAATTTTCAATCGTTTTACTTGAAGAATATTCTTGACTGGGACATAAGCGGCTGGGATTTAAGACTTGGTTTACTTTACGAAACCAGGCAGAATTTTAGATTTGGTTTTCAAGTGAAACTACCAAGTTACTATTTTGTTAAAGAAAATTTCTTTACTGATGCGGAGTCGAAATTTGGAAATGATGTTGAATTCTTTTTGGATGAACCTTACCGCTCAAAAATTGAATATGATATAAAAACTCCGTTTGAACTTTCAGGTGGAATAAGTTACACATACAGTTTATTTACAGTTAGTGCTGATTTAAAATATATCGATTATACACAAACTGAATTTACTTCCGGATTTAATCCATTTGAAATGGATAATCTTAATTCAGAAATGAAGGATCTCTTTACACAAGTTGTAAACGTTAATTTTGGGGGCGAATTTTATGTCCCAAATTTAAATACAACTTTTAGAGCCGGTTTTATGATGATGCCGTCAGCTTACAAAAATGATCCCGGTGAATATGATAAAAAGTTTATTACACTTGGAGCCGGCATTAATGCTACCGGACCTTTCACTTTAGAACTGGCTTATGCATTCGGCTGGTGGAAAGATTTCGGTGATGTTTATGGTTCTAATTTTGCAAGATATTATGATGATATTAATGTTCACAATTTTATGATTTCCGGACGATACAGATTTTAATCATTAATAAAAGTTATCTTTTTAAAGAAAAGCATCTTAATTTTAGGATGCTTTTTTTATTTGGAGGAAAAAATAAAAGGTAAGATTACAAGAGTAGAAAGCAGAAATTATTATGTTCTAACAGATAATAGCAATTCAATAATCTGTTCACTTAGAGGAAAATTTAAGAAAGAACTGCAGCACAAAAAAGATAAGCTAATTACATTCGATCTTGCAGTAGTTGGTGATATTGTTGAATTTCAGTTGAATGATGATGGAACAGGTGTAATTGAACAAGTTTATGCAAGGAAAAATTACATATCCCGCAAAGCCCCAAAAATAAAGGGCTCTCTGCAAAGAGGGGAAAGATTAGAGCAAATTGTTGCCTCCAATATTGATAATCTTGTAGTTGTTAAATCAATAAATCAGCCTCAATTCAATCATAAAATTTTAGATCGACTTTTGGTTATTGCTGAAAGCTCTCATGTAAATATTATTCCGGTTATCAATAAAATTGATTTGGATAACGACGATGAAAGCAGCTACTGGAAAGAACTTTATGAAAGTATAGGTTATAAAATATTTCTTACATCGATTAAAAAGAATATCGGAATAAGTGAATTAAGAAACTATCTGGAAGGAAAAACAAGTCTATTTTGGGGACCTTCAGGAGTTGGTAAATCGTCTCTTCTAAATTCTTTGTATAATGATTTGGCACTAAAAGTAGGTGAAATTTCTGACTGGTCAAATAAAGGAAAACATACTACTGTTACTTCAATAATGAATCAAATTGATGAAACAACCTTTGTGATTGATACTCCCGGAATGAGAGAAATTGAACCTTACGGAATTAAGAAAGAAGATTTATCTCATTATTTTGTTGATTTTCAAGAATACATAAATGACTGCAAATTTAATACTTGCACTCATCATCATGAACCGGGCTGTGCAGTTATTGATGCTGTTGAAGAGGAAAAAATTTCCGTTTTGAGATATGAGAGTTACCTCAATATGCTTGATAATATTGAGGATGACATGAATTTCTGATTATTTATACACTGAAATAATAGTTCTCTTTTAGAAAGAAAATCTGTTTTAATTGTTGTATGTCATTTATTCTTCTCTACAAACTCTCTCATATTTATAATGAATTCCTTTACAGTTTCATCTGGAACGCCGTCGTAATGCTCGCTTTTCATCCGCATATCACATTGATCATTAATATAATCTATAACATAATATTGGTTGGATTTATCAATTGCAATTTCGGTTGAGAAATAATCTAACCCTGAGAGTTCTGCCATTTTTTTTGTAATTGATATTATTTTTTTCTTATCAAATTTTCGTTCGTCATTCTTGGTTATATCAGAATAAACATGAGTTTTATCATCCCAAAGAAGTATTATAACTTTTCCGAAAGCATAAAGTGGTCTGAACCAAGCCCTCTTTCCATTAATCATTTTTGGAACAATAAATTCTTGAATCAAATATCTATCTTCTTCATTCCAAATTCTCTCTGTTTGAATATCTTCGATTGTCTTTCCGTCAATCTTAACTCCTTCACCGCCGCCGGAATAATATGAAGGTTTAATAACAAAAGGTTTCCTAAAACTTTTTACTATACTATTTAATTCCTTTGGAAATTTTTCTTCTGTGTAAGTCGGCAGAATAACTGTTTTGGGAATTACAATTTTATGCTTCTCCATTAAAGGCTGTATTGAAGCCTTATCAACACTCTTTTCTATTTTATCATATTCATTTATAATTCTGGTTTTCTTACTCTGAATAAGTTTTGCAAGAGGTTCAAAAGATTCATCTTCGTCAGAAGCTCTATCTAAGAAGAAATTGAAATGAAGAGTCTTAGAAATTATTCTATCATAAACTTCACCGTTGTTATGAACACCTACAACAAAAGTTGATAAACCGGCATCTTGAAAAGTAGTTTCAATCAGATTTACAAAGTCAATATCATATTTCCATTTATATGCAATTGCTAAATCAAAAATTTCCATTTATGCTCAAATTTTAGGGGGTAAAATATCCATTTAAGTGAACCAAATCAATATTTTACCTTGTTATTAAATAGCTTTCATTTTATCTTTTCTGTTTAATTTTCGGTACAAAATGAAATATATTTACCTAATTCTCATACTAATATTTTTAGTTGCCTGTTCAGCAGATGTGACTAACGAACCGAAGGACTATTCGGACGAAACTATTTCTAAAATAAATAAAGATAAAGCTGTTAAACACTTTATTGACGGTTCTCTTTTAAGTGCAAAGGGAAGGTATGCTGAAGCAATTCTTGAATATCAGCAGGCTTTAAAATATGATAATACTGCAGGAATTAATTATGCCGTAAGCAAAGATTTTCTTCGCTTAAATAAACTCCCTCAGGCAAGAGATTATGGAAAGCGAGCAGTATCTCTTGACAGTACAAATACCGAGTATCTAAATCTACTTGCGACTATTTATACTACCGGAAGAAATTTTGATTCAGCCACAGTAATTTTTGAAAAAATTGTTCAAATAGATTCAACTGATTTCCAAGCTTTGTTTAGTCTTGCTAAATTGTATGAAAAAGATAAACCTCAGGAAGCTCTTAATCTTTATGATAAAATTATTAAGGAAGCCGGACCTCAATGGAATGTTCTTCTTAATGTTGCGGACTTAAACGAAAGATTAGGAAATGTTGAAGCAACAATTAAAACCGTTGAGGAACTTCTCGATCTTAATCCCACTAATCTGGATTTGAAAAAACTACTGATCGAATCTTATATTAAAACTGCAAAATACGATAAAGCAATAAAACTCTGCGATGAATCATTAACGGTTTTCCCAGATGATTTTGAATTGATTGAATACAGAGCAAATGCATTTGTCCAAAACGGAAAGTGGAATGAAGGAGCAGTTGAATATAAAAAGCTTGTTGAGAGTGATGTTGTTGCATTCGAAAATAAATTAAGAATAATAACTGGTTTTTTAACACAAGTTTCTCAAGATACTTCACTTCTTTCTCCAACAAAAGATATGCTTTATCATTTAGATAAAGATACAACCGATTGGCAGGTTAAAGCTTATCTTGGTCAGATTTTTATTGATGAAGGAAATGATTCACTTGCAATTAATTATTTGAAGGATGCATCAAAGCTTGCTGTTTGGAATTCGCAGATTTGGATGAGGCTTGGTGGGTTATTATTTGATACCGGCAAATATGAAGAAGCAATAGTTGAAATGAGAAAAGCTGTTCAAAATTTCCCTAATGAGTATGTTATAAATGTTATACTTGGACTTGCACTTGCACAAGAACAGCAGCATAAAGAAGCAGGCGAATATTTAAAACGTTCTGTTGATTTGAATCCGACCGATGTTCTGGCTCTGCAGGCTTACGGTTTTACTCTTAATCAACTTGATAAACCGGAAGAAGCTTTAGTCTATTTGAATCGTGCAGTTGAACTTGAACCGGAAAATACTCAAGTGCTTGGTGTTCTCGGCTTAATTTACGATGATCTTGAAATGTACACAATGAGTGACAGTGTTTACCATCGAGCACTTACAATTGATCCTCTTGATGCACTAGTGAATAATAATTATGCGTATGCTCTAGCCGAAAGGGGAACCCGGTTAGATGAAGCTTTGGAAATGGCAAAGAAAGCAATTGATGTCGATCCCGATAATTCCAGTTTCCTTGATACTATCGGATGGATTTATTACAAATTGGGAGATTTAGAAAAAGCAAAAATCAATATTGAGAAAGCTATGATTACCGATCCCGATAATCCGACTCTGCTTCATCATATTGGGGATGTTTATTATAAAATGGGAATGTCCGACAAAGCATTAGAATTTTGGAAAAAGGCATTAGAACTTGGAGAAGAGGATGAAGATCTTCTTAATAAAGTAAAAGGAAATGAAAATGATTAGAAAGTTTATAAATCTTTTATTGATTTCAGTTATAGTTTTTGGAATATATTCTTGTTCTTCTACTACTGAAATTTCGGAAGAAAGATTTCTGCCGGCTGAAAGATTAATTAAAAAATTAGAAGCAAATAGAAGAAAGATTAAAACATTTGAAGGAAACGGTGTACTCAATATCGAATCACCTGAATTAAGTGCAAAAGGTAATTTTGAAGTACTTATTAAAAAACCGGATTCTATAATGATTTCTATCTATGGACCATTTGGAATTGATCTTACCAAAGCAGTTGTAACTGACAGAAACTTCATGTTTTATGATGTACTGAAGAATACATTATATAAAGGAAGTGTTGATCAAGATATACTAAAAAGAATTTTCAAAGTTAACCTCAGTTTTAATGATTTAGTAGATGCATTTGCCGGTGCTGTTAATCTAACAGAAAACTTAAGACAAATTCCTTCAGAATATAGCTTTGATGATAAATCATATTTCCTTACATATAATGACTCACTAAGCGGTAAGCAGAGTTTTTACACTGTTAATGCTGATGATCTTGCTATTCAGAAATTTGAAATAATTCTGATGCAGAATAATTATCATTTTAAAGGGAATTATCAAAAGTTCGGTAGTTTTGATGAAGTACCTATTCCCTACAATGTTAATGTTCAGAATGACGGAATGAATCAGAAAGTTGCAATCGATTACAGAAACATAAAAGTAAATCACGATATAAAATCTCTTCAATTCAATTATCCAAAAGATGCTAAGATTGTAGAATTGTGAAAAAATATCTTTTTATAGTAATTATTGTACTATTCACCCTTCCTCTTAAACCTCAGTCCAGCAAAGAGATTTCTAATCAAAATGAAGAATTAAGTAAGATTAGAAATCGGCTGACTTTCCTCGAAAATCAGTTATCCGAAAATGAAGAAAACCAGAAAGAAAGCTTAAGTGAACTTGAGATTATTGATGAGAAAGTTCATTTAATTAATAAGCTGATTGAAGAATTATCCAAAGAAGAAAAGCTGATTGAGAGAAGAATTATAAAAGCTGAATCAGAAAAAGAAGAGCTTCAAAAAAATCTCGAGAAAATACAAAACAATTATTCTACTTATGTAGTTTGGCTCTACAAACAGAAAGATAAAAATCTGATTACCTATTTATTTGATTCTGAATCTATTGATCAAGCAGTTGTACGATACAAATATTTCAAAGATCTTACCGAAAAAAGTAATAAAACGAAAAGTGAAATACTCCAGAAGAAATCGGAATTAAATTCATTAACAAAAAAACTTGCAGTTGAAAAGGAAACCAAATCTAATTTAATAAAAGAAAAAAGTGATGAGCAGAAAAGATTAACCTCATTAAAAAATCAAAAAGAAAAACTAATTGCTGATCTAAGAAATGACTCGCAGCTTATTGAAGAGGAAATAATTGAGAAGAAAAAAGCTGAAGTAAGAATTAAGAATTTGATTAATGATTTGATAGAAAAAGAGAGGACCCGCTTAGCAAAAATAAAAGAGGCTGAACTGAAAAATGAAAAACCTGCCGAAGAACTAGTTAAATATGATTATGCCTCATTAGCAAATTTTAATGATCTTAAAGGAAGAATGAATTGGCCCGTTAGAAAGGGGAAAGTGATTAGAAAGTTTGGCGAGAATAAGAATGAACGCCTTAAAACCATTACCCTTAATTACGGAATTGATATTAAAGCCGAAACAAATGCCGAAGTTTATTCTGTTGCGGATGGATATGTCTCCGCAATACAATGGATACCGGGCTATGGAAGTGTTGTAATTATAACACACAAAAATGATTACAGAACTGTATATGGACATTTAACAAATATCAAACTGAAAGAAAATCAAAGAATAAATGCCGGCGATTTAATTGGCTATGTTAATGAATCACTTGAAGGAAGTATAATCCATTTTGAAGTCTGGAATGATAGAAATTATCAAAATCCGGAAGTTTGGTTGGTGAGGAGATAGTTATAAAGTTTATCAAGTTTGTAAAGTTTATCAAGTTTGTAAAGTTTATCAAGTTTGCAAAGTTTATCAAGCTTGCCTACGGAGTAGCTTCATTAAGTCAGTAAAACAATAAAACAATTAGACAATTAAACCATAAATTCATCCACCAACTACCTAGGAAATATTAATTGTTTAAACTAAAGGGAGAAACAAAATCAAAGTTAATTAAGAATTTTAGTGCATTAACAGTTTTACAGATTTCGAATTATCTTTTTCCTTTGATTACCGTCCCTTACCTTGTACGTGTTTTAGGTGTTGAAAATTATGGATTGGCAAATTTTGTAATAGCTTTTACTGCATATTTTATTACTTTTTCTGATTATGGTTTTAATCTTAGTGCAACTCGTGAAGCGGCTTTAAACAAAAATAATAACAAGGAATTAAGTGTAATTTTTAATTCTGTCTTATTTATAAAACTGATTCTTTTTGTCAGTGGATTTTTATTTTTCTCGATAATAGTCTTCAGTTTTGAATTATTTTCTAAAAACTACATTCTTTATATAATTGCTTTCGGTTCAGTGCTGGGTAATGTTCTTTTCCCAAGCTGGTTTTTTCAAGGAATTGAAAGAATGAATTTGATATCAGTCTTTTCAATTATTGTAAAAATACTTTTTGTTAGCTCAATATTTTTATTTGTGAAATCTGTTAATGATGTTGACCTATATTTAATTATCAACTCTGTTTCTTCTTTAATACTTGGATTAATCACAATTTTTTATGTGTACACAAAACTGAATATTAAATTTTTAATACCATCAAAAAATAATTTGTTGTATCAGTTAAAAGAAGGATATCATATTTTCTTATCAACACTTTCAATTAATTTATACACTACTTCAAATACATTTTTGTTGGGACTCTTAACTGGTAATCAAGCAGTTGGTATTTTTTCCGGTGCAAATAAAATACGTGAAGCATATCAAGGATTGCTTGGAAACTTTGGTCGTACTTTTTATCCACACATTTCAGAACAATTCAAAGAAAACAGAAGTAAAGCTTTCTCACAGATAAAAAAATATTCTGTTATAGTTGTTGGACTCTCAATTGTTAGTGGGCTATTACTTTTCATTTTTGCCCCTCAAATTATTAGAATAGTATTGGGACCAGATTTTAGTGAAGCAGTTTCAGTCTTTCAAATTTTAGCGTTTGTTCCCGCAATAATAATGATAAGCAACATAGCCGGAATTCAAATAATGCTTAATCTTGACTATAAAAAAGAATTTAATAGAATCATTTTTTCAGCAGCTTTATTAAATATTATTTTGATGTTTGTTTTAGTTCCATCGCTTAGCTATAACGGTGCTGCATTAAGCATTTTAATTACTGAGATTTTTGTTAGTACTGTGATGGTGATGTTTATCTTTAAGAAAAGAGCTGCTTTTTGAAATACGATTATCTTATTGTTGGTGCCGGCTTTGCCGGATCGGTAATGGCCGAGAGACTTGTTTCGCAGCAGAATAAAAAAGTTTTAGTCGTTGAAAAAAGAAATCATATTGGTGGCAATGCCTATGATGAGTATAATGATGATGGAATTCTAGTTCATAAATACGGTCCCCATATTTTTCATACAAACAGCAAACAAGTATTTGATTATTTAAGTCATTTTACTGAATGGATTCCTTATGAACATAAAGTCCTTGCAAAAATAGGAGAAGAACTCTATCCGATTCCAATTAATAGGTTAACGATTAATAAACTTTATAATCTAAATTTAACAACAGATGAAGAAGTAAAAAATTATTTTGACAGCGTAAAGGAAAAACGTTATCCGATACTTAATTCAGAAGACATAATTGTAAATCAAGTTGGTTATGATTTATTTGAAAAGTTCTTTAAGCATTACACCAAAAAGCAATGGGATTTGGAACCAAAAGAATTGAGTCCAAGCGTTTGCGGTAGAATACCGGTAAGAACAAATGTTGATTGTAGATACTTTACCGATAAATATCAGTTTATGCCCAAACACGGATACACAAAGATGTTTGAACTAATTTTATCCCATAAGAATATTGAAGTAGTACTGAATACAGATTATAAAGAAATTGTAAATGATATTAAATTTGATAAAATGATTTACACCGGACCGATTGATTATTTCTTTGATTATCAGTTTGGAAAATTGCCCTATAGATCAATTCGGTTTGAATGGGAAACTTTGGAAGTTGAGAATTTTCAAGAGGCTGCTGTAGTTAATTATACCGAAGATAAATATGAATATACCCGAGTAACCGAATACAAAAAACTTACTAATCAGAAAAATCAAAAAACTACTATCTCCAGAGAATATTCTTCTTCATCTGATGATCCATTTTATCCGGTGTTAACTAATCAAAATAAAGTTATGTATGATAAATACAAAAATGAAAGTGAAAAATTTAAATCCATTAGTTTCCTAGGTCGATTAGCTGAATATAAGTATTATAATATGGATCAGGTAGTTGCAAAAATAATAAAGCTATTTAATTGATAATGAAAAAGAGAATTGTTTTATCTACATATAATGGATTCCCTGATCGAAATGTAGGTGGACCCAATAAAGTAGTTTTTGAAATGCTTAATTCCGAAAGCTATGTTAATTTTGATTACTTATTTGTTTCAGAAAGTTTTCAATATAATTTTCAATCGACAGATGATATAATTAATTATAAATCTGCAATTAGCAGTAGTGTCAAATTAGGTAATAGCTTATATAATCAGCAAAAAATTTATAGAAAAATAGTTCAGCATCCAATTTACTTGCGATACTTCCATTCAAAGGCACGCAAAAAATTAAAAAAAAAATCAACAACTTTATTGAATTATGACTTATTTCATGCCCATGATGTATATAGTTATAGATGTTTATATAAATCTCGTGTTCCTAGTATTTTATCAATTCATAGTAAAGGTCCAATTATTCAAGAATTAGTTAGCAATTATGGCAGTAGTAAGATATTAAAACAATATATTACTAATCTTGATAAGGATGAATTAAAAATACTTGACTATACAGATTTTATTACTTTTCCTAGTTATGCAGCCATGGATTTATTTTGCGAATTAAAAGGTATAGGAAAAAAAAGTAATTTCCGTGTTGTATACAATGGTATTGATATTAAATATATCGAATCTGTAAAGCCAATTAATTTTACTTTGGGGCTACCGTATACTCCTGATATAAAAATTCTTAGCGTTTCTGAACATACCAAAGAGAAAAATATTGATAAATTGATCCTATCTATACAAGTTTTGAAAGAAAAATATTCGATTAAACCATATTGTATAATAGTTGGGAAGGGATATTTAACCGATTCATTGAGGAAAATTGTAGAAGAAAAAAAGTTAAAAGAGGAAATTTACTTTGTCCCATTTTTGAACAATGATGAGATAATTGGTCTAATGAAAGCATGTGATATCTTTCTAATGACCTCAGAAAATGTTGTTTTTGATATGGTGATTTTAGAGGCTTTAGCTTCTGGAACAACTATTATAGCTAACAATAAAGGTGGGAATAAAGAAATAATTAAGAATGGGATAAATGGTTACCTCTTTGAGGAACTTACCCCAGATTATATTGCTCAGATAATTTTCTCGTCTAGAAAAATATCTTATGAAAAGATTTACAATTCTATTCTCCCATTTAGTGTTTCTCAAATGTCAGAAAACTATCATAATATTTATAGGGAACTGATTTGAGAACACTCCGAATAACATATTTAATGAGGAGAATATTACCAATATGGTTTTATGAAAATTGCAATAATAAATAAATATAGTGATTTCCACGGTGGCGTTGAGGTTTATCATCATCATTTGAAAGAAGTACTTGAAAATAGAAATCATATAGTTGAAATTCTTGCTCCTTATAAATACCCTCAAAATCCCATTATAAAATTTATTGCTAAACTGACAGTTGATTCTATTTTGACTAGAAAATTTCAAATCAATATTGACAATTACGACTTAGTGATATGTAATGGTGAGCATGGGTGGGGAATTAGTCACCCTAGTTGTATATGTATTTATCATGGGACATATCTAGGATACATAAGATATCTAAGACCTCATTTAAAAATGAAATCTATAATTAGATTTAGGATATTGTCTATCATTCAAAAACTTGCTGCTAAGGGGAAGTATATTGTGGCGGTTTCAGAAATGACAAAAGGACTTTTGCTCAAGCAGAATGTAAAAACTGATTTTATTATGAATGGTTGCGCAAAAATAGATAGTCAAAACCTAAAAGGAAATTGTAGCCATAATAATAAACTTCTTTTTGTCGGTAGAGCAAATGAGCATTTTTTAAAAGGATTTGATGTAGCCAAGTCATTATCTAATCTTGGATTCGCAATAGATTGTATAACTGATCAAGATCCTGGCAGTGACCTTAATTGGTTAAAAATTAGGTCTAATAGAGATATGGTTCAACTCTATAAGGATTATTTCATTTTAATTTTCCCTAGTAGGTATGAAGGATTTCCTCTTGTACCTTTGGAGGCGATGGCCGCTGGATTACCTGTTATTATAAACGATATTGGATACTATGATGAACTAAAAGCTGAAATACCACAGTTTTTTGTACAAAATAATTCTGTTGATGAGTTTGTCACAGCTATAAATGAGATAGGGTCTAAGTATGATTATTATTCAAAGAAAGCATTTGACTATGTTAGAACACACCATAATTTTTCAATTTTTGAACAAAATGTTATCCAGATGATAGAACAAGTCCTTGCAATAAATGGAAATAAATAAAATTTACCAAAATAAAACTAATCCACTTAAGCTTTCAGCAAGAAATATTGTTTTAATATCTGCCGATTATCCAAAGTTTATTTCAGGTATTGGCGATCATTCTCACATTTTATTTAATGAAATTTCAAAAAGAACTAATAATAAATTATTAGTTACTACAAATCATAAAGAAATATTGGATAACAATTCTATTATAAAAATTGATTGGAGTATAAAAGAATTATCCCAACTAGTACTTCTTATCAAAAAAAATGAATCTTATGTTTTACTTCAGTATCCAGGTATTCTTTATGGAAAATATAATTTATCAATATTTTTTTTAGTGTTAGTATTGCGAATTCTAAAAGTCAATATAACTATATACTTACATGAATTCAGTAATTTACACTCATTAAGAAAATCCTTTATGAGATTTTTTTTTAGATACTCATCTAAAATTATTGTTACTACAAATGATGAAACAAGATTAGTCAGTACATTTTTTAACAAAAGTAGAATTTTCAAAATACCAATTTACCCAAACATTACTGATTCAAAGAATTATTCAGACTATAATTCAAAAACGATTGTTTACTTTGGAATGATATATCCAGATAAAGGTTTTGAGAATATTATAGAAATATGCAATCAAATAGATTGTTTATATAAAGGAAAATATAAATTCAGATTTCTAATTAGTTATCACCCTCAGTTTAAGGAGTATTTTAATGAATCGATTGCTCTTATACTAAAGTCCACCTTCAAATTTGAGTATTTTTTAAATTTAGATGAATCTGAAATTCTACCTAAACTATGGAACTCTTTTGCTGCATTGACTTATTATAACGATGGGGCATCAATAAGACGAGGAAGCTTACTTACCATGCTATCTTTAGGAATCCCCATTTTCTCTAATAATGGTTTGGGCATCAACGAGTTTGAAGAAATTTTGAACAAAGGACTGTTTATTGATTACAATAAAAATTTTGACTTTGAAGAAAATCTTCACAAGATTATTTCAAATCAAGCTTTCTATTCCAACTGCTCTGAGAATTTAATTAAATTTAGTAAAAAATTCTCAAAAGAGGATTTAGTTAATAGGATTATTGACGTAGTATATAAATAATATCAAATATCTTAATGCAACAGTCAATTGTTAGAATTATTACAGATAAGACAGATATTCTTAATTTAGTCTTTAAAGATCAATTTAATGAATCTCTTTTATTGACGTATTTTAATCAACACTCATTTAACATTATTTGCGAGGATAAAGATTTTAAGAACTAATTAGATAATGAATTCAAAGTTTATTTAGACGGTGTCGGAATGTATCTTGCTCTTAAAATACTTGGACAAAATATTAAGTCCAGATTTAATGCTTCTGAAATAAATGAACAAATTTTTTCTTTTTTAGTTAGAGACTTTATACCGGTAATTTTAATCGGTGGAAGATTTGAAAAAAAAATTCTAAATAAATGTCCGATGAATTTGAAAATGTATTTCAATGGTTATGAAAATGTTGAAAATATAGAGGATCTAATTGCTCAAATTAATGAATCAAATGTAAAAACAATTATTTTAGGGATGGGCAGTCCAAAACAAGAAAAATTAGCCTTTGAAATATCAAATAAAATACCTCACTTACATTTAATTTGTGTCGGTAATTTTTTAGAGTTCTATTTTGGAACCGTTCGCAGAGCACCTCTCTTGCTACATAATACTGGATTTGAATGGGTATTTCGATTAGTAACAGAACCCAAACGTTTATGGAAAAGATATCTTATTGGTATTCCTATGTTTATAATTCGCATAATTAAACTTAAGATAGAAAACAGTTTTACTAACAATTAAAATAATAATCTATGAAAAAATTTCTATTCCCATATGTGTATCTAATTACTTTGCTTTCTGCACAGACCATTGAAAACGTATCAAGTAATTCTTTTTCTTTAAAGATTAATTTTGAATCGTCTTCATATATTGATTCAACAGCTGAGAATGTCAATTACAGAAACTATTTCGAATATGCTGATCCAGATAACCAAACTAATTATCAACTTCCAAAAAAGAGTATAATTATTGCCATTCCACCGAATTCTACTATTTATGCTGAATTAAAATCGAAAAATGAAATAATTCATTCAAATACTATTCCCATAAATAATCCAATAGTTAAAAAGTCTGATGAAGGTATTAATTATTTTTACGAAAATGTCCATTTGCCTAATCTTTCCTCAACTAAAAATATAATAGATGAAATTAAATATTTTTGGTTGAGGGATTTTTATTGTGCTGAAATACCGATCAATACACATAGATTTAATCCAACAACCTTATCAATACAGGAGATTGATCAAATTGAAATTGCAGTCAAGATGAATAAGCAATTAATTCTTCAAGATAATTCTCCATTACAAATTAAGTCAATATTTGATGAAAACCTCAAAGATCTTTTTGCAAATTGGCAGATCGCCGAACAATTTAGATCAAAACCGAATAAAGTTATTTCTGATTCAAATCAGGATTGGATTAATTTTAATAACCCATATTATAAACTTAGTATTATAGAAGATGGAATTTATAGGCTTGATTATGACTATCTATCTGGAATTGGTCTAAATTTTAATGGCATCGATCCACAAAAAATTAAACTATATGAATCCGGAATAGAGATTCCTATTTATGTATCTGGACAAGAAGACAACGTTTTTAATGAAGGGGACTATATAGAATTTTATGGACAAAAGAACTATTCAAAGGAAAACTATAGAATAGTCAATCAAAGTAATCAAGAGTATAATGAGTATATGAATAGATACAGCGATACGTCTTACTATTTCCTTACTATAGATAATCTAAATGGAAATAGAATTAGAAAAGATTCTTCATTTGCCGCAAGTAATAACATCATCGATTATTTTATTAAAAAAGATCATTATGAAACTAATACAATGTATCAGAATCTCAATAATGACGAAGTCTCGAATCAGTTATCTAATTGGAATAAAAACAAGACCTTTTATTGGAATTGGCTCTTTACTTCTCCTGTAAATTATAACTTCACGATTTCTGAAAAGTATAATAATAAGCCAGTAAAGATTTCTGCTAAATTTGTAAGTGGTGGTTCAAATATTGTCAATAATGCTCATCAAATTTCATTATTATTTCTGAATGATACAATTGATTTCGAAAATGTAAATAGATTTGATCAGGTCATTCTAGAAGGTTCATTTAATTCTGACTTGTTGGTTAATGGAAATAACAAATTCGTAGTTAGCAATAAAAATAATGGTACAATTCCAAATTCCTTTGCACTTGATTGGTATGAAGTTGAGTATCCAAAAATATTAAGTATTGCAAATGGTAAACTAAATTTCACGGTTGATTCGTCACTGACCAATGGAGTATATAACTTCACTTTTAATGGTGCTAATCCTAACTTGGAATATATAATTTACAGAAACGGAGATAATCCAAAATTAATTAGTAATTATAGCTTTACAGAGAACGATCTAATATTTAGTGATACATTAGATGCAGATAAAAGTTATTCTATCTTTGAAACAAATCAACTGCTCAAACCTTCCAATGCCCGAAAAGTTGACTTTAACAATCTAAGAAATGAAAATAGTCAATCTGATTATATTGCTTTAACAAGTTATCAGTTTCAGAATGAAGTAAATGAGTATTTAGAATATTTGTCAAGCTATAATGCTTTTACTACTAAACTATTTTTTGTCGAAGATATTTATAATGAATTTGGTTATGGGTATCCAACTCCTGAATCTATAAAACTTTTTTTAGAAATTTATTTTAATAATGCTGAAGGTGATAAACCGACTTATCTAACATTATTTGGTGATGCTAGTTATGATTACAAAGATTATCTGGCAAATCACAATAATGTTAAACTGAGCCAGAATATTGTCCCTAGTTTTGGAAATCCTTTAAGTGACTATTGGTATGTACAATGGAATAATTCAGTTTATCCACAAATGATAGTCGGCAGGATTCCATTTTTAGATAAAGAACAATTTTCTCATTACTTTGAAAAGATTAAAAATAATAATGAAGCTCAGTTTAACGAATGGAATAAGAAGTTTTTGTTTTTCTCAAGCGGTAATGGATCAAATCCAAGTGAACTTTCAATATTAAAATTCGCTAATGATAAGGTCGTAAGTGAATTAGTTGCTCCTAAACCAATTGCTGGGAATTATCATCATTTTTATAAAACTTCGTCTCCTCAGACTGATTTTGGACCTTTTTCTGAAGATGTGATTTCAAAGGCTATAAGTGACGGCAGTGTTTTCATCTCTTATCTGGGACACAGCGGTACAGCAACTTGGGATAATAGTATTAATAATGTTGAACAGTTAAAGAATTCAGTAAATAGAAATCCTTTAATAACAGATTTTGGTTGTTCTACTAATAAATTTGGTGAATATGATATTATTTGCTTTGGTGAAAGATTTTTACTTGATGCTGATGGGCAGGCAATTGGTTATGTTGGCAATTCTTCGCTTGGATTTTTATCAACTGCAACAACGGTTCCTTATTTATTTTATAAGAATATATTATCCGATTCCGCTTTAACAGTCGGCGAAGCACATTTAAGTGTGAAGTATGAGTTATTAACTAATTATGGCTCATCATCGGTAAATAAAGTTTTTGTCAACTCAAACGTTCTCCTAGGTGATCCTTCAGTTAAGTTAAAAGTACCACAGAAACCAAACTTGTCTATTAATGGAAATGAAATTACTTTGTTGAATTCTGAAATTACTGATCAATTAGATTCTGCAGAAGTAAGAGTTATAGTAAAAAATTTAGGATTATCATTTAACAAATCATATAAAATGAATATTAGCCATTTTTATCAAGATAATTTTTTAGATTCTGTGGCTTTAGTAAAGCAGTTACCGGATAATTCCGATACTTTGTTAATTAAAGTAAATATTAAAAATCTTGCTGGACAGCATAAATTGTTAATCCAATTGGATACTGAAAATGAGATTGAAGAAATTTATGAGAATGATAACAATGTGGAATTCAATTTCAATGTTTACTCAAATTCAGTAAAAGATTTTGTAAGATACAATTTTGAAAACCCAAGATTAGAAACGATTAACTTTTTGAATCCGGTTTTAAGTTCTGAAATTGCTCCTAATCTTTCAATTCAATTATCAAAGGACGAAGATTTTACATCCTTTGATGAATACAACCTCGAATTAGATACTGTTATTTCGAAATTCAATTTTACTAATAATGATCAGTCTAGATATTGGTATAAATTCAAAGATAATAACAGTAATCAAACAGGAATAGTAAGATCATTTAGTAATATTTCCGGCAATAAATTCTTCATATCAGATTCTGTTTCAATATATAATCAAACCAAATCGAATGTTGCCTTTTCTAATCAATTAATAAAACTAGGAAAAGATTCTACTGAAATATCTGTTCTTTCAGCTGGTTGGAATGCTGGAGCAACTTGTGTAATTGCTAAAAACGGAATCAACCTATTGTCGAATTCATTTTTTGCTGGAATGGGCATAGTTGTATTTGATCCTAATACTTTAGAAGTTGAGTCTAGTAATTGGTATCAATTATTCAATAATACTGAAAATGCAAATGCTTTAGCGGCACAAATTGAATCTATAGAACAAGGGAAATTAGTTGTGATGGGGGTTGCTGATGATGGACAACATAGATTGATAGCTAGACTAAGAACAGCGATAAAAACACTTGGAAGCACAAAAATTGATAGTCTAGTATTCCGTGGTTCTTGGGCAATCATTGGTTATAAAGGGGGAACTCCAGAGCAAGCCATTGAACAAGTCAAGGGGGTTTATGATGGCTCGATATTCTTATCAAAAAAATATGAAATCCCGGTCTTTAATGGCTCCCTAACCACCACCAAAATAGGTCCTACAACCAAATGGGATAAACTGGTTGTAAGCGACAGTACCTTCTCTAACTCTTCAATTAATTATATACCTATTGCTTTAACCGAGACAGATTCTGCAGATACTTTGAGCACACTAACTCTTAATAATGGGGTTGCCGATTTATCTTTTATTAATGCTGAGCAGTATCCATATCTCAAAATTAAAGCTGAACTTAATTCCGCTGATGACGGAACTTCACCCGAGCTTTATTCACTAGGTGTTGATTATACCGATGATGCCGAACTTGCAATTAATTACCAAGTTGTTTCTGTTGAGCGCGATTCAATTACGCAAGGGGAGAATAACAAACTCAACTTTATGGTTTATAATGTCGGTGAGTCTCCCGCACAGAATTTTAAGGTGAAAGTTGAACTTCAGAAAGCTGATAATTCAAAACGGATTCTATTCGATCAGAAAATTGCTCTTATTGATTCAATGGATAGAAAACAGTTCTCAGTCGATTATATCCCTAAGATTGAAGATGGAACGGGTGAACTTGCCTTTAATATCTCTATTGATTCTGAGAATAATGTCCGTGAGTTCTTTGAGGATAATAACTTCTACAGAATTCCTTTTAAAGTTGTAAAGGATACCTCCGTTTCAGTTAATTCAGCAAAGGTGATAGTCAAATTTGATGGTAATCAAATCTTTGACGGTGATTACGTTTCTCCAACTCCCGAAATTGATATTGAATTAGATTATAATCTAGGCTACAATTATTCCGATACTTCAGAAGTAAATCTTTTCTTGAACAATATCAGAATTCATAACGGGGAAATGAGTCTTAAGGAATTTGATACTATCAACCGAAAAATTATCTATTCTTATAAACCGGTGCTTGAATCCGGTAATTATAATATTGCTGTAAGAGGAAGAAATCTTATCGGTAACCTTGAAGTAACTGACGGTTATACAGCAAACTTTATTGTTTCCGATGAATTTAGATTAATGGATGTTTATACTTATCCTAATCCGACAAATAACGATACTTATTTTACTTTTATGCTTACCAAGGTTCCAGATGAACTAGAAATTAAGGTCTATACTATTGCCGGTAGATTAATCAAAAAATTAAATCTTACTACAGCCGATTTGAAACTTAACTTCAATAAAATTTATTGGGATTGTAAAGATGAAGATGGTGATCCGGTTGCAAATGGTACTTATCTTTACAAAGTTACTTTGAAAGATTCTGAAGAAACAATTTCCGAAACTCAAAAAATGGCAATTGTAAGATAAGCATTTAAGAATTTATCAGAGTTTCAGTATCAGGAAAAAGATTCTTAAACAGTACAAAGATAGTTCATGAATACGATTTGAAAGGCATTTGAAACCCATTTGAAAGGCATTTGAAAAGCATTTCAAACCCAATTAAAAGGTATGTACTTATACGGAAAGAGCCCTTAAGCTATACTTAATTTATACTGAAACATGCTTTTAATAAGTTTAAAAGAAGCGAAAAAAAAATCAAACACCAAAAAAAGTTGTTAAAAATGAAATTTAGAATAGTATTCTTTTTGTTAAATACTTTATTTATTATCAACCTAATAGCCCAAAAGCCAAATGATACGTTACCGGTTGAACTTGTTTATTTTAACGGTAATATTGAAGGAAATACAATTCAACTTTTTTGGGGAACTGCGACTGAAATTAATAATTTTGGTTTTAATATCCAGCGGTCTGTTGATTCACTTAATTGGGATGTAATTGGTTTTGTTTTTGGTCATGGTACTTCATTTTCTCCCAAGGATTATAATTTTACTGATACAACAATTGTAGAATCTAACACTTACTATTATCGACTTCAGCAGATTGATAACGACGGTAAATTAGAGTATTCAGAAGTAATTACTTTCTCTATATCAATTACTTCTGTAGAACTTGAAGATAATATTCCTATAGAATTTTCATTAAGTCAGAATTACCCAAATCCTTATGGCGAAGCCATTCCTTCGGGAAATCCGACTACAAAAATTAGATACACAATTTCAAAAAATAGTGTCATTGCGAGGAGCTCGACTTCAGGCGATGCGACGTGGCAATCTAATGAATTACAAATTGCTTCTACTACATCTCGTAATGACGGTGTGATTGTAACTCTAAAAGTTTACGATATTCTTGGTAAAGAAATCCGCACTCTGGTAAATGAACAAAAATCTCCCGGTACTTATGAAATTACTTTTAATGGTGAAGGTCTCTCAAGCGGAATTTATTTCTACAAACTGACTTATGGAAATAAATCAATTACTAAAAAAATGAACCTCATCAAATAATCTTACCTCTTAAATCTTTATATTTGCGCTAAACAAAAAATGGAGTTGTTGTGCGCAGATATATTTTATCATTTCTATTATTTACTTCGATCCTATTTACTCAGTACAATCCAAACCTTCTTCCTAATCAAGGAAATTTAGGCGGGGGATTGGGTATGACTTGGATTGATGGTCAGCCCCATTATACATTTAGATTAAATCCCGAAGTTGCTTTTGCAAATTTTGGTGTTGGACTCGATCTCAACCTCGATTTTGATTCAAACGGAAAATTAAGAACTGAAAATTTTAATGAGTTTTCAGATTACGCAAGTATTATTCGTTACGTAAGATATGGTCAGAAAAATGATCCTTTATACGTAAGATTAGGTGCTTTGGATTATGCTTCTCTTGGGCATGGTACAATTCTTTACATGTACAATAACAGAGCAAGTTTCGACTCTAGAAAAATTGGTCTGGAGTTTGACATCGATTTTAATACTTTTGGAGTCGAATCGGTATACGGAAGCTTTGGTGAAGCTGGAATTTTTGGTCTGCGCGGTTATACCAGACCTTTACAGTTTACCGATTTAAGATCAGTTCCAGTTTTAGGAAGTATAGAAGTCGGTGCTACATTTGTAACCGATTTTAATAAAAATACTGGCGTTACTTCCGGATTCATAAATCCAAATGGTGAGTTTCAATCAACAAATGATTTAGGGTCACTCAATATCATCGGTTTTGATATAGGCATTCCGATCGTAAATACTTCTATGTTTAATTTAGATTTATATTTTGATGTAAATAAAATTATTGATTTTGGAAGCGGTACGGCATTAGGATTTATCTCTAGATTTAAGGGACTCGGTTTGGTTGATGTTAACTTCAAACTTGAACGTAGATTTAATGGTGATAATTATATTCCATCTTACTTTAATTCACTTTATGAAATTGAAAGATTCAAATATGATCCGGTTAGCGGAAATGTAACAAGTAAAATTCAAACACTGCAAAATCTCCAGTCTGTTGGAAATGGTTTCTATGGCGAGTTGTATGTTGATGTCCTTGGATTGTTTGATATTATTGGCAGTTATCAAAGATTGGATGATTATCCAAAGAGCGGTATCCTTCATTTAGCAAGTGAAGTTGCACCTGAAGAAGCTCCATTTCTTGCGAGAGCGGGATATGATAAAATTAATATTCAAGATGAAAAAGATTTGTTTACTCTTGATGATAGATCATATTTGTTTTTTGAGTTAGGTTATAAACCCATGAAATACATTCTTGTATCAATGGTTTATAATTGGACATTTACCCCACTAAGAGATAATGATGATAACATCATCGGCTATGAACCTCAGAAGAGAATTGAACCGAGAGTTTCATTTATTTATCCTTTTAGTTTTTAAAACAGTTGTCTGTTTTTCTGCCACTCCGGTTTGATAGATTTTTAATCAATACCAGAATCTAAAATTGTATTTATTCTTTGAGATGCCGGTCTCCCAAAAATCGGGAACCGGCATGACAAATCAAAAATGTACTTGATATACAGAAATCAAAAAAGAAAACTTAATAATGTCATTCCGGTTTGAATCTCTTTTAATCAATACCTGAATCTAAAGAACTATTCTATAGTAAAATCAATCTTAAAATGAACTCCTCACAAATTCCCTCAATTCATCAACTGTTTCAAAATAGAAATCGCTTTTCATTTGAAGAACTTGATCTTTTGCATAGCTGTCCCATAAAACTGAAGCAACTTTCACTCCGGCATCACGAGCTGCTTTAATATCTGCCGGAGCATCACCAATCATCAATACTTTATCTTTACTCAAATTATATTTTTCAAGAAAAACTAGAATTCCTTCCGGGGAAGGTTTATGATTCTCTACATCATCGCCAGTTACAATCATATCAAAATATTTTAGTGCATCAACCTCTTCTAAAGTAATTAATGAAGAATCTCTCCCTTTACCGGTATAAATTGATAGGAGTTTATCATTACTTTTTATCTCTTTGATTAAATCGACTATTCCTTCGTAAGCTGCTGCCATTTCAGCATGATTACTTTTGTAAAAATCGAAATAATCTACTCTTGCTTCATGATACTTTTCTTTCATCCAATTCTGCAAAATATAATCTTCAGTTGGACCAAATAAAGAAATAATCTCCTCATCAGATACATGTTTATTTAAATACTTTTTAGAAACATGTCTGAATGTTTCAAAAATCAATTCATTAGTAGCTGTAATTGTACCATCGATATCAAAAATAAATCCATCAAACTTATTTCCATTATTCTGCAAATTAATTCTCCTTTTCGGAATATTTAAAGATGACTACTCTGCCATCCATGTTTGAAAATAAAAACTTATCACTATCTAAAACCTTAATTGAATGCGGTCTGGCATTTCCTAAGAAAAGCAATTTCTTATATTTTTTCTGATTCAGATCTATTCTATAAACATCTCCTTGCTTAGTACCGAACAGTGCTAAATTGTTTACCGATGCTATTTCGATTGGATTTGTATCTAAGTCATATCCAATTTTATATTCTATATGTGTTCTTCCATTTGAAGCAGAAAGAGTATGAAAACTTCCATTAATTCCTTTAAGCAGCAATGTATTATTATCATTAGTTATTCCAATTGATTCCCACACATCATAATCATCATTTTTCCAGACTGTTTTACCAAGATTCATTTCAAGTTTATATACAATTTTATCCGGTGTTGTTAAATAAATATGTTTCCCGTCGGTTATAGGTTTAACTGCAGCAGGGGAGAAATAGAAATTTTTTGTTTCATTCCATTTCCAAATCAGCCATCCTTTTTTTGCATCGATACAATAGAAATTTCCATCCCATGATCCGTAATAAATTCTGTCATTATAATAAAGCGGTTCGGTCTCTATCATTCCTTTAGCGGAATTGTTCTTCCAAAATTCTTGTAGTGTTTCAACATCATAACAATAAACCTCGCCATTGCTTAAGCCTACAACAACAGCATCATCATCACTGCTGTTTTTGGGAATCATCAAATTCTTTTCCCCTTTATAATCAATTACAATCAGCTTAGAAGTTATTGCATTACCAAATCCAATTGATTGAATTTGTTCTCCGGTTTTTATATTGATTGAATAAAGGTCACCTTGAAGTGTACCGACTAGAACAATTCCATTGTCTGTTACAACAGGTTTGCTGTAAACATTACCAAAAACATCAAAACTCCATTTCTCATTTCCTAATGTATCATAACATGAAACTAAACCTGAATTTGATGCAGTAATTAAATTTCCATTCCAATATTCAACTGGAGCAACCATTGTTTCATTGATTGAAAAATCCGCAACTATTTCTGCATCATAAACTATTGTTTCTGCTGAATCAATATCATTACTTTGTAAAGGTAAACTCTTATCAATTCCTCCCCAGTATTTTGCAATTGACGAAGAATCAACTTCATAAAATTTAATTGAATCGGTTTCATTACTGACTAAAGTAAAACCGTACGAATCACGATTCTTTGAAATTGCTGCTCTCGACATTGCACCGGGAAGTCCGCTAAAATTCAATAATTCATTGTTGTGTCCATGCCCAACCATAACAAGTTTAGTTGGATAATCATTAAGAATATTTACCGCTTTATACCAATTATCAATTCCATCATTTAACGGATGATGAACAACGAAAAATAATTCCTTAAAAGAATTTGATTCTAATTCTTCCGTTAACCAGTTTAAATCTTCGGGAGAAATATGTCCGCCTCCGCCTCGCCAAGGAATTCCGCTGTTAAGTCCAATAAATAAACTGTTCCCTTGTTTAAATGAAAACTTATTATCTCCAAATAATTCTGTAAACTTTGTTAATCCGCTTTCACTCCATTTTGTATCATGATTTCCCGGAATTATATAATATGGTTTATTAAGTTTTTCCAATATTGATTTCACCTTTTCTAATTCGGAATTGCGCCCTTTTTCGGTGATATCTCCCGATGCAATAACAAACTTAATATTTTGATTGTTGTTGATTTTGTTTATACAGTTTTCTAAATCAACATCTGCATTGGTAAAACCAATATGAAGATCGGTCAACCAAGCGAATTGAAAATCTTGTGCATTTAACTGCAGATACGAAATTAAAATTAGTATTAGAATTCTTATGGTTTTCATTTTGCTAATTTATTTGTGAATTGAAAACCAAATTTACACAATTCTATTTAAAGATTTTTGGTTGTAAATTGTATATTAATTGAAAGGGCTCAGTCTGGTATGGTAAAACAGAATGTAGTTCCTAAATTTTCCTTTGATTCAATAGAAATCTCACCATTGTGCTTGTCAATATATTCTTTACAAAGCACCAATCCCAATCCGGTACTTGGTTCACCTTCCGTTCCGGGTCTTGATGTTTTTTCCCCAACAGTAAAAAGATTTTTAAGCAGTTTACTTGGTATGCCTATTCCTGTATCTTTTACGCAGACTTTTGTACTGCCTTCTTTCAATTCAGAGAAAACCTCAACGGTTCCATCTTTAGGTGTATATTTAATAGCATTAGATAAAAGATTTCTCAAAACAGTTAGAATCATATTTTTATCGGCGTTAATGAAAATATCACTCGAAATATTATTTGCAATTTTGATATTCTTATTACCGGCGTTTGTTGATTGAATATCGATAATTGTATTAACCAATTCCCTCAAATTAATTTTAGTGATTTCAAGCTTTACCAAATCTCTTTGCAGCTGCGTCCATTCAAGAAGATTTTCAAGCAGTTTGTAAATGTTATTAGTCGCATTCCTTATCAATACATTATAATTCTTTATCTCTTCTTTTGTTAACTCATCAAAATCTTCATCTATTATTTCGGTTAAACCTATCATACCTTGAAAAGGACTCTTCAAATCATGTGCTATAATTGAAAATAATTTATTTTTTGTTGCATTTAGTTCTTTCAACTGATCATTTAGTTTCTGCAATTCTTCTTTTTGTTCGGTTATTTCTTTATTAGTTTTCTTAAGAAACTTATTCATATTCCTTTTCGATCTATAACCGAAGAAAATCAAAATTACAACAACAATTAATAATGCTGAAAGAAGTATTAAAAAATTACCGAATTGTTTTTGAATTGTATTTTCTTTTTGCAGAAGTAAGATTTCCTTTTCTTTTCTTTCATTTTGAAATTCTTCTTGAAGTTCGGCAATTGCTCTATTTTTTTGTTCATTTAAAAGAGAATCGTTGTAAGTCTGTGCCAGCTTAATATACTTTAATGCATTTTTATTATCGTTAATTGTTTCGTAAGCTTCCGAAATTTGTTCAAGTGAAGAGACCATTCCCCGCATATCACCTAATCTTTTTCTAATTTCAATTGAGCGTTTAAGAAGTTCAATGCTTTTAGAATAATTACCCATCTTTTGATATGTAACACCGATTCCGGCTAGGGTAGAAGCCAATCCTCGTTGACTGTTTAATTTTTCTTTTAACTGTAATGACTTATCGTAATATTTTAATGCTTCACTATAATTATTCTGAATTCTATAAATAAGTGCCATATTTTCATAAGAACCGGCTAAGCCAAGGCTGTCAAGATTTTTGGAACGAAGTTCAATCGTACTGTTCACATGTTCAATAGCTTTTTCAAAATTTCTTTTTTTGATATAGATAATAGCTAAATGTTCATGTGAGATAGCTAATATTAAGTCATCATTTACTGTTTTATTAAAGAAAAGGGCATCGAGTGATATTTGTTCTGCTTTATCAACATCCTTTGCAACATAATATGCAATACCAAGATAATTATATGCTCTTCCCAAAGCTTTTTTATCATTTTGATTTTCTAATATTCTTATTGCTTGAATTGCATAATCAAGCGCTTTTGCAAAATCTCCCTTAACATTATAAATTAATCCAATACGATTTAGGCATTCTCCAATTCCAACACTATCTTTAATTTCTTTCCTAATTTTATAGGATTCTTCATAATATTTTAATGAATTCTTAAATTCACTTAAAGCGTGACTACTGACTCCCATTAAATAGAGTATATCTGCTTCACCTTTTTTATAATTATTTTTTTTGGAAATCGCTAAAGCTTCTTCTGCAAAGAGAAGTGATTTTTGAGGATCAAACCTTGTGTAAAAAGTTATTATTTCTTTATAGGTCTCAATCTTTTCATTTAATTCAAGAGAACCTAACTTAGAAATTAACGAATCAATTTTCTGTATATTAGAAAAGTTTGGGATGTTCGATAGAAGTAAAATTAAAGCTGCTATTTTCAGAAAAGGAAATGACATTAAAAATCCATAATTAATTATTGTAAATATAGCGTAATTTGTCCAAAATGAATTAATTAATAAAACAATCACTTCATTATCGGAAAAGTTTTTGATCTGTTAATACTAATATTGGATTGAAATTAAAATAGTAGGAATAGCTCTAAATAGGATTTACTTTTTAGGAGAGAAAATTTGATTCCCTTAATATGAAGTGCAACGATTCAAAAAATAAATTTGTCCCGGAATTATAAAAATTGAATTCCGGGACAAGAATTATAATCCTACTTTAAAAGAAGCATTTTGTTAACTAATGATTTATTACCATAAACAATTTTATAAACATAAATTCCGCTTGCTAAATCAGCTGCGTTAAATGTAATTCTGTGTGTTCCGGCTTGAATAAAATCATTTACTAAAGTGGCAACTTCATTACCTAGAATATCATAAACCTTTAGAATAACAAACTCACTATTCGGTACTGAGTATTCAATACTGGTTGTGGGATTAAACGGATTTGGATAATTCTGAGATAACATCAATTTATCCGGAACTATTAAATCATCGACTGAAGTAGCTCCAGGCCATTGAATATCGGTAAAGCTTGTATTATGTGAAAAGTTAGAAACATAATTACCATCTGCAGTAAAACTAATTCTCCAAGCATGATCAGTTGGGGGGGCGTCATAACTACCGCTTCCATTATGATCTGAATAGAAATCCAAGTTATAATTTACGCCGTCTTCCAATCCTGGCAGTTTAATTGAGTAGTTTTCTACTAAAATATTTTCCAGACTAAATCTAGAAATTTCCGAATTGGAATTACTTTCTACCAACCTAATTTCAAATAATTGATTTAAATGAGGAAGCATTGATAGTAAATTAAGCTGTGCATAATATTTCCAGTTAATATCGGTAAAAGAAGTATTATGAGTGAAGTTTTCTTCCAGTCCATTACTGTAAGTAAAACTTAACTCCCAAGCATGATCGGCTGGGGGAGCATCATACATCCCATTACTGTTATGATCAGCATAAAAAATAACTTTATAATTTTTACCGATTTCAAGTCCAACAAACTTTGCAAATGTAATATCTGAAGCAAGTTGTTCAATTCTATATCTATCAATTTCCTTGTCTGAATCCTCTTCAACCAGAGCAAATTCAATTAACTGCCCAACATGGGGATTCATTGAATTCAAATTAAGAATAAAAGTATAAGGCCATTTTATATCAGTAAATTCAGTATTGTGGGAAAAAGATAGTTGATTAAAACTGCTGGTATTTAATTCCATTCTCCAAGCATGATCAGTGGGGGGAGCATCATATAAACCGTTCCCATTATGATCTGCAAAAAAATCAACAATATATTCATTATCCCAAGTGATAAAATTATTAACTATCACATTGAAGGACTCAGTAATAGTTTGTGATGTTCTGTATACTTCTTTTAGTGTAGATTTCTCATAGATTCTTATATAGAGCATTTGTCCGTTATGCGGATTCATGTTAGTAAAAAATATAGTAAGGTTAAAAATAGAATAATCGGCATTATTCCCCGGAGCTGTAACTGAAGAAGAATTGCCTGGATTTGGTGAACCCGAAGTCCATATTCCAAACGGATCTAAAAGTTCTTGTCCATTTGTAACGCCGTCACCATCAGCATCCAGAGATGCAAGTTCAGGTCCCCAAATAACATTTCCGGTAGGTGAAGTAAGAAATCTTTTTTCAACAAGCTTACCGAATGCGTTTCTTTCATCTCCTCCGGCTGGGGAAACGTGGCATGTTTGGCAGCTGAATTTATTTCCATTAGGTATTTGTGAAACTCTAAAACTTCTTGCAGATAGTGATACCGTAAATATTACTAACAAAAAAATATATGTAAGACTTTTAAAAGTCATATAGCACCCCATTATAGTTTAAGTAATCTAGTTATGTTAAATCCGATTCTCCAATTACCGTCATTAAAAGGTAAATCAGCACCGCTTAAAAATTGTGTTGTATTTAAGTGGACGCTGTTAGTAAGAATTATCTTGAAAAAATGTCCGCCTGTCTCCAATTCAATTCCAAATGAAACCGGATTATGATATTGGCGCCAACCGGTTACAGTAGGATTCCATTCAATTAAAGCACTTAGTAATTCACTGATATAATATTGTGAATACAATCCCACAGTAAATGAATATTGAACTTTAGGGCAGACGGGATCAGAATTATATAAGTATGATGGAGTGAGGCCAACTGCAAGTTTATTATCATACATTGTATTAATTATCAATTGAGCGAAGTAATGAAAATTTCTATTATGAGATGCTTTTCTGTTTTGGATATCAGTATTCCAAGCACCTCCTATTCTTGCTCCGATTACCGTGGGAAGAATATCATTTCTTAATTGAACGATTTTTTGCTTTACGGAAAGATCATAATTGTCATCTAAATTTGATCTTCCTAAAGTTACCAGAGTTCTGTTTGTTATTCCATAGGCAAGACTAAAACGAATATTTACCGGTCCATCAAATCCCCATAATTCTTTACTGCCGCTTTTTATTGTCGGAATAAATCTATGCGAAATTTCAAATTCTAAATCATTTTTCTGAAGAGTTTCTGTAGTGGGAAGGTTAACGGACTGCACTGAATGAAAGAGATATAAATCAAGCTGCGTATCAGGTTTCTCTCTTTGCCAGCTTATTCTAGATTCTTGAGAGAAAATTGGCACAGTTATAAGAATCATTAAATACAAAAGAAATATATTCATTCAAACACCATTTATAATTAGGAGTTTAGTTACTTTCGAAACGCTTTAAATAGAAGTTTAATTCCAATTTAATTACTTCATTTATTTTCATAAACATTAGTTTTGGAATTTCAACCTCATAATCACTTAGAGAAACATCAAAATTGGTTTTGACTCTAAGTAAATCTTTTTCATTTATAATTTTACCTGAAATGGAAAGCTTCTTGGTTTTACCGTGAATATTCATATCTCCTTCAACCAATACTGAATATTCATTATCTTTTTCCTGTTTTATTTCTATTATTTTTCCATCAAAA
The DNA here is from genome assembly GCA_002698995.1 of Ignavibacteriota bacterium. GTDB lineage: Bacteria > Bacteroidota > Ignavibacteria > Ignavibacteriales > Melioribacteraceae. The sequence goes on along the minus strand of PAAX01000026.1, from coordinate 211,789 downwards.
AAAGCATATCTATATTTTTCTGTTTCAAGATAATTTTCCCGCATATGCCTATTTCTTAAACCGATTCCGGTATCAAGTGTATTCAAATCAACTTCAAAATAGAGTTGATTTTTAGTTAAATCATCAAATGAGGTTAAGTATAAATATCCGTCTATATTATTGGTAGTTCCTTCAAAACTTTCAATTGGAGCATCAGAAATGAATTTAACTAAATTCTCTTTTGCTTTATCAACTTGATATTCCTGAGCAGAAAGAGAGACTAGTATAAATAAAAATATTATTGTTAACTTCATTTATTCTCCTATTGTTATTCGGGTAAAGCCCCTCTATCAATCCAAGCTGCGACTGAATCAATAAGTGCATTATCAATTTTTCCGGTTGGAGGCATTTGTGGAACACCATCTCCCTTCAACACTTTAATTAAAAGACTGTTTTCACTATCTCCTGGAACAACTCTTTTACTGCCAGGGTAAAGAAAACTTTGAACATCATATAGATTTGTATAAGATTGTCCTTCTACCAAAACTAAATTTGCTTGAGTAAATTCAGTTCCATGGCATCCGGAAGTGGTACAGTTTATATCAAATACATTCTTTTGAATATCTGAAAAGGTAGTAAAATTACCAACATTAATTATTGGATCACAATCACATTCAGATACAATTTTATCGGCACAACCTGAAGTTATTAATAGGGAAAGAAGTACAATAATAAAAGTAATCCGAAGGGAAACAAGTTTAGCCATTAACTTAACCTTTAATAAATTTTTTTAACTTAAAAATAAAATAGGATAAAAGCTATGATTATCTGGTAAGCCAGATAAATTATCCTATTATTTTGACCCAAATCACAAAAAATCAAATTTTATTCTAGTTTCAGTTTTACTGAGATTGAAAAAAGTGAGTTCACAAATAGATTTTATTTCAGAAATCGGTTATCCAATTCCTATTCAATTGATAATAGCCATATCTAATGATATATTACTTAGTTAAAAAAAATGAGTTTATGAATCAATATAGAAACTTTTGTATAATAGCACATATAGATCACGGAAAATCTACTATTGCAGATGGACTTTTAGAAGCTACAAAAACAATTTCCGAAAGAGAAGCTAAAGCACAGCTTTTAGACAGCATGGATTTAGAGCGTGAGAGAGGAATTACAATAAAATCTCATGCCATTCAAATGCAGTATAAATCATTAGATAATAATGTTTACACTCTCAATTTAATTGATACTCCGGGTCATGTTGATTTTTCTTATGAAGTATCGCGTTCATTAGCAGCTTGCGAAGGAGCGTTATTGGTAGTTGATGCTGCTCAGGGAGTTGAAGCGCAAACAATTAGCAATCTTTATATGGCAATTGAAGCCGGATTGGAAATTATTCCGGTAATAAATAAAATTGATCTTCCGAGTGCAATGATTGATACTGTAAAACATCAAATTATAGATTTGATCGGCTGCAAAGATGAAGAAATAATTTTAGCAAGTGCAAAATCAAAAATTGGAATTGATGAAATTCTTGAAGCAGTTGTTAAGAGAGTTCCGCCTCCCAAAGGAGATCCAAACGCACCTTTGCAGGCATTAATTTTTGATTCGGTATACGATGCTTACCGTGGCGCTATTGCTTATATAAGAATATTTAACGGAACTCTTAAGCAGAATGAAAGAATTAAATTTTTTGCAAGCGATAAAATTTATGATGTTGAAGAATTAGGAACTCTCCGTCTTCAAAAAGTTAAAAAAAATGAACTGGCTGCAGGAAATGTTGGATATCTAATTTCTGGTATCAAAGATGTTCATGATACAAAAGTTGGTGATACTGTAACTCACTTAAAGGGAGGAGCTGAAAAGCCTTTACCAGGTTACAAAGAAGTTAAACCAATGGTTTACAGCGGTTTATATCCTACTGATTCCGATGATTACGAAGATTTAAGAGATGCTTTAGAAAAATTCAGATTGAATGATTCTGCTTTGGAATACATTCCCGAAACTTCTGCCGCTTTAGGTTTTGGTTTTAGATGCGGTTTTCTTGGAATGCTTCACATGGAAATTGTTCAAGAAAGATTGGAAAGAGAATATTCGCAGTCTATTGTTACAACACTTCCAAACGTTGAATATATTGTTTATAAAAAAGATGGTGAAGAAGTAATTGTTGATAATCCGGCACTTATGCCTCCTGTTGGCGATATTGACTGGATTGAGGAACCTTATGTGAAATCACAGATTGTATGTCCTAGTGAATATGTCGGCAGCATTATGAAATTAGCTATGGATAAAAGAGGAGTATATATAAACACAAATTATATTGATCCTACCAGAGCCGATTTACAATTTGAATTTCCTCTTTCAGAAATCATTTTTGATTTTTATGATAAACTCAAATCCATTTCCCGCGGTTATGCATCTTTGGATTATGAATTTATCGGTTATCGTGAATCTGATTTGCAGAAGCTAGATATAATGCTTAACGGAGATAAAGTTGATGCTCTTTCCGTAATTGTTCATAAAACTAAAGCATACGACTGGGGCAGAAAGGTTACAAATAAACTTAAAGATTTAATTCCTAGACAAATGTTTGAAATAGCTATTCAAGCTTCTTTAGGAACTAAAGTTATAGCTAGAACAACAGTTAAAGCACTTAGAAAAAATGTTTTAGCAAAATGCTACGGCGGTGATATTTCTCGTAAAAGAAAATTGCTTGAAAAACAGAAAGAAGGAAAAAGAAGAATGAAACAGGTTGGAAATGTTGAAATTCCTCAAGAAGCCTTTTTAGCTGTGCTTCAGATTGATGAGTAATTATTTTTAATGAAAAAAAAATCTTTTCTAAATAGTATTCTTCGCTTTGTAAAAATAATAATAGTTGCGGTTGCTATTGCACTGGTCTTCAAAGCCTTTATTATAGAGGCTTTCCGCATTCCTACTAAATCGATGGAAAATACTTTACTTCCCGGCGATTATCTTCTGGTAAATAAATTCATTTATGGAGCAAGAACACCTAATCGCATCCCTTTTTCCGAGATAGAAATTCCAAGTTTCAAACTTCCTTATATATCAAAACCTGAATTGAATGATCTGATTGTGTTTGAATTCCCTTATGAAAATCACGAATATGTTTATGATTATCATCAAAATTATATCAAAAGATGTATCGGAATTCCGGGCAGTAAACTGGAAATCGTAAATCGTTCAATTTTTATTAATGACACACTTATAACTAATCCAGAAAATTTACTTTTTACTAAACAGAAAAGTCGACCAAGAAGTATTCCTAATCCAAAAATTTATCCTAATGATTCTAAATGGAATGAAGATTATTACGGTCCTATTATTATTCCAAGTGAAGGTGATACGGTAACTTTTTCCAAAAAGAATGTCGGGTTGTACTTTCCAATAATTAAATATGAACTAAAAGATGATTCAGTTGAAATCAACAATCATAAAATATTTGTTAACGGAAATGAAATATCAACATATATAATTAAGCAGGATTATTACTTTGTGCTTGGTGATAACAGAGATGAAAGTGCAGACAGCAGATTTTGGGGATTTGTTCCGGATGATAAAATATTAGGACAGGCTTTTATGATTTATTGGTCAGTTGATGAAACAATTGAGAATGAATCATTCATGGATTTCTTTAGAGGAATAAGATGGTCCAGAATGATGAAGTTTCTGTAATTTTTATCCACTTGATATTTATTTCATATTGATTAATTTGTTACTAAAAAAAGAGCAAAAATGAAAAAGATTATTCTTTTCGTATTACTTATCGGTTCAATAGTTTCCGCTCAAGAAAAATATTTAATCTACTTTGTAGATAAAGGGGAAACAAATAAAATGAACTTCAGCAAAACTACTGAAGCATATAAAGAAGCTGAAGAAACTTTAACTCAAAGAGCAATTGAAAGAAGAAAAAAAATATTAGGTGAAAATTATATTTTATATGAAGATGTTCCGATTTATCAAGATTATAAAAATTCTCTAAAGGTATTAGGAATAGAAATACAAAGAGAATTGAAATGGTTTAATGCAGTTTCAGCCTATTTAAATGATTTCCAAAAGCAGACAATTAATAATTTATCATTTGTTAATAAAATTGAGAAGGTAAAGACTTTCCAATCAAAAAAACAATTTGAACTCCGGTCTCAAAATATTCTTGAAAAAGGTAATGAATCAAATTTTGAATTAGATTACGGTTTTTCAGAAGCTCAATTAAACTTAAGTAATATTCCCGAAGTTCACGATTTGGGATTAAATGGGAAAGATGTATTAATTGGATTACTTGATACAGGCTTCGAATGGATGACTAATCCAATTTTTGCTAATGCAAATGTTATTGATGAATATGATTTTGTATTTGAAGATAATTTTACCGGTAATGAAGGATCAGATACTCCATCTCAAAGTTCTCATGGAACTTATGTGTTTGGTATTGTTGGCGGTTATAAAGATGGAGAATTGATTGGTGCTGCTTATAATGCCGATTTTCTTCTAGCCAAAACTGAATATGTTCCGACTGAAACAAGAGTTGAGGAAGATAATTATGCCGCAGCTTTAGAATGGATGGAAGGTCTTGGAGTTGATATTACTAGTTCATCATTGGGTTATAGTGAATTTGATAGCCCTGCGGAATCTTATTCTTATTCACAAATGGACGGGAGCACAACAATTTGTACTCAAGCTGCCGAACTTGCTTTTCAACTTGGTGTTTTAACTATTACATCGGCAGGTAATGAAGGAAATTCATCTTGGTATTATATTACTGCTCCGGCTGATGGAGTTAACACAATTGCTGTTGGTGCAGTTGATTCTCAAAATAATCTCGCCGGATTTTCAAGTCACGGACCAACTTATGATGGAAGAATTAAACCTGATGTTGTAACTCAAGGTGTTTCTGTTGCCGGTGCAAATTCAAGCGGCAGTGTTGGATTTGCAAATGGAACTTCTGCCGCAGCTCCTATTGCTGCCGGAGTAGCCGGTCTGTTGAAACAAGCTCAACCACATCTATCAAACAAACAAATGAGATTTATTTTAACATATACTGCAGATCAAAGTGAAAATCCTGATAACAATAAAGGTTATGGTCTGCTTTCAACCAGCAAAGCAATTTCTTACCCAAATTATGAGAAGGGAATTGATTCATATATTATTCATAAAATATTTACTGATGCTCCTGACTTAGCTTATGCTGATATTCATTATTTTATAGATGGAATTGAAAGTTCGAAAACAATTAGTAAAACCGATTCACTTAGGTTTAATTTTGATCTTCTCGATACAGAATTCAATAAAGATTTCTTCTTCTATTTTAATTATGAAGTTAATGGAGAAATCAAAAGAGCGCCGCAATCCGGTTATTATCATTTAGATAAATTATGGTATAATATTGCAGTTGTAGATTCTCCGGTTTCAATTGATGATGACGAATCAATCCGCGGTTTTTCTATAGCACAAAATTATCCTAATCCTTTTAATAATAGAACAATTATTGAATATAAAGTTGCTGTTGCGGCAAATGTAACATTGGAGATTTACAATATTCTTGGAGAACGAATTTCTACTTTAGTTAATGATTTTCGTCCTATTGGATTTTATGAAACATCTTGGAATGGATTAGATGACAAAGGTAATTTGGCTCCAAGCGGAGTATATTTTTATTCTATAAGAGTTAATGATAATTATCAAATAAAGAAAATGGTCTTCTTAAAGTAATGAGTAAAATTCTTTATACATCACAAGAAAATTATATTAAATCATTTCGTAATGAAATTGACGAACTCATAATAGAAATGGAAGAGTTTGCAAAAAAGGGAAAAGTACCAATTCTAACTCCCGATTCAGCTCAATTTTTGGAACAGCTTATAACAATTCATAAACCAAAAAGAGTTCTTGAGATTGGATGTGCGATTGCTTATTCAACAATAAGAATCGCAAAAAATCTTAAAAAGAAAAGTGTTATTGATACGATTGAAGTAAGCAAAGAGAACATAAAGAAAGCTAAATTTTATATTGATAAGTCCAATGTTAAAGATAAAATAAATATTATAGAAGGGGATGCACTTGAAGTAATGCCTAATCTCTCAAACAAATATGATTTTATCTTTTTAGATGCTGATAAAGAAGATTACGAAAAACTTTTCTATTTCTCATTAATGTTATTAAAGAAAAACGGAATAATATTGGTAGATAATCTTCTGTGGCATGGATATGCAGCTTCAAGTAAAGTACCCCCAAAATTTAGAAACTCAACAAAGCACGTTAGAAATTTTAATATTCTTTTCTTATCGCATCCTACTTTAAAGTCAACGCTATTACCAATTGGAGATGGTTTAGGTTTGGGGATTAAAATAAAGTAATGGATAATTATAAAGAAGCATCCCATCATTTTTATAATGAACTTATCAATTTTTCCCGCGGAAAAATTCTTAATGAAGAGGACATTATCAGACTTTTGGAATTGTCATTCAAAGAGAATAAACTAAAAGATTTGGAAGAGATTTCGTTTTATGCAAAGTTTACAAAAGGATTGTTAAGAATAATCCAAAACAGAGATAACAGCATAGATGATGAATATTTTGAAAAAGTAAAAAAAGAATATTCGGATAACATACAAAAAGTAAAATCCGGCGTTGAAGTGATAATCAGTTCAGGTTCAAATTTTATCCAAGAAATATTTAGAGAGAAATATTTCCAATTGACACATGAAAGTTTATCTAATCTAAATAATTTATGCAGTGATTTGGAAAGGATTAAAATGTACTTTAACTCTCTAAAAGAGAGAAAAAATTAAAAGAAATGTCATTCTAAAAATCAAAAATGAAATTTAGAATGACATTAAAAAAGAATACTAGTTTGATCTTCTTAAAGTCTCAGAGTATTTTTCAGCAACTTCTTGAACTGATTTACTTGAGATAAGATTGTAAATTCTATTTCTTAATTCTGCCCATTCTTCATGTAACGGACAAGGATTTTCATCTGAACATTCTTTTAATCCTGTTACGCATTTTAAATTAATAACCGGACCTTCAACACGTTCAACTATTTCAAGAATAGAACTTTTTTTAGCAAGTTCAGTAATTTTGAATCCACCGCCTCTTCCTTTGAAGGAATCTACATAACCATATTTTGCCATTCTTTGCAAAATTTTTGCTAAATAATGAGCAGGAATATCTTCACTTTTTGCAATTTCTGAAGACATGATTAAATTTTCTTTCGGTTGTCTTGCAAGAAATAAAATCGCTCTTATTGCGTACTCTCCAGTTTTTGTGTAGATCATTTATGATTCCTCATAGTATATTGTTAATAATTTCTTTAAGAGACTTAATTATCTTAAAATAAAAATAAGTAAATGAAATCTTTTTGTCAATAATTCAATTTCTGTTTAACAGCAGTTTTTAAAAAAAGTTCATTTTGTCTTGAGATTTTTTTATCTGAATATATTTTCTTCTTTTACATCAATTTTATATCTGCCTGAGGAGAGTTCGGTTAATTTATTCTCGATGTTATTTACAACGTCAGCTTTTACAAAAAATATAATTCTTGGTTTATCTGTAAAAGTGTTGTCGATAATTTTTCCTTCAAATTGATTTAACAAGTAATGAACTTGACTGCTGAAATCATAATCATATTCTAGACTTAATTTTGTGAAATTTTCAAGTGTAATTATTTTCGAATTTTCTATAACCAAATTAGCTGAATTATAATAAGCTTTACCTAATGGTCCAACACCGAGTTTTGTACCGCCGTAATATCTTATAACTATAATTAAGTTATCAAACAGATCAAAATGCTGAAGTGCATTCAATATTCTAATTCCGGCAGTTCCGTTAGGTTCACCATCATCCGAATATTTAATGTCATTGTTTAAAAATCGGTATGCATAACAATGATGAGTTGCGTTATAATGTTCTTTTCTAACTTTTTCTAAAATTGTATTTACTTCATGATCAGTTTTAGCATGATAAATTTGACCAATAAAACGAGATCCTTTTTCCTTAAATTCCGTAGTTGAATTTTCTAAAATTGTTTTTATTGATAAAGGTAAAACCATTTTACCGAAAAATTTGTTTTTAATAATTATGATGACTAAAATAACATTTTAAATTTTTTCACACTCAGGTTTATGGATAATCAAAATAAAATAGTAATAAAAGGGGCAAGAGAGCATAATCTTAAAAATATAGATTTGGAAATCCCCAGAGATTCTTTAACCGTAATTACCGGACTTTCAGGCTCAGGTAAATCTTCTTTAGCTTTTGACACAATTTATGCTGAAGGACAAAGAAGATATATCGAATCTCTCTCAGCTTATGCCAGACAATTTTTAAATTTGTTGGAAAAACCTGATGTGGATTTAATCGAAGGTTTAAGTCCTGCTATTTCTATAGAGCAAAAATCAACTTCCGGAAATCCAAGATCTACTGTTGGAACTGTTACAGAAATTTATGATTATCTAAGACTATTATATGCAAGAGTAGGAAAACCATACTGTTATAATTGCGGCAGACCAGTTGAAAAGCAATCCTCAGAGCAGATAATTAATACTATTATTGAAAAGTTGAGTGATGAGAAAATAAGTATCTTTGCTCCGGTTGTTAGAGGAAGAAAAGGTCACTACAGAGAGCTTTTTGAAGATATAATGAAAGATGGCTTTAATAGAGTTAGAGTTGACGGCGAGATAGTAGAATTGGAAAAAGGTTATAAAGTTGATCGATATAAAATTCACAACATTGAAATAGTTATTGATAGAAATATAAAGATTGCTGAGAAATCAAGATTTAGATTAAGCGGTTCGATTGAAGTTGCTTTGAATTACGGCAGTGGAACTGTAATTATTAATTCCGGAAATGAAGACACTATTTTTAGCAGAAATTTAGCTTGTCATCATTGTGGAATTAGTTATCCTGAATTAGCCCCGAATTCATTTTCATTCAATTCTCCTTATGGTTCATGCAAAGACTGCGACGGTTTAGGTGAAAAGAGAGAATTGGATTTGGACTTAATTATTCCCGATTGGAATAAATCAATAAATGAAGAAGGAATTATTGCAATCGGTAAACCAAGAAATATCTGGTTCTTTAATCAACTTCAAGGAGTTGCAGATAAATTTGAATTCACTTATGATACTCCGCTAAAAGATTTAAATGAAGAACAGCGTGAAGTGTTACTAAATGGAAGTAAAGAAAAAATTCCGTTTTCATATTCCTACGGTTCCAGCAAATCAATTACATATATGCATAAGTTTACCGGAGTTATCAATTATATAAAACATTATTACGAAACAACAAGCTCAAATAAGATTCGTGAATGGGCTGAATCATTTATGAATACACAGACTTGTTCTACATGCAATGGGGGAAGACTCAGACCGGAATCGCTTGCCGTTAAATTTAATGAAAAGAATATTACCGAAGTTACTTCACTTTCAATAGAAAGAGCCGCTCAGTTTTTTGAGAAACTTAATCTTACTGAAAGAGAACAGGTAATTTCAAATCAAATTCTAAAAGAGATTAGAAGCAGATTAAAATTCTTGCTGGATGTAGGACTTGATTACCTAACACTTAATCGATCTGCTAGAACTTTATCCGGTGGAGAAGCACAAAGAATACGATTAGCTACTCAAATCGGTTCGCAATTAGCTGGTGTTCTTTATGTTCTTGATGAACCAAGTATAGGTCTACATCAAAGTGATAATGTTAAGTTGATTGAATCATTGAAAAATTTAAGGGATTTAGGAAATACTATTGTGGTTGTTGAGCATGATAGAGAAACAATAGAAAGCTCAGATTATATTATAGACTTAGGACCACGAGCAGGAGAACATGGGGGAGAGGTTTGTTTGGTTGGAGAAACCAATCAAATTGTAAAATCTAAAAATGGTTTCACTTCATTAACAATGGATTATCTTAAAAATCGTAAGAAGATTGAAACTCCTAATGAGAGAAGATCACTTGATAAAGGATTTATAGAAATTAAAGGAGCAAAAGGGAATAATCTCAAAAATGTTGATTTGAAAATTCCATTGGGAACATTTACTGCAATTACCGGAGTAAGCGGTTCTGGTAAATCATCATTAATTAATGAAACACTTGTAAGAATTTTATCAAAGGATATTTATCAGTCAAAAGTAGTTCCGCTTAAATATGATGAAGTATTAGGATTGGACAATATTGATAAAGTAATTGAAATCGATCAATCTCCAATTGGAAGAACTCCTCGATCAAATCCGGCAACTTACACTGGACTTTTTACTTTTATAAGAGATTTATTTGCACAATTGCCTGAATCGAAAGTGAGAGGTTATGCCCCGGGCAGATTTAGTTTTAATGTTAAAGGTGGAAGATGTGAGGAATGCCAAGGAGATGGTTTAAAGAAGATTGAGATGAATTTTCTCCCAAATGTTTATGTTTTATGTGAAGTATGCAACGGAAAAAGATATAACAGAGAAACTCTGGAAGTTCTATACAAAACCAAATCAATTTCAGATGTTCTTGAAATGACAGTTGAAGAAGCACTAACTTTTTTTGATGATTTACCAAGAATTAAAAGAAAAATTAAATCCCTTAACGATGTAGGATTGGGATATGTTAAACTAGGTCAGCAGGCAACAACTCTTTCCGGCGGTGAAGCACAAAGGGTTAAACTTGCTACTGAATTAAGTAAAGTTAGTACAGGTAAAACTATTTATATTCTCGATGAACCTACTACTGGACTTCATTTTGAAGATGTTAATATTCTTCTAAAGGTATTGAATAAACTTGTAACTAAAGGGAATACTGTTGTTGTTGTTGAACATAATTTGGATGTTATAAAATTTGCAGATTATGTAATTGATTTAGGCCCGGGAGGGGGAGAACATGGCGGTAAAATTATTGCCGAAGGCACTCCTGAAGAAATAATTAAAAATAAAAAAAGCTTAACAGGAAAATTTCTTAAAGCAGAACTAGAAAGATAATGAGGAATATATGAAAACTACTTTAACAGAATTCAAGAAATACAGACAAGATATGAACGATAAAATCTTGAATTCAGGATTTAGAGATTTTAACAAATTTTTTGCTTTGGATAATAAAGCATATATCGACGGTGCATTACCAAGTAAAATGAAAGAATTAATGGGATTGGTTGCTTCAATGGTTTTAAGATGCAATGACTGCATTCTTTATCATATTGATAGATCAATTCAAGAAGGTGCAACAAGAGAAGAACTCTATGAATCATTTAACATTGCCCTAATTGTTGGGGGTTCAATTGTAATTCCTCATTTAAGATTTGCAATGGAACAGCTTGATGAAATTTTAACAGAAGAGAAAAATGAAGAATAAAAAATTAATTATTGCCCAAGCTATTGTTACCAATAATCAGAATGACGAAATATTGAGAGACAAAGCCGTTCTAGTTGAGAATGGATTTATATCAAAAATAATTGATCAAAAGGAAATTACTTCCTATCCCGATTATGAAAAGCATGATTTTGGAAATCATGTTCTTATTCCTGGATTTGTTCAGACGCACATACATTTATGCCAGACTTTATTCAGAGGATTAGCAGATGATTTGGAACTTCTAGATTGGCTGCAGCTAAGAATATTCCCATTTGAAAATGCACACAATGCAAAAAGCTTAAGATTTTCGGCGCAGCTCGGAATTCATGAACTGCAGACATCAGGAACAACTACATTGCTTGATATGGGGACTGTTAATCATCAAGAAGTAATTTTTGATGAATTGATAAGATCCAAAATGAGAGCAATTGCCGGTAAATGTATGATGGATTATAATGATCTTTATCCCTCTTTTAAAAAATCAACAAGAGAAGAATTAGATTATACAGTTTCTCTAGCAGAAGAATTTCATGATATTAATGGAAAAATCAGATATGGTTTTGCACCTAGATTTGTCCTTTCATGTTCTGAAGAGTTGCTTATTGAAACAAAACAAATTATGAAGGATTTTCCCGGTTCAATTTATCATACACATTCTTCCGAGAATAAATCAGAGGTTGAAGAAGTAAGAAAAAGATTTGGTAAAGAAAATATCGAATACTTCAATTCAATTGGTGTTCTTGATGATCACACTGTTTTAGCTCATTGCATTCATGTTAATGATTCCGAAATGAAGACAATGAAAAAACAGAATTCTAGAGTATCTCATTGTCCCTCATCCAACTTAAAACTTGGATCAGGAATTGCCAATATTCCTAAATATTTAAGTGAAGGAATAAATGTTTCTCTTGGTGCAGATGGAGCACCTTGCAACAATAATCTTTCGGTATTTAATGAAATGAGATTGGCGGCTTTAATTCAAAAACCAATTCATGGTCCAACCTCGATGGATGCAAAAACAGTTTTCAAATTAGCTACAATAGAAGGAGCAAGAGCTCTTCATTTAGAAAATGAAATAGGTTCCATAAAAGTAGGAAAGAAAGCAGATATTGTATTGCTCAATTTGGAAAAAGCAAATCAATCTGTTTTATCTAACGATGAAAATATTTATTCGGACATTGTTTATTCTGCGTCAAAGGAAAATGTTTCTTCAGTATTTATTCAAGGAGATCAAGTTGTAGTTAATGGTAAATCATTAATTTATGATGAAGGAGAAATTATCAGTAATTCAAAAGCAGAATTGAAAAAATTAATGGAAAGAGCAGTTTAATGAAAGAATTAATTTTTGCTACCGGCAATCTTGGTAAATTAAAAGAAGTATCTAAAATCTTTTCTAACCATGATATAAAAATTCTTTCGTTAAAAGATTTTGAAGATATACCGGAAATAATAGAAGACGGATTAACATTTGAAGAAAATGCGTTTATTAAAGCTGAAGTGATATTTAATCTGTTTGGAAAACCGGTCATTTCTGATGATTCAGGACTTTCAATAGAACAGCTCAATGGTGAACCTGGGGTTATTTCAGCAAGATATGCCGGTGAAAATTGTACTTATGAAGATAACAATAATAAAGTAATAAATGCTTTAAAGGATTTTCCTGAACCGCATAAAGCAAAATTTGTTAGTTGCGCTCTCTACTTTAACGGCAATGAAAAAATAATTTCAATTGGAGAATTGAACGGCGAAATAATAAAAAATGGTTCAGGCAGCAACGGATTTGGTTATGATCCTATTTTTATACCGGATGGATTTACTAAAACATTAGCAGAAATGACAACAGAAGAAAAAAATGAAATTAGTCACAGAGGAATTGCGTTTAGAAGTTTAAGAAACAAATTGATTGAAAGGAAAATACTATGAATAAAATAAAAATAGCTTTATTGTTAATTATATCTCTGATGTTAGCATCATGCGGCGGATCAGATGATCCGGTTACACCTAATCCAGATGATGTAAGTGAAATAACATCTTACTATCCCGGAAATATTGGCAGTACTTTTACATTCAACACAGATACGGCTTTAGTTAATACCAATTTTAGTCAGGTTGGAACAAGAGTTTCTACTTTTGAATCAACTGTAAATAAAAATTCAATAGAATATATTCTTCAGAAAAATATATCTACTATAGCTAATAATAGCATAGAGACTGAATTGAATTTCAGAAGAGGGGAAAACGGTTTGTATATTTATATTGATACAACCGGTTTCTCATCTGCACTTGATGAACTTCTTACAGATTCATTAATTGTTTCCGTTGTATCCGGATTTGAGATTGATCCTGAAATAAATATTTTTTCTCTACCACTTTTTAGCGGTAAGGAATGGAGTGCATTTAAGTTTAATGTTCTTATCAACTTTCTTGGCGTACAAATTCCAATTACAGTTATAGAAGTGAAAGGAACTTATGAAGGTAAAGAATCAATAGTTGTTCCGGCATTAAATAATTCTGTCGAATCAGAAAAAATAAAATATACTCTGATTTTCTCACTTCCTGATCCTGAGAACCCGATTAACTTTACCAATCCTCAAAATCCAATCAATCTTATTAGTCGTGAGTTTTATGGTTACGGCTGGTACACAAAAGATGTTGGTTTAACAAAGCTTGAAGGAAGTGCTTTCTTAATCAATTCAATTAATGGAAACGGAATTGATTTAGCAGATACAACTGCTATTGTTAGAGAAACCTTAGTAAGTTATGATTTGAAATAAGAATTATGGCGGATTGAAAAGTCCGCCAATTATTTTTCTGCTATAATTACCTGAACAATTCCAAATGTTAAAGCAAATTCTTGAATATTCTTAAAACCGGTTTCTGAAAGGAGTTTGGCAATATTTACATTTTCATCAAACGCATTAACAGATTCCGGCAGATAAGTATAAGCTTCCTGATCTTTTGAAATTATTTTACCGATTAAAGGAAGAATTTTATTGAAGTAAAAATTATAAAGCCCCTTTACTATAAAATTCTTTGGAAGTCTGAATTCTAGAATAGTAACCTTTCCATTCTTTCTCAGAACTCTATTAAAAGATCTAAAACCTTCGGGGATATCGTAAAAATTTCTAACTCCAAATGCTACTGTAATATTTGTGAATGTTTCATTCTTAAAAGGAATGTGTTCAGCAACAGTTTGAACTGTTGTGCCGATACTCCAATTTTTCTTCCTGTTAAATTCTTTTAGCATATTGATTGATAAATCTGCACCAATTATTTTTTTGACTCCAAACTTTTTAGCCGCAATTGCAAAATCGCCAGTACCACATGCAACATCAAGTAGATGTGAATCTGCTGAAATTTTAGTAAGCTTTAATGATTTTTTACGCCAGTAGAAATCAATTCCTGCACTTAATAAATGATTTAATAAGTCATATCTTCTAGAGATTGAGTCAAAAATTCTTTTTACTTGTGTTTTCTTATTCATAAATATCCAACTTGAAAAATGAAACTACTATTGCTAATTTGTCTTTGCTTAAAACGGAGTATAAATGGAAAAATATTTAAAAGCGATAAAAGAAAATATATGTTCAATTTGTGCCGACAGCAGCGAAACCGGCAAATGTACATTAAATGAAAGAGAAATTTGTGCTGTTCAATATTTTCTTCCTGAAATAATAGACGTTGTTCACAAAACAGATTCTGATGAGATAGAAGATTATTATAACAATCTGAAAAATGTTGTTTGCCATAACTGCAAAGCACAGGATTCTGATGGTGACTGTTATTTACGTGAAGATTCAAACTGTTCATTAGATCGTTATTTCAGATTAATTGTAGAAACTATTCAAAAAGTAGATGAACAAGCAGCTTAATATTTACCGTATTCAAATTTTTCTTCACCTGTTTTGTTCATCCACCAATTGTATAAATGATAGCCGCTCCAAAGAGTAAACACCATAAAGAAAAATCCGGCTATTAAATCAATTACATAATGATATCTTAAGTAAACGGTTGCAAATATTAAAAGAGTTCCAACTACTAGAAAGAAATTCTTAGTTTTAGTTTTGAATTTGACTGCTAAGTACATTGTTAATAAAGTCATTTGAGTATGCCCGCTTGGGAAAACATCTCTCTGAACTTTATCAATCGCATCTATAGTTCCACCTGGAATTGATTCACCCGAATTAACAATTTCTCTTAAAAATTCTGTTAAAAACAATCCCGGAAGTTCTGCTCCCTTTAAATAAAAATCATGAAGAGTAAAACGGGGACCAATTGCCGGAACTAAAATATATCCAATGTAAGAAAGTAAAAAGCCGTATAAAATTATAAAAGCTTCATATTTTACATTACCGATTCTTTTATTAATCATTAAATCAACAGCAAGAATAATAGGGAGGAAGAAGAACATTCCGTAAACAATCTGCAGAAGTTCGGTTAAATAAGGATTAGCGATTTTATATAGTTCAACAGTCGGATCAAATCCAAACATCCACCTGTCTATTTCAATAAGCACATGATCATAATCAACATTTCTTATAGGCTTTACCATAAAATAAAGCTGCTTAAATATTATTAAAATTAGGGGAACTATATACCAATAATGAAGCTGCATTATTAAAAAATGACTTTTATTTTTATCTAAATAAGCAATAGTAAATACGAAGAAGATTAGGAAAGCATTAAAAGATACTAGTAAGTACCATTCTTCCACTTTATCAAAAAAGATAATATTAACTATACTTAGATAAAGAGAATAAACCACTATCAGTAAATCTGTTGGATTTAGATTGAGAATAAGTTTCTTTAATTTCATAATTATAGCATAAACCAGGTTACTAGACTAAGATAAATTAATAATCCAATTATATCATTGGATGAGGTTACAAATGGACCTGTTGCTATTGCCGGATCTAATCCCATTTTCTTTAATACTATAGGAATGGCTGCTCCCATCATAGTTGAAAATAGAATTATTATTTGGAGTGAAAGACAAAGAATTAATGTAAATGAAATAGTTACTGTTTCTTGCGAGAAGAACAAAAATACTAGGCTGAATAAAATTGAAGAAAGGACGATTCCATTAATCAGCGAAACAAATAATTCCTTGCCAAGTTTTTTGGCAACTTCCTTTAACCAAATTTCTTTAGAGCCAAGACTTCTAACCATAACAATAGCTGATTGAGTACCAGAACTTCCTCCAACAGCCATTACAATCGGCATAAAAAAGGTTGCTACTAGAATTTGAGTTAAGGAGGCTTCATAATTGCTTAGTATAAGAGCATTTAAAACTTCCAATACCAAACCTATTATTAGCCAAGGAAGACGGATTCTGGAAATTCTGAAAACAGAGTCACTGCTTTCCTGTTCTTCTGAAAGACCGACAATTTTCTGAATATCCTCAGATGCTTCTTCGTTAATAACATCAACTACGTCATCTATAGTAATTCTGCCTAACATTACTTTGTTTGAATCAACAACGGGAATTGCAACAAGATCATACTTATCCATTAAAGCAGCTACTTCTTCCTGATCTGTATTCGGATTTACATAAATCAAATCCTCTTCCATAACGGAAGTAATTTTTTGTCTTAATGGATTAGTTAACAATGATTTGAGATAAACAATACCAACAAGCTGATCACTATGATTCAAAACATAAATATGATAAATATGTTCAAATTCTTCAGCATGTTTTCTAATTTCCTTAATTGCCCCTTTAATAGTGTTGTCTTCGTAAACATATACGAAGTCACTATTCATAATACCGCCAGCAGAATCTTCAGGATATTCAAGAAGTTTCTTTACATCTTCAGATTCCTCACGGTCAAGTTTTTCCAATACAGCATCTGCTAATTCTTCAGGAAGTTCACTAACAATATCTGTTGCATCGTCAGTATCAAGTTCTTCAACTATATCAGAAATTGTCTCTGCATCAATTCTTTTTAAAAGCTTTTCTCTAAGATTTTCATCAAGCTCAATTAGAACTTCACCTGCAGTTTCATTATCAAGCAGCTCAAAAGCAAAAGATGCTTTTTCAATATTAAGGTTATTTATAATTTCGGCAATATCGGCAGGGTGTAAATTTGCAAAAATATTCATCAAGCTTTCTTTAGCTTGATTTTCAATCAATGTAGAAATATTTTCAATTAGCTCACTGTCTACTTGAATTACATCTCTAACATCTATTTTGTCAATTTTTTCACTCATTGGTTAAATTATCAAATATTTTTGCAAGATTTATAAATTCGGAAATTGTTAATTGTTCAGCACGTTTTGAAAAATCAAAATCGATTTTGTTCAAATCATAAACCCTAAATATACTATTAGATAAGGAATTTTTTAAAGTTTTTCTTCTATTATTAAATGATGCTTTAACAAGTTTTATGAATAATTCTTCATTTAATTCCGGATCAATTTTTTTATTGAAATAAATATGAATTACCGCAGAATCAACTTTTGGTTTTGGATAAAAAACATTTGGAGAAACCTTAAAACAAAATTTTGTTTCGGCAAAAGTATTTAATAGAACTGATAATATTCCGTAATCCTTAGTCCCAATTTTAGAAGTAATTCTTTTTGCAACTTCATATTGTATCATCATAACGGAATCGTTAACCAATTCTCTGTTCTCCAACATTTTAAAGATTATTGGTGATGTAATATTGTATGGAATATTTCCTACTATTCTTAGTTTATCTTTGCTTAATGACTTCAAATCAAATTTCAGAAAATCATTTTGAATAATTTTCAGAGTGGGAAACTCAATTTGTAAATGCTCAACAGCTCTTCTATCATATTCAATGGCAGTAAAAGCGGCTTCACTTTTTATTAAATGTTTTGTTAATGCGCCTTCACCTGGACCAATTTCAATCACAGTCTCATTTGGCAAAGGATTAATTTCATTAATAATTTTTTTGATAATGTTTTCATCTCTTAAGAAATTTTGACCTAGAGACTTTACAGGACGAATCATAAAATTCACTTTTATTAAAAAAATTAAGTTATTCAAAAAAGATGTATATAAAAAGATTTTTGATTATAATTCTGCATTACTTTGAAAGCTTATAATTGGAGAATTTAATGAAGGCAAAAAAAATAATTACTGTTGATTTAGGCGGAACAAAAATTCTTTCTGCAATACTTAATTCTGAAAATGAAATTATTGAAAGAGTAAAACTTCCTACAAATTATACTAATGGTGCGGATGTAATTGTTAAAGATATTATTTCTTCAATAAATGAATTGCTCAGCAAGACAGGAACAGATCAAAAGGATTTAAGGGCTGTCTGCTTGGGAGTCCCCGGTACAGTTAATCCTGAGACCGGAATTATAGGAAATGCTCCTAATTTGAAAATCAAGAATTACAACATAAAAAGAAGTATTCAAAAACATATTGAAGTACCTGTTCTTATAGAAAATGATGTGAATCTTGCCGGTCTTGGTATTAAACTTTTTGAGTATGAAGACAAATTAAAAAATGCCCTTGTGGTATTTGTTGGAACCGGTATTGGAGGTGCATTAATATTTAACGGAAAAATGTACAGAGGTTCATCTTTTTATGCCGGCGAAATAGGACATATTAAAGTTAATGATAAAGGGGAAATTTCGGCAAACGGAAAAGCTACATTCGAACAAATTGCCAGCCGGACTGCTGTTGTTAAATCGATTCAGAAAGATATTAAAAAAGGGGAGACTTCAGTTTTGTCTAAACTCGTTCCAAAAGGGAAAAGAATAAAAAGTAAAGCTTTACAGACTTCGGTAAAAAAGAGGGATAAAGTTGTTACCAAACATATAAATAATTCTTGCAGAATAATTGGTTCGGTATTGGGAAGCTTAACTACTTTGTTGAATATAGATACAATTGTATTGGGGGGCGGTGTTGTTGAAGCACTTGGTGATTATATGCTTCCTAAGATTGAAAAATCATTTGCCAAAAGTGTCCTTCCCGAACCAGGAAAGATTGTGAAAATTAAAATTACTAAACTTGGAGATGATGCTCCTTTATTCGGCGGACTTGCATTAGCGGATGAATTTTTAGCTTAACATTTTATTAAACGACTCTTCTATTTTTTCTAATTCATCATGAAGAGTCGTCCATTCTTCATAATTCTTTTCTAATTCATTTTTTATTTTTTCGTATCTACTTGTTTTTGCTTTTGCAGTTTCGGCATTGGTATAAATTTTTTCATCTATTAATTCTTTTTCTAAAATTTCTTTTTCTGCTTCCAATTCAGATATTCTATTTTCACAAGTATCTATTTTTTTCTTTAAATCTTTTGTTGCTTCATGTTTTTTATTTCTTACTTCAGCTTCAAGTCTTTTTCTATCTTTTCTATTTTCTTTTTTTTCTTCATCAACTGTAATTTGTTTTAGCTGGGAATTATTTTCTTCAAAGAAATTAGTTTTAAAAAGGTAATAATCAATATCACCTTCAAAGATTTTTATATTTTTATTTCTAACATCAACAACCTTATCAACTATCGGTCTTAAGAAATCAACATCGTGACTAACAATTATGAGTGTTCCTCCAAATTCGGCTAATGCCTTCTGCAGAATTCTTTTCGAATTCATATCCAAATGGTTAGTCGGTTCATCAAGTATAATCAGATTGGCTTTATTGAGCATAATTTTGGCTAATGCAACTCTGCTTTTTTCACCCCCGGAAAGAACTCCTACTTTCTTAAAAACATCATCATCCCTAAAGAGAAAAGAGCCAAGCACAATTCTTAATTGAAGAGTAGTATAATCTTTTGCTGAATCTTCAAGAGTTTCCAAAATAGATTTTGACAAGTCTAAATTATCAGCTACTTCTTGAGAATAATATGAAGTTGTAGTATTGTAACCGATTATCAATTTACCTTTTGAAGGTTTTAATTTTTCTGCAATTAATTTTGCTAAAGTTGTTTTACCTGCACCATTAGGTCCAACTAGAGCAATTTTTTCACCTCTTGTAATATTCAAATCGATGCTCTTCAGAATAAAATTATCAGCTTCATAAGCGAATGATAAATCTTCTATATTTACAGGAACTGAACCGCTTCTTTCAGGCTCTTGAAATCTCAGATTAATTTCATCTTCATATTCGGGAAGATCAGAAATATCTATTTTTTCAAGCTGTTTAATTCTACTTTGTACTTGCCTTGCTTTGGTTGCCTTGTATCTAAATCGCTCTATAAATTTTTCTGTTTCTTTAATTTTCTTTTCTTGATTTAGTCTTTGCTTTATCAGCAGTTCATCTCTTTCTCTTTTATATTCAATGTAATCATCATATTTGCCATTATAAAGAGTTACATTCCTATTGAATATTTCTATAGTCTTATTGGTAATTTCGTTAAGAAAATATTTATCATGGGATACAATTAGTAAAGCTTCTTTTGCATTTTTTAGAAAATTTAAAAGCCATCTCAGGGAATCAAGGTCCAAGTGGTTAGTTGGTTCATCCAGTAAAATTAAATCATTATTGTTAAGAAGAAGTTTTGCAAGTTCAACTCTCATCTGCCAGCCGCCGGAAAATTCACTTAATGGTCTATCAAAATCATTTTCTGTGAAACCTAATCCCATTAAGACTTTTTCTATATCCGAATCAATTTTATAAAAATCTGTATGCAGTTTTTGATCATGAATCTCACCAATTTTATGAATTATTTTATCCTTTTCGTCTTCCGATAGGAATTCATTTTTCAACTGGTTATTTAGTTCTTCTTCCTTTACGGCAAGATCAATTATGTTAGTTAATGAGGATTTTACTTCGTCAAAAATTACTTTTTCATATTTATTTAAAATTTCTTGCGGGAGATAACCAATCTTTAATCCTTTTTGATACTGTATTTTACCCGCTTCCGGAGTTTCTTTTCCCGAGATTAATTTTAACAAAGTAGATTTACCGGTTCCGTTTGAACCGATTAGTGCAATTTTATCTGATGGATTTATTTTTAAATTAACATTTTCAAAAAGTTCTTTTCCGCCATACTGAATTGAGAGATCAATAATATCAAGCATAAAATCTATTTCCTTAAGACAGCCACTTTACCGGTAGCCACTTCGTTTCCTTCACTATCATAAGCAACAATTAAATAGACTCCAGATGAAACTTTTTCCCCATCAGAATCTAAACCATTCCAAAAAGCTACATTTCCGCCGGGTGAATTAAATTCGGCTACCAATTTACCACTTACAGATAAAATTTTAATTTGAGAATCCTTAATTAGTCCTTCAATTGTCAACAAATTATTATTGTTATCAATTATGAACGGATTTGGGTAAGAAAATATTGTTGTAAAACTTGGTTTTGGTTTTACAGCTTCGGTTTTTAATGAAGTTAAACCAAAGTCAGTACCGAAATATACAATTCCCGTATTATCATCAATTGCAATGCTTTTAATAATATTAGAGGGGAGAGGACTGTTTCTTTCTGTGTACTGTGCAATTACAGTCAAACCATCAGATGATAGCAGATAAACACCATTGGTAGTTCCAACCCATTTTCTATTTAGAGCGTCAACTTCAATTGCAGTTATTGATTGAGCACGTAATCCAAAAATATTTGCAGGAGCTCTTGAAGTCGGGGAATTGGGAGAATATATAACGTTCAATCCTTGAGATGTTCCAATCCACAATTCTCCTCTGTTGTCAACAGCAAGAGAAGTTATCAAATTAGAGTTCAATCCATTAGATGATGATAATCTTCCAACAAAATCATCATTCAAATTACTTAAAGTATTTTGTTCATTAAAATAATACAATCCTTCATCCCTAACCGAAAACCATTTAGTATCATATTGGTCAACAACCAAATGTTCTAGTTTTACTCCGGCATTTATCCGTGGATTGTTAAACTCAAATTGAATAATCTCGTTATTATTTGTTAAAACAGCTAAAGGTTTTCTGCTGATTGTTTCTGAATTTATAAACCAAACATTTCCGTTGTTATCAGTATGAACATCTCCAATTACAAGAAAATTGGTATTCTGCTGAACCCCAATCAAATCAGTATTTGTTGTATTGTAAGTTGTAAATTCATCATTTTCGAATATTGTAAAACCAAATCCCCAATTAGCAAAAAATACTTTATTTCCTTCTGAAAAAACTTTGTGAAAAGAATTTGACGGGATGTTATCATTGGGAGCAGTATAGTTTATCCATCCGTTTTGGGTCAATCTAAAAATACCTCTTCCCGAAACATCGGTTCCCGAACCTACCCAAACATTGCTGTTATCATCTACAGTTACACTAGAAAATAAATTTGTTACCGGTCCATTTGGATAAATAAACTCGGAATTACCATCCGTATGAATTATTAATCCGGAATTGGCAGAAGCAACATATATTTCTTCATTTTCACCAATTATAAAATCAGCAATTTGATTTGAGCCGGAATTATAAATCGATACCGGACTTGAATTTTCAATTTTGTAAATATTGGTCAATGAAGAGACATAAAGAATATTATTCTTGATCATACCTTTTCTAAGTTCTGTATCATCTAATGCCAATAATGACCAAGTTCCGTTGGTTATCTCTTGATAAACTCCATTGTTTGTAAGTAAAGTTATTTTGTTGTTGAATTTTAAAACTTGCGATATGGTATTTGCTCCCGGAACTGAATTTATCGAAATTGAATTCCATGATTCTGGAGCGGCAATGTTATTCGAATTTATTTTTTGGACTGCAAGTCCTGCATCTAAACATGCATAAATTCTGCCGTCAATCTTTGTTACATAATTAACTTTAAAATCAGTTTGAAAATTACCCAGCTTCGAAGCAGTTTCTCTAAAAGCTAAAGTGTTAGCATTTATAAGTGAAATACCAAAATTGCTTGCAGCTAAAACCGTATCACCTGAAGTATAAATTGAATTTATTCTTTTATCAGTTTTATCTGAATTAAAAATCTCATTAATATTTTCAACTTCTTTTGCATTCTGGTTATATATATTAATTATTCCTTCTAGAGTACCAATCCAGACATTCCCGTTTTCATCAAGATTTAATGCAGTTGTATTATGACTTCCTAAACCCTGTTCTTTCATTACTTTTTGAAATTCATTTGTAGAAAAATTGTAATGAAAAATACCGCCGTTTGTAGAAACCCATATACCGTTTTGGTCTAAGGCTAAACCATTGCTGTTTCTCATTGAAGTATAGCTTTGCCATTCTTGAGCTGTTACTGCTAATGAAAGAATTATTAATGCAAAAAAAATCTTTTTCATATTAACCTAATTTTAACTTGATGCAAAAGATATGAAATTTACTGAAGTTCAAAAGTTAAAAACTTGTCCCTAACTTAATAAGGACAAGTTAATAAATTACAATTGTTTAAAAACATTAACCATTTCAATGGCGCTTAAAGCAGCATCCCAGCCTTTGTTGCCGGATTTAGTACCTGCTCTTTCAATTGCCTGTTCTAATGTATCGGTTGTTATTACTCCGTATACTACAGGCAGTTTGTAATTCATTCCAACTTGTGCAATACCTTTAGTTACTTCAGCAGAAATGTATTCAAAATGAGGAGTGGCTCCTCTAATTACAGCACCTAAACAAATTACTGCATCATATTTTTCTGAGGCTGCAATTTTCTCTGCTGTTACTGGAATTTCATACGAGCCCGGTACTTTTACAATAGTAATATTTTCTTCATCTGCGTGATGTCTTTTAAGACAATCAACTGCACCTTCTTGTAATCTGCTGCAAATTAAATCATTAAATCTGCTTACAACAATAGCAAATTTAAAATCCTTAGCTGATAATTTCCCTTCAATTGTATTAATCATCAAAACTCCTTTCACTTTTAGAGAGCATTTTTTTCATGTTTTCAAATTTTGTTTTGGAAATATAATATTTACCTAAATTCCTTTCATCACCTTTAATTGAGCCGTGAAAATCTGATCCGCCCGATTCTAATAGACAATATTGATTTACAATACCTCTATAAAATTTCACTTGAAAATCATTATGAGAAGGATGGATAACTTCAATTCCATCAATTCCTGCATTTATTAAATTTGTTAATATCGATTCCTTCAAATGCCCGGGATGTGCAATAAAACATAAACCTCCCGCATCAGCAATTAATTTAACAGCACTTTGTGCTGAAACATGAATCTTTCTTTCGTATGCCGGACCGTTATCACCAATATATTTATTGAACGCTTCATAAAAATTATTTATATAACCCTTTTCTAAAAGGGCAGCGGCAATGTGCGGTCTTCCTATTGCCGAATTTTTTGCGATTTTAAGTACGTCATCTATTGAAATATCTATATTCAGATCATTCAATTTTTTTATCATTCTTTTTGCACGGAAAAATCTTTCTTCTCTAAAAAAACGAAGATATTTTTTGAGCTCTTCATCGTTAATATCAATAAAATATCCAAGTAGATGAACTTCTTTGTCTTCAATATCGGTGCTTATTTCTAATCCGGGTATTACTTCAACTCCAATTTCCTTGCCGTATTTTTTAGCTTCGGGAATTGCATCAATGGTATCGTGATCTGTAATGCTTATTGTTGTTAAGTGGACTGATTTAGCGTAATCCAACAATTCCTTTGGTGTTAAAGAACCATCGGAATAAACTGTATGTGTATGTAAATCAATTCTACTAATCATTATTAAGCAAAAAGTTCTTTGAATTGTTCATAGTTCATGATTTTCAATTTTGATCCGTCAAGTTCCACTAATCCTTTTTTAGCAAATGAATGAAGAGTTCTTGAGATAGTTTCTCTTGAGGTTCCTGCCATATTTGCTAAATCCTGCTGAAGTGGCAGTTTTTCAATCTCAACAATACCTTGTTTAATCACTCCAATATCATCAGCTAATTGAAGAAGAACAGTAGCAACTTTACCTTCGGCATCTTTTAAGGAAAGAGATTTAATTTTCATATCGGCAGCTCTTAACCGCTTTGTTAATTCTTGTAAAAGAGCAATCGAAACTTCAGGATGGTCTTTTAACAGGTTTAGAAAATCATCTCTTTGAATTATAAAAAGTTCGGAATCTTCCGAAGCAATAACAGTTGCAGATCTAGTCATTCCGTCTAGTATAGCCATCTCACCAAAAAAGTCTGAATCGGTTAAATAAGTAAGGATTACTTCTCTGCCGTCATTGCTGGTTCTAGATATTTTTACTTTACCCCGCACAATAACAAATAATGCGCTTCCGGCATCTTCTTCCATTAAAATAACAGAATCTTTTTTATAAGTTCTGTTTGTACCAATTTTAGAAATTTTCTCTAAAGTTTCTTGAGGCAGATCGGCAAAGATAGGTACATAAAGTAAAAAATCAGTTAATGAACTCATTAAAACCCCTCTTACTGTGGATTCTTATTAATATTATTTTTAATAATTTGCTAGAGAAAATACACTATTTATAAAAATTTAACAAATGAATGTCATTGAAATTTGAGCGCCTAAAAAGTATATTTAAGTTTGATTTTAATAATTATTTCCCAAGTAAGGAGGTCAAATATAATGGCAGTAAAAGTAGGAATTAATGGATTTGGAAGAATCGGGAGATTAGTTTTCAACGCTTTAGTTGATCAAGGTCTTCTTGGTAAAGAAGTTGACGTAGTTGCTGTAGTTGATGTTAGTACAGATGCAAAATACTTTGCTTACCAATTAAAATACGATTCTGTGCATGGTAAATTAAAAGCAGAAATTTCAAGTGAAAAAAGTGATGCTTCTTTAGAAAATGATGACATATTAGTTGTTAATGGAAATAAAACTAAATGTGTCATGGCTCAAAAAGAAACAAGTCAATTACCTTGGAAAGAATTAGGTGTTGATTATGTAATTGAAGCTACCGGTATTTTTACACATTCTGATAAAGCTAAAGGTCACTTAGAAGCCGGTGCAAAAAAAGTAATTATTTCAGCTCCTGGTAAAGGGGATGTGAAAACTTTAGTTATGGGTGTTAACGATGAAGAATATGATGCAGAAAAACATCACATTGTTTCTAATGCTTCTTGTACAACTAATTGTTTAGCTCCTGTTGTTCATGTTTTATTAAAAGAAGGAATTGGAATTGAATCAGGTTTAATGACAACAATTCACTCTTATACAGCTACTCAAAAAACAGTTGACGGTCCTTCTAAAAAAGACTGGAGAGGTGGAAGAGCTGCTGCTATCAATATTATTCCATCTTCAACAGGTGCTGCAAAAGCTGTAGGTGAAGTTTTACCGGTTACAAAAGGTAAATTAACAGGTATGTCTTTCAGAGTTCCAACTGCTAACGTTTCTGTTGTTGATTTAACTTTTAGAGCCGAGAAAGATACTTCAATCGAAGAAATTGATGCTTTAATGAAAAAAGCTTCTGAAACATATTTAAAAGATGTTTTAGGTTACTGTGACGAAGAAGTTGTTTCTTCTGATTTTATTCACGATGCAAGATCATCAATTTATGATTCTTTAGCTACTCTTCAAAATAATCTAAAAGGTGAAAAGAGATTCTTCAAAGTTGTTTCTTGGTATGACAACGAATGGGGTTACTCAAATAGAGTAGTTGATTTGTTATTGAAAATGGCTAAGTAATTTGTCCAAATAATTATTTATAAGCGCAGCCATTTTTTTAGGCTGCGTTTTTTTTATGAACTATATTTTTATTGGAGTAGAAAATGAATAAACTCTCAATTGATAATTTAGATCTCAAGGGTAAAAGAGTATTGGTTAGAGTAGATTTTAACGTGCCTTTAGATGAAAATCAAAAAATTACAGATGATATTAGAATTACTTCTGCCATACCTACAATTAAAAAAATTATTAACGATGGTGGTAAGGCAATTTTAATGAGTCATTTGGGCAGACCAAAAGGACAAGTAAAAGCTGAGTTCAGTTTAAAACCTGTCGCTGTAAGATTAGCAGAATTATTGGATATGGATGTTAAATTTGTAGATGATTGTGTAGGTGAACAAGTTAAATCTGTGGTAAGTAAATTAAATGATGGCGATGTACTTCTGTTGGAAAATTTAAGATTTCATAAAGCTGAAACTGATAATGACGAAGAATTTTCAAAACAACTTGCTGAACTAGGAGATGTTTATGTAAATGATGCGTTTGGCAGTGCGCACAGAGCTCATGCTTCTACAGAAGGAGTTACAAAATTTATTAGTCAATCTGCTTCCGGTTATTTAATGCAGAAAGAATTAGATTATTTGGGTAAAGCTATTTCTGATCCGGTAAGACCTTTTACTGCTATTTTAGGTGGTGCTAAAATTTCTGGTAAGATTGACGTTATAGAAAATCTTCTACCTAAAGTCGATAATTTAATTATCGGCGGTGGAATGGCTTATACTTTCTTCAAAGCTATGGGATATGAAATAGGTACATCTTTGCTTGAAAAAGAAAAAATAGAGATGGCAAAAGAAATCCTTGAAAAAGCAAAAAATTCTAAAGCAAAATTATTCCTACCAAAAGATGTTAAAATTACTGCCGAATTTAAAGATACACCAGCCGAAGCTGTTGTTGCAGTTAATAAAATTCCTCCTGACAAAATGGCTTTAGACATTGGTGAAATGACTATTGAAGAATTCAAAGCAATTGTTGTTTCAAGCAAGACAGTTGTTTGGAACGGTCCAATGGGTGTTTTTGAATTTGATAATTATGCCGGCGGAACTAATGCAATTGCAGAAGCTTTAGTTGAAGCTACCACTAATGGAGCCGTAACTGTAATTGGAGGCGGAGACTCTGCTGCAGCTATCAAAAAAGCTGGCTTAGATGATAAAGTTTCTCACGTTTCTACCGGTGGTGGAGCTTCATTAGAATTTTTAGAAGGTAAAATTTTACCCGGAGTTGAAGCTTTAACTGATCTAAAATAATTTTACTTTTAAGGAACCTTTCATACTAAGAAGCAGTCTACTACTAATAGATTGCTTCTTTTTATTTATAGATAATTAGGTTAAATTCAGTTTCATTTAAAATGGTATTTCAAGATGGGTATGGATAATAGAGATTATTATAGACCTTCGGGATTTGGCGGATTTACGTTTTTCCCTCCGGTATTAAAAAAAATAATTATAATAAATGTTGTTGTATTTTTTATAAGCATTATTCTGCAAATGATAAAAGTTACTCCTTATGCTACTGCTTATCTTTATATGCAGAAGTATTTTGCACTCCTTCCGTTTGATTCGGGATTTCTTCCGTGGCAGTTAATAACTTATCAATTTATGCACGATGTTAACAGTATTGGTCATATTCTGTTCAATATGTTTATACTTTGGATGTTTGGAATGGAATTGGAAAATATGTGGGGTTCCAGAAAATTTCTCGTTTTCTATCTGACAGGTGGAATAGGAGCCGGAATTTTACAGCTTCTTTCAATGCCGTTAGCTCC
The DNA here is from genome assembly GCA_002698995.1 of Ignavibacteriota bacterium. Lineage (GTDB taxonomy): Bacteria > Bacteroidota > Ignavibacteria > Ignavibacteriales > Melioribacteraceae. The sequence continues at coordinate 183,140 of PAAX01000026.1, read as the reverse complement.
AACAATAGGTGCCTCTGGCGCCGTTTATGCTGTTATGGTAGCTTTTGCAATGATGTTTCCGGATAGATATATTTTCCTTTGGTTCTTTATTCCTGTTAAAGCAAAATATTTAATTGGATTTTTTGTAATACTTGAGTTTTTATCGGTTGGCGATATGAGTTTTGTTGCGCACGTTGCTCATATTGGTGGTGCAATTACCGGGTTAATTTGGGTTTTACTTGATAGAAAATATCATTTTAGAGTAGATGGAATATTTAACATTTTTAGTAAAACAAAATCTACTTATTCAAAGAATAAATCAGATTTTAATTTCAGAAAACCTAAAACTAATAATTCATCCACTGTTCAAGAAGCAGAATTTTATGAAATAAATTCTGAGGATGATAAGACTGTAACCCAAGAAGAGATTGATAGAATTCTTGATAAAATAAGTCAAAGCGGCTACCAAAATTTAACCGATAGGGAGAAGAGGATTCTTTTTGAAGCAAGTAAAAAAAATTAGTTTATTAATATTGCTGCTGCTAACCTTTTGCAGTGAACCAAAAATTAAAAATCCGGATGTTGCAAAAGCTTATGTAGATATTATGATTTCAAGAGAAGATTTTTCTTATAAGCTTGATACACTTGCGTTACTTCGAAATGAAATATTAGGGAAGTATCAATTGACTAATGAAGAATATGAAACTACAATTGAAAGTTTGAAATCCGATGAAAAAGCTTGGGAAGAATTCTACAAAGAAGTTTATAAATATTTAGATAGTTTGAAAGCAGAAGCCGGCATTAATAATTAAGCTTCTGCTTAGCCATTACAATTCTTATTTCTGCATAATTAACACTACCGTTTAATTTTTCTTTTATACTTTTTAAGTCTTTTAATCCGGTTGAAAGAACCTCGTTAATCTTATCTATTTTTTTTCGGTCTATTAGAAAACTAATTTCTAAATCAGGATAAAATTTGAGAATACTTTCAATCTGCATAGAGATTATTGAATCAGATAGATTTAATGCTGAGGAAATTTCCTCAAGTTTATATCTGTTTTGAACTAAGTCGAAAGTCCTTTTCAATTCACTTGGTATTTTAGAAATTTCTCTATCGCTGTTAAATTCTTTTATAGCTTCTAAAATTTCTTCACCAAACTTGTTAAACATTCTCTGGTTAAAACCCTTAACTTTTAGTAAAGATTGAATTGAGCTAGGCTTAGCTTCTGCTGTTTCCTTTAAAACATTATCAGGACAAATAACTTCGGGAAGTTGATTAAATTTTCTTCCGGCTTCTGCTCTTATTGTTTTCAGTTTATTATATAGTTCAATAACATTATCAAACTCGGCAGCTTTTGCTTTTATAGATTTTACCTTTCCGCTGCTAAAATCTATTTTTCGGTTTGATATTAATAACTCAACTGAGTTAGCAATTTCGAATTTTGAATAAAAACCACATATACCATAATAAGAGTTTGTAAAAAGATTAGAGTTCTCATCACCGATTAAAAGATTTATGAAGTCATTCTTCGAAATTCCGTCTTCAAATTCTTCTATACTTTCCAATATTTTTTCAAATATAAAATCATCTGAATCTGACTTTTCAAGTTTATTGGTGCATATATCACATTTACCGCATTTATACGAATTTAAATTTTCGCCAAAATAATCTAGAATGAATTTCATTCTGCATTCTTCTGTAAAGGCAAACTCCATCATCATATCAAGTTTTTTAACGGCAAGATTCTTCGCCTTTTCAATTCCGCTGAAATCTAAATTAATATATTTATCATTAATTCTTGGAATAGATAGTTCATAACTAGGATCAAATGAAGGTTTGTCAAACTCTATAATTCCAAATGTATTTAATTCTTCAAGTTCCTCTTTAATTAGCTCAGGCTTCTTATCCAAAACTTCCGATAACTTTTCAATTTCAATTCTACTGTTTGTCAAAAATATTGATGCACCGTTTAATCTAAGTAGTTCAACTAAAGTATCTTTTAGTTCATCATTGGCTATGTTTTTTATATACTTCTTTAAATCAGTCTGATTCAATAAGGATTTTACGAAATAATCATTTTTGTTTTTTACACTTTCTTTTAGATAGCCGGAATTAATAAGAATGTTTATTGCAGAATAAAATTTATTCTGATTCATTCCCTTTATGAACCTTTCAAAAAAATCCTTTTTTATAACAATAGATTTATCAGACACATTACCAACAGCAATATTTCCATAATTGCAAATGGAATTGTAAACAAGTACTATCTCTTCCTTAGTCGGATATGAACTGTCAATTAAAAATTCTTGAATTGATTTATCATTATTATTGAAAAGAAGATATATATCGGAAACTTCATTATCTCTTCCGGCTCTTCCAATTTCTTGATAATAATTTTCTATACTGCTTGGAATATTTGCATGGATTAATGTTCTGATATCTCTTTTGTCAATTCCCATCCCAAAAGCATTTGTGGCTACAACTATTTCTGTTTTACCCTCAATAAATCTGTCTTGAATAATTTTTCTTACATCGGCAGAAAGGCCGGCATGGTAAAATTCAGCATTCCATCCGCTTGCTCTCAAATATTCGGCTGTTGCTTCGGTTAACTTTCTTGTTGCAGTATAAATTAAGCAGGGAGTTTTACTGCTTCTTAAAATCTTAGCAATAGTTTCTTTTTTACTGTATGCATTAATTACATTAATATTTAGATTTTCCCGTTCAAATCCTCGCACAAATACTTTGGGATTTGTAAACTGAAGCTGCTTAATAATATCTTCTCTAACAATTGGAGTTGCAGTTGCAGTAAAAGCAGATGTCTTTTTCAAATCAATATATTTTGCAAACTCATTTATTTTTCGGTAACTCGGTCTAAAATTATGTCCCCATTCTGAAATACAATGTGCTTCATCAATAAATAAAAATTCCGGTTTAAGTGATTTTAATCTTTCAGCAAAGTCCAGATTATTTAATTTTTCCGGGGCTAAATAGAGGAGTTTAATTTTTTTTGATTCAATTTCTCTAAGCACCTTTTCCGTTTCAAAATAATCTAATGTGCTGTTTATAAAGGCAGCAGCTTCTTCAACTTTGTTTAACGAATCAACTTGATCTTTCATTAAAGCAATTAAAGGAGATATTACAATGCTGAAGTTATTCTGTATTAGCGCAGGAATTTGATAACAAATAGATTTACCCGCTCCCGTTGGCAAAATTGCTAAAACATTTTCGTTGTTAAGAATAGCTCTGATTATTTCTAATTGCCCAAACCTAAAATCATCGTGCCCAAAATATTTTTTTAAAATCTCTTTTTCGATCATTATTATTTTCTATAAGTTTTACTGTAGTCAATAAAAATAAATTTGTTCTAAAAAAAAATGTTTTTTTAATCAAACATTATCATATACTGAACGTCAAATTTACCAATAAAAATAAAAACTGTAATACCAATGCTTAAGATAGAAAATCTAAAGAAAAACTACGGCAATTTAGAAGCCCTAAAAAATATTAATCTAGATATTGAAGAGGGAGAATTTTTTGGATTACTTGGACCAAACGGAGCCGGAAAGACAACTTTAATGAATATTATAATCGGATTTCTTAATTCGGATTCCGGTAAAATAATTTTCAATGATAAAATAATTTCCAATCATGTTAATTCTTCCAAAAAAGATATTGGTTATGTCCCTCAGGAAATTTCATTGTATCAAGAATTAAGTGCTGAGCAGAATCTTAAGATTTTCGGAAAATTATTTGATTTGAGCGGGAATTTCCTCAAACAAAAAATTGATGAAGTGCTGGATTTGGTTGAATTGAAAGAGAGAAAGAAAGATTCAGTTAAAGATTTTTCAGGTGGAATGAAAAGAAGACTCAATATTGCTGCAAGTCTGCTTCATAATCCAAAATTAATTTTGTGTGATGAACCAACTGTTGGAGTTGATCCGCAATCGCGAAATGCAATTTTTGATCTTCTACTTCAATTAAATAGTGAAGGAAAAACCGTTATCTATACTACTCATTATATGGAAGAAGCCGAAAGATTATGTGATAGACTTGCAGTAATCGATCATGGTGAAATAAGAGCGATAGGAAATCTGACATCATTAATTAATCTGATTGATGTAAAAGATAAATTAAGAATCATTAAAAATTCTGATACAGAAAAATTTATTTCAGATTTGAAAAGCTTTGGTGAGATTTATGAGAACGAAAATCATTATGAAGTTATTCCGAATAAAGATTATTCAAAACTTTCAAAACTATTTACCGATTTAGAAAAAATTGGTTTTCCGGAAGAGTTTGTTGCAATTAAAAAAGCTTCTTTAGAAGATGTTTTTCTTAACTTAACCGGAAGGAGTTTAAGAGATTGAAAACAATTTTAATACTTATTTATAAAGACATTTTAAGATTTCTCAAAGATAAACCGTCGGTAATATTAACATTTGTGGTTCCGGCAGTATTAATTATGATTTTCGGAAATATTTTTTCCGGCGGAAGCAGCTCACGAGGAAAAATTCCAATACTTTTTGTTAATGATTCCGATTCACCAATTGCAGAAATGATTGAAACAAAACTTGATTCATCAGAAAATCTTAGATTAGTAAAATCTTATTTTGATGAAGACCAACAGAAAGAAATAACATACGATGAAAAGTATGCTAAAGAGATTGTTGTAAAAGGGAATTATTCTGCTGCGTTAATTTTACCTTATGATTTTTTTACAGATACTTCAACAGCGATTAAGTTTCGGATTTTATACGATCCTAAGAATGAAATTGAGACCTCATTAATTCAAGGATCACTTCAGCAGATGGTAATGAGTCAATTACCGCGTGCATTTCCATTGCTTCTTCAAAGGAAACTTATAGCTGAATTGGATACAGTAGAAATTAACAAATTTAGAAAAGGTCTGGCAGAAGCGGTTAGTACAACTTTTGATGTTAATATTGATTCTGTACTTAGTTCAATGGATCCAAAAAGATTGGAACAGAATTTTTTATCTGATGCTAAATCAGATGATTCATCAAGTGAAGAAGGAAATATTATAAAAGGTTTAATAAAATTTGAAAACGAACAAGTTGTTGGAGAAGAAATTAAAAGTCCTGGTGTTACCAGAACAGTTGGCGGCTGGGCGGTTATGTTTTTACTCTTTTCCATAGTGGGAGCTTCCATTTCATTATTTGAAGAAAAACAGGAGGGCTCCTTAAAAAGATTATTGTGTTCTCCGGTATCGAGAACACAGATTTTGTGGAGTAAATATATCTATACAATGCTGTTAGGATTTTTCCAATTATCCGTAATGTTTCTTTTTGCTTGGTTTGTATTTGATGTTGATATTTTTACCAATCTTGGAAATTTGATTATAATGATAATTTTTGCTTCTGCTGCGGCAGTAAGCTTTGGAATGATAATTACGGCACACACAAAATCTATTAATCAAGCAAATGGAATTGCAACATTAATAATTCTCATAATGTCTGCTCTTGGAGGTTCTTGGTTCCCGATAATATTTTTACCCGAATGGATGCAGTTTATAGCAAAGTTTACAATTACTTATTGGTCGGTAGAAGGATTTTTACAAGTACTCTGGAGAAATGCGTCTTTTACAGAAATTCTTTATCATATTGGTGCGCTTGGATTAATGGCTGTTTTAGCAAATTGGTATGCAATTATAAAATTTAAGAGAGGAAATATATTTTGATTAATGCAATTGAAGTTAATAATCTTACTAAAATTTATAATCCTAAAAGCAAAAATGCCGTTACTGCTCTTAGTGATTTTTCTTTAACTGTTGAGATCGGTAAAATATTTGGTTTACTGGGACCAAACGGTGCCGGTAAAACAACTTTAATAAAAATTTTGCTTGGAATTGTTTTTCAGAACAGCGGTAATGCAAAAATATTGGAAGAGGATATTTCTAACTACAAAGTTAGAACTAGAATCGGATATCTGCCGGAGAACCATAAATTCCCGAATTACTTGAATGGAGAGGATCTTCTTAAATATTATGCAAAGCTTTCCGGCTATAATGAAAATGATTTAAGCAAACGGATTGATGAACTTCTTGCTTTAGTTAAGATGAACAAATGGCGGAAAACTAAAGTCAAAAAATATTCAAAAGGAATGCTTCAAAGAATTGGTCTTGCGCAAGCATTAATTCATAATCCCGATTTAATTTTTCTTGATGAACCGACAGACGGTGTTGATCCTATTGGAAGAAAGGAAATAAGAGATATTTTAATTTCTCTTAAGAATGAAGGAAAAACCATTTTTGTAAATAGTCATTTACTTTCAGAGGTAGAATTAATCTCGGACAGAGTTGCAATTTTGAATAATGGTAAATTGATTAAAGAGGGAAGTGTTGAAGAGTTTACAACTCAAAAAGAAGTCTATGAAGTTAAGTTAAATAAAGAATTCGATTCCGATTTGATTACAAATCTTTTAATATCCTATGAAATTTTTGAATTCAAAAAAGAGAGTTTTAAAGTGAAAGTGAAAGATGAAACTGAATTAGATAAGATTACCGATTTATTACGCCAGCATGATTTAGGAATTAGGAATCTTAATAATATAAAAACTTCTTTAGAAGATATTTTCATTAATCTGATAAATAAAAATTGAGCTTACTATGAATAACATTTGGGTAGCAACACTTTTAACTATAAGAGAAACATTTTCAAGAAAAATATTTATTCTATTTGCGGGAGTTTCAACACTGGTTCTTTTATTATTTGGGATTTTATTTATTTCAGTAAGTGCAGAAAATTTTCCTGTTGTTGGAACCGACATACAAATAAGCGGAATGGATATTGGTTCGGAAATTTCAAAAGCGATAAAATTGTTTATTGTAAATCCTTTATATGGTTTAGGAATTTTTCTTGCAATATTTTCGGTATCAAGTATAATTCCGCAAATGCTTGAAAAGGGAAATATCGATCTTTTATTATCTAAACCAATTTCCAGAACACAATTAATTTTAGGGAAATTTTTCGGTGGGAATATTGTTGTACTTGCAAATCTAACTTACCTTATTTTCTCGCTTTGGTTGATGATCGGGATAAAATTCGGCGATTGGGATTTAACATTTTTGTGGTCAATAGTTATTATCACTTTTGTATTTGCAGTTTTATATGCTATGATAATTTTGATCGGAATTATCTCAAACAGTTCTATTCTTGCAATGATGATTTCTTATTTAATTTTACTAATACTTTCTCCAATTTTAGCAAATAGAGAATTCTTTTATCAATTGTTTGAAAGTAAAATTGCTGAATTTTTTATTGACGGGTTATATTACTTTATTCCTAAAACCGCAGAAATATCAAACATTATATCTGAAATTAATGTAGGAATGGGAATTGAGGATTTTCAGCCGATTCTTTCCTCCTTTGCCTTTTTAATTCTCAATATTGCATTAAGTATTATTATATTTAGTAAAAAGGACTACTAAGTAGTCTTAAATTTTCCTTTTTAGAGAAAAATTTCTTGGTATAAATTTTGCAATATTTGGTAAGTTTAAAGAAACACAAGAAAAGGAAAATTTTACAGACTATGGCTGATGAAAAATTAAAATTAGAAGATTTACTTGGTGATTTAACCAAAGCCGTTGATGATTCCAGAATTGATTATGTTGCTATTATTGGTGCCGGTGTTATGGGGCAGGGAATTGCTCAGACAATTAGTTCTTCCGGTTTGGATGTTTTGATTGTTGAAAAAAATGAAGAACATCTTGAAAGTGCCAAACAAGCAATTCAAAAATCGATGGAATTTGAAATCTCCCGCTGGGCAATGACTCAAAGTGAGATGAAATCAATTTTAAGTAGAATTAAATGGACTTTAAATTTAGAAGAAGTTGCAGATTGCGACTTAATAATTGAAGCGGTTGAAGAGAATTTTCAATTAAAAAGACTAATCTTTAAGAAACTTGACGAAATTGCAAAACCTAATACCATTTTAGTTTCAAACACATCTACACTAAGTCTTACAAAAATTGCAGAAATTACAGAACGCAAAGATAGAATTATCGGAATGCATTTTCATAATCCGGTTCCCAAAGTTCCGGTTGTTGAATTAATTCGTGCATATGAAACTTCAAATCATACTGTTGAAATAGTTAAGAAGTTTGCTTCAAAAATCGGTAAAACTTCAGTAGAAGTTTATGAGTACCCCGGTTTTGTAACAACAAGAGCAATAGTTCCTTTGCTTAATGAAGCAATGTATATTTTGCTTGAAGGAGTTGCTACTGCCAAAGATATTGATACCGCTATGAAGCTTGCCTATAACTTTAAACAAGGTCCTTTGGAAATGGCTGACAGCATGGGATTGGATGAAGTACTTTCATGGATGGCTCAATTGTGGGAACAACTTGGTGAACCAAGATACCGTCCTTGTCCAATTTTAAGAAAAATGGTTAGAGACAAAAAACTTGGCAGAAAAACAGGTGAAGGATTTTTTAAGTACGATAGTGAAGGCAGAATAATTTCATAAAGTTTTGGGGAAGAAATGAAAATACTAGTTTTAAATTGCGGAAGTTCATCTATAAAATATCAGTTTATTGATACCGACAGCAGAGATGCGTTAGCAAAAGGAATGGTTGAAAGAATTGGCATGAGTAGTGCGGTTTTAACTCATACTCCTCTTGGCAAAGAAAAGATTAAAATTGTCGGTGAGATATTAGATCATTCGATTGCAATTGAATATGTAATAGCAGTTTTATTGAGTAAAAATCATGGTGTAATTAAGGATAAAAAAGAGATCGATGCTGTAGGTCATAGAGTTGTGCATGGCGGTGAAACTTTCTCCGGATCAGTTTTAATTACTGATCATGTTATGAAAGCATTAAAAGAAAATATTGAATTGGCTCCGCTCCATAATCCGCCAAATATAAAAGGTATTCAAGCAGTATTAGAACATTTGCCAAATACACCTCAATGCGGTGTGTTTGATACAGCGTTCCATGTTAAAATGCCGGCAAAAGCCTATTTATATGGAATTCCATATGAGTTATATAAAAAATACAAAATAAGAAGATATGGTTTTCATGGCACTTCTCACAGATTTGTATCAGAGCAGGCTGCACAGTTATTAGGTAAACCATTAGAGGAATTAAAAATTATTACTGCTCATTTAGGAAATGGTGCAAGTATAGCCGCTGTTAACGGTGGACGATCAGTTGATACATCAATGGGCTTTACTCCTTTGGAAGGTTTGTTGATGGGAACAAGATGCGGTGACATGGATCCTTCTGTAATTCTTTATATAATGGGTAAAGAAGGTTTAACATTATCTGAAGCCAATACTTTGATGAATAAACACAGCGGACTAATAGGATTGAGCGGCGAAAGCAGCGATATGCGTGAATTAGAGCAAGCTGTTGCTGAAGGAAGTAAAAAAGCAAAAAATGCTTTTGATGTTTTTACATATAGAATTAAAAAATATGTCGGTTCATACATTGCTGCAATGGGTGGTGTTGATGCTTTAGTATTTACCGGCGGTATTGGTGAAAACTCTACTGAGGTTCGTAAAGCTGTTTGTGAAGATATGGATTTCTTAGGTATTAATCTTGACCAGGAAAAAAATCTAAGTAGAGAAGAATTATTAATCTCAAGCGAGGATTCAAAAGTAAAAGTAATGAGAATTCCAACTAATGAAGAATTAGTTATTGCTTTAGATACGGAAGAAATTGTGAAGGAACAGTTGGTTGCACAGTCAGTAGAATAATATAGATTAAACTGAGTAATTAACTTGTTTTGTGAGTGAGTGAAAATCCCGGTGGAGACCGGGATTTTTTTTAACATTTAAAAACGACTGAAAATTTTGAACCTTCTCCTATTTTGCTGTTCATCTTTAAAGATGCATTATTAATATTGCAGTATTCTTTTATAAGAGCCAATCCTAATCCATTTCCTTCAAATCTTCTTGTATAACCGGTATGTTCTTGAGAAAAAGGTTTGAAAATATTTTCTTTAAATTCTTCTGAAATACCTATCCCGGTATCTTCTACTTCTACAATAAATTGTGAATTTTCTAATCTGCATGAGATAGATATTTCACCGGACGGAGTATATTTAAATGCATTATCTAAAAGATTTATAAAAATCTGTGTAACGGTATATTCATCTATAAAAAGTTTGTTTTGCTGTGAAAACTTTTTATACACAAAGGAAATTCCTTTCTCCTTTGCCAGCAATTTATATTCATCTGCAAGAGGTTCTAAAATCTGTGACTCAATATTCAGAAATTTAAATTGTGGTTTATATGCACCGGCATGAATCTCAGACATATTCAAGATAAGATCTACAGTTCTGATCAATCGTTTCCCGGCTCTCCTCATTATTCTGAATTGATCCAAAATTTCATTGTCAATCTTATCACCAAGTTCCATTTCAATTAAGCTGGAAAAAGTAAGAAGTACGTTTACCGGAGTTCTAATTTCATGCGACATTTGAGCTAGAAATTCAGATTTAACTTTTTCATTACTGACTGCTATCTGCTGAGTTTTTTTCAGTTCTGTTATATCTTCAGATACTTGAAAATATCTTACTACTTCATCATTCTCATTCTTAATTGCAGAAATAACAGCTTTCTCGTAAAAAAGTTCTCCATTCTTTTTCCTATTGATAAATTCACCGCGCCAAGTGTTGCCCGATTTTATTGTTGTCCATAAATCTTTATAAAATTCTTTACTCATTAAGCCTGAATTAATCACACTAATTTTTTTATTTAGTATTTCTTCACTTGAGTAGCCGGTAGAATCAAAAAACTTTGGATTAGCATATTCTACTATTCCATTAGTATCAGTAATTACAAATATTGAATTACTTTGCTCAACTGCACTTAACAACTTCTGCTTTTCGAACTCCATTTTTTTGAGTTCATTTATATTTGTTATTGTTCCTGTAATTTTCTCAAAGTTATGATTTGTATCGGAAATTATTTTTGATTTGAATTTAACCCAGACCGCTTCTGATTTATCATCGTAGATTCTTGCTTCCAGACTTGAGCTATTTTTAATTCCTCCTCTTAATTTGAATATCTCGGATTCAATTATTTGTTTTTCTTTTTCATGGAATAATTCAAGAAATTCATTAATCGTTAAGTTGTTTGTCTTATTAAATAAATTACCAAGTAATTCCTTCCATGAGCTTTCGTTGTATATTGATACATTGCCGCTCTTTAAATTATATTCCCAAACAATAGTATCGGTATGATCAATAATCTTCTTATACTTTTGTATTGATTCCATTGTGGAAGTAATATCATATGATATTCCTTGAATCAATTTGTTCTTACTGTTTACAGAGGGAATCATCATGCCGATATCTCTAAACCATAAATATGTTCCGTCAGCCTTTCTTAACCTATATGTAGAATCAAAAACATTTTTGCTTTTTTCGATGTGATCTGTTAATGCTTTAACAGTAGATTCATAATCATCAGGGTGAAGCAAATCAGTAAATTCAACATAATGATTTAGCTTATTTATGGGATATCCGAGTGCTTCTTTCTTTTCTTTACTTATTTTAAGAATTGCAGTAGGAAATTCAAGGGACCAAGTTGAAATGTTAGCTGAATAAAACAAATTAAAAAGTGAAGTTATATTTAATACCGGAGTGCCTTCGGTATTGAGCTTGCTTTTATCGTCTGCTATATACATTGTAAACTCTCCCTCGATTATGAATTGTTTTTCAAGAAAGGACTCGGCTGAAATTATTATTTAAAGGACATTTTGTCAACAAAAATGAATGTAGAACAAAAGGGCTAATTGTCTAATTATAACTTAAAATAGAGATTTTAATTCTAAAATTTGGCTAATAAAAGATAGATTCGTATTTTTATAATGTATTTCAAACTAACTAATTTATGGAGGTTTTCCTTTGAAGTTTTCCTTTATTCTTATTTTATCTTTTTCTCTACTTGCGGGATGCGCAACGATTCAAAATTTAGCTGATCAAGGAATGAAGTCTGCAGAAAAAGCAGCACAAAATTACGTTGATAAAGAGACCGGATCCGGTACTTTTGATGACATGATGGCAATGAAAAGTGACAAACAAAAAACCGAAAAATTATTGCCTTATTATATCTCGGCCAACAAACTTTATGATGAAAAACAGATTACTGATGAAAAGAGAAGTGAATTAAAAAAATCATTTGATGAATTATATGCTGATTATACTTCGGGTAAAATTGATGAACAAACTTATGATAAAAATTGTACAGAATTAATCGATTCATGTAAAAGAACCGATCAAAAAACTGAATAATATAATTTTTATTCTCATATAAACCCGCAAATTTGCTGCGGGTTTTTTTATTAAATAAAAATCAACTCAAACCATATTTATTCTAAGAATTATCTTTTACTTTTTCATTTCTCTATTTATATTAGTTTTTTAATCAATAACTACATTTAGTACAATGGATTTTGGAATTAAAGGAAAAGTAGTTTTGATTACCGCTTCCAGCAAGGGAATCGGTAAATCTGCTGCAGAGGAATTTATTAAAGAGGGATGTAAAGTTGCAATTTCTTCCAGCAATAAAGAGAACCTGAAATTAACAGCCAGCCAAATAAAACAAAGTACCGGTATAGAACCTTTTTGGATTCAATGTGATATTAATTCGGAAAAAGAAATTGAAAATTGTGTTGATGCTGTAAGACACAACTTAGGGGATATAGATATTTTGGTAAATAACTGCGGCGGACCTAAACCCGGATTTTTTGAGGATTTAGATGATGATGACTGGTATAATGCTGTTGATCAAGTTTTATTGAGTAGTGTTAGATTTACTAGAAATTGTCTTTCCGCAATGAAATCAAAAAATTGGGGAAGAATAATTAATGTAACTTCAATTTCAGTTAAGCAGCCGATTGATAATCTTTTGCTTTCCAATTCATTAAGAAGCGGTGTAACAGCATTTGCAAAAACATTATCTAACCAAGTTGGCAAGTACAACATTACAATTAATAATGTTGCTCCCGGATTTACTTTAACATCAAGATTGTATGAGTTAGCAGTTGCAAGAGCTAAAATGAGAAATGAATCTCATGAAAAAATTCTTGCTGAAATGGCAAATGAAGTTCCTTTAAAAAGATTAGCCAGACCGGATGAAATTGCTTCGGCTATATTATTTTTAGCTTCCGAAAAAGCAGGTTACATAACAGGGCAGACTATAAACGTAGATGGTGGTTACTTAAAATCAACTTATTAATTATAACTTATTTCTGGAGGGTGTTTTATGAAGTATAAATTAATTCTTTTAGCTGCAATATTTCTATTTGATACAGCTTGTTCAAAAGATGATAATCCAACTGGACCTACAACGGATTCATTTATAACTGGTCAATGGAAAGCTGGTGGATTTACTGCATCAAATGGTAATATTGATTCTGTTGAAATTAATGTTCAATTATCAGGTAATGATGGAGCTTTTACCGGTACCGGAACTATAACATTCGGCGGAAGGGAAAATGGTACTAATTATGTAGGATATTTCAATGATGAGATTAAAGGGACATATTCCGAAAATTCAATTTCTATGACTTCAAAAAATAATGTTACTGGTGATACCTTTAGTTTTTCAGGTAATAAAGAGACAGATGAATTCTTTAACAGCTGGTCGTTTAGAGGAACTGCTACTTATGTAATTAGTGGAACTTCACGGACTTATGAAATAAATTTTTATAAGAATGAATAATTAACAATTTTATTTTCCCTCATAAATAGAGGGCTTTACAATGATAAAAGAAATTGAATTAAATATACATCCTGATTTTATTAATGATAATGAAGTAATAAAATCAGAGACTTCAAAAAAATTAAAGTTGAATCTGCATGAAATAACTGCGGTTCAAATAGTAAAAAAATCGATTGATGCAAGAAGCAGAATGCCAATATTCAGAATAAGAGTATTGGCATTCATTAATGAAAATCCAACCCCGTTATATCAAGAAGTAAATTTTCAGAATATTAAATCAAATAAAAGTGTGATTGTTGTCGGCAGCGGTCCAGCCGGATTATTTGCCTCATTAAGATTAATAACTCATAATATAAAACCTATTGTTCTTGAGCGTGGAAAAGATGTCCAATCAAGAAGAAGAGATCTGAGAGAAATTCAGCAGTTTCACAATGTTAACCCTGAATCTAATTACTGCTTTGGTGAAGGTGGAGCGGGAACTTATAGTGATGGTAAATTATACACACGTTCAACCAAAAGAGGAAATACTCAAGAAGTATTAAATTTATTAGTTCAGCATGGAGCTGTGCAGGATATTTTAATTGATGCACATCCGCATATCGGTTCAAATAAACTTCCCAAAGTAGTTCAAGCAATTAGAGAAACAATCATTAATAATGGCGGTGAATTTAGATTTGATTCCAAAGTAACTGATTTTATTAAGTCAGGAAAAGAAATCAAAGGAGTAATAGTTAATGACAAAGAAGAAATATTTGCCGATGCAGTAATTCTTGCAACCGGACACTCGGCTAGAGATATTTATTATCTTTTAGACAAAAATGAAATTAATATAGAACCAAAAGAATTTGCGATGGGTGTTAGAATTGAACATCCTCAGCCTTTGATTGATTCTCTTCAATATCATATGAAAGTGAGACATGAAAATCTGCCGGCATCAAGTTATAATTTAAATTGCCAGATTGATGATAGGGGAGTGTACTCTTTTTGTATGTGTCCGGGAGGAATAATAATTCCAGCTTCAACTGATAAAGAGGAACTTGTTCTAAACGGTATGTCGGTTTCAAGAAGAGATTCTCCATTTGCTAATTCCGGTTTAGTTGTTTCAATCAAAGAAGAAGATTGGAAAGATTTTGTATCACATGGAGTTTTTGCTGGATTAGAATATCAAAAATATGTTGAGAAAATAGCATTCAATGCGGGAGGAAAATCTCAAACTGCTCCGGCTCAAAGGATAACAGATTTTGTAAATGGTAAACTATCAAACACGCTTCCCAAAACATCATATATACCTGGAACAATAACTTCGCCATTACATGAGATTTTACCTAATAATATTTCAAAAAGATTAAGAGAAAGTCTAAACGTATTTGGAAAAAAAATGAAAGGTTATTATACCGAGGAAGCTCAAATATTAGCTGCGGAAACAAGAACAAGTTCTCCGATTAGAATTCCAAGAGACAAAGATACTTTGGAACATACAACCGTTAAAAACCTTTATCCATGCGGAGAAGGAGCCGGTTATGCAGGTGGAATTGTATCTGCTGCAATTGACGGACAGCGTGTTGCCGATGCAATAGCGAACAAAATATAATTTATCTTATTTCAAATCCGATTTCTTGAATTATCAATTTTGCTTCTTCAGAATCATCTTTGGATTCAAAAGATAATCTGAATGTACCGCCGGAGCCTTCTCTGATCTTAAGAAGTTCAATATCTTTTATATTAATATTTCTTTTGAAAAGAGCTGTTGAAATTTTACTTATTACTCCAGGTTCATCTTTTACATATACAAAAACATCAAAAAGAGGGGAGAGAAATCCCTTTGTATTTTTAGGTATTTCGTCTCTTGTTTTTCTTGAAGATTCAAACCTGTCTTTAAGCTGATTTAAATTAAGTTTCTCGATGTTTGTCTTCATTGAATCAAGCTCGATCTGAAATTTTTCTATTGCTGCTAAAATTTCATCTCTATTTTGGGCAATAACAGATTCCCAAATTGAAAAATCGCTTGATGCAATTCTTGTCATATCTCTAAATCCACCGGCAGCTAAATCAAGAAAATTATATTTGTCAGTCTTTAATGAAGCAGTGTTTACCAATGCGACGGAAATTAATTGAGGTAAATGGCTTACACTTGCCGCAATTACGTCATGCTGCTTAGCTGGAATATGAAGTATATTTGTTCCGAGTAAATGAATTAAATCTTCAAATTCTTTAAGCAAGGATATATCATTTGTTTCTTCGGTTAAGATATAAATTGCATTCTCAAATAAAAGTGGATCAGAGTTTTCAAAACCCCCTTTCTCTTTTCCCGTCATTGGATGTCCACCGATATATTTCCCTTTTGAATTGCATGATTTCCAGATTTCTTCGAAAGGAAATTTTACTCCGGCAACATCTGTAATAATTTGGTTTTCATTTAATAAGGGAGCCAGTTCGCTGAACTGCTTTAATGCAGTTTCCAAAGGAGTACAGATGAAAATTATATCGCTGTTTTCTAATGATTCTTTTTCACTTGATAAAATTTTATCAATGTAAGGTTTATAAAGATTAATATTCTCATTAGTTATGAATGGATCGAATGCTGAAATATTTATTTCTGCATCAGCATTTTTTAATGCTTTGGCAATAGAACCACCGATTAATCCCAGACCAATTATAGATATTCTTTTCAAGAACTTTCCTTTGTAGTTAAGTTAGTTTACGATATCAAATTTAAGAAATTCAAAATAAGGAATGGTGTAATAAAATTTTATGAGCAGTGTTTGAAGGACACTGCTCAATTATAATTAATTTATTTTTCTGCCCAAAGCATTTGCAATAACTTTAAGTTCTTCAATTAATTGCAGATAGGTATTAGGAAGCAAAGCTTGAGGTCCATCAGATAAAGCATTTGCCGGATCATCATGTATTTCGATCATTAAAGCATCGGCACCGGCAGCTACTGCAGCTCTTGCCATTGGCGGAACTTGATCTCTAATTCCGGTTGCATGAGAAGGATCTGCTACAACAGGTAAATGACTTTTTTTATGAACTACAGGAATGGCAGAAAGATCAAATGTATTTCTTGTGTATGTCTCAAAAGTTCTTATTCCTCTTTCACAAAGCATAACATCTTTATTTCCGTTTGATAATATATATTCTGCTGACATTAACCATTCTTCAATTGTAGCAGCTAACCCTCTTTTAAGCATAATAGCTTTGTCGGTATTTCCAAGCTCTTTTATCAAAGCAAAGTTCTGCATATTTCTAGCTCCGACTTGGAAAATATCTGTATATGGATATATCGTATCTATTTGACTGATCTGCATAACTTCTGTAACAACCAATAATCCAAAATGATCGGCAGCTTTGCGGATATACTTTAATCCTTCTTCTCCCAATCCTTGAAATGAGTAAGGAGAACTTCTTGGTTTGAATGCACCACCGCGTAAAATTTTTGCACCCGATTTTGCAACTACTTCAGCCATTCTGAATATTTGATCTTCAGATTCTACAGAGCATGGTCCTGCCATAATTGCAACATTATTTCCACCGATTTCTACATCTTTAATTTTTATAATTGTATTGTCTTCTTTAAAATCTCGAGAAGCAAGTTTAAAGGGAGCAGTAACACGATAAACCTCAGAAACACCATCAAGTATTCTGATTTTTCTCGTATCAAAATCGGGTTGAACTCCAATTGCTCCAATAATGGTTTTCTGAACTCCTTTGGAGACGTGAACTTGGAAACCATATTTCTCCAATTGAGAAATTACTCCGTTTATTTGTTCTTCTGATGCATTGTTCTTTAATATAACTACCACAGTATTCTCCTATCAATCATGAAATTTTTTTTCACCGGCAGTAATTGCCAAATCTATGTAATCTTCTTTAGATGGAATTGCACACGAATAATCCTTACTATAAGCACAGTATGGATTAAATGCTAAATTAAAATCTATTGTATATTCATAATCCGGATTATTATTTAGTTCAAAATCCAAATATCTTCCAACACCATATGTTTCCTCGTTAGTTGTTTTATCAGTAAACCAAAGTGAATAATATTTTTGACCGTTATTTGATTCACTTTCATAAACATTCATTTTATAATTTTTGTTCTGAAAATTAAATGTGAGAAAACCATATTTAACAGTTTCTCTTGCTTCACCTTTAGTTCCAAATATTGTTATTGTATCTTTCTCAGGATATTCAAAGAGCCGGCTCTTAAAAACAAAATTTGGATCAACATCGTAATAATTTAGTTCATGAAATTCTACTTTTGTTCTTGAATTAAAAGGGGAATAAGGATCATTTTTCATTGACTCATTCTTTTTTTCTCTATGCTGTTCTACTGAATTAATATAGGCTTTTTCTTCAATTGTATAATTTTCACCGCAACCGGAGAGAAACATTGCAACTAACAAAAGAGAAAGGAATAATTTAGGTTTAGTGCTCATTAATTATCCTCTTTGATTTTTTTCTTCAATTGATTTAATCTATTTAATGCTTCAATAGGTGTTATTCCATCAATATCTATTTCATCAAGTTCTTTTCTTAACTTATCATCTTTCATCTCAAAAAGACTAATTTGATATTCATCTTCTTTAAATTTCTGAATTTTCTTTTTCTTTTCTTCATAAGGAGTTAATTCTTTTCCTTCAAGATTTGTTAAAATTTCTTTAGCCCTCTTAGTAACAAAATTCGGTAGTCCGGCCATTTGAGCAACTTGAATTCCATAACTATGATCAGCCCCACCAGCAGAAACTTTATGAAGAAAAATTACTTTATCGCCGTATTCTCTAACTTCAACTTTATAATTTTTTATGCGGGGATAAATTGAAGCCATTTCATTTAATTCATGATAATGTGTAGCAAACAAAGTCTTAGCAGCTACTTCGGGATTCTGATGCAAAAATTCTGTAATAGCCCAAGCTATTGATATTCCATCAAAAGTACTTGTTCCTCTACCAATTTCATCAAGCAAAATTAGACTTTTATCGGATGCATTATTTAAGATATTTGCAGCTTCCTGCATTTCAACCAAAAATGTACTTTCACCGGCAGATATATTATCGCTTGCTCCAACTCGTGTGTATATTTTATCAACAATTCCAATTGACGCTTCTTTAGCCGGAACAAAAGATCCAATTTGTGCGAGAAGAACTATCAATCCCAATTGACGAAGATAAACAGATTTTCCAGCCATGTTTGGTCCGGTTAAAATTATAATTTGATTTTCCGAGTTACTCAAATCATAAGAGTTAGGAGTAAATTTTTCACCCGGAGGAAGTATTCTTTCGACTACAGGATGTCTTCCTTCAATGATTTTTATTTTATCGGATTCTTCTACAATTGGTTTTACATAATTATAATCAACCGCAGAAATTGCAAATGACAAATAGCAGTCAAGTACTGCAATTAATCTTGCATTCTCCTGAATTAATTCTGTCTTCTCAGCAACTTTAGCGCGGACTCTATTAAACAATTCAAGTTCAAGTTTGGCAATATTTTCCTGTGCATTAAGAACTTTATCTTCGTATTCTTTCAATTCCGGAGTAATATAACGCTCGCTGTTTACAAGGGTTTGCTTGCGTATATAATTTTCCGGGATCTTATTTTTATGTGTATTACTTATTTCAATATAATATCCGAACACTTTGTTAAAACTTACTTTGAGTGATGGGATTCCGGTTCTTTCTCTTTCTGTTCTTTGAAGATTAGCAATCCAATCCTTTGCATTTGTAGAAAGATCTCTAAGTTCATCTAAATCGGGATTATAACCTTGTCGTATTATTCCACCGTCGGAAATACTTAATCCCGGATTATCAGAAATCGATAATTCAATTAATTCAACCGTACTGTCCAATTCAATTAGTCTATCATTTAGCTGCTTTATTGAATTTGTTTCAGCTTGATCGAGAAGCTGCTTAATTAATGGTATTTTTTTGAGAGATGTTTTTAAATTTATTAATTCACGCGGATTAACTCTTCCAGTGCAAACTTTAGAAATCAATCTCTCTAAATCGCCGATTTCACTCAATTCATTTGATAAATTTTCTCTTAATTTAATTCTGTTAACTAATTCTTCAACGGCATTTTGTCTTTCAGAAATTGGTTCAACTTTTCTTAACGGGGCAGAAATCCATTTCTTTAATAGTCTGCCACCCATTGCAGTTTCAGTTTTATCAAGAATTGATATTAAAGAACCTTCTCTTGATCCTTCTTGAATTGTAAAAGTAATTTCTAA
The DNA here is from genome assembly GCA_002698995.1 of Ignavibacteriota bacterium. Lineage (GTDB taxonomy): Bacteria > Bacteroidota > Ignavibacteria > Ignavibacteriales > Melioribacteraceae. Next base: position 163,239 of record PAAX01000026.1, on the reverse strand, counting down.
ATTTCTCTTTGTAGAATAATCAAGCAGCATAAAATCAGAAGGATTGTATTGAGCAATTTTACTTATATGTTCAAGTTTATCTTTCTGAGTTTCCTTTAGATAATTTAGAACGGAACCGGCAGCAATCAATCCGTAATTAAGATTTTCAATTCCAAATCCTTTTAGAGTTTTTGTATTGAAATGTGTTAACAAAAGATCATTTGCAAAATTTATATCGTAAATCCAGTCATCAACTTTTGTAAGCTTGAAAGGTTTTTCTCTTTTAGAAATTAAACTTTCCAGTACCGGCTTTTGTTTTTTTGATATTAAAATTTCGGCTGGACTTATATGTTCAATCTGCTGAATTAAATTATTCTGATGAACTTCGTAAGCAAAAAATTCACCTGTAGAAATATCGGCAAATGATAAACCGCAGAATTCATTAAATAAATAAATTGAGAGCAGATAATTATTCTTCTTGTGGTCTAATAGTTTATCATTGAATGAAACTCCGGGAGTTACAACCTCAACAACATCTCTTCTTACAATTCCTTTTGCCGTTTTAGGATCTTCAACCTGTTCACAAACAGCAACTCTATATCCTGCTCTTACAAGTTTTGGTAAATAAGTATCAATTGCGTGATGAGGAAAACCGGCAAGGGGAACTTCACCGGCAGCACCGTTAGCCCTTTTAGTTAAAGTGATTCCTAAAACCTTAGAGGCTGTTTTTGCATCTTCATCAAAAGTTTCGAAAAAATCCCCAACTCTAAATAACAAAATCGTATCGGGATTTTCGCTTTTGATTTTATTATACTGCTGCATTAATGGTGTAACTGACATCCTAACCGAAAAAATTTAAAACAAAAATATACTCTAATAACTACTCTAATTCAATTTAAGATGTGAGTAATATTCCTATAACGATTAACCGATTTTTATATAATTCTTTTTTACTGATTAATTATTCTAATTTACTTAATTCTTATAAAGTTCTTATCTTGCAGACTTATTATTGGTTTTAAAGAAGGATTGAGAATGCAAATTCAAGTATACTCTAAAAATCAACATTTGTCTTATAAAGTTGAATTTCATATTGCTAAGGAAATAAGGAAAAAGTATGATTTTGAACACGAACTCTTCTCTTTCAATGGAAATGTAATCTTTGCAAATTTTGCTTCGGTTAGATTATTCACTCAAAAACTAAATTCGAAAAGAGATGCTGACAATAAAGTTAAAGTTAGCGAAGTTAACGCAGCGGGATTAATTGACGAGATTTATCACTTCTTACTTAGAGAATATGAAAAAACTGCAAATAAAGGTGTTTTCAAAAAGGCAATTGTTTATTTGAATGAAAATCTTGGTGAAGAAGATTTTAATAAACTTGTTTTTGAATTTGTTGAATTGTTTCCTCCTATAGAAGTTTATAAAGGGAAAATTTCTATTCTTGATTATCTAAATGGTTATCATGAAGATAAATCAAATTTAGAAATAACACTTGAGGAAATGCTGTTGTTGTATTTTGCTAATTTCAATCCGGCAAATAAAAACCTTAAAGAATTATTTGATGAAGAATATTTCACTCATAAGGATTTATACAAGAATGCAATTAATTTACTAGATAGTTTTTTTGAGAAAGAAGAAAAATTTGGTCCCGACGGACAAGATTTAATAAAATTCTTAAAGACACCAATTCTTACAAACCCTGATGATATTTCTGCTCAATTAGATTTTATAATGAAAAAGTGGGGAGTTCTTTTAACGGAAAAATTTACTAAAAGAATCTTAACAAGTTATGATTTAGCTAAAGAGGATTATGTTTATGAATCATTCGGAGGCGGTGGAGGAGATGTACCTTCAGTTGCCCCGGTTTATAAAGGGAAAGTAGATCTTTCTGATATTTTAGTTTTGGGCAAATCAGCATATAGATATGCAGAAGATGCTTTGCATGATTATGATGAACCTGAGCAGTTTACTCCCGATGTTAATTGGATGCCGAATGTAGTTCTAATTGCAAAAAATTCTTATGTGTGGCTTGATCAGCTTTCAAAACAATATGGCAAGGAAATTAAAAGACTTGATCAAATTCCTGATGAAGAACTAGATAGATTAGCAAGTTATAATATCAATGGATTGTGGCTGATTGGGCTTTGGGAAAGAAGCAATGCATCTAAAAAGATTAAGCACATGATGGGAAATATTGATGCAGTTGCATCTGCCTATTCTTTATATGATTATCAAGTTGCATATGATTTGGGTGGAGAAGAAGCTTATCAAGATTTAAATAGAAGAGCTAAAGCAAGAGGAATTAGACTTGCAAGTGATATGGTACCAAATCATACCGGAATTTTTTCAAAATGGATGATTGAACATCCTGATTATTTTATTCAATCTGATTTCCCTCCATTTCCAAATTATAAATTTACTGGTGCAAATTTATCGGATGATCCGAATTTTGAAATTAGAATTGAAGATGGTTATTGGAGTCATTCAGATGCAGCTGTTGTATTTCAAAGAATTGATAAAAAAACCGGCAGCATTAAATATATTTATCATGGCAACGACGGAACCAACATGCCCTGGAATGATACTGCACAATTAAATATGCTTAAAGCTGATGTTAGAGAAGCAGTAATTCAAATGATTTTTAATGTTGCAAGAAGATTCTCAATTATACGCTTTGATGCCGCAATGACTTTAACAAAAAGACATTTTTCCAGACTTTGGTTTCCTCAGCCTGGTAAAGGGGGAGACATACCTTCGCGTGCCGATCATGCTTTAACAAAAGATGAATTTGATTCGCTTTTTCCAGTTGAATTTTGGAGAGAAGTTGTTGACAGAATTAATAATGAAATGCCGGAAACATTATTGTTGGCGGAAGCTTTTTGGTTAATGGAAGGTTATTTCGTGCGTTCTCTCGGTATGCATAGAGTTTACAATTCTGCTTTTATGCATATGATGATGAAAGAAGAAAATGAAAAGTATCGCGATTTAATTACAAACACATTGGAATTTGAACCGGAAATTCTAAAAAGATATGTGAACTTCATGAGTAATCCGGATGAAGAAACCGCTATTAAACAGTTCGGTACAGATGATAAATATTTCGGCGTTTGTGTTATGATGCTTACCTTACCCGGATTACCGATGTTTGCTCATGGGCAAATTGAAGGATATACAGAAAAATATGGAATGGAATATCAAAGAGCTTACTATAATGAATTTCCTAATAAATGGCTTATTGAAAGACATCAAAGAGAAATTTTCCCGATAGCAAAAAAAAGATACTTGTTCAGTGAAGTTCAAAATTTCTGGTTCTTTGATTTTATAGATAATTATGGAAATCTAAATGAAGATGTATTCTCTTTTGTAAACAGCATTGGTCATGAAAAGGCAATAGTATTTTTTAATAATAAATTTCAATATGCTGAAGGGAGAATTAAATTATCAGCTCCAAAATTAGTCTCTAAAGAAAATGAAGAAAAAAAATTAAGAGTCCTTTCCTTAGCAGAAGCATTTGAAATTAAATATGAAGATAATTTCTATTACATAATGAAGGAACATATTAGCAGCCTGGAATTCATTTATTCCGGAAAAGAACTTCATGAAAATGGATTTTACATTGGATTAGACGCATTTAAATATAAGATTTATTGGAACTTTAAAGAGGTTTATGATTCAGACGGTACTTTTTATAATATAAAGAATGAGCTCAATGGAAATGGCGTTCCAAGTATTGATGAATTAATTAAAGATAAGATTTTCTATGAAGTTCATGAAGCATTCTTAAATCTGTTTAAGGAAAACAGCATAAGTGAAATTTTAACGAAAGAAAAAATTGAACCCATTATTGAATTTGCTAATAACAAATCCGGTGTTTATTTAAATTCATTAAAACATCATTTCAAAGTCAGCAAATCTATATTGGAAACTGAGCAGAAATATGATTCATTTCTTAAAAAAGTAAATAGTGTAAATAATTTTCTAAATGATAAACGGGATGATTTTATTGAAAGCAGAAAACCGCTTCCGGATAATTACTTTATTTTAAGTCCCTTAAAAAATTACAAAGAAAACTCACTTCTTCTTAACATTTATTACATCCTAGTCTTAACAAATGATTATTTAGGTCAAAATGTAAAATCTGAAATTTTCAATAAACTCTACATTTCAAAGAAAATTGAAAAACTACTAAGGAAATACGGAAGAGGAGATTATGGTGTAGCCATCGAATTGATGCTTCTAAGAATTCTTCTGGAAAATTTTGATTCCAATCATTTGTTGTTTACAGAACTAAATAGGAAGAAAATTTACAATCATCTTTTAACCATAATAAAAGATCCGCTTGTTCAAAAGTACATTGGGGTTAATGAGTACAAAGGAATTAATTATTTTAGTAAAGAAAATTTAGAAGAATTAGTCGATTGGTTATATACAATCCATTTTATGCAGTACATCGATTTGAACAAAGAAACTGTAGAGACTGAAATTATAGAATTAACGAAAATCTATTGTGATTTTATAGAACTATCAAGAAACTCTGACTACAAACTTGAAAAACTGTTTGATTTAATTGATAAAAGGATTGAAGAGATTAATAGCAGTAAAGTTGAAATAGATACTATAAAAAATGAAGAGAGTATTATAATTAAAAACAAAAAGGTAACTAAAAAGAATAATTCGAAAAATACTGTTACAAAGAAAAAAACTGTAAAAAAGAAAAAGAAAGAATAAGTTTTGTTCAAACTGAAAAGTTGAATTAAAAATTCTGATTAATCGAAATAATTTGACACAGTTGAGCAATTTTTGTTAAGTTAATATTATTACTAATAATAGCATAGGAGATTAATCTTTGGTTATAGCTGTTCCTAAGGAAATCCTACCCGGCGAAAATAGAGTGAGTATTACCCCAGACGTAGCTTCAAAATTGATAAAGAAAAATTTTCAAATACATGTTGAAAAAGGAGCTGGTGAAGGGGCTGGATATACCGACGAGCACTACGAAAAAGCCGGTGCAAAGTTATACGATAACGTGAATGATTTATATCAATCAGCAGATATTATTACAAAGGTTCAAAGACCTTTAGATCATCCTACAGAAGGTAAAAATGAGTTAGATTTAATAAAAGAGGGAACTCTTTTAATTACCTTTTTATACCCTTTAAACTATCCCGAATTAGCTAAAGAATGTGCATTAAAAAGGATTAATGTAATTTCAATGGATGCAATTCCAAGAACAACATTAGCTCAAAAGATGGATGCATTAAGTTCTCAGGCAAATATTGCCGGTTATAAATCAGTAATTATGTGTGCAAATGCTTTAGGCAAAATATTCCCGTTAATGATGACTGCTGCCGGCACCATTTCTCCTGCTAAAGTTGTAATAATGGGAGCAGGTGTTGCCGGACTTCAAGCACTTGGTACTGCTAAAAGATTAGGTGCTGTTGTTGAAGTATCCGATATTCGTTCTGCCGTTAAAGAAGAAGTTCAGTCATTAGGCGGTAAATTTATTGAAGTAGCTGGAGCAGAAGATATGCAGGATGCAGGTGGTTATGCTAAAGAAGCTTCAGCAGAATTTCTGCAAAAACAAAAAGACTTGATTTTTAAACATGTTACAAACGCCGATATTGTAATTACAACTGCATTAGTTCCCGGCAGAAAAGCACCGGTTTTAGTTACTGAAGAAATGGTTAAGAATATGCGTCCCGGTTCTGTTGTTTTAGATATGGCAGTTGAATTTGGAGGTAATTGCGAAGTTAGTGAAAAAGGAAAGGTAGTTAAAAAATATGGAGTTACTATTATTGGCGAACCTAATTTGCCAAGTTTAGTTCCTACTCATTCCAGCGATGTTTATGCAAAAAACATTTTAGCTTTATTAGAACACATTAGCAAAGAAGGAAAAGTAGAACTTAATTTTGACGATGAAATAGTAAAAGGTTCGGTAATTACACATAATGGTGAAGTAGTTCAAGAAAGAACGAAATCACTTCTCTAATTTTTAATTAAAAATTATGAATTAATAATTAAGGATGTATAATGGATTTACTTGGTTTAATAATGCAGATTTATGTCTTTGTCCTCGCAATTTTTGTTGGATTTGAGCTTATTACAAAAGTCCCTCCAACATTACATACACCTTTAATGTCTGGTTCAAATGCCATTTCCGGAATTACAATTGTTGGAGCATTAATTGTTGCCGGTGAAGGACAAAATATGTTAAGTACTATACTTGGTCTTGTAGCTTTAATATTTGCCACAATTAACGTCGTCGGCGGATATTTGGTTACTGATAGAATGCTCAAAATGTTCAAAAAGAAATGAGAGATAACAAATGTTAATTGTATCATATATTATTTATTTAGTTGCATCTATACTTTTTATTTTTGGTATTAAAAAACTAGGTTCGCCTAAGACTGCAAGACAAGGGAATTTCCTTTCATCTTTAGGAATGTTTCTGGCTGTTGTTATTACTTTGTTCGATCATATGATTATAACTTATGAATGGATTATTATTGGATTAATTGCCGGCTCATTGATTGGTTCTGTTATGGCTTTGAAAGTGGAAATGACCGGAATGCCTCAAATGGTTGGCTTATTAAATGGATTCGGCGGCGGTGCGTCAGCTTTGGTCGCTCTTGGTGAATATTATAAGGTTGAGACTCCAAACTTTGAATTAAATATTATAATAACAATAGTTTTGTCTGTGCTTATAGGAGCAGTTACATTTACCGGTTCTTTAATTGCCTTTGGTAAACTTCAAGGAATTGTAACCGGAAAAGTAGTAAAGTATCCTTTACAAAATCCCATTAATGTTATTTTGTTTTTAGCTGTTCTTGCTGCCGGTGTTATGATTGCAATCGATCCGGCTCAATCGCAACTGTTGCTTGGTGTTGTAGCTGTATCTCTTTTACTTGGTATTTTATTGGTTCTTCCAATCGGTGGTGCAGATATGCCGGTCGCCATTTCATTGCTAAATTCTTACTCGGGAATTGCAGCATCAATGACAGGATTTGTTATAAATAATAATATGCTGATTATTGCCGGTGCTCTTGTTGGTGCATCAGGAATAATTTTAACAATTATTATGTGTAAAGGAATGAATAGATCATTAATGAATGTAGTTCTTGGCGGATGGGAATCTGCCGGTTCTGCTGGTCCGGCTGCCGCAGACGGAGTTCAAAAATCACATAAATCTATTGATTCGGAAGAATTAGCAATGCTATTCGATTCTGCAAGTAATGTTATAATAGTTCCGGGTTATGGAATGGCTGTTGCTCAAGCTCAGCATGCAATCCGTGATTTGGCAAATCTTTTAGAATCAAAAGGAATTAATGTTAGATTTGCAATCCATCCCGTTGCAGGTAGAATGCCTGGACATATGAACGTGTTATTAGCTGAAGCTCAAGTTTCGTATGATAAACTTTATGCTTTAGAAGATATTAATGATGATTTCCCAAATACTGATATTGTTTTGGTAATTGGTGCGAATGACGTTGTTAATCCTGCTGCCCGTCACGATAAATCATCTCCAATTTTCGGGATGCCTATTCTTAATGTAGATTATGCAAAAACAGTTATTGTTAATAAACGTTCTATGAATGTTGGTTATGCCGGAATTGATAATGAATTATTCTACCTTGATAATACATTGATGTATTTCGGAGATTCTAAAGATGCAGTAACAAAATTGGTTAATGAAATTAAGCAGTTATAAATTAATTAGCACTGCATAAAAAAAACTCCCCAATCAAGGGGAGTTTTTTTTTAGCTTATCTTAACTTCTATTTCTCTTGGTTTTACTTCATCAGCTTTAGGAATTACAATTGAGAGCGAACCATCTTTGAACTTAGCTTCAATCTTATCTTCTTTTACTTTTTCTGGTAAAGTAAATGATCTGTAAAATTTTCCGAATGATCTTTCAATTCTGTGATATTCTGATTTCTTAGTTTCCTTTTCTTCTTTTCTTTCCCCTTTAATTATTAGATTTCCGTTAGAGTAAGAAATCTTTACATCACCTTTTTCTACACCAGGTATATCAAGATGCAAATAATAATTATCATTATCCTCGGAAATATCAGTCAAAGGAGACCAAACTGCATTTTCCATTTCATCTTCATTTTCTTTTGCAAAACCATATCTGTTTGAAAATGAATTAAAGATTTTGTTGAATTCCTTTTCAATACTCATTAATTCTCTAGCCGGGTTCCATTTTACTAATGTCATGTTACACCTCCGTTTTTTTTGTTATTCAATTTCTATGTTACGTGGTTTAGAATTTTCGGATTTTGCCAGTTTAACAGTCAAAATTCCTTCAGAATAAACCGCTTCTATTTTTTCTTGATTTACAGACTCGTTTAATCTCAACTCTCTGTAATAGTTTCCAATCTCTCTTTCTTTATGAATAAATTCTACTTCTGAATTTTCATCAGTATTCAATTTTGCTTTTATAACCAATTTATCGTTTTGAATTCTAACCTTAATCAGATCTCTTTTTACACCGGGAACAAATGCAATTACGAAGAAATCATTTTCGGTTTCATAAATATTTACTTCGGGTGCAATTGATTCATTCAATTTAAACTCAGATTCCCAGTTTTCAGTTTTATTCATTTTTACTATATCTTTTGATGCAGACATAACGAATCTCCTTATTTTACTGAGATTTCTATTTCTCTTTCTTGTTTAACATATTCTTCAATTGTAATGGTAAGTAATCCATTCTCAAATTTTGCCGATGTTTTTGATAAATCATATTCTTCAGGAATTATAAATGATCTTTCAATTTTTCCTTCAAGTCTTTCTTTTCTAATGTACTTGACTTCATTTTTCTCATCATTTTTCTTTTCTGCTGTGATGGTTAATTTATCCTCTTTCGATGAAACATTGATTTCAGTTTTAGAATAACCAGGTAATTCCATTTCAAAAACCAGACTTTTATCATTTTTGTAAATGTCCGTTTTTGTTGAACGTACAGCGGTTTTTGAATCTTCATTTATTCTTCTAAACAATTCATTTGTTAATTGATCTAAACTGTTTGGTCTAAATGTTACACATGTCATTTTTTTGTTCTCCTATGTTTTGTAATTGCTGAATAATTATAAAATTGTGTGCCAATTCATATTTTATTTCTTTAACCTATTGTAAATAAATAAGTTATGGCAAATTAATGTTAATATTTAGAAATACGCCATATAGACGCAGATAATGACAAATAAGCGCAAATATGTATATATGGCATGATAATCAGCAAATATGGCAAATCTTCGGAAATTTTGTCTAATAAGAATTAATGTTAGATGAATTTCTTAAAAGGCTTTAATTCATCTAATTTTATCAATTCCGTTTCATATAAAAATTAATAATTGTAATTTTGCTGCACTAAAAACTGAGGTAAAAATGGAAAAATTTGTTTTAATTATGGCCGGTGGAGTTGGATCGAGATTTTGGCCCAGAAGCAGAAAGAAACTTCCAAAACAGTTATTAAATATTTTTGGGCAGAATTCAATGATTCAAGATACTGTTGAGAGATTAAAAGGTTTTGTTGACGAAAAGAATATTTTAATAATTACAAATAAAGTTCAGAAAGCACTAATTGAAGAACAGCTCCCAAATCTACCAAAAGAAAATGTAATTGCTGAACCGGTTGGTAGAAATACTGCACCATGTGTTGCTTTGGCTGCTTCAGTTATTTCAAAGAAATCTAAAGATGCTGTTTTTGTTACACTTCCGGCAGATCATTTAATAAATCCTAAATTAGATTTTCATTCTGCATTAAATCTTGGATGTGAATTTGCTTATGATTCAAAAGGTTTGGTAACATTTGGCATTAAACCAACTAGACCAGATACCGGATACGGTTATATAAACTTCGAGAAGAATGAAACCAAAGAAGGAATTCACAAAGTAATTAAGTTTGTTGAAAAACCGAATTTGGAAAAAGCAAATGAATATTTGGCTTCGGGAGATTATTTGTGGAACTCCGGTATGTTTATTTGGCGTGCTGACGTAATTCTGGATGAAATCAATCAGCATTTAAATGGTATTTATAATGGGATTGAAAAACTAGATACATCAAAAATTGATTATGAATTTTATCAAAAACTCGATGAAATTTATCCAACATTAGATAACATTTCAATCGATTATGGAATTATGGAAAAATCCGATAAGGTTTATTGCGTACAGGGTGATTTTAACTGGAGTGATGTTGGAAGCTGGGAAACTGTTTTTGAATTAACTGAAAAATCTGAAAATAATAATGCTCTTGTTGGTGATGTATATATTGATTCATCTAATGACAATTATGTTTATAATCCAAATAAATTTACTGCTTTAATTGGAATTGAAAACACTGTTGTAATTGATACTAATGATGCACTGCTTGTCTGTTCAAGAGATAAAGTTCAAGATGTAAAAAAAATTGTTGATTATTTGAATGAAAAAAATAAAACAGATTTAGTATAAGGAGATAATTTAAAAATGTTAATTAAAAGTTTAGTAGAAAAATTTGATCCGGAAAATCAATTTGATGTTTTAGTAAATTCGTTTGAGCAGGTTAAAGAAGCTTGGGAAACTAATGTTGATACCGGTAAAATAGAACTTGGAAGAATTTCTAATGTTGTTGTCAGTGGTTTAGGGGGTTCTGCTATTGCCGGCGATTTATTGAGAAATTTTTTAAGAGGGGAATTAAAATTACCATACCAAGTAAATAGAAATTATAATCTCCCTTCATTTGTTAACGAAAATACTTTAGTAATTATCTCTTCATACTCTGGAAATACTGAAGAAACAATCTCTGCAATGAATGATGCCCTCAAAATGAAAGCTCAAATAATCTGCTTAACTACCGGAGGAAAAATTTCTGAATTAGCTGAAAAGAATAATCTGACAGTTGTAAATCTTAAAAAAGGATTTCAGCCAAGATACGCTTTGTACTCAAGCTTTTTTGCATTGCTGAAAGTTATGCAGGAGTTAAAGTTAATTTCTGATCAATCAGTAAATGTTAATGAAATTATTGAACTGCTAAAAGGAAAGGGGATTGAATATTCAGATAATAATAACAGAGCATTTCAACTTGGTGAAGAATTAGTTGGATTTACTCCAATCATTTACGGAGTTTCTGATTTTACAGATGCACTAGCTGCCAGATTTAAAGGACAGTTAAACGAGAATAGTAAAGTCCATGCTTTCTTCAATGTTTTACCTGAAATGAATCATAATGAAATAGTCGGCTGGGAAACTTTTAATGAGTTGAATAATAAATACAAAGTAATTCAACTGAATGAAGTAGATTATCATCCACAAGTAGTTAAAAGAATTTCTGTCTTCGGTGAACTTATCAAGAAAGTAGGTGGAACAATTATAAGTCTGCAAAGTGATCTTGGTAATCATAAATCAAGATTATTTGATTTGGTTTATTTAACAGATTGGATCAGTTATTATCTAGCTGTTCAAAGAGAAAAAGATCCTTCCGAAATTGATAATATTCATTACTTGAAAAAAGTATTGACTGACTAAAACGGAATTGTATTAAAGTCCCATAATTAAATGGGACTTTTTTTTATCAACTTCTTCATTTGGTACTCAATTAAAAAAATATCCTTCAATTTTTACTTCTTGACAAGTAATTAATATTTTGTTAGTATGTAAGAGAAATTACAACAAAATTAGAATACTGTAATGAATATTACACATGTAGAACCCGAACTAATAAAAATCTTTTCTGAAATAACTAAAATCAACGCATTATCACAAAATGAAAAACCAGTAGCAGACTACATCAAGAATTTTCTCAAACAACTTTCAATGGAATTTTATGAGGATGAATCACAATTTGTAACCGGATCAAATACCGGGAACGTAGTAGCTGAAATAAATGGGGGCGGTGATTTTATTTTAACATCTCACATGGATACTGCAAGACCAACACTTGATGTTAAAATAATTCTGGATGAAGACAGAATTACATCTGACGGAAATACAGTTCTTGGTGTTGATAATCGTGTTGGGAATACACTTCTACTTGCACTTATAAAATTCATAAAGCAAAACAAAATAGAAGTAAAACCTTTCAGTGTTGGCTTTACTGTGTGCGAAGAAACAACTTTAGCCGGATCAAAAAATATTTTATTAAAAGATTCTATTCAATACGCGTATGTTTTTGATTCATATTTGGATACCGGATATATTGTTAATCAAGCATTAGGTGCTGTTACTTTTAAGTATATCGTTTTAGGAAAAGCTTCTCATTCTGGAATTAGTCCGGAAAAGGGAATTAACAGTATAAAAATTGTCTCAGAGATTTTATCAGATATTCAGCAGGGTAGAATTGCAGAAAATACAACTTTAAATATCGGTAGAATTGAAGGGGGAAGTGCAGTTAATGTGGTTCCCGAGCAGACATTTTTTGAAGGAGAAATTCGTTCTAGCAGTAAAGATGAAATTCTTCTAAAAATTTCTGAGCTAGATGAAAAAATTGAGAAAGTATGTTCAAGTTACAATGCAAAATTTCAAAAAGAAGTAATATGGGATTTTGAACCATACAATATTGATGAAGAATCTGAAATTTTTAAGAATATAAAAAGCGCAATTGAGCAAAGTGGATTAGAGGCTAAACCAACTCTTTCGAGAGGAGGAAGTGACGCAAATTCGTTTAATGCTAGAGGAGTTATGGCGTTAAATCTTGGAATTGGAGCTAAGAATCCGCACGCGAATGATGAATATATTTTATATAAAGATTTTCAAAAAGCTTTTGAAGTAGCATTAAATCTGGTGAAAAAATGAAATCAAAAATCATAACAATTTTAGTTGTTTTATTATTTGTTGAATTGAGTGCACAAGGAAATCTTGTAATTATTGGCGGAGGAAAAAGACCGGTTTATGTCATGCAGAAATTTATTGAATTAGCAGGCGGCGCCGATTCGAAAATTGCAGTAATACCAAATGCCAGCGGTGATGCAGTTGATACCGGAATTTATCAAGCAAATCAATTAAAAGAATTGGGAGCAAAAGAAGCTTTATTTGTTTATGCGAAAAAGGAAGAGGCAGATAATGATTCTGTTTTAGAAAAATTGAACGGAGTGACAGGTATATTCTTCTCCGGCGGAGATCAAAGAAGACTAACTGCAGATTTGCTTGGGACAAAATTATTTAATAGAATTAAAGAGATATACAATTCAGGCGGAGTAATAGGAGGAACAAGTGCAGGATCCGCTGTAATGAGTCAAATTATGATTACAGGAGATGAAGCAAAGAATAATGATTCCTCTTATTCTTTTGTAACCATTGAAAAAGGGAATGTAATTACATCAGAAGGATTTGGTTTTATTGAAGATGCAATTGTTGATCAGCATTTTATTTTTAGAAAAAGACAAAACCGTTTGATAAGTCTGGTTTTGGAAAATCCAAACTTACTCGGAATTGGAATTGATGAAGAGACAAGTATTATTGTTAATAATGAAATGGAGTTCCAAGTTTTAGGTGAATATCAAGTAATAGTTTATGATGCTTCCGATTCAAAAATATCAATCAATTCTAAAGAACAATTCGGGGCAGAAAACATTAAACTTCATATATTGAATTCAAATGATAGATTTGACATAAAATCTAAAAAGGTGTTAACCAATGATTAAAAAATTGTTCTTCTTTTTATTTGTTCTCTGTTCATCAATAACATTATCAGCACAGGGCTATATTTGTGCTGTCGGCGGGGGATCAGAAGATTACGGTGAATGGAGTGATGCTCCTTATTCCTGGATAGTTGAAAAAAGCGATAGCGGAAAATTATTAATTATTTATTACGATAATACATATGATCCAACTTGGTATCAAAATTACTTTAAATCATTCGGTTCGGAATCTGTAGAATTTTTACCTATTACAAATGCAGATCAAGCAAATACAATTGAGACTTATGCCCAAATTATAACTGCAAAAGCAATATTTTTTCCCGGTGGTGATCAATGGCAGTATGTGAAAAATCTAAAAAATACTAAAGCAGCAACTGCTGTTAAGGAAGTTTATGAATCCGGTGGAGTTATAGCCGGGACCAGCGCTGGTTGTGCAATTTTAAGCGGATTTGTTTTTACTGCTGAAAATGGTTCAGCTTATTCAGATGTTGCTTTAAGAATGCCTTTCTATTCTAGAATGACATTAGATAATGATATTTTGAATATTTATCCATCAACAATTTTTGATACGCATTATACTGAAAGAGCAAGATTCGGCAGATTGTTAATGTTTAATTACAATATTTTTTTCAATTATACCACTTACAACGAATGGCTGAATTATGCAATTGGCATAGATGATAAAACTGCTTTATGTATAGAACCAAATGGAAATGCAACAGTGCATGGTACCGGAACAGTTGAGATTTTTTATCATGATCAGCCGGTTGACTCTTATGATCCTTTTGAATTTGAGTGGGGCTATCCGAACTATTATACAATGCCCGGAATGAAAACTGCAAAATTAACTAATGGCTGGGGATTCAATTTAATTTCACAGGAATTAAGTAATATTCCTGACTCCGCAATTCCATTCAACGTTAGTTATCAAACGGTTTTAGAAAATCTGCCAAAGACAAATTTTGTGTTAACCGCAAATGATAAATTTAACAGTTTCAAAAGCAGTCTTGATACTGCATTTACATTGACTAATTGCAGCAGCATTGTCATTATAACACATAACGGAGTTAATAATTCTGATCTAACCAACTATCTTTCATCAGTGAATATTAATTATTCGGAAATTATTCTTACTACAGAAGCCTTAAACAATTCAGAATATTCTGCAATTCTTAACAACTCAGATTTTATAATTTTTTCCGGTAACGATTTAGAATTATTTTCATCTCTTAAAGATAACTCAACTCAACTAGGCAATGTATTCAACAATAAGATTAATGAAAAAACTTTCATCTTCTTTATTGGCAATTCAGGAAAGATTGCCGGTAAAAATTATGTTGATAATACTGATAATAATTCATTAGCTGCTTATAGAGGATTATTACAATTAAAAGATGGACTTGGAATTTATAATAATATGATTTTTCAACCCGGTTTGTTTGATGATGATGATTTATCGGAAAATAGAACTACTGCTGTAACTTGGGGTTTAATGAGAAGCAGAGGAGTGCTGGGAATTTATTCTTATTCAGATCAAAACTTATACTTTGATATAAATAAAATGACAGTTGAAATCCTAGGGAAATCAAACAATCCTTTAATTATAATTGATAATTCAACTTCAACTTATCTTGATTCTTCAAATGTTGCTGCCAGCGGTTCTTATCCTAGAAATTCTGCTGCTTTAGTTGGGGTAACTTATGCAATGAGTAATGATATAAAATATTTCAAATTAGATCGACATCGATTTTCAACTTTAACAAGTGTTGAAGATAAATCTGACCAGAAAATTCCAAATCAATTTTATTTAGAGAATAACTATCCGAATCCATTTAACCCAGCTACTACAATAGAATTTTCAGTTCCGGCTTCTTCAGAGAACAATTTGGTTTCACTAAAAATTTATGATGTTTTAGGAAACGAAGTTGCTAACTTAGTAAACGAACAAAAATCACCCGGAAATTACAAAGTAAATTTTAATGCAAAAAATCTATCAAGTGGAATTTATTTTTATATTTTGCGTTTCAATAATTCATCGATAACAAAAAAAATGGTTCTTCTAAAATGAGAAATATTTTTGTATTAGTTCTTCTTTCAATTTTATTTTTTGCATGTACCGATCACAGAACACCACTTGAAAAATCCGACTTTCAGAAGTTGACTTCTCATCAAGATATGATGAATTACATAAAAGAATCATCTGATGATTCGGATTTGATGGAACTGGATACACTTACATTATCCAATAAAGGAAGAGTTATTCCTTTTATCAAAGTATCAACCAGCGGATTTGGAAAAGATTCAAACAAGATAAAAGTAATGATATTTGCTCAGCAGCATGGTAATGAGCAATCTGGTAAAGAAGCTTTAATAAATATTGTAAAGAGAATTTATGAATCAAAGTTGACTTATGTTTTAGGTAAAATAGATTTGTTATTGATACCTCAAATGAATCCGGATGGAAGTGAATTAGATGAGCGAAGAAATGGAAACGATGCTGATCTGAATAGAGATCACCTACTTTTAAGTCAGCCCGAAACAATTGCACTTCATCAGTTATTCAAAAAATATCAGCCGCAAGTTACACTTGATATTCATGAATACAGACCTTTTTCAAAATCTTGGGAAGCATTCGGTTTTCAAAAAAATTGGGATGAACAGTTTGGTACTTTAACAAACATAAATGTTGATGATGAAATTCTAAATTTCCAAAAGCAAAAATTTATTCCCTACATACAAAATTTTTTAGAAGAACGTGATTTTACTTTTAATGAATATGTAGTTGGCGGTCCCCCTAATCTTGAAAGAATGAGATACAGCACAATTGATATAAATGACGGCAGACAAAGTTTCGGAATTCTAAACTCTATGAGTTTTATTTTAGAGGGACTTAATGGAAGAACTTCTGTAGAAAATATTGAAAGAAGAACAGAAGGACAAATTAGAGCAGTTCTTGGATTTTTAGAATTTGTTTACAATAATAAAAATGAAATTCGTGATGTAATTAGAAAATCAAGAGAAGATGCATTAAATTTATCAAAAGTTGCTGTAAGACTTGAACACATTAAAGGTGATGAGCAAAAATTCTTGACCTTATTGAATTTAAAAACTGATACTGATACTACTTTATTAATCGATAATTTTCATGCAAAAGTTATCTCAAATTTAGATGTTGAAAAACCAAAAGGTTATTTGATTCCAAAGAAAATAGTAGAACTAAAAACTTGGTTGGATAATCATGGAATTTTTTATGAAGTAAATCATTCTTTAACTGAAGCAGATCAATATACAATAGAAAATTTTGTCGATTCAGTTGATGAAGAATTAGAAAATCAATATCCACAAGTTTCATCTGAGAAAATAAATATTAATCCAAATGATTTTTATTTTGTTCCGACTAATCAACTTCACACAAATATGCTTGTTATTGCGTTGGAGCCGCAGTCACAGATTGGATTAATTCAATATGATCTTTTCAAGGAAAAATTGACTGAAGAGAATAAGTATACAATTCTTAGAATAAATTAAATAAGACTGTCGTTTAATCTCGGCAGTCCTATTTATAAAATCATATTAACTTAATATCATCTAAAAAGTTAAGATGTTCACGAGTTGTTTTTACTTTTTCCAAATCAATTTCGTGTAAAAGAACATTTTCTTCATTCTCCGAAATCAATTCAATTTCCCCCATAGGAGAAATTATTTGTGAATGCCCGTTGTGTACAAATCCGTTTTGATCGGTACCGGTGCGGTTAACGCCAATAAAGTATGCAAGATTTTCAATAGCACGCGCTTTGCATAATGCATCCCAATGATTAATTCTTTTGATTGGCCAGTTTGCGATATTGACAAGAATCTCACAATCAGATTTTGCATAATGACGATAAAGCTCTGGGAATCTTAAATCATAGCAAATAGAAAGTCCGATTTTTATCTGATTAATTTCTGTAATCACTGTTTCTCTTGTTGAAGAATAAAACTGATTTTCCTTTGCCATACTGAATGGATGGATTTTTCTATAAACAGTTTTAATCAGACCATTTTCATCAAAGTGAAAAAGTGAATTGAAAATATCCTTCTTATCTCTTTCAACTATTCCGGCAAAAATATTCTTCTTTAATTCTCTTGATTTCTTAATGAAATAATGAAACGAAATACCGTCGATCTCCTCAGCTATCTTTTCTGAATTCATACTGAATCCAGTCAGACTCATCTCCGGTAAAATGATTAAATCAGCTTCAGACGTTTTATCTAAAAGATCATCAATCTTTTGAATGTTTTTTTCTTTCTCTTCCCAAAGCGGGGAATATTGAATCATTGCAATTTTCATAAATCCTACGGTTATTATGATTTTTATAAAAAAGAATCTTAACTTAGCAAATTACAAAATCAATCTAAAATTACCATACAAGGAGTTGATTTATGTTGAATTATGTTTGGCTTGCACTTCTAATTTTAGGAATAGGAGCCGCAGTTGTAACAGATGTAGTTGATCAATCAAATAACAAGTTCGGAAATGGTAAGGAAATCCGCACAGAAGTAATCTTCACTCAAGAGTATGAAAAATCAAAAAGTAAAACCTATGAAGTAAAACTTCTCATTTCAAAGGAAGACTTTAATCGAATTTATAATCAAAATGCTGATGCAGACATTGAACAGACAGCAAAGCTAAGTTATGATAACAGAAAAGAAAAGTATATAATCTTTTTTGAAGTCGATAATAATTCTCCTAAAATCTGGCAGGAAATTGCATCTATCTCAGGTAAAGAAAAAGATGTATCGGCTTTCTTAGGTCAAATTAATTTTATTGATTCAAAAACTGCACAAGGAACTTTAGTTCTGGAAGAAGTTTCTTTTGCAAAGATGAAAGAAGTAACAAACTCTGCTTTGGATTATGCCGGAACAGCCGTCAATATTGCATTAGGACTAATTGGAATTATGGCTTTATGGCTTGGCGTTATGAAAGTAGCAGAAGAAGCAGGATTAATTAGAATCATTGCAAAGGCAGTTAGACCAATAACACGAAGATTATTTCCCGATGTTCCTCACGATCACCCGGCAATGGGTTCAATGATAATGAACATTTCAGCAAATATGCTTGGCTTGGGAAATGCTGCTACTCCATTTGGTTTAAAGGCGATGGAAGAATTGGAGAAACTTAATCCCAATAAAGGAACTGCAACAAATGCAATGTGTACTTTTTTAACTGTAAATACAGCGGGATTAACACTAATTCCAGCTACTGCAATTGCAATTAGAGCTTCAGCCGGAAGTTCCGATCCGGCAATTATTATAGGCACATCAATATTTGGAGCAATTTGTGCAACAACAGTTGGAATAACAGCTTCAAAAATTTTGGAAAAATTCCCAATTAAGAAGGGGGAATTTGGTAACTGGATTAGTTCTCTAAAGAAACCATTATTAATTTTCAGCTCAGTTATTCTGGCTATCGTATTAATGGCAGTGACCGGATTATTGTCAGGATTCCTCTCTATCTTTTCGTTTTTGAGTCCCGATTTATTTAAATCGATAGTTCAAATTGTATCCATACTTGCGATACCTATGCTGATTTTTGTATTTATCGGTTACGGAGCATTAAAGAAAGTAAAAATTTATGAAGTATTTGTTGAAGGTGCCAAAGAAGGATTTAATGTTGCTGTAAGAATAATTCCTTATCTAGTTGCAATGTTAGTTGCAATTGGAATTTTTAGAGCAGGTGGAGCAATGGAATGGTTAATTGCCGCTTTAACTCCACTTACAAATGTTATTGGCATGCCGGCAGAAGCCTTACCAATGGCATTGATGAGACCTCTTTCGGGAAGCGGTAGTTTAGGAATAATGGCTGAAATTATGGCAGTTTATGGTCCGGATTCATTTATAGGAATTTTAACTTCTACATTCTTTGGAAGTACCGAAACTACATTTTATGTTTTAGCCGTTTATTTTGGTTCCGTAAATATTAGAAATACAAGACATGCCTTAGCTGCAGGATTATTAGCGGATATTTCCGGAATTCTTGGTGCAGTATTTATTGTTAGATTATTATTCGGATAAAATATGAATGTCTATATAACAAGAAAAATTCCAAGTTCAGCAAAAGAATTGCTGGAAAGTAAAGGAATTAATGTAAAAGAATATCCAAAAGATAAACCGATTTTAAAAGAGGAATTAATTAGGAATGCTAAGGATGCTGAGGGATTAATTTCTCTATTAACCGATAAAATCGATAAGGAAGTTATTGATTCACTTCCTAAATTAAAAGTAATTGCAAATTATGCAGTCGGATTTAACAACATTGATGTTAAGTATGCTAATTCTAAAAACATAACCGTAACAAATACTCCCGATATATTAACAGATGCAACTGCTGATCTAGCTGTAACTTTAGTTTTAACTTGTGCAAGAAATATTATTCATGCTGAAAAATTTATGAGAGATAAAAAATTTGAAGGCTGGAAACCAAAGTTGTTTTTAGGCTATGAACTGAGAGGTAAAACTGTTGGAATAATTGGAGCAGGAAGAATTGGTATTGAAACTGCAAAGAGATTAAAATCATTCGGGACCAAAATAATTTACTACAACCGTTCAAAGAAAATTGATTTTGAAAAGGAACTTGAAGCAAAAAAAGTTACTCTTAAAAAATTGATGAAAACTTCCGATATTATTTCAGTTCATCTTCCCTTAAATGATAAAACAAACTGTTTGATTGATAAAGAACATCTTGATTTAATGAAATCATCTGCAATATTTATAAATACTGCAAGGGGAGAAGTTGTTGATGAAAAATATTTGATAAGGCTGCTGAAAAATAAAAAAATATTTTCAGCTGGATTTGATGTTTATTTCGAAGAACCGAATGTGAACAATGAATTATACAAACTGAATAACGTTGTAATTCTGCCGCATTTAGGAAGTGCATCTTTTGAAGCAAGATCAAAAATGGCTGAATTATGTTCTCAAAATATTATTAATATTTTTAACGGTAAAAGAGCTTTAACTGAAGTAAAAATCTAATCTTGTTCTAAAAAACTTGATTTGAAATTATTGGAAGAAAACAGATTAATAAGTATTTTTAACTTTGAATTTTTTATGGATTTGAAATATGAGAATAGGAATTCCAAAAGAAACATTAAGAGAAGAAAAAAGAGTTGCCTTAGCTCCTGCCGGCGTTCATGCATTAGTTAGTGCAGGTCATTCAGTTTTTATAGAAACAAATGCCGGAGCTGACAGTCATTTTACAGATGAAGAATATAGAGATGTAGGAGCACAAGTTGTTTATTCTGCCGAAGAAGTTTATCAGCGCTCAGAATTAATTGCTAAAATTGCTCCGTTAACAGATGAGGAAGCTGCAATGCTTCAAGAAGAACAAATTCTGTTTTCATTCCTCCATCTTGCAATAAGCAAAAAGAATATTGTTGATACTCTTTTATCAAAAAAAATTACAGCCGTTTCTTATGAATTAATTGAAAAGAACGATCAATATCCCGTATTACAATCTATGAGTGAAATTGCTGGTCAGCTTGCAGTTCAAATTGGTGAAAGATATTTAGAGAGTGATACTCAGAACGGAAGAGGAATTTTAATGGGAGGTATAACCGGAGTTGCACCTGCCGCTGTTGTTATACTTGGAGCAGGTGTTGTAGGGTTTAATGCTGCAAGAGCCGCTTATGCAAGAGGTGCTCAGGTTATTGTTCTTGATAATGATTTAAGAAGACTTAGAAGAATTGAAAATAATATTTCAAAAAATATTACAACCGTAGCTGCAAATCCATATACAATTGCAAGGGGAGTTAAATTTGCTGATGTTTTTATAGGTGCAATTAACCTTAAAGGAGAAAAAATACCTCATCTTGTTTCCGAAGAAATGGTTAAAACAATGAAAGAAGGAGCGGTAATAGTTGATGTGTCTATTGATCAAGGCGGATGTGTTGAAACAAGCAGATTAACATCACATTCCGATCCTGTTTTTGTTGAACACGGTGTAATTCATTATGGAGTTCCTAACATCCCTGCTCTTGTTTCAAGAACTGCTAGTTACGGTCTATCTAATGCCTCAATCGAATACATAGAAAATATTGCCGAGAATGGTTTATCTAATGCTTTAATGGGGGATGACGGTTTACAAAAAGGTGTTTGTACTTATAGAGGTAATTGTACTAATCAAACTATTGCAGAAATATTTAATTTAGAATTTAGAAGACTGCATGTTTTTTCAACTAATTAGGTTATGAGAAGTAGTATGACAATGGAAGAAATAAGAATTAAAAAAAATGTAAATGCTAGCTGGTTTAATAAGTATAATTCAAAACTTATTTCAGCTGATGATGCTGTTAAAGTAATTAAATCTGGTGACAAAGTAATTATTCAGCCTGGATGCGCTGCTCCTTTGGAATTAATTAGAGCTATGGTTGATAGAAAAGATGAATTAGAAGATGTTATTTTGTATCATATTTTAGTTGTGGGTGATCTTCCTTATACAAAGCCTGGAATGGAAAAGCATTTCAAGCATAAAGCCTTTTTTATGGGAGGAAATACCAGAAAAGCTATTAATGAAGGAAGAGCTGAATTTATTCCAATCTTTCTTTCAGAAGTTACAATGCTTTTTAAGAAGGGAATTATTGTTCCCGATATTGCATTAATAAATGTTTCTCCTCCGGATGAGCACGGTTTCTGCAGTTACGGAATTGATGTTGGCAATATTAAAACTCCTGCAGAGAAAGCTAAAATTGTTATAGCACAGATTAATGACAAAATGCCTAGAGGATTAGGAAACAGTTTTATTCATGTTAATAAAATTGATTTTATTGTTGAGCATTCTCAAGATTTAATGGAACTTCCTCAAGTTGATCCGAATACATCTCCCGAAGTCTTAAAAGTTTATGATAAGATTGGACAGTATATTGCAGAAATGATTGAAGATGGTTCAACTTTGCAAATGGGAATTGGTGCAATCCCGGATTCTGTTATGAAATATTTGGGAAATAAAAAAGATTTAGGTATTCATACAGAAATGTTTTCAGATGGTATTGTTGAACTTGTTGAGGAAGGTATAATTAACGGCGAACAAAAAACTCTTCATCATGGAAAAATTGTTGCCGGTTTTTGTTTGGGTACTAAAAAATCTTATAACTTTATTGATAATAATCCTATTATAGAATTTCATCCGCAAGAGTATGTTAATGATCCTTTTGTGATTGCAAAGAATAATAAGATGGTTGCAATTAATGCTGCAATTGAAGTTGATTTAACAGGACAAGTCTGCTCCGATTCTATTGGTACTAGATTTTACAGTGGTATTGGTGGACAAGTAGATTTCATTAGAGGTGCTTCTAGATCAGAAGGAGGAAAACCTATTATTGCTTTGCCATCAGCTACAAAAGATGAAAAAATTTCAAGAATAGTACCAATATTAAAACCTGGTGCCGGTGTAGTTACTTCAAGAGGTGATGTTCATTATGTTGTAACTGAATATGGAGTTGCTAATCTTTACGGAAAAACAATTCAAGAAAGAGCTAAAGCTTTAATTTCAATTGCGCATCCTAATTTTAGGGATGAATTAACCAAATTTGCTAAAGAAACTTACTTTATTTAATGTAGAATTATGGTTGCTGTTATTGGTGACATCCATGGCTGTTATTATACTTTAATAGAATTGTATAATAAAATTATTGATAAATATCCCGGTATAAAAGTCTATACAGTTGGCGATCTTGTTGATAGAGGAAATAATAGTTATCAAGTTATTGAATTTATCAAAAAGAACAATATTCAATTTACTGCCGGAAATCATGACTATATGTTTTATCATTTCTTTAAGGAACCTACAAGCATTTTTGCAAAAAGCTGGGTATTTAATGGAAATGAAATGACGTTGGATTCTTATGATTCAAATGAAGCTTCCGTTTTTGAACATATTGAATTTATTAAAGAAGCTCCGCTTTATTATAATTTAAGTGATTGCTTTATTTCACATGCTGGTATTTCAAGTAAGTATAAAAGTATGAATGTTGATCTCGAAGAAAATATTTACACCTTAATTGATTTGATAAAATCTGATTATAATAATGAAAGAGGTGTTTTATGGACAAGAGACAGACTGCTGAATATCGGTAAAATTCAAGTTGTGGGGCATACTAAACATAAAGATATAACTTATGATGAAGATTCAAATGCTGTTTATATTGATACCGGTGCATGTGTAGGAAATAAATTAAGTGCAGTAGTTATTGAGAATAGCCAAATTATTACTACATTTGAAGTAGGAACAAAATTAAATGATATAATATAGCGGAAGAATTAATACCCTATAAGTTGTTTGATATTTCAAGGTAAAATAAATAATTTTTCGTAGAGCAATAAAGAGAGGTTAAATAGAAGAATTTTTACTATAATTGGTCTTTTAAAAAATAATTAGGTAATACCGTAATTTTGTTGAATAAAAGGTTATTTATAGCGGGATCCAAATTTCTTTTGTTTCCCTTTTTTATTGTTTTAGTATTTGTTTCCATCGGGTTTACCTCAACCAAAAATCCAGGAAAAGAACTAACCAATGATTTTAATTCCTTATTAATTCCGGAAAGTCCCAAATTTATATCCATTTTGGCAGACTCAATCGGGTTAGATTCTGCATTCAATCAAGATTCCCTATCTGTCGATTCTACTTTATCACTTGCAGATTCAAATTTTACTAACATCGATTCCTTATTAACCAGAGCTGATTCTATTTCTCATGGTTTAATAGATACAGTAAAAGTTGACAGCATGGCTATCGATTCAACTGCAAGATTAAAGTACTTCAAGTTTCAGAGAGAGGATAATCAATCGGTAAGTTTTAGATCCAAAAAGAAATCCAGCTTTTTTGCTTATCCATCAACAAAATATTTTAAGAGGGTTGTTGAATTAGACTCAACTGGACAATTTGTTTTAATAAAAGAAACTATTGCCGGTCAAGCAACAAAAACATACTTGAAAATTCCTGTTGAAGATTATATTGATATGAAACTCAATTCTATCAGTAAAGATTTATGGGAAGAACAAGGTTATGCATATCAATTAAAGGATGATAAAAAAGATTTATCCGGACTGATCTCGGATATAACCAACATAGAAATACCTCTCCCTTCAAATTCTTTCTTAAGTATTTTTGGTCCACCTGTAATTAATTTAAGAATTTCTGGTGCGGTTGATATTCATGGTGCTTGGAGAAACGAAACAACAGAAGGTTTAACAGCATCTAGATTAGGCAATACAAGAAATGAACCTGATTTCAAACAACAGGTGCAAATTAATGTTAACGGAACTATTGGGGATAAATTAACAATTGCTGCCGACTGGAACACTGAGCGTACATTTGAATATGAAAATCAGTTAAGTATTAAATACACCGGTTATGAAGATGAAATTATACAAAGTATAGAAGCCGGTAACGTTTCTTTGCAGACTTCCCCATTAGTCGGCGGAAGTGAAGCTTTATTTGGTATTAAAGCAAGATTTCAAATGGGACCTTTTTCTTTAACCGCTTTAGCATCTCAAAAGAAAGGGGAAGTTGAAGAAGTATCATTAACAGGTGGTTCTGAAACTCAAACTTTTGAAAAGCATGCTTATGATTATTCCGATAACCATTACTTTGTTGATACGGTTTATGCAGAAACAGGAGAAGGATTTAACATATTTAATAAAATCTATGGAAATCCAAATCCTGTAGTTGATGAAATAGTTGCATATAATCAAATAAAAGAAATTGAAGTTTGGAAAACTACATTCGGAATTATTGATCCTACCAAAGAAAGAAAAGCAAATGCATTTATCAAATTAGAACCAAGACCGATTACAGGATATCCTGATGCTCAAAGAGATCCGCAGCTAAATAGTGTACCTGGTCAAAGTGTTATCGATTCAAGATTTATTCGACTTTCTGAAGGTGAATATGAAGTTGATGAGTATGCCGGTTTTATAACTTTTAAAACTGCAATTCAAGAAAACGAAGCAATTGCGGTAGCATATAGAATTGAAGGTAACACTACTTCTGCCGATGATGATATTTATTACGGGGATTTTTTCAGAGATTTTGCTCAAGATGATACATCAAGAACACTTCTTCTAAAATTAATAAAACCTGAAAACCTGCAGCCTCCATCACAGAATGCTTCTTTTGGTACTGCATGGAAATTAAAACTAAAAAACATTTATCCTATCGATGGACGAGATGTAAAAGAAGAAGGCTTTGTTCTTGATATTAAATATCAGTTGCCTGGTCAAGAACCGCAGGATAACTTCAACGGAACTAAATATACTCAGTTATTTAATCTTGATAGAACAGATGCGGCCAAGACCGGCGGACCAGATGGTGCTTTTGACTTTTTCCCGGGAAGAACTATTTTGCCGGCTACCGGAGAAATTGTATTTCCAGTTCTAGAACCTTTTGGACGAGATCTTCCTGCTGTTCTTGGAGATTCTTTGAGATATGATGCTATTTATACGCAGACTAAAACAGATGCCCGTCAAGATAGAGAAAAGGATAAGTTTGTAATTACCGGTGAATATTCTGCTTCAGTTTCTTCAACATTTAATATTGGATTTAACGTTGTTGAAAATTCCGTTAGAGTTTTACTTAACGGAAATGAATTGAGAGAGGGGAGTGATTATTCAGTAGATTATAATATCGGTCAAGTTACTATTAGAAATGATGCGGCGTTAGTTCCGGGAGCTGATTTACGAATCACTTACGAAAAGAATGACTTGTTTGCGTTGGCTTCAAAAACTTTATTAGGGCTGCGCGGTATTTATGAATTTAGTAAAAAGACAACACTTGGTTTTTCATTCTTAAATCTTAATCAACAGACACTTAGCGACAAAGTTAGAATTGGTGAAGAACCATTAAACAACTCAATTTATGGTATAGATTTTCAAACTGAAATTGATCTCCCGTTTATTACAAAGGGATTGGATAATATCATAAGTACAAATAAAATGTCAACATTCTCTTTCAAAGGAGAATATGCTTACATTGATCCTGATCCCAATACAAAGAAGAGTACAATCTCAAGTGATCAAAGTAAAAGTATAGCTTATATTGATGATTTTGAAGGAGCCAAAAGAATTATTCCTATCGGTATTTCTTATACCGGTTGGAAAGATTTGAGTTTTCCGGAACAACATCAGCTTGATTCTACAAGATTGACAAATCTGGAAAGAATGAATTATAAAGGAAAAAGCTGGTGGTTCAATATTCTTCCTTCACCGGTTCAAGTAAAAGATATTTGGCCTCAAAGACAAGCAGCAAGGGAAGATGAACAAGTTACAGTATTGGATTACGTATTTGAACCGACTCAAAGAGGGGCTTATAATTATGATCCGCAATTGAACGAAAATACGTTTCAAAACTGGGGCGGTATGATGAAACCCCTTTCCAATACTGCAAATAACTTAACCGAAGAAAGAATTGAATTTATTGAATTCTGGCTTCAAGTTGTTGAAGCTCCTAATGATGCTAAAATTAGAATTGATATTGGACAGATAAGTGAAGATGTAATTCCAAACGGCAGATTGGATACTGAAGATAAAAACCTTAATGACCTTGTGGATGAAGGAGAAGATACCGGTATTGATGGAATTTTTGATGCTCAGGAGAGATTGGAATTCGCTTCCTCTGAAGGTGATCCAAGTAATGATAATTTTAATTATTCACCTACTTCAAGTATAGATAGAAATCAATATATTGGAATTAACGGAACTGAAGGAAATGCTGCTTTAACAGATATTGGACGTTTTCCCGATTCGGAAGATTTGAACAGAAATTTTACTCTTGATAGAGTTAACAGCTATTACAGCTATGAAATTCCGATTGATACTTTGCAGAATAATTTTGTAGTAGGGGGTGGTGGTGAAAATAAAGGATGGTTTTTATACAGAATACCTTTAAAAGATTTTGTTGATGAAATTGGCAGTCCAAGTTTTTCAGTAGTTGAAACAATCAGAATTTGGATGACTGAAGTAGATCAACCTGTTCATGTTCGTTTCGCTGAATTAAATCTTGTTGGTAACCAATGGCAGAAAGTTGAAGTTGCCGGAATACCTGCTAATGAAGATTCTACTATAACCATCTCAACAATAAATATTGAAGATAATCCCGAATATACAAGTCCTCCCGGAGTTAATAGAGAGCGAGACAGATCAAAACCTGATCAAGAAGTTTTTAAGAATGAGCAGTCATTGCTTCTTACTCTTAAAGAATTAGAAGACGGAGATAAAAGAGAAGTAATTAAATATTTATACAGACCATTAGATTTGTTCAATTATCGTGAATTAAAGATGTTTGTTCATGGTGATGAAAATGATTTTCCCGGTTCTGTTTCACAGTATATTAATGAAGATTTTTATGCAGCAGAAATTTATTTAAGATTCGGAACCGATACACTAAACTATTATGAATATCGGCAGCCAGTGCGTGCAGGTTGGAATGAAATCTCAATGGTCTTTTCTGAATTGACAGCAATTAAGCAGACAAGAAACAATTCAAGAGAAGTTGAAAGAGTTATGCTTCCCGATTTTCCCGGGCATTCCTATGCAGTTTTAGGTGATCCAACATTAACAAAAGTTACTTTCTTTAGTGTTGGAATTATTAATCCAACTCAAAAAGTAAACAATGTTAAGTTAGATCAAATACCTGATCCTTATGGATTAACTCTTCCAATATCTGGAGATATTTGGATAAATGAATTAAGAGTTATAAATGCCGACGATTCAAAAGGCTGGGCATACAGTGGTTCAACATCCATAAATCTAGCAGATCTTCTTACTGTTAGAGCCAACACCAGCAGAACTAATCCATATTTTCACAAAATTTCAGAAAGATTCGGTTCAAGAATCGACAGAACAAGCTGGGGTGTTTCTTTTGATTTGGATGTACTGAAATTGATGCCATTTAATACTCAAGGAAGTAATTTAACAGTAAATTATTCTAGAAATGAATCAATTGCAAAACCAATATTTTTACCGGGAACTGATATTGATGTTTCACAAGCAAGTGAACAGCTTAGAAATAAATTAATCTCCGACGGACTTACTGATGAAGAGGCTAAAGAAGAAGCAAACAGATTAACTACAGATACTTATACCGTAAATATTAAGGATACTTGGACTTTATCAAATATTAAATTTAAGATTCCTACTAAACTTTGGTACATTGAAGATACTTTTAATCAGCTTTCCTTTAACTTTTCTTATAATAAAACTATTGGAAGATCACCGACAGTTCTGCGTTCGTTAAGCTGGGTATGGAATGCAGGTGCAAATTATTCGGTAAATATGAGTAGAGATTTATTTTTCTATCCTGCTAACATTCCTTTACTCGGTGATTTACTCAGCATCTTTGAAGATTATAGAAATGTAAAGGTGTTCTTCACTCCTCAAAATTTTAATAGCTCATTTAAAGCTACAAGAAAAAGAAATAGTTCTTTAAGCAGAAATGCTAATGCTGCAGAAAACATTCAAAGAGACTTTACCGGTCAGCGCAGTGCCTCTTTTGGATGGCAGATGACTGAAGGAGGATTAATAAATCTTAGTCTAAATTACAGTGTTGATGTTCAATCTTCTTATGCTGATCTTCTTACAAATATTGATCCGGTTACACAAATTGAAACTGAAAGAACAGAAGGTGAAATTTGGAGAGATATTTTTGGAGGTAACTTATTTGGTAAGGATTATAATTACAATCAAAACTTTGATTTAAGGACAAATCCCAAAATGCCGAGTATATGGGATCTAAACAGATACTTTACTATTACAGCAACTTATGGTGTAAGATATAATTGGAAGAATAATTTCAATCAAGAAGAACTTGGTAAAGGTGCAAGTTTTTCTAATAGAATTTCTGCAGGATTAACACTTAGATTGAAATCTTTATTTGCTCCGCTTTTTGGTGAAGAAGAATCAAAGTCTGCCAGCACTAGAGGAACTGGGAATACCAGAGGGGGTACTAGAACCAGAACAACAACTCCCCAAACTACCGATACTGATCCAGAAGCTCAAGTTGTTTCCGACTCAACTGAAGTACCAACAGAACCGATTTACACCCGCGCATTTAATTTGTTAAAAGCAGTAACTAAGTATATAGTTTTTGATTATGATCAGATTTCATTTAATTATAGTCAGACTAATTCAAAATCCGGCAGTGGTTTAGCCGGTGAGGGAACAGGTTTTTCTAATTTCTGGGGAATAAGTCAAAAAACAAATAATGGTCCTTCAAGAGCTTTCATGCTTGGTTTGGATTACGATATAGGTCCAAGAGCTCCAAATGGAAATCTTAGAGATCAATTTACAAAGAAAAATAGTTTTGATATTAAAACCAGCAGACCGTTATGGGAAGGTGCAACTTTAGATATTACCTGGAATGTTGGCTGGGGAAATAATTCAACAACTACAATTCAAACTGATTCTTTAGGAAACGCATTCGTTACTAATGTAACTGCAACCGGAACAATTGACAGATCATTTTTAACCTTACCGAAGTTTATTTTATTCGATGTATTTAATGATGCCGGCATCACTAAAGTTAATTCTTTATATAATCCTAATTCTGCAAATCCAACTGAGAATTTAAGTCAGGCGTTTGTTGATGGTTTTGAATCAATAAACTGGCTTTCAAGAATTCCAATTCTTGCTGATGTAACCAAATATATTCCAAGACCAAATTGGAGAATAAATTGGAATGGATTGGAAAAAATTCCTTTATTCAGCGGTATTGCAGATAGAGTTTCTTTATCTCATGCTTATAATTCTTCTTATAGTGAAGGTTGGAAAATTACAACCGATGGAGTTCAGGAAATTCAAACACAAAGAATTAATTATGGCTTTGCTCCTCTTGTTGGATTGAATTTAACCTTTGGAAAATTGTGGGGCGGAAACTTAACCGGTTCGGTTAAATATTCTACAAAAACAAGTTATGATCTTGGTGTAACTACCAGAAATGTAACCGAATCTTTTTCAAAGGATATTAATATATCTGCAAGTTTTTCAAAGAGCGGTTTTGAAATTCCTTTATTTGGTCTTTCCCTTAAAAATGATTTGGAAATATCCTTCTCTTACACAAGCGGACAGAATTCTTCTGTTATTTTTGAAATGGGTGAAAATTTTAACGAAGAAGGAAAACCGCAGGATGGTACTACAAGAACAACAATTGAACCTAGAATAAAATATGTTATGAGTTCTCGCGTTACTCTTTCATTATTCTATAAAAGAACTTCTGTAGAACCTGAAGGGGCTGCAAGAATTCCCCCAACTACTACCAACGAAGCCGGATTGGATGTAAATATTTCTATTCAATAGAATCTATATTTTAGAAACGGAGTTTAAATGAGTTACCAAATTCTTTGGGTTGATGATCAAATTGATTTGCTTAGATCACATGTGATTTTTCTTACCGAAAAAGGTTATGATGTATCAACAGTTACTAATGGCGAAGATGCAATTGAAGAAGTAAAAAATAAAAATTTTGATTTGATTTTTCTTGATGAAATGATGCCTGGTTTAGGTGGATTAGAAACTCTTCAAATTATTAAAGAAATCAAACCTAATATTCCGGTTGTAATGGTTACCAAAAGTGAAGAAGAATCATTGATGAATGAAGCAATAGGAAGTAAGATAAATGATTATCTAATAAAACCGGTTGTTCCTTCACAAATATTAATGGTTTGTAAAAAAATTCTTGAAAGAAAAAAAATATCTAATGAATATGTTGCAAAAGATTATCTACAGGATTTCAATCAGATTTCTAGAAGACTTTTAGAAAATCCGACTTGGAATGAATGGATTGATATTTATCTTAAACTTGTTAACTGGGATTTAGAACTTGACAGACATCCGGAAGTAGATTTAAGACAAACCCTAATTGATCAAAAAAGAGAGTGCAATCAAGAGTTCAGCAAATTTGTTGAAAAGAATTATAAAAATTGGGTCAATAATCTAGGATATGAAGACACTCCTGTTTTAACAACCGAAATAACCGAAAATTATGTGCTGCCTAAATTAAAAAATAGTGAAGGACCAATTTTCTATTTTGTTTTAGACTGCCTAAGATTAGATCAATGGATGGTGATGGAAAAATATCTAAGAGATTATTATTCTATTTCAAAAGATTATTACTATTCAATTCTTCCAACTGCTACTCCTTATGCAAGAAATTCACTTTTTGCCGGATTATTTCCATCAGAAATTGAAAAGTATTATCCGCTTCTTTGGAAAGGAAAAGATGATGAAAGAAGTCAAAATAAATATGAAAAAGAATTACTTCAATTATTACTTGATAGAAATAAAGTAAAATTAAAAAATGAAATGAAGTACATGAAGATTATTGATCCTGAAGTTGGAAGATCATTTGAGCAGAATATAAAGTCACATAGTAAAACTCACTTAATGGCTGTAGTTGTAAATTTTTTGGATATGATTGCTCATGGAAGATCAGATTCTGATTTACTAAAAGAAATTGCGCCGGATGAATCAGCTTTTAGATCATTAACAGAAAGCTGGTTCAAGCATTCATCTCTTTTAGGTATGTTCAAAGTTATTGCTCAAATGAAAAATGCAAAAGTTATAGTTACAACTGATCACGGCAGCATAAGAACTTTAAGAGGTGCAAAAGTACTAGGTGATAGAGAAGCTTCAACTAATCTTCGTTTTAAATATGGAAGAAATTTAAAGGTTGACGATAAACATGCCGTATTCATAAAAAATCCTAAAGAATATAAACTTCCGGAAAGAGGTGTAACTATAAGTTACATTATTAGTAAGGAAGATTACTATTTTGTTTATCCTACTGATTATCATAAATATTTAAGTCAGTATAAAGATACGTTTCAACATGGCGGTATTAGTCTGGAAGAAATGATTCTGCCGATTATTACTATGGAGAGTAAAGCCTAATTGAAATTTCCTTACGAAAAAATATGTTTGAATATTGAGGATACCAAAGAACTAGCAATTGAATTTGCAAAAAATATCTCTGCCGGAGATTTGATTGTTTTAAATGGAAATTTAGGTTCCGGAAAAACTTTTTTTGTAAAGGAAGTTTTATTTCAGTTTGGAATTAATAATGTTACTTCTCCAAGTTTTGCAATTGTTAATGAATATGGAAAAGATAACAAATTTTACCATTTTGATTTTTACAGATTAAAAAACAAAAATGAATTAGATGATATTGGGTTTCAAGATTATTTAAATGATTTTGATTCAATATTTTTTATTGAATGGGGAGAATTGTTTTCGGAAGCATTACCTAAAAATTTTATAGAAATAAGAATTGAGAATCTTGGTGAATCAAAAAGAAAATTTGGAATTACAAAGCATGGATGAATTTCTTCCGATTTTAGCAATTGAAACTAGTTCTAGAATTTGTTCGGTATCATTATACATAAGCGATAACTTATATTCCGAGTTTTCAGTCAATCAAAAAAATATTCATTCGGAAAAACTTTTTGAATTAATAAACAAAACTTTGGAATCATTAGAATATTCGTTTGATCAGATTAAAGCAATAGCAGTATCTATTGGTCCCGGTTCTTTTACCGGACTAAGAATTGGGGTTTCTGCTGCAAAGGGATTGGCATTCGGTAGAAAAATTCCCATTATTCCTGTTCCTACTTTTGAAGCATTAGCTCTTCAAATAAGTAATTATCTTTCTAAAAGCACAGAATTTACAATCTGTAATTCGGTAAATAGAGATGAACTTTATAAATCTGATTTTATTTCCGACGGAGAAAATAATTATAAAATTAAAAACGATTTGGAACTTATATCAAGAGAAGATTTTATTATTGAAGATAATTCCAAATTAGTATTTGGTGATTATAAAAATAAATCAAGTTTGGTTTCTATTCCTTCATCAATGTTTATAGCAAAATGGGCTTATTTATTTGGGAAGGATTTATTAACTTTTGACTACGATTATTTAGAACCAAACTACATCAAAAAATTTGTAGCGAGGATAAAACAATGACAAAAATGCTTTTTTTACTTTCGTTTCTTTTTGTAACTATAAATGGACAAGTTGTAGGTCCGAAACTTTCTGTACCGGAAAAATCATTTGATTTTGGTGATATAAATGAAGGAGATGTTGTAAAACATACCTTTACAATTTATAATACCGGTGACGATCTTTTAGTGATTAAAGATGTTAAGTCTTCATGCGGCTGCACTGCTGCTTTGCCCGATAAGAAAGAATTAAAGCCGGGTGAATCTACAGGAGTAAAAGTCGAATTTAATTCCGCAAAAAGAAAAGGACAACAGCGTAAACACGTTTATTTAACTACAAATGATCCTGAGAATAAAGAAATTAGGCTTACTTTTACAACCAATATTCTTGTTGATCAATCTAAAAAAGTTACTGAACAGCCAAGAATGAAATTATCCAGAACTCAACATGATTTTGGGACTGTAAGCGAAGGCAAAGTTTTAGAATTAGATGTTGACTTTAAAAATGTTGGTAAGGATGAACTAGTTGTAAAAGATGTAAAATCATCATGCGGTTGTACTGCTGCGTTACTTTCCAGTAAAAAACTTAAACCGGGAGAAACCGGCAAAATTAAAA
Organism: Ignavibacteriota bacterium; assembly: GCA_002698995.1. Classification (GTDB taxonomy): domain Bacteria; phylum Bacteroidota; class Ignavibacteria; order Ignavibacteriales; family Melioribacteraceae. The sequence goes on along the minus strand of PAAX01000026.1, from coordinate 129,054 downwards.
TTGAACTCGATACATCCGACAGAGTAGGGAAGTTTACAAGAACGGTTACTCTTTATACTAATGAGCCGGATTTAGGTCAACAAACAATAACACTATTTGTTAATGTAAAAAAAAGAGATACATAAATGGGATGGTTTAAAAGATCCAAACAAAATATTTCACCCGATAGTCAAAAAAGAGAAATACCGGACGGACAGTGGGTTAAATGTCCTGAATGTGATGAAATAATTCATGTTAAGCAGCATGAATTAAATTTATGGGTATGTCATAAGTGTGATTATCATTTTAGAATCGGCAGTGATGCTTATATTTCATTTTTATTTGATGATGGATCCTTCAAAGAATATGATAAAAAAATGAAATCGGGTGATCCTTTAGAATTTACCGATACAAAAAAGTATAAAGATAGAATTAACGAGACCATTAAAAAGTCCGGTATGTATGATGCTGTTAGAACCGGAATAGGAAAAATAAATGATGTAAAAGTTTCTTTCGGCTGTATGGACTTTAAATTTATCGGCGGCAGTATGGGTTCTGTTGTTGGTGAAAAGCTTGCAAGAGCAATTGATAGAGCATATGAACAAAAAATTCCGATGGTAATAATCTCTCAAAGCGGCGGTGCAAGAATGATGGAAGGAGCTTTATCATTAATGCAGATGGCAAAAACTAGTTCAAGATTAGCCAGATTAGCAGACGCAAACCTTCCTTATATTTCAATAATGACTGATCCGACAACCGGAGGAACGACAGCTAGTTATGCTATGCTTGGTGATATTAATATAGCCGAACCAAAAGCACTGATTGGATTTGCCGGTCCGAGGGTTATAAAAGAAACAATCGGAAAAGATTTACCGCAAGGATTTCAAAGATCAGAATTTTTACTTGAAAAAGGATTTGTAGATTTAGTTGTACATCGTAAAGAATTGAGACATAAAATCAGCCAGTTAATTAAATATATGCATCAATGAAAGTTGTAAAGTCTGTAAAGGAAATGCATTTAATTTCCGGACAGTTAAGACTGGATGGTAAAAAAATTGGTTTTGTTCCCACAATGGGATATTTACATGAAGGTCATTTATCCTTAGTTAGAAAAAGTAAAGAAAATTCTGATATTACAGTTGTTTCAATTTTTGTAAATCCTACTCAATTCGCTCCTACAGAAGATTTAGATAAATACCCCCGCGATTTTGAGCGAGATGAAATGCTGCTTAATCAAGAAAATGTTGATTTCTTATTTTATCCTGATAAGGATGAAATTTACCCTGAAGGATTTTCAACATTTGTTGAAGTGGGAGAAATTACAAAAGTACTTGAAGGAGAATCCCGTCCAAATCACTTCAAAGGTGTAACTACTATAGTATCAATTCTCTTTAATATCGTAAAACCTCATTATTCAGTTTTCGGACAGAAAGATGCTCAGCAGGCTTCCGTAATAAGGAAAATGACTAGTGATCTCCATTTTGATATCGAAATAGAAATTGCTCCAATTGTTCGTGAAAAAGATGGACTTGCAATGAGTTCTCGAAATGTATACTTAAATCAAAAAGAAAGAGAAGATGCATTAGTTTTATCTAAATCTTTATACCTTGCCGAAGATTTAATAAAAAAAGGTGAAAGAGATTTTAATGTAATCAAAGAAAAAATGATTGGAGTTATAAGTCAAGCTGAAACTGCTTATCTGGATTATATTCAAGCAGTTGAATCTGATTCATTTAGTAAAGTTAATTTGTTTGAAAAAGGAAAATCTTATTTTGTACTTATTGCATGCAGAATAGGCAGAACCAGATTAATCGATAATCTGTTGATCCAAATTAATTAACAAACCGCTGAGTCATTTTTCTAATCACTTCCATAGTATAATCAACTTCCTCAATAGTATTATTAGGATTAAAGGAAAATCTAATAGTTCCGTTGGCGTCTTCAACTGATTTCCCGATTCCTAAAATTACATGTGAAGGTTTTAATGTTCCGGAGGTGCAAGCGGCTCCATTTGAAGCAGCAATACCATTTATATCAAGATACATCAAAAATGACTCGGCATCGTTCTTAAATTTTTTTGAACTGAAGGTTAAACTTAGAATATAAGGTGAACAAAATTCATCTGAATTTATTATCAGATTTTTATCATCCAATAATTTTAATTCGTTAACAAAGTGTCTTTTAATTTCAGAAACTTTTTGATAATTGTTCTCTAATTCTATTTGAGATATTTTAATCGCTTCGGCTAAACCAATAATTGCAGCGGGATTTTCTGTTCCTCCTCTGCGATTTCTTTCCTGTGATCCGCCAAATATTTGAGGCGAAAGGGGAGTTCCGCTTTTCACATAAACAAATCCAATCCCTTTAGGACCATATATTTTATGACCCGAAATACTTAACGAATCAACTCCCAATTCTTTTACATCAATTTTAGTTTTACCAAAACTCTGTACTGCATCTGTATGCAGATAAATTGATTTACCTTTCAATAAACTTGAAATTCTCTTTAAATCATTAATTGCACCGGTTTCATTATTTATATGAATTAAAGAAATTAGGGAAGTATTGGGTTTAATTGCTTTTATTAATTCCTCTGAATCAACTTTGCCAAAATTCACTGAATTTATAAGTTGTATTTCGTATCCCGATTTTTCCAATTCTTCCAAGGGTTCCAATATACATTTATGTTCAACTTTACTTGAAATAATATGATTTCTGCCAGATTCATTAAACTCAGTTTTAGCAATACCAAACAAAGGGAAATTATTAGCTTCGGTTCCGTTGCTTACAAAATAAATTTCGCTTGGATTTGCATTGATCGATTCCGCAGCAGTTTCTCTTGCTTCCTCAATAGCTACTCTAATTTTTCTTCCGTAGGAATGTATTGAAGAGGGATTTCCAAATTCTTCCTTTAAATAAGGGATCATTGCTTCAAATACTTTTGGATGTATTTGAGTTGTAGCTGCATTGTCAAAATATACTTTCATTAATTGTTTAACTCGTACAATTTTTTTATTCCAATTAAGGATAATTTGTTTTCATGAATAAAATTAAATTCCAAGTAATCCTTCATTATATTTGAAAAACCACCGGTGATAAATATTTCCAAGTCATTTAAGTTTATCCCTAGGCTTTTTATAAATTCTTGAATTAATCCTTTTTGTGAATATATTATACCACTTTGAATACATTCAGAAGTTGATTTACCTAAAGGAACAATACTATTATCAAATTCCACATCAATTAATTGAGAAGTCTTTGCTAATAAAGAAAATTTCATGGTAGCAATTCCGGGACAAATAACACCTCCTAAAAACTCATTATTCTCATTAATATAATTGAGATTTGTGGCTGTACCAAAATCAATTACTAATTTGGGTTTTACCGTGCTCCCAATAGTCTGTGCTCCCGCGATATTACAAATTCTGTCTGCTCCTAAAGTATTTGGGGTTTTATATAAATTTTTGAAATTTAATTTTATCCCGGAAGAAATAACAAAGGGGAGCACGTTAATTTTTTTGAAAATTTCAATTACTTTGTGTGTAATATGCGGTACCACAGATGAAAGAGCAGCAGTTGAAATTGGAAATAATTCTGAAATTTTGCCAATTTCATCATGTGAAAATTTATAGTAGTTTATTAATTTATCCGCGCTAAATAGTTGTATTTTAATATAACTATTACCGATATCTAAAGCTGCAAACATTTATCTTAAACTCACATCACCAAAATGAATTTTTTCTTTTGTACTTTGGGTTTTTAGAATTAGGAAGCCATTTTCATCAATATCTTCAAAAATTCCAAATTTAGTTTCTTCTCCGGAAATTATTTTAATTTTTTCACCAATCAATTTGCAGCGATTCTTCCAATCATTTAGTACTTTATCCGGAGCATGCTCCACTGCTGTAAATAACTCTTCCAAATTATTTAATAGTTCGCTTAATAATCTTTCTCTACTCACAACCTTTTTAAATTCTAATCTGATTGAAGTTGGAGGAATATTATATTTACCTGTAAAGTTTGGCTGATTAACATTTAGTCCTATACCAATTACTACTCTTTCAATTTTATTCCCTTTAGAAGAAGACTCAAGTAAAATTCCGGCTGTTTTCTTCTTATTTATTAATACGTCGTTCGGCCATTTTAATTCTACATGTAATTGATAAAGATTTTCAATTGATTGAGCTACTGCCAAAGAAGAAGCTAAATTAATAATGTTTATTAATGATGGATTTATCCCTTCATTTAATAGAATAGAAAAAGTTAGATTTTGCTCTTTATTGCTAAGCCAAGTTCTGTTTAATCTGCCTCGTCCATCAGTTTGATTTTCGGCAAGTAAAACTGTTCCATTCTCTTGATACTCTTTAGTTTGCAGTAAAAATTTATTTGTAGAATCAACTTCCTCTACATAAACGAAATTTCTACCTAAATAATCTGTATCAAGTTTTATATCAAATTCCTCAATGTTAAACACTTTGCTCTTCCTTTTATATAATTATGTAAAAATGTCATACTGATAATGAAAAAATTTCAATATAAGTCACAATGACGTAAAATATGACAGCAACTAAAAACTCTTTAATATCAAAATTAGTGTAAAGTATTATAATCAAACAACTTAGCGTAAATCATTTTTAATGGCATAATCATTGTAATTATGTATACTGACAAAAAAATCGAAGTAATTAGTAAAATTGTAATTGCAAATATAGTTAAAAGCATTAAAATATTTCAGTGAATCATTTGTTGAAATAAAGTAAAAGAATTTTTGAATTAATAAAGAAAATAAATTAGTAGGAGGTAAGAAATGGGTAAAATAATTGGAATTGACTTAGGTACTACCAATTCTTGTGTAGCTGTGATGGAAGGAAATGAACCTGTTGTAATTCCCAATTCAGAAGGTGGAAGAACAACTCCATCCGTAGTTGGTTTTACAAAAAGCGGAGAAAGATTAGTTGGTCAGCCGGCAAAAAGACAAGCTGTAACTAATCCTAAAAATACAGTTTTCTCTGTAAAAAGATTTATGGGACGTTTAATTGATGAAGTTAGTACAGAAATTAATGAAGTTCCTTACGAAGTTACAAGAGGTGACAACAATTCTGCAAGAGTTAAAATAGAAGATAGATTATACTCTCCACCAGAAGTTAGTGCAATGATTCTTCAAAAAATGAAAAAAACAGCAGAAGATTATCTTGGTCAAGAAGTAACAGAAGCGGTTATTACTGTCCCGGCTTATTTTAATGATGCACAAAGACAAGCAACAAAAGATGCAGGTGAAATTGCGGGATTAACAGTTAAAAGAATTATTAATGAACCGACTGCAGCCGCTTTGGCTTATGGATTGGATAAAAAATCTAAAGAACAGATTGTTGCGGTTTATGACTTAGGTGGTGGTACTTTTGATATTTCTATTCTGCAATTAGGTGATGGAGTGTTTGAAGTAAAATCTTCAAATGGTGATGGTCATCTTGGTGGTGATGATTTTGATCAAAGATTAATTGATTATTTGGCTGATGAATTTAAAAAGCAGGAAAGTATCGATTTAAGAAAAGATCCTATGGCTCTGCAAAGATTGAAGGAAGCTGCAGAAAAAGCTAAGATAGAATTATCATCTTCTTCATCTACTGATGTAAATCTACCATTCATTACTGCAACTCAAGATGGACCTAAACATTTGAATATTACCGTTTCGCGTTCAAAATTTGAGCAGTTAATTGATGATTTAATTGAAAGAACAGTTAGACCTTGTGAAACAGCAATTAAAGAAGCCGGTGTAAGTCCTTCACAAATTGATGAAGTTATTTTAGTCGGCGGCTCTACAAGAGTTCCAAAAGTTCAAGAAAAAGTAAAACAAATTTTTGGAAAAGAACCTCATAAAGGTGTTAATCCTGATGAAGTTGTAGCAATCGGTGCTGCAATTCAAGGCGGTGTTTTAGCTGGTGATGTTAAAGATGTACTTCTTCTTGATGTTACTCCTTTATCATTAGGAATAGAAACATTAGGCGGTGTAATGACAACATTAATTTCTGCCAATACAACTATTCCAACCAAAAAGAGTGAAGTATTTTCAACTGCTGCCGATAATCAGCCTTCTGTTGAAATTCATGTTCTACAGGGTGAAAGACCAATGGCTGCTGATAACAGAACATTAGGTAAATTTCACTTAGACGGAATTCCACCAGCACCAAGAGGAGTTCCTCAAATTGAAGTAACTTTTGATATTGATGCTAATGGTATTATGAATGTATCAGCAAAAGATAAAGCGACTAATAAAGAACAGAATATCAGAATTACTTCTTCAAGCGGATTGAGTGAACAAGAAATTGAAAAGATGAAAAATGATGCTAAATCTCATGCAGCAGAAGATAAAAAACGTAAAGAAGCAGTTGATGCAAGAAATCAAGCTGAAAATTTAGTTTTCCAAACCAAAAAACAGCTTGAAGAACTTAAAGATAAAGTTCCGGCAGATGCAAAGAGTAGAATTGAAGGTGAGATGAAAAAAGTTGAAGATGCTTTATCAACAAACGATACTGATAAAATTAAATCAGCAACTGATAGTTTAACTAAAGCATGGAATGACGTAGCGCAGAACATTTATAGTCAACCCGGTGCTCAAGGAACTACAAACGAACCTCAAAGTGCACAGCAAGAACCAAAGCAGGAAGGTTCTTCTAAAGGAGATGACAAAAATGTTGAAGATGCAAGTTACGAAGTAGTTGATGATGATAAAGATAAATAATGGGGAAATTTATGACTGATCTAAAAAGTGCTGACGATGAAAAAGTTAATAGTTGGGATTATGCTTTAGAGCATGAAACATGGATAACTCCGACGATTGACATTTTTGAATCTGATGATAATTTTACTGTAATTGCAAAAATGCCCGGTGTTGAAAGGGAAAATCTCAAAATAAAACTTGAGGATGGAAATTTGGTAATTATGGGTAGAATCGATTATGATAATTTGATTAATAAAAATTATGTGTTGAAAGAATCTGAAATAGGAAACTATTATAGAAAATTAAAACTTTCAAAAGGAATTGATCTGGACAAAATAGATGCACAACTAACTAATGGTCAGTTATTAGTTTTACTCCCAAAACAGAGTGGAATTAAACCCAAAAGTATTGAAATTCAATAGTAATTGATTTCAATAGCCTACTCAATTAAGCCTCCTTTTCCCGGGAGGCTTTTTGTTTTATAGTTTTTCATTCAATAGATAAAAAAGTATTAATTTATTAATTTATGTTATGGATAAAATAATTTCATCTGTATTGTTTTTGGTTTTTGCTTTGTTGGTTTTATCTCAAAATGAAGAGTTAATTGAACTTCAAGGAGATATTACAAAACAAAAAGATTCTGTTCAATATGTGGATGGAATTAATAAGGAATCTATTAATTCGTACGAAGAAGTATCTTCATATAGAATAAATGCTGAACTAGATATTAATGAGAAGATTATAAAGGCATCTCAAAAAATTAAATGGTTCAACAGAACTGATTTCAAAACTGACAAATTGTTTTTTCATCTTTATCCAAACGGGTACAAAATAGGCAGTGAATTTTCAAAAGGATATAAGTTTAAAGATGAACATCTCTCATCACTTGAAATTTCAACCCTAAAAATAAATCATACAGAATATCAATTTGAGTATGATATAAGTAAATCCAGAAATTCTAAAGACAGCACTATTATTCGTGTTGATTTGGATTTTGAAATAATGCCAAATGATTCGATAGAAATTTATTTTGAATTCCAAACGAAGGTGCCGCTTTCGTTAAAGAGATTTGGTTATGCGGAAGGTAGAAATTTCTTTTTCATTTCTCAGTGGTTTCCTAAGATAGCAGTTTTTGAAAATGAGGAATGGTTAAATAATCCTTATTATTCATATACTAATTATTATGCTGATTTCGGAAATTATTATGCAGAGTTAACAGTACCTAAAAATTTTGTTGTTGGATCATCCGGAGTCTTTGAATCATCAAGCAAAAGTGAAGATACTAATACATTTACCTTTACTCAAAAAGGGATTCATGATTTCGCATGGTTCGCAGTTGATTCAATTTTAACTGAAACTGATTATTATAAGTCAAGCAATAAAGAAATAAGAATAGAATTATTCATTCAGCCTGAAAGAGAAGAGTATTTAAGCAGATATTCAAACGCAGTTAAAAATTGTTTAGAGTATTTTGAAAAGTATGTAGGTGAATATCCTTATGAAAAGGTGACTTTAGTTGATGTTCCGAGAACTTCAAAAAGCGGGGGAATGGAGTATCCAACTTTATTTACCGTTAGTGCCGATTTATTTTCTCCGGTTGAAGTCGGTTATCCAGAAAAACTTGTAGCACATGAATTTGCTCATCAATATTTTCATGGTATAATTGCCAATAATGAAACTTACGAAGGATGGATTGATGAAGGATTGGCTTCTTATTTTGCTACCAAAATAATGGAAGAATATTATCCCGATCTTTTGATAAACTTCAGACTAGCAAGCTATTTCCCGGTTTTTGGTATTCAACTTCTTAACTATAATGAAATTCCATTGATCTATTCAATTGATAAGTATAAACAAGCACCGGCTTATCGACAATATATAAATTACTATTCAAATCCAATTCAAGGAAAAATTAGTGATTCTTCATTTATCCACGATTCCAAAATAGTATACAGAAATACTAATTATTCTAAACCGGAATTAATGTTTATAAGTCTTGAAAGAATTATCGGTGAAAGAGAATTTCTACAAATAATAAGTGAATTTTATAATAGGTATAAGTTCAAACATCCAAAGGGAAGAGATTTAATTGATTTAATCAAGTCGAATAGCAGCGAAAAATTGGATTGGTTTTTTGATGGTGTTTATAATAATGATGTGAGATTTGATTACTCGGTTAAGTCAATTATAGAAACCGATTCATTGAATTATAAAATTGAATTAGTTAGAAACGAAGAAGGAATATTTTATAATGATATTTTAGTCGTAACAGAAAATGATTCTTTATGGTTTAAGTGGGAGGATAGTTCTAGAACAAAATATCTTGATGTAAAAACAGAAAGTCAATTATATGGAGTAGAAATTGATCCTTTTAGGAAAAATGTATTTGATTATAATTATGCAAATAACTCTTTAAAGGTTTCATCTAATATTTGGCCCGCTCTTTCATTATCTATTCGTTGGTTTTTCTGGATTCAAAATGCACTTATGGTTTTGGGAAGTATAGGATGATGAAAGATGTAAAACTCATATTAACTGAATCATTCAGACAAGTTTTTTACAATTTTAAATTTGTTATTCTGCTGTGGGGATTAAATTTTATTTCTTCACTTGTTTTAAGTATGCCGATTTACTATCTCTTAAGCAAACAATTAAATGATTCAATGCTGGGAGAAAAGGTATCACTCATTTTCGATCATATTTGGTTTATTCAATTCCTTAATATGAATCAAGTTACAATCGGTGAACTTCCTTATATGTTTTACATTGTAGTTGGTATTTATTTACTAATTCAAACCTTTTTCAGCGGCGGATTAATTACAATTTTTAATTCTCCAAAAAAAAATCATACTGTTGATTTCTTTTATGGCGGTGTTAAATATTGGTTCAGATTTACTAAAGTTCTTCTTGTTTCACTTTTGTTTTTTACGATAGCGATTTTTTTTAATGACCTTTTGGGAGATTTAATTACTTGGGGATTTGAAGGAACGGAAAATGTTATGTGGGATTTTGTTTTAAGATCAATCCGATATTTTATTCTACTCTTCTTAATCCTTATAATAATAATAATTTCCGATTACTCTAAAGTTACCTTAGCCGTAGATGATAATACTCAAGCTTTTAAGAAAATCGGCCAGACAATAATCTTTATAAAAAACAATTTTTCTAAAGTACTAATAGTATTTTTGATTGTTGGTTCAATTGGGGCAATTGGTGCTGTTATTTATAATATTGTTAGTGGAACTATACCCAAAGCACCATTTTATTTTCTAATTCTTTCCTTTATTCTTCAGCAAACCCTTATTATTTTTAGACTATTAATTAGGATGCTTTTCTTTGCCTCTGAAGTGAATGTTTACAAAGATTTAAGCGCAGAAGAAATTTCTCCAAATGTAAAAGAAGAAAATATCGGAGTATAAATGTCAATATTACCAATCACTGTTTGGGGTGATAAAATCTTAAGGGAAACAACCAAAAAGGTTGACAAAGTTGATGATAAACTGATTACTTTAATTAGAGATATGTTTGAAACCATGGAAAATGCTAATGGTGTTGGTTTGGCTGCTAATCAAGTTGGAAGTGATAAATCATTATTTATTGTTGATTTAAGAATGGTGGAAGATTTTAAGGATACTAAACCGCTTGTTATGATTAATCCGGAGTTTGTTGAATTATCTGATGAACAAGTTTTTTATGAAGAAGGTTGTCTTAGTCTCCCATTATTAACTGCAGATGTTGAAAGACCGGAATACATAAGGATTAAATATCTTGATGCAAATGAACAAGAACAGATTTTTGAATCTGATGATTTTTTTGCCAGAGTAATTCAGCATGAGTACGATCATTTAATTGGAAAAATGATTCCGGATAGAGTTGATGATAAAGAAAAGAAAAAATTGCAGAGCCATTTGAAGAAAATTTTAAACCGAGATTTGAATATTTCATATCCCATTACTGATAAATAAAATGAAAATAATATTTTTTGGTACACCCGATTTTGCAGTTCCGGCATTAGACAAACTTGTTAAATCCAATTATCAAATTGCAGCAGTTGTAACTGCGCCCGATAAAGAAAGAGGGCGGGGAAGAAAAGTTAGTTTTACTGCAGTAAAAAATTATGCTATAGATAATAATATTCCCGTTCTTCAACCTGATAGTCTGAAAGATATTACATTTGAAGAGCAACTTAAAAATTATAACGCAGATTTATTTATTATAGTCGCTTTCAGAATATTACCAAAATCAGTTTTTACTATTCCGAAATTAGGTTCATTTAATTTACACGGTTCTCTTTTGCCCAAATATAGGGGAGCGGCTCCAATACAATGGGCATTAATTAATGGTGATAAAGAGACGGGACTAACTACTTTTTTCCTTCAAGAAAAAGTAGATACCGGAAATATGATTCTGCAGGAAAAATTGAAAATTAATGATGCCGATAATTTAGGAACTCTTCATGATAGAATGAGTTTAATCGGCGCCGATTTAGTTCTCAAAACAGTTGATCTAATAAGTTCCGGCGAGGTTAATACTTTTCAACAGGATGAATCACTTGCAACACCGGCTCCCAAAATAACAAAAGAAATTTGCAAGATTAATTGGAATATTGAAGCTGTTAAGGTTCACAATTTAGTAAGAGGATTATCTCCTTTTCCCGGAGCATATTTTATCCATAATGAAAAACTTTACAAAGTATATAAAACTGAAATATCTTTAGATGTGAAACTAAATCCGGGTGAAATTAAACAGACAAATAAAGAAATATTTATAGGATGTTCTGATACATCAATTAAAATTCTTGAAATTCAGCCGGAAGGTAGAAAAAGAATGACTACCGAAGAATTTTTAAGAGGTTATTCTTTTTAGTAAATATTTAATAACTGCCATTTTATAAGCGAATCTAAATTAGTTAATCTCATTAAATGATAGAGATCATTTAATCGAATTCTTTTATTGGATATCATATATAAATCATTCCAAAAAGGATTAAACTTATTTTTGAAATTATACAATCCTTTGGAGTTATATGCGAAGTTTATTGTTCTGCCCCCAAAAAGAAAAATCTTTTCAAGAGAATGTAGATTTACTGAATTAATGTTGAAAAAAGGAACTTCCCCTAAACTTAATTCTCTTATTCCTTCTTGTGATAACTTATCAAAAATAGATTTGAGCAGAAATTCCATTGTTCCTTGCGGGGCATTTTTATTTTTAAGCAAAAGTTCACAATGATATTTACACACTGAATTTTTAGTTAAAGTTATAAGTCCTTGCCAATTACTATTTTTATCAATCGCTGTAAAAATTCTCTGGGAAGAATCCGGTTCGGTTCTAAACAAATTTTTAAGCTGAGGTTTATTTCCATTTCTTGTTTTGCTTAAAAAAGTTTTTAATTTTATTCCGAAATCATTATCAAAATCAATTTCTATGAAATCTAATTTCTTCTTTCCTCGTTTGATTAATTCTTTCAATGATTTTTTCTCAAAATGATGATACGAAGTTTTAAGAAGTGCTTCGCTTCCGGTGAAAAATTTATAAGGCAGAATGTCTTTAAAGTCATTAAACTGTTCTTGATCGCATCCTCTAATTAAAAAAGAATAGGAACTGTTTGAGAATTCATGTAAAAATTCTTTGATGTTATTAATCTCAGCAAAGGTTATCCAAAAGAGATTATCTTTTATTTGTATCTTTTGAGTATGATTTGACTCACTATTATAAATCCAGCTTAAAGGTAATAAATCAATCAAGTAAAACTCCTAATAGCGGTTTTATTATTTCTAAAATCATAATAGATAATAAATACGAATAATGAACTAATTTTAAACTCATAGAACGGATTTAATAATAATCCATACTGAAATAGTGCAGCAATCCTTATTAAACACATTGATAAAATTACAATTCTGAAAAAGGATTTTTATCATTCCTTTAACCTTAGTTTTTATTTTAATAAATTAGAATAGATAATGTTTCTAAATCAGTAGAATTTATTATTAACTAAAACTTCAAAATAAAAATCAGAAAATAAAATTCTTATGAAAATAAAATTAGTCTTTATAGTTCTTTTAACAGTAATTCTTCAGTCGCAGACAATTGACAAAAAATGGGTAATTATTCAGGATATAGATGATAGAATAGTTTACTTAGATACTTCAACTTTGAAAATGATGAATAATCAGATTTCTGCTTGGACCAATATTTACTATCGTGAACCAATAGAATTAAGTCCTTTTCAACCAAAAGCGAGAAGTGTTAAATCACAGTTTTTAATAAATCCGGTTACAAGAAAATTTCAGGTAATTGGTTCAATATATTATGATGATAAAGGAGCGATGGTAAGCGAATCTTCAAACAGCAGATTTGGAATCGGTAATTTTCAATCTGATGTAGATGATGTATCCGGAATGGAAATTGTTTTAGAGAAAGCTCAAGAATATCTTAATAACGGAAAAATTACATCCAGTCCTTCACAAGTTGATTTTTCTTCTATGCAGAAACCAACCACTCAGACAGAAAAGACTAGTAACCCGGATAGCTCGAAAACTTTGGTAAATGATTCAGAACAAGAAAAGGGAAATGATTTTTATAGAATAAACAAAAGCGGAAAGGTTGTTTATACAAGTCCTCCTGACATCGCTTCAATATATGATAATTCGATTGAAGATAAAACAGAAATAAAATTTGAAACCGATGAAGATTCAAAAGATGATTCTGTTAATATTAATAAGGAACAAATTTCTTCAGTTACTGAAGTACAGCCTGAATCGTATACAGAACCTGTAATTGATGAAAAACCGATTGAAGTACCAGTAAGTGAAAATCAGCAAGAAAGTATTTCAGATCTAACTCCCAAACAAACCTTGGAAGAAAAAACATATAATATTGATAATGAACAAAATGTTACTAATACAATATTTACTGACGGAAATTTATTTTTAGTGCAAATATCTTCATGGAAGACTTCTTCTGTAGCAAAAAATGAGGTACAAAAACTGATCAATAAAGGATTTAATGCATTTATCCATGAAGTTTATATTCCCTCCAAAAAGGCAAATTATAACCGAGTAAGAGTTGGTTTTTTTAGTTCTTTAAGTGAAGCTCAAGAGGCTGAAAGAAAAATTAAGTAGGGAACTAAAATAGCAGACCTTTTGTCTTACTTAAATGAGAATTACGTTTTTATTTATTGTTATAATATTTTTGATATCATCGTTATATCTTTCTGAAAGGGGAAGCAGTATGATTAATAACAAACCTTCCGACCAAGATTCGGCAAATGTTGAGAAGAAAAAAATCTTAACAAAGCTTAATAAAACAGAAGAAGAATGGAAAAAAGAATTATCAAAAGAGCAGTATTGTATCATGTTTGAAAAAGGAACCGAAAGAGCATTTACCGGAAAGTATTATGATCATCATGAAGAAGGGATTTATACCTGTGCAGCTTGTAATTCACATCTTTTTTCTTCAGAAACCAAGTATGACTCCGGAAGCGGCTGGCCTAGTTATTTTCAACCAATTAATAAAGAAGCTATTGCTTACGAACGGGATACTTCATACGGTATGATAAGAACAGAAGTTTTATGTTCGAATTGCAGTGGTCATTTAGGTCATGTTTTTACAGACGGGCCCAAACCTACCGGCTTAAGATATTGCATAAATTCAGCTTCATTAAATTTTATTCCTAAAGCAGAAATCAAATAATAAATTATAATTTTTACCAAGTAATTCATTAAGGACATCTAAGACAGTTTAAATAGATGTCTTTTTTTTTGATTTCTTCATTTAAAAATGATAAAAAGACTTGTTAGTTTTAATGATCTTATTTATATTTAGTCTAAATAAAAATAGAAACACATAAAAACTAAATTGGAGTGAAATAAATATGTGTAAGATCCTTATAATGTCTATTATTATTTTGTTTTCATTGAAAGTTAACGCTCAAGATGAATTTGATTTTGTAAGAAAATCAACTTTATCAGGTTATGGTGAATTACATTATAACGTTGTTGAACCGCAAAACGGACAAACTACCAAAAAATTTGATTTTCATAGATTTGTAATTTTTTACGGATTTCAATGGAATGATAAATGGTCTTTTAAATCTGAGTTTGAAGTTGAACATAATGTTGTAGAAGGAAATAAAGGTAAAGTAGCTTTAGAGCAAGCTTATATAAATTTTCATTATGCTGACTGGCTAGGATTTCAAGCCGGTATTCTTTTAACTCCAGCCGGAATTGTAAATGAAATTCATGAACCACCAACATTTTTTGGCGTTGAAAGACCGACTTATCACAGCTTAATAATTCCTACAACTTGGTCTGCAAACGGCGTTGGAATCTATGGTATGTATAAAGGATTGAATTATAAATTCTCTGTTTTAGAAGGGATGGATGCCGATGGTATAACTGCTAAAAGCGGAATTAGAGGAGCAAGATATAATGGTCATTATGGCGACGGTCATAATTTAATGTATAATATTAGATTAGATTACAGTAATGTACCTGGATTATTATTCGGCGCTTCAGCTACATTTAATAATGCAAGAGGAGATTCAACTGTTGTTCCTTGGAATCTTTTAGAGTTTCATGCTAAGTATGAAGCACACAATATTTATTCAGTATTTGAAATCGGTAATATCTCATACAGCGATATTGATCTGGAAAGATCATTCGGATACTATTTTGATTTAGGCTATAATGTCGCTTCATTACTTGACTGGGAAACTAAAGTTATTCCTTTTGTAAGATATACAAATTATAATACTGCAGCTTCAGTAAAAAATAATCTTGTTGCCAAAGATGCATACAATTTTAACAAATGGATGGTAGGTTTATCAGTTAAACCTCTTGATGAAATTGTTGTAAAATTTGATTACGCTCAAGAGAAAAATAAACTTACAAGTGTTAAAAATACTTATTGGAATATTGGGTTTGGTTATTTCTTCTATTAATAAAAGGGAAGAAAATTGAATAAAAATAAAATTATTTTTTCTCTATTCCTTTTTGCCTGTTTGCTTTATGCATCAGGCATTAAGGATAGAGCATTTGAAATTATTAATAAAAACTATAATTCGCCTAAAATTGAAATTGAAAAATTCCAGTTAAATAAATCGCTTAAAGAAAAAATTGAATTGGAAGTAAGACAGAGATTTTATCAAGATTACATCTATGTATACAAAATTAAAATTGATGATAAGGAAGAAGGTTTTGCATTTATAGATAATGTTCTTGGCAAAAGTATGCCAATTACTTTTATGGTAATTTTCGATAAGAAAGGTGATATAAAATCTTCTGCAATTCTTAAGTATAGAGAACCTTACGGTGGTGCTGTTTCGTCGGAGGATTGGCAAAGTCAGTTTAAAGGAAAAAATTACAAATCAAGTTACTCAGTAGGTGATGAAATTTCTGCAATTTCAGGAGCAACAATTTCTGTAAATTCTGTTTCTATGGGAATTAAAAAACTTGCTATATTATTTAGTCATATAAAAAATGATTTATGAATAACAAACTATATCAGCTGAATAATGATTTGAAGAAAATACTTTTCTTATTTGTATTCACTTTAACTGTTGGTGTTACAGTTGGAGTTTTTTATTTGCAAGTAACTACAAAATTAACTCCGGATGGAACTGTTTCAAGATATAAAGGAGATATAGCGGAAGAGGAATTTGAAATACCCGAAAATTATCCTAAATCAATTGGTGAACTTCTTTTAACAACTCATAATCACATAATCGGATTTTCATTTATTTTCATTTTACTTGGATTGATTTTCTATTTCAATTCCATTATTAATGGAAAGCTTAAAATGTTCTTTATTATTGAACCATTTATTTCAACCTCTGTAACATTTGGTTCGCTCTGGCTGGTCAGATTTGTGCATGAAAACTTTGTATACCTTACAATCATTTCTGCAGTATTGCTATATTTTTCTTTTTATCTGATGAGCTTTATAACTATGTACGAATTAATTTTTAAGAAGAACTCTTCTCGTCAAACGTTGTAACCTTTAAAATACTAACCATTAAAATAATTGCTCCAAACCATTGTTCCAGATTCAAGATATTATCATGAATAAAATATTCCAAAATTACAGCTGATAAAGGAAATGCCAATTCATAAATAGTTGAGTGCGATGCAGAAACTTCCTTTAATCCATAGTAATAAAGAAAGATTGCCGGACCTCCGGTTGTAAAAGCAATAATTAAAAATATTATAATTTGGGTATGACTAATAGAACTAAATTCGCTGTAACTTGAATTTACTAAAACAAAAACCAACATAATAATACTAGTAGTTAAAAATCTAAGGTAAGTTCCGGTTTCAAAAGTTACATTTCTTAAAGCTCTTTTGCTTAATACTGTTGAAAGAGCAAAACTTACAGATGCAAGAATTGCAAAAAATGCAGCAAGTGCTGTTTTATCTTCTGAATTTATAATTGGAAGATTAAATCCAAATGTTAATATGAAAGCGCCTAAAATTGCAGTCACAGCCCAAAGTAAGAATCTTGTGGTAAGCTTTTCCTTAAGTAAAATTGATGCAAATAATATTGCAAAAACCGGCTGCAATTTTTGAATTAAAATTACGATTGAAAGATTTACAAAGTTGACGTAAAACAATGCTTTAGTAATTGCCATTGTTCCGATTGCACCTCCAAAGAGCGCAACTCCAATGAATGCTAACAAATCCTTTTTACTAAGGATTTTTATTTCATTCAATTTCTTTATGAAAAAAGGGGAGAGGATTAAAGCCACAATTGCACTTTCAATAAATACAACAAGTGTTACCGGTAAAGTAAATAAAGTAGGACGGAGAACAATTCCATCTATTCCCCATAATACTGCAGCAGTTATTACAAAAAATGGTGCAAACTTTTTAAACATTAAAATGTCTTTCTGAAAATTCAAAAAAAATTATACAATAAAATTAGTGAAGTTATCTCTTATTAAGAATAAAATGTCATTTAATTTGAATAAAAAAAAGACTGATTAATTTACTAATCAGTCTTTAACTAATCTACTTTACTTATAAGTGATAGTTTACTTAATCAACAACATCTTTTTTATTGAATTAAAATTCTCTGAACCATCAACAGCAGAAGCATTTATCTCATAAAAATAAATTCCAGATGACAAATTCTTTGCATTAAAATTGACTTCATAATTACCCATAGATTTTACTTCGTTATTAACAAGCCTAGCTGTAACTTCACCAAGAATATTGTATATCTTAATAGAAACATTACTTTCTTTAGGTAAATTGTATTTTATTATTGTTGATGGATTAAACGGATTTGGATAGTTCTGCATCAATGAATACTGCTTTGGTAAAGAGGTTTCATTCTCAACAGATGTTACAACAATTGAGATTTCGGAACTATATTCAGACTGAGCATAATTACTTGAAGCATATATTCTATATGTTAAATTTGGATCCGTAAAACTTTTTGTATCCAAATATTCAACACTATTCTTGGCAACAGTATCAATAGGAATAAAACTTCCGTTTCCTTCTTTTCTTTCAATTACAAATTGAGTTTCATTCTGACTATTATCTTTCCAAGTTAACAAAACATCACCGGTTTGTTCAACTGCATTTATGTTATCGGGAGCTGGAAGCATTGTAAAGAAAATTCCAACACTATTATTTCCTTCACCGGTAGAGTTTACTCCTCTTACTCTCCAATATAATCTTGATCCATCCGGCAAGTTACTAGCACTGAATGTTGTATCAACAATATTATCAGCAGATTCTAAAGTTGATAGAAATAACAGATTTTTAGCTATTTCAATCGTATATGTTTCTGATCTTGATTCTTTTTTCCATTTGAATTCTTGATTTAATGGAATATTCTCTTCATTGCTTTCCGGACTAACTAATTCAACATTTTTTGGTAAAGCAATTTTAGTTCTGAATTTATAAACATCAGACCAACCACTTTCTCCACCGTTATTCTTGGATTTCACTCGCCAGAATAATTCTATGAAGTCCGGTAATTCTGTTATTATTGTTTTTACTGATGCAACAGTATTTTCAAGAATTATATTATTGAATTGATCATCGGATGCAATCTGAATTACATAGTTTTGAGCAAGTTCTGATCTTTCCCATTCAAAAACTGAGTTGATATATTCAACATCAACTTCATTATTAGTTGGAGAAACTAAGTTTGATGCTAATGGCTCGTTTAGTGCTGCACCTGAAATTAATAGAGAAAAGTATTGTTCATCATTGGTAATACTATTTTTATGATTTACTTTTATCGTATATGTTCCGGCAGATGGTTGAGAAATATAAACTTGTTCAACATTATCTCTAATATTATCTCCTTTTGATGCAGCTTGTGTTGGATTATCCGGATCAAGAATCCATGGCATAAATTCTTCATTTGTAGAAGAGAATACTCTCAGATCAAGATCATTTACCAGCATTGGAGTTCTATTGTTTAATCCCGGATTTGAAATAGGTTCACCCGGTACATCTGTCCAAACTATTGTAACTTTTATTGGTTCGTTGCCATTACTTTCAAAAGAATACTCTAATTCTTGTCCATTATCAATTTTATCTTCCTTAATAAAATTATTTTGTCCCATTGCATTATCATATGAGATAAGCTGAACTGCCTTATAAGTATTAAGCAATCCCCAGCCATAAATATAATCAGGACCATCAGAATTTCCGGCTTCATCAGCAGTATGAATTGCAAGTCCTTTTAATGTAGAGGCTAATGGATTTTGACTATAAGTATTTCTGTAATGTTCTAGAACTAATCCTAATGAACCTGTTGTAGCAGGAGTTGACATTGAAGTTCCGCTCAAGGATTCGTAATTATTATCTGAGCCTGAATAAGTAGAAGTTAATCCTGCACCGTTAGCAACTACATCAGGTTTAATTCTTCCATCATCAGTAGGTCCCCAGCTGCTGAATGTAGTCATACTTACACTGCTCGGATCTAAATAACCATTCGGAGCGTCATTAACAGCACCAACGGTTAAAATATTTTTACCGACTTTATCTTCTTGAATACAATCGAATCCAAGTTGACCACCATCCGGAATTCTATAACCGGTTGTTAATGCCCAACTGCTTCCACTATAAATCCAATAAGATTCGGTATTAGGATTTGCTGGACCTGTTTCAGTTCTTTCATTTCCAGCACTTCTGTTTATTAAATAATATGGAGCATTGTATGCAATTTGATCCCAAGTTTTTGTTTGGTTAGAATATAATCCGAATCTATAATCTTCAGTCTGACTAACAGTAGTATCGCCTAACCATGCCCATCTATTATCATCAAAATAATTATATTCCCATCCCAAAGGAATTCCGTATGAATGATTAGAAATCTGTAATCCGGCAACAGCGGCATTTGCCATTTCGGATTCATCATTGCTCCAAGTGTAAGTATCTAAGTCGGCTTTATAAGACATACCCTTAGCGCTAGGATTTATACCGCCGGCAGCAACTGTTCCGGCAACGTGAGTAGCATGACCGCTTAATGCATTATTTCCGTCTCTTTGAACTGCACGTCCTTGAAATTCTTGATGAGTAGTTCTCACATTTCCACCGTCCCATACTGCTAGTTTAATACCTTCTCCGCTTAAATTGTAACCGCCTGCTCCATTTTCCCATACTTTATCAGTTGAAGAAGTTGCGGCAGCAGTTATGTTATCAGTAGAATAAAAAATTGGAAGTCCATTTTCAAATCTCATCAACTCTAATTCTGTTCCATCAGAAAGAGTTTTTTTTGTGAAGAATCCCTGCGCATTTGCAATTGAATCAGCTTTCATCTTATTCAGCTTAAATTCATGTGATTTTTCTTTAGAAAGGTTTATTAAATTTGTCTTGTTACTTTTTACCTGTGAATTGACACTTATAACCAATAGAGAGAAAAGTATTAAAAAGTACTTCATTTTTGTTTTTCCTTTTTATTTAGTTCCTATATAAAAAAAATGAAAATATACTTTTTTACATAAAAATTAAATCTAAATTTTACACCTTAGCAAAAGAATTGTTAATTTTTACTTTCTACAAAAAGGAATTATTATGCTTCTTAAAAAATTAAAATCACCAAATACTTTTTTAATAATGGGATCTTTAGTTGTAGTAGTTGCAATATTAACATGGATACTGCCTTCCGGAGAATATATTAGAATCGTAAAAAACGGAAGAAGCATAGTTGATCCTGAGACTTTTTCTTATGTACAAAGTAACCCGCAAGGATTCGGCGATATTTTAATGTCACCAATTAGAGGATTTATTGCAGCTGCAGAAATAATTGGATTCGTTTTAATAGTTGGAGGAGCATTTTCAATTTTTCAAAAAACCGAAGCTGTTGATTCCGGAATTTTGGCAATTGCCAAAGCTCATAAAAGTTCTTCGGTTGTAAGACTTCTTTTAATTCCTATTTTTATGACATTATTTTCTTTAGCGGGAGCAGTCTTTGGAATGAGCGAAGAAATAATCCCTTTTATATTAGTATTTGTTCCGATGGCATTAATGCTGGGTTATGATACAATTACCGGCGTAGCTATTCCTTTTATTGGAGCTGGTGCGGGTTTTGCCGGAGCGTTCTTAAATCCTTTTACAATTGGAATTGCACAAGGAATTGCAGAAGTTCCTTTATTTTCCGGTATTGAATATCGCATCGTTGTTTGGCTTATAATAACTACTACAGCAATTTTATTTGTTACAAGATATGCTAAGAGGGTAAAATCAAATCCCAAATTGAGTCCTACTTTTGCCAAAGATGAATTAAAAAGAAAGAATCTACATTTAGAAAAACTAGAAAAATTTGATGGAATTGATGAACAGCATAAACTTGTGCTTGGTGCATTTTTATTGGGCTTAATTGTATTGGTTTTTGGAGTTTTAAAATACCAATGGTTTGTTCAGGAAATTTGTGCTGTATTTCTAATAACCGGTATAGTAGTAGGAATTTTAGGAAAATTATCTGTACAAGAAATAACCGATGCATTTGTAAACGGTGCAAAAGATTTAATTGGTACTGCGCTGGTAATTGCTTTAGCTAGAGCAATTTTAATTGTTGCAACCGATGGAAAAATAATTGATACAATTTTATTTTCACTTTCATCAATGGTTGATGAATTTCATCCGATTGTTTCTTCTCAAACAATGCTTGTTGTTCAGACATTAATTAACTTTTTTGTTCCTTCCGGAAGCGGACAGGCTGCTTTAACAATGCCGATTATGGCACCATTAAGTGATTTAGTTGGAGTATCAAGACAAACTGCTGTTTTAGCATTTCAATTTGGTGATGGATTTACAAACTTAATAATTCCAACTTCTGCCGTTACAATGGGTGTTTTAACTTTAGCTGAAATTCCTTGGGAAAAATGGGCAAAATGGATTATACCACTCGAAATAATTTTTTTTACGCTTAGTCTAATTTTACTAATTCCGCCATTTTTTATCGGCTGGCATTAAATAAAATCTAAAAATTGATATTATTTCGGATACTTTTCTCATTTTTGAAATTGTTATTCGTTTTCCGATTCAATTATTTGCTGATAAAGTAAATGGTTATTCAATTTTTTCAAAATATTTCTAAGTAAAGAAAAAATATAGAGGCGATATCCTAAAATTCAATTGAATTAAAAATCATCAAAAATTAACGATATTCAAAGAATCTTTTACATACTAAAGTATTTTAATAGTCGACTTGAAAGAATTAGTAAAAAATAGTTTAGCGGATTTGTAAAAATATACCTCTAAAAAATAGTTCGGTATTTAATTTGCATACAGTGAATAAATCTTTTAATTATTCAAAAAATACTAGAGGTAATAAAAATGGCTGTTATAATTACAGAAGATTGCATTTCTTGCAATGCTTGCGAAGCTGAATGCCCAAATAATGCAATTTACGGTGCCGGCGAAACTTATAATTACGGCGGTGAAGAAAAAGATACTTTAAATGATGAACACACATATATAGTACCTGAAAAATGTACTGAATGTGTTGGTTTTTATGATGAACCACAGTGTATTGCTGCTTGTCCTACTGAAGCTATTATTCAAGATGAAAATAACCAAGAAACTCAAGAAGAATTAATGGCTAAAAAAGAAAAATTAGATGAAATAGGAAGATAATTTTTATAAGCTGATGTGTTAAAAAAAGGGACTCAATTAGTAAAGAGTCCCTTTTTTAGTTTGACAAATCTTATTTACAATTGCATATTTAAAACATACTTATCAGATATTTTTTTGTTGTTAATACTTTTATTCATTTTCCTCTTTAAGCTGTTTATAAATTTTTTCACATAGATAATTTATAAAGTAAAAGAGGAGAAGTGACATGAAAACTTTCATCAAACTTCTTGCTGTTTTGCAATTAATATTTTGCTTACCTATAATTGCGCAAGAAATTAATATGCATTCTTTTATCGGTTTTTCTGTTAAAGAAATTACTGCACGAATGGGAAAACCAGCTTATCAAGATAATTCCAATCCTTCAATGATTTGTACTTTTTATAAAACTCAGGATTCGCGTTATGCTTTTGTTTCTAACGATAAAGGGGTTTTTCAAGCTGAAGCATGCCTTTCACTTGAAAGTAAACAAGGAGCTGAAAAATTAATTTCCAATTTGATTAGAAATTGTAAAGAAGAGGGATATACTTCTGATACATTAAATACTGATTCATATTGTGTTCACACTGTTAAGGTAAAAATGGAGGTAAATACTTCGCTTAATAAAACTACAAATAAATTTGATGTTAGGATTAAGGCTACAAGAAGAGAATAATTTTTTAATGTATATTGCTTTTTTAATCTAATTGATTTAATAAAACCATGATTAATAAAATATTTTTTGCGGTAATAAGTATCATATTTACTTTTTCAAGTTTGTCTGCTCAGGTGGAAAATGATTCACTAAAAAATATTACCGATTATAAATTTGAATCAACTACATATTTGGATTACAAGTTAAGAGAATTTATAATCCCGGTAAATTTTAACAGCAGTCTCAATTTAATGATTTTAGAAAATAAAGAAATTGGAACGGAATCATTATCTGACTTAAATTATGCGCTTAATCAGCAGTATAACTTTAAGTATAACAGCAATAAAGGGAATCAAATATTTCAATCTGTATTAGCCGGAGTTGGAGCTGCAGCCGCAGTTTCACTGGGTGTAATTCATCTTAAAAAGTATGGTTCAGAATATTTCAAAAGAGAAAAAAAATAATTTATAAAATCTCTTATTTGATTCTTACTATTACACTTGTCATATCATCACTTTGAGGTACGTTTTTGGTAAATGATCTTACATCTTTATAAATGCTGTTTGAAAGATCAACAGAATTTAAATTGCTGTTTTGTAAAATCACCGATTCAAATTTTTTCATTCCGTATTCTGCTTTATTCTTATTCATTGCCTCCGGTATACCATCGGTATAAAAAATAAAGATATCATTAGAATTATATTTTAGTTCTTCTGTTCTAATTGATTTAGCAAAAACTTCTCCTTTTTCCAAACCAATCGCAATTCCTTTAGATTGAATATGTTTTATGGAATTTGAAGAAGAATCAAAAATTAAAATTGGATTGTGTCCGGCTCTTGCAATTTTAACAATCTTGTTTTCCATATCAAAAAGAGCAAATGCCATCGAAATGAAATTTCCTCTTTCAACATTTTCGTAAAAGACTTCATTAATTTCATTAAGAATTTCTGATGGTTCATCTCTGTGTTTAGAAACAGCTTTCAAAAATCCTTTAGTAAGTGTCATATAAAAAGCAGCCTTAGTCCCTTTACCACTAACATCGCCAATAACAACACCAAGTTTGTTTTCGGAGAATTTTATAAAATCATAATAATCTCCGCCCACTTCCAAAGCGGGAATACAATTGGAAGCAATGTCAAGATATTCTGATTTAGGATTTTCTGCAGGAAGAAACGACATTTGAACTTTTCGTGCAACTTCAAGTTCTCCCTGAAGTCTTTGTCTTTCAGTAATATACTTAACGAACGTTGGAGAAATTTTATCAAAGTCACTTAATTTATCTTTTGTAAATAAAGTAACAGAAAATGCCATTATGGTGATAAAGAAGAGTCCAAAGAAAAAGTAAATTCCGAAAAGATTTGCATTTTCAATAAAGTACAAATCAATTAATGAAGCAAAAAAAGCAGAAGTAAAAAGTGCTGCTGATGCTGAAAGAAAATCAATCTTTAAGAATAAAAATCCGAGTACGGCAAAACTTAATAGGTTAACAATTATTCCAAATTCAAAAGGGAAAAATTTTGTTTCTTTTGCGAATAATCCAACAAAAACAAATAGAGCAAAAATCAGCCATTGATTGTTTATTCTACTTTTAATTATTGAAGGAAGAGTTAATAAGACTAAGGGAATAGTAGTTAACAAACCATAAGTTGTATTCGCAAATAAGTGAAAAACCGGGTATCTGGAATTAATAATTGGATTATCTGAATCAAACGGAAATGAATATATATCTAAAAATTTATCGAAAACAAAAATAGAAATTGAGTGAAAAGCTAGAATTGTAAATCCTCCCGCAATTCCACTTAAAACTGATTTTGCAACTAAACTATGGTCTGTAAATCCTTTTCTTATCAGATCGAATGTAATGGATTTATCTTTCCAGTATTCACGCATATAAGAATCACTAACGGGCCAAATAAAGAGCATAAAAAGGAAATAAAAAATCGGTGCAATTATTATAGGTATTAAAAGCTCCCATCTAAATCTAATATTTGAGCTAAGATAAATTTCCAAACCTAATGCAACTGCCGAAATTACCGCAATGGGAATATATGTTTTAAAATTTACTTCATAATTTCTAATACGTTTAAAACTAATTACTGCTATAAATAAAATCAGAAATCCGATGATTACTGTTGTTGATATTTTTGTTATTAAATCATAACCAGATACCTTTTCTTCTTCGGGAATATCAATATCAATGGTCAATTTAGCAATTCTGTTGCCGTAAAGATTAACATTAATATTTCCCTTATTGCCTAAAAGCGAATCCGTAAAAGAGAAAGCAAATCTGTAATCAAAACTGGTTTCGGAATTATCTTTGTCTATTTCATTTAATTTGGCATTGCCGTTGTTAAAACTAAATGAAATTGTTTTTCTTACACTTTTATCAGATTTGAATAATGAGTCTCTTCTAGCTTCATTAATCGGAGTATATTTATTAATAAAATTATTGACGAGTTCAATTCCTTCGTTTTCGGATAGGGCAGAAATTTCCGTCGTGTCAATTTTGTTGTTCTCTAAACCGATTAGGTTTCCTTTTAAATCAAATGTAACAGCAATTCTATTAGAGTTATCAATCTCAACAATAGGACCTTTTCGTTCTTCAATATGTTCATCAATTTTTATCCATTTAACTTCCCAAGTATAAGCGAATGGATAATCTGCAAGCACTTCATTCGATTTTTCAATTCCAAATTTTGTTTGTGCAGTCTTAATCAAATCCTTATTAATTTTTAAGGTTGGAATTATATCATAATTTTCAGTTGTAATTCCAAACTCTGGTGCCAGCTCAATTGCTCTTAGTCTAATTTGTTCAGCATTTAACTTATATTTTAAAGAAGCAGCGGGATCAGTTTTTTCATACAGTAATACTATAACAATTAATGATAAAACCAATACCGATAATGTAATAAGTAAAAATTTGGATTTGTTCATATTTAATCTGATATTAATTTGAATCTTATTCTCAAAAACTCACCGTTAAAATTGTGTGAGATGATTTTAAATTTTTCTATTTCATTTGTGTTGGAAACATGAAAACCTCTGCATGGGCAAGCATCATAATCGCCGACTTTAATTACTCTTATTTTTGTACCTGAATCATGAGGAAGTTTTGAAGTATCAAATAATTTATCCGCTTCTTCAATTGAATAAAATTCTTCTGTAACATCTAACTTGGAATTAATAACATTGTTTACTCGGTTTTCAATTTCGGTAACTTCATCTTCTGTTAAATCTCTATTCAATCTATAATCGCATTTTGATTTTTTTGTCTCAATATGTGCATTAAATGATCTGCCGCAATTAAACATTCTAACCATAGTTTGATTTAATATATGTTCGGTAGTATGCATCTCAGGATTATAATCTTTTTTAGGTTCTATATTTACTTCCATTGCTTTCCTTTATTTAACAGAATGTAAAGATAAGAAATCAATGTTAAATTATCGTTCATTTAGATGTATAAAAATAAAAATGGTTTGTTAAATAAGGTAAGTTTCTACGCAAGTTTTATAAATAACTTTTTATGATAGATAGGGTTTGATTTAAGTATCCTGTTCCAAATAAATTTAAATGATTCATTACATGATAAAGTTTATAAATATCTAATCTCTCTTTCCAGCCGTCAAAAAGGGGATAAGCTTCGTTATAAGAAGAATAAAACTCTGAATCAAAACCGCCGAATAAGATTGTCATTCCAAGTTCTGCTTCTCTGTGTCCATAATATACTGCTGGATCAATTAATACGGGATTTCCAGATTCATCCACTAAATAATTTCCTCCCCATAAATCACCATGTATCAGACTTGGTTCTTCTTCTGTTCCTTCAATAATATTTCTGTAAACAGATTCAAATTGATTAAACAATTTTCTGAAATCTGAATTAACATAACCATGTTTTTCTGCAAGTTTAAATTGGTAAAGGAGTCTATTCTCCCAGTAAAAATCAGTCCAATTTGAATAAAGTGGTAAATTAATCTGGTGATTAGAACCGATGTAATTGTTTTCATTAAATCCAAATTTATCAGATTTTAATCTGTGCATTTCAGTCAGTTGAATACCGAACAATTCAGAAAAATTTTTGTTTTTTCTTCCGGATTTTATGAATTCCAGAATTAAAATATTGTCATCATAGTAAATAATTTGCGGTGTTCTAATCGATTTGGATTTTTGAATTTCAATTAACCCATTTACTTCATTTTTAAGAATATTACTTTTTGATTGAGAATAAGATTTGACAAAATATTCTTTACCGGAAGAAGTCCTTATTTTTTGTGAATCGGCAATTGAACCTCCTCCCAAAAATGAATTAGAAGTTACTTTTTCATTTAATGTTTCTTCTAAATTTTTCACTTATTATTTAATTCCGGATTTTCATTCTTAATTTTTTGTAATAAACCATTACATGCATCTTCAAGTAAATCAAGAACATGTTCAAATCCTTGCGGTCCGCCATAATAAGGATCGGGAACTTCTTCATCATCAAAAATTGAACAATAGGAAGTCATCATACTTACTTTATCAACAAAAATTCCTTCCTTATCTAAAGCAAGTAAATCAGAATAATTACTTTTATCCATAGCAATTATGTAATCGAACTCTTCAAAGTCATCAGTTGTAAATTTTCGGGCAATACTTGTTAAATCATAACCTCTTTTGGAAGCATGTTTTCTCATTCTTGGATCGGCTTTTTCACCGGCATGATAAGCAATTGTTCCGGCTGAATCACAAATTATTTTATCTTTAAGTCCTTCTTTTTTAATTAAAGAATTCATTACAGCTTCTCCGCTGGGGGATCGGCAGATATTTCCCAAACAAACAAAAATTACTTTTACCATTTCATTTCTTTAAATTTTTGAATAATGAATATATTGAAGCTCAAAAATATCTTCAATATTAAACTGTGATTAAATTTGTATAAATTCTGCACATTTATGCACTTTCTGAAAAATAAAAAGATTAAATTACATCTAATGTTTAATTATCTTGTTAAAAAATCTAAAAATAATTCGATAATAAACTGCTGTATTTCATAAATCATAAAAATTCATAAAAAGGTGAATAAATGGAAAAAAAACTTATACCTTTTTTAACCTTGTTACTTCTAGTCCTTTCATTAGCAAATCGAAATTACAATGCACAAACCCAAAACGGGAAAAATATCGGTAGATATGTTATTGAAAATTCCGTTAATAGAGACGGCGGAAGTTTCGTTGAAATTTCCGGAACCGGTAAAGGAACAAGTTTAAGTTTTTATCTCCCAAACGGAGAATCAATCAGCGGTTTTGCCGGAACTTTAAATGGTGAATTTGATGATGATGATGCTGATTTTTACTGCATTGATGTTTATACAAATTTAGATTGGAATGTTACATATACCAGTTATGGACCAACCTCAGAGGAAATAACTTATATTCTAAATAATTACTATCCTTACAATGAATTACCTTATGAAGGTTCATTAAAAGAGAAAGAAGAACCGGCTGCAGTACAAATGGCAATTTGGTACTTTTCAGATGGTGTTGATTTCAATACGCTTCCAAACAAATACAAAAAAATAAGAGAGAGAGCGGAAGAAATTATTCTTGATGCTGAAGAAAATGCCGGTGGATTTCAAGCTCCATCAACTATAACAATTACTCCGGCTTTTCAAAATTTAGAAACAAATCAAACTGCACAATTCCAAGTTGAAATTCTTGATTTAAATGGTGATCCGGTTCCAAATACTGCAGTTAGATTATCTACAACAAATGGAAATTTAAGCAGTAATATTGTAACAACAAACTCAAACGGGATTGCACAGTTTAGTTTAACCAGCAGCAGCGGCGGTGTTTCAACTGTAACTGCTTATTCAGATATTGCAATTCCCCAAGGAACCAGATTTGTAAAAAATAACGATCCGACCGGCAGTCAGCAGTTAGTTTTAGCAACACCGGCAAATGCAGAAGCTTTTGCAGAAGCAAATGTAAATTGGGGTTCGGATACTGAAGATTGTGACGGAGACGGGAACAATAATATTTCTTTATTTGATGGATACGAATTTGAATTAGTAAGTGTTTCGCTTAATAGTAACAATACATCAACTTGGGAATACAAAGTAACCGGAAAAGGTGCTCCAAGAGATTTATCACATTGGGTAATTGCGCTTTGTGAAGAGCATGAAGTTTTAAGTACAAATTATCCGAATAATAAATGGGAAGTTAATACCGATCCGAGAACAGGAGTATATGGATTAAAGTTTGACGTAGGTGTTGGTAAAAACGGTGACAGTAAAACTTTTATTTTCACTCTTAATGGACATTACGATACCGTTCCGGTTGAGCTTGTATTTAAAGCAAGTACAAATAATTTTTACTGTACAATCAATGGTCCTAGCTGTGAATTTGGCGGACAAGATTGTGAAAATAAAATTGGCAATTTTATATGGCATGATAACAACTCTGCAGATGGAATTCAAAATAATGGTGAATCCGGAATTGAAGGTGTAATTGTAGAATTGATAGATCAAAACAGTACTATTATTGCTTCGGATGTGACTGATGAAAACGGATTATATCAATTTAGTGCAGTTCCAAATGGAACTTATACAGTAAAAATTTCGGATGAAAACTTTGCCGAAAATGGAGTATTTTATTCAGCAAATCCAACCAAGACTAGATGGAATTTAACAACAAAGAGTTCCGGTACAGATGAAAATATTGACAGCAACGGTGATGAAAATTATTCGTCTGCAGTTGTTGTTGATTGCGGTGATGATTTATCAATTGATTTCGGATTTTATAAAACTGGAGTTTCATTTGAAAAATCGGGTCCAGAATCTGTAGTACAAGGTGAAGATATAGTTTATAGTTTTGTTGTTAAAAACGAAGGGGATGTTCCTTTTGAAAATGGCGTTTCTGTGTCTGATCCATTGATTAATAATCAAGGTGATAATATAATTAGAAGCAAAGATAACTTGCTGCCCGGAGAAGAATGGACATTTGAATTTGCTTTTCAGCCAGATGAACCGATTTGTGATCAAGTTATAAATAATACAGCTTCTGTCTCAGCATATCCAAAATTAGCAAATGGTGAAGAACTTGATGAGATCGTTGAAACTTCATCTTGGTCCACTACAATTATTTGTGAAGATCCTGCAGAGATTGGTAATAAAGTATGGCTTGATGAAAATAAAAATGGTATTCAAGATGATGGTGAAGCTGGTGTTGCGGGAGTTAATATAAAATTGTTTGACTGTGATAATAATTACGTTGCAGTACAAACAACAGATGAAAATGGTAATTATTTATTTACAGAATTAATTCCGGGTGATTATAAACTTGAGTTTGTAGTCCCCGAAGGATTTGAATTTACGATTAAAAATGCCGGTAATTCGGAAAATGATTCTGATGTTGATCCTGAAACCGGAAGAACTATCTGTACTACATTATCGGCCGGAGAAACTGATTTGACTTGGGATGCCGGAATTATCGAAATTATAAGAAACAGCGATTTAAGAATATCCAAAACAGTGAACAATCAAAATCCAAATGACGGAGATGTTGTAACCTATTCTATTACTATTACCAACGATGGACCGGATGCAGCCTCCAACGTAAAAGTTATTGATGTTTTGGTTGATGGTTTAGATTACGTATCTTCAAATCCAAGTAATGCTTATAATGCAGAAACCGGAATATGGAATGTAGGTGATTTATCAAATGGTCAATCCAAACAACTAACAATTGATGTAAAAGTAAACTCATCAAAAAGTGAAGTAAGTACATTTGATTTGGGAATTGCAAAAGAATTTAATCTGTTTGTCCTAAAAGATTTTACAGCTCCTTCCTCAGATGTTGAAGGGAAAGCTGCAGTCGGCAGAGATATGTCGATTAGCAATTACTCAGTTGGATTTGTACTTAATGAAAGTTTCTCAAATCAAGATGTTCTTGTAGTTGGAAGAGACCTCTATTTTACCAGCGGCAGAATTTATTATGGTAATGTTGCTTATGGCGGATCTACCAATTTACCAGTTTCTCAAGCATCGATTGATGGGGAATTGAGAAAAGATTATCCAATTAATTTTGAAAATGCTGCTACATACTTAAATGCACTGTCTGTTACTCTTTCTGAATATGAGGTAAATGAGACTTCAGATGTAACTTATGATGGATTAAGAATTTTCTTAAACGGAACCGGTCCATACTTAAATGTATTTAAGATTGATGGACTTAAATTAGATGAAGCAGTTGAAGTTATTGTCAACGTGCCAAACGGTTCGGTTGCTTTAATAAATATTGACGGAAATAATATTCATTGGAGCGGCGGATTAGAAATAATTGGTACCGATAAAACCAATATTCTGTACAATTTTTATCAATCAACAAAATTAAAAATAAGTGATATTGATGTTAGAGGATCAATATTAGCTCCAAAAGCTGATGTTGATTTTCCTTCCGGTTTAATCAGTGGACAATTAATTGCAAAAAGTATGACCGGAGCCGGACAAATTAACAACAATTTATTTATCGGAAATATTCCAGCTAAAACTACAATCAATAATATTGCTGAAATTTTAGAAAGCAGTTCTTTAGATAACAATGCAGATAATAACAATTCATTTGCACAATTAACAATAGAAGTAACCAATGATCCTGCCGGTGATCCCGGAACAACAGAAGATGACTGGATTGCATCAGGAAGTTTTGCTTCAAATGAGATTATCTGGGCAATGGCAACTGCTAATAATGGAACTATGTACGCCGGAACTTGGGGTGGAAATATTTATAGTTCTACTAATAATGGTGAAGAGTGGAATAAGATAAATGATGGAATGGGAGTTGGATTTATTTGGTCAATTGCCATTGATAATTCTAACAATAAAATTTGGGCAGCAACTGAAAAAGGTCTTTTTGCCTCTGAAAATAATGGCGATAGTTGGACTTTAGAAGCTCTTGCCGATTCAGATGTAAGAGCAGTAACCGTTGCTGGTAACGATCATATTTATGCCGGAGTT
The DNA here is from genome assembly GCA_002698995.1 of Ignavibacteriota bacterium. Taxonomy (GTDB): domain Bacteria; phylum Bacteroidota; class Ignavibacteria; order Ignavibacteriales; family Melioribacteraceae. Next base: position 96,628 of record PAAX01000026.1, on the reverse strand, counting down.
TGGGGCGGCGGAGTATTTCAAAAATTAAATGGCAATGAAGAATTTACTGAAGTTAATGATGGTCTGACATTTAACGCAGTTCATTCATTGGCAATTAATCAAAATGGTGATCTCTTTGCCGGCACTTTTGGAGGTGGAGTTTTCAAGTTATTAAACGGTACTTCTGAATGGACTTCAACAAATATCCAGGCAAAACATATTTGGGCTTTGGGTGTAACTTCCGAAGGAGATTTATTTGCCGGTTCTTATGGAGAAGGGGCTTGGTTAAGTTATGATTTAGGTGAGACTTGGTTCAATATAAGTAATGATCTCCCGAATCTTTATGTTTATTCTATTGCAATTGATCAAAGTGATAATGTTTATTTAACAACTTGGAATGGAGGAGTTAAAAAACTTGCTGGTTCCGGTACTGATTCAAATGTTAAAAACGGAGGTAATCAAATTCAATCCTTACTTTGGGAATCTATTGGTATGGATGGATTTGGTGTAAGTACACTTCTTGTAAATCATGTTACATCAGATTTATTTGCCGGTACAACTAATGGTCAAGTATTTAAAAAGGGAGACGGAACTACTTCTGTTGAAAATAAAGTTGAACTTCCTCTTGAATTTGGTCTTGAACAGAATTACCCGAATCCGTTTAATCCTTCGACAATTATTAAATATTCGCTGCCAAGTGCTGAATTCGTAAAAATAAAACTGTATGATATTCTTGGTAATCAGATTGCACTGTTAGTAAGCGAAACAAAAGAAGCTGGTAACCATAGTTATCAATTATCTACCGATAATTATAATTTATCAAGCGGTGTTTATTTATATAGAATTGAAGCAGGTAAATTTGTAAGCACCAAAAAAATGGTATTAATCAAATAAATTAAAACAAATTATGGGCGCAGTATTTAATTACTGCGTCCTTATTCATTTCCTTTAACTTTGCTGTTTTTATAAAGTGTAAGAAGCTCATCGGAACCGGCTCCCAGACTAAATATTATCTTCATTCCTTTTTCTACAGGATAATCAAGTACGTGTACATATTCTTTTTTCAAATGATAGATAAATCCTGCTGTTGGTGCTGGACCTGAAGGAACAAAAATCGTAAAAGATCCATCTTTATGTTCTTCAGTTACAAAAGCAGTTACTAAAGTTTCGTTTCCAAACAGATTTACTAGTGCTACGGATTTAAATATGTTTTTATCGCTGCCGACTAATTGAATTACTGTCTCTTTAATAATTTTATAAAACGGTAGTTTATGTAAAAAATTCTTTTCGAAGATTTCAAAAGTAAATTTCCCAAGTCGGGTTTTTACAATTAAACCAACAGCAAAACAGACTAGTAAAGTGATTACAATTGCAAGAATAGATGCAACAAATTCATGAAGCCTTACAGTTTCAACCAGCATTTCTACTAATGGACGTACTTGTTCAATTACAAATTTGTATATCCAATTAAAGACTAATATTAAAATGAATATTGGTAGAATTACTAATATTCCACCAAGTAAAGTTGTTTTAAAGAATAGTTTGATCTTTTCCATTGCGTTCAGAATTAATTAAAAGTAAAGATAAAATTACAAACAATAACTTGAGCATTCAATAAGTATTAAGGCTCTCAAATAACTAAACTACATTATTTCCCAAGTTAGATTTATCTAAAAAATAAAATAAATATATTGACACTTTTGTCCATTGTTTGTTAGTTGAACTTCTGATTTAAAATTTTTAACAATTATTGGAACTGATATGGAATGGTTACTATTAGTATTGTGGATTTCAATAATCAACGGCGGTTTAAGTGGTCAATACATTTTAAACTGGATGGGTAATCAACCCAAATATGTTGGTGATCAACAGATTGGCGTCTCTGCCGGTGTTATGACTTGGTGGAGAGAAATTTCTAAACTTTTATGGGCTACTATTGCAATTTCTGTTGAGATTAAAAAGGGGAAAGAACTGAAGTTTTTTAATCCCGGTTATCTCTCAATGATTACAATTGTAATATGTGCTTTTACTGGTGTGATTGAAAACATCGGATTTTTTTATTTACCAAGATTTTATTCTCCTCATATCTATGCTCCTTATGTTAATATTTATTTGGCTTTTCTTCCTTTCTTCGGAAAGTTTTTATTTAATTCTACTTTGAGAAAAGAACATTGGATTGGTGTATTTCTTGTTGTTATTGGTCTTGCAGTTCCACACTTGCCTTATATGTTTGGGCATAATACTGATCCTAAAACAATATTAGACTTAAATGCTATTATCTGGATATTAATCATTAACTGCTGTCTTTGTTCTCAACAAGTACTTAATAACAAAACTGTTCAAACAGCATTGCCGGGAGTTGGTCCAAATGCTTTGGTATTTTGGAGAGAAATTTGGAAAATGACTTTCATCTCTTTGGCGTTAATAATTTTCCCGTTTATTGCTCAAGTAACAAAAGCTAATCTTCCCGATAGTGTTGAAATTGTTAAGTTTGAACAAAGAGTTCTTGCAAAAACAAATGATGCAGATAAAGAATTCTTGTTGAACAACTTTGATAGAACCGGTAATGAGTATGTAATTAAATCTAACTTACCTGAAGAAACATTAGAGAAAGTAGAAACAGTAATTTCTAAAACAGAATACAACAGATTCTTTACACTCTTTTCAGGGAACTTATTTCCCGATAACTGGATTCCTATTTTGTTTGTTGTTGCAGCAGGTTTAACTGGATACATTTATAGTTTCGGTTTCTTTAAACTTTCTAAATATGCAGCTCATTTATGGGTTCCTTATACAAATTTGTGGCTGGCATTTCTGCCGATTATAATGATCTTCTTCGGAAAGGAGGTTACTATTCCACAAATTATTGGAGCTGTTGTAGTTACTGCCGGATTAATGGTAGGAGTTTCGGATTTCAGCAGAAACAAAGTTGAGGAAATTGAAAAGAAATATAAATAGTGAAATTTATTTGTATAGATGTTACTGCAAAATTTCTAATTGGTTTAATGAATTTTTATATTTCAGAATAACGATGAAATGAAAGGTGAAAATAAATGAGTAATCATAAATTTAATGTAGGATTACTGCAATTAGCTTTTACTGCTGATGCAGAAGAGAATACTAAGAAGACTGTTGATTGGGTTGAAAAGGCTGCTAAACAAGGTGCTAATGTTATTTGTCTCCCAGAACTATACAGATCACAGTATTTTTGTCAAAAAGAGGATTCAAAATTATTTGATCTTGCTGAAACTATACCTGGACCTTCAACTGAGGCGTTTCAAAAAGCAGCTCAAAAAAATAATGTAGCAATTGTAGTTCCATTATTTGAAAAGCGAGCGCTTGGTCTTTATCACAACAGTGCAGCAATAATAGATCCTGATGGGAAAATTTTAGGTACTTATAGAAAGATGCATATTCCAGATGATCCTGCTTTTTATGAAAAATATTACTTTACTCCCGGTGACCTAGGATTCAAATCTTTTGATACAAAATTCGGTACAATCGGTACTTTAATCTGCTGGGATCAATGGTACCCTGAAGGAGCAAGATTAACAGCTTTAAAAGGGGCTGAAGTTTTATTTTATCCTACTGCTATCGGATGGCATCCATCAGAAAAAGAAAGATATGGTAAAGCTCAGCAGGATTCATGGATTACAATTCAACGTTCTCATGCAATTGCAAACGGAGTTTATGTTGCTTCTGTTAATAGAACCGGTTTTGAAAAAACTGTTGAAGAACAAGATGGAATAATATTTTGGGGTTCTTCATTTATTTGTGATCCGCAAGGTGTTTTTTTAGCACAGGCTTCGGAAGATAAAGAAGAAATTCTTTTGGCAGAGATTGATACAAATCAAATAGAAACAATAAGAAGAAATTGGCCTTTCTTAAGAGATAGAAGAATTGATGCTTATGGTGATATTACAAAAAGATTTAGGGATGAAAATTAATGAGTGGTGAAATTAGAATTCCAGCTGAGTGGGAAAAACATAAATCAACAATTCTTTGCTGGCCCCATCAAAAAGAAGATTGGCCTAACAAATTTTCTCCTATTACTTGGGTCTATACGGAAATTGTAAAAAATATAGTTCCGGGCGAATTAGTTAGAATTATCGTTCAATCAAAAAGTGATATTCAGAAAGTAAAAAATTATTTGAGCAGAGCTCATGTTGATCTAAAAAATATTACTTTTATAGTAAAAGAAACCGATAGAGGCTGGATGCGTGATTCTTCTCCGGCATTTGTTAAAGTTGGAAATAAAGTTCAAGCAGTTAAATTCAAATTTAACGGCTGGGCAAAATATGATAATTGGAAGAAAGATCAGCATATTCCTAAAGTAATTGCAAATGCAGCAGAAGTTGAATTGGTTGAAGCAAAATACAATAGTAAACCGGTTGTTTTAGAGGGAGGAGCAATTGATTATAACGGTAAAGGCTCTTTGTTAACAACAGAAGAATGTTTACTTGATGACAAAGTTCAAACTAGAAATCCCGGATTTACAAAAAAAGATTATGAAAAAGTTTTCAAAGAATATTTTGGAATCAAAAATACAATTTGGCTGAATAAAGGAATTACCGGTGATGATACTCATGGACATGTAGATGATTTATGCAGATTTGTAAATCAGAATACAGTTGTACTTTGTAAAGAAGAAAACATCAAAGATGAAAACTATAAAAATCTGGAAGAAAATTTTGAAAGACTTCAAGATGTAAAAATGCCCGGCGGGAAGAAACTTGAAGTAATTCCGCTTCCAATGCCAAGTCCGGTTTACTTTGAGGGAATGAGATTACCTGCAAGTTATGCAAATTTCTATATCTGCAACAACGCTGTATTAGTTCCTACTTTTAATGATCCGAACGATAGAATTGCCTTAAATATTTTGAGTGAATTATTTACAGATAGAAAAGTGATTGGAATTCATTCTGTAGATTTAGTTTGGGGTTTAGGAACTCTGCATTGTTTGAGTCATGAAGAACCTGCTTAGTTTATATATATGAGTTATTATTTTATAGCAAATATTAAAATCAACAATGAATCTGAATATCAAAAATATTTAGATGAAGTGGATAACGTATTCGATAAATTCAACGGCAGATATTTAGCTTTGGATAAGAATCCATTGATTTTAGAAGGGGATTGGAATTATTCAAGAACAGTAATTATTGAGTTCCAAAATAAATCCGATTTTGATGATTGGTATTATTCTGATGAATATCAAAGAATATTTAAGTTCAGAATTAATGCAGCTGATTGTGATACTATTTTAGTTAAAGGAAAGTAAATTTTTTATCTTAATAAAATCTTTTGTACCGCTATCGATTTCTTCCAAAAAAAAATATCAAATAAAATGATTAGGAAAATATTTTATACTTTCTTATTTATTCTTTGTATAGGATGTAACTCTTATGAGAAACCAATACCATTAGCAGAAAGACTTGATGGGTTAACTTTGGTAAAGGATAAAAATTTTGTTTTAGAAAACCAAATTCCATTGGATGGTAAAACTATTCCTTTTTATAATGAATTGGGGAAGAGATTAAATGAAAAGGAAATAAAAATTATGACTAATTCCGGAAAATATAAAATTCACGGTTACATTGATTCAAACAAAGAAATAAAGGCAATTGTATTAAGAAAAGCATCAGTTAAACAACTTTAGAAAATGAAAAATTTTAATAAAGTAGATAAATTAAAGCGAGATTTTATTTATAAAGGAAGTGAAATCTTGAAAATATTTGAGGTTTGAGGTTGGACAAAATTATTTTTTACTTCTAAATTATCGTGAAGATTATTTACAAATCTAGCCGTAAAATAACCAATTGCTGCTCCAAGAAAAACATCAGATGACCAATGTTTATCGTGATAAATTCTAGATATTCCGGTTAAAAATGCTGGTATCATATATAAAACTTGATTCACCTTATTTTCACTATTAACTGATAAAGTAGTAAAAGTTGCAAATGCTACTGTTGTATGTCCTGACGGCATTGACCAAAAATCATCATCCAACAAACTAAAAAAAGTGAAGTTATCTGCACCTTCATTTTTGTATGGTCTGCTTCTTCCTAATAACATTTTACTTAATTGAGTAATTGTAACTGAATAAAGATTTGCCTGTAAAATTTCAAAACCGATTCTTTTGTTTTTTTGATTTCCCGAATTACCGCTTAAAATTAATCCGCCCCCAATTATTAAAGGAGTGTATGGTTCACCAAATAATGTACCCATAAACATAGGAACATCTAAAATCGGATTATTTATTGATTGTGAATAATCTTTTATATCTTCATCAACATTCAACAAAGCATAAGTACCGGCAAGAACAATTCCGAAAGTTAAAAAATCTTTTCCTTCCCAGTTTTTAGGTGCAGTTAGAAAATCATCCGATTCATTTAAAATTCTATTGAAGTCATATTTTACTTGACTAAAAATTGACAGTGAAAAAATTATTATGGTAATTAATAAACGAGTTTTCAGAACTAATCCTTTTTTGAATAACTGTATTTTATAATTTCTGCTTTTTCTAAGGTTATTAATCCACCGGATTTAGATTTATCAAAGATTTCTTCAATTTTTGGAATGAACATCTTTATTTTTTCTTCATTATCTACAATTTCAATTAAAATGGGAAGGTCTTCGGATATTGCCAATATTTTTGAGGAATGAATTCTGCTGTTTCCGCCAAATCCCATAATTCCCTTAAAAACTGAAGCACCGGCAAGTCCTTCTTTTTTAGCTAATAAAACAATTTTTTCATAAACCGGAATTGCATTTATTTTATCGGATTCACCGACAAAAATTCTTAATAATTTTGCATCAGTTTTTATTTTCATAGTATCACTTAGCTATTAAGAAACCTAATAAAACACCAATAAAACTGAGTAAAAGATTTAAAGCAATATTAACAAATCCAAGTAAATATTGAGAATCTCTGAATAAGTTTAAAGTTTCAATTGAAAAAGAGGAGAAAGTTGTTAATCCGCCGCAAAAACCAATTGCAATTAATAACCTTAAATTGTTTGATACAAGTTCTTTTTCGGCAAAATTAAAAATGAAAAGCCCAATAATTAAACTTCCTATAAAATTAGCGGCTAAAGTTCCGTAAGGAAAAAGAACGGAAATTTTTTCTGCTAAAAAATTGGATAGAAAATATCTAAAACTCCCTCCAAATCCGGCACCGATAAAAACATAAATAAAAGAAATCAATTTCATGAAATAAATTTATACAACTTTTTTTCTTTAACAAAGTCTAATCATTTGTAACTATTTTGAAATAAATAGTATCTAAAATAGAAAAGTGTTTTAACCTTTAGGAGGGAAAATGAAAAACGAAATATCAAGAGGCGGATTTAAGCTAGCATTAATTATCTCATTAATATTATTGGGATTAACAACCATTCAAGCTGCAAGTCAAGAGTTATATAAAGAAAAAACTTTCAATGTAAATAGCGGTGAAACGCTGAGAATGGAAGTTCTGGGGGGAGATATACTCATTGCAGCTTGGGATAAAAATGAAGTTCACGTTAAAGTTTATGCAAATGATAATGCTCAGGAAAAATTAGATTTCACTTTAGAAAAAACTTCGGATGGAGTATTTATTAAATCTGAAAAGAAAGGTTCTTTATCATGGGGATGGAATAACATTTCTACAAAATACGAAATTAAAGCACCTAAAGAGTTTTTATTAGATTTAAAGACCTCCGGCGGTGATATAAAAGTTGAAAAGATTGATGGTAAAAAATTAGTAAAAACCAGCGGTGGTGATATTGAAATTTTTGATGCATCCGGAAATCTCGATGCTAAAACCAGCGGTGGTGATGTTACTATTTCTAATCTTAAAGGTGATGTAGATCTGTCAACTTCCGGCGGCGATATTAAAGTAACCGGAACTTTGGGAAATGTTGAAGCTGCAACTTCCGGCGGTGACATTGAATTAAATAAAACTAATGGAAAGGTTAATGCAAAAACCAGCGGTGGAGATATTAAAGTATATCACAATGGTGAAAACAACGGCATGGAATTATATTCAAACGGTGGAGATATTGAAATTAAATTTTCCGGCACTGTTAAAGCTGATTTAGATTTATATACTACCGGGGGTAAAGTTAAATGCGGTTTATCCGGCTTAAAAATTAAAGAAATGAAATCTAATTACTTGGAAGGAACTGTTAACGGAGGCGGAAGTTTGATAAAAGCTAAAACTACCGGTGGTGATGTTGAAGTTAATTAGTTTATAAACTTGATGTGCGGGAGTATTAAATTATTCCCGCACTGAAATAAATTTTTCCTTTCAAAACAGCCTCTTTTACAAAACCAATCTTTTAATAGTTCGTCCAAATATTCATTTATAAAAATGTAATGTAATTTTGGTATTTTTATTTATTATGAATCAATTCACAATTTATTAAACAATGTGAGAAATCATTTCAATGAAAAATCAATTCAAGTTATTCATTATTTTATTTCTAATTCTTACCTTCGTACCATTAAATGGGCAGACAAACAAATCAAAAGCAGATTCACTTAAAAACATATCTTTAAGCGGATTGAAATTCAGACCGATAGGACCGGCACTAACCGGCGGAAGAGTTCGTCATATTGCGGTAAATCCTTTTAATTACTCTGAATATTATATCGCTTCCGGCAGCGGTTCATTATGGAAAACAACTAACAACGGAACAACTTTTTCTCCGGTTTTTGAGAGAGAAAAAGTTTATGCAATTGGTTCTGTTGAAATTGATCCGATTAATCCAAATGTAGTTTGGGTTGGAACAGGAGAAAATAGTAATCATAATAATGTTGCTTACGGTGATGGGATTTATAAATCGGAAGATGGCGGATTGAGTTGGAAAAATATGGGTTTAAAAACCTCTGAGCATATCGGCGGAATAGCTATTGATCCAAACGATCCAAATATAATTTATGCTGCTGCAATGGGTTCGTTGAGAAAATCCGGAGGTGATAGAGGAATATTTAAATCAATAGACGGTGGAAAAACTTGGGAAAATATTCTTTCAGTAAGCGAATTCACCGGATTTTATGAAGTACATATGGATCCTAGATTTTCAAATATTCTTTATGCTGTTGCTCATCAAAGAATGAGACATCAATACACTGGAGTAAGCGGAGGACCGGAAAGCGGGATTTATAAATCAACAGATTCCGGAAAGACTTGGGAAAAATTATCTGGTGGTCTTCCAGCCGGAGATGTTGGAAGAATAGGAATTGATATTTCTCCTGTTAATCCGGATTATCTTTATGCAGTTATTGAAGCAAAAAGTGGAGAAGGATTTTATAAGAGCACCAACAGAGGAGCCAGCTGGACAAAGCAGAGTTCTTATGTATCTTCTTACAAATTTTATTTCCAAAAAATATTTTGTGATGTAGAAGATATTGATAGAGTTTACAGTATGGATGTTTTTCTTCAAGTTACTGAAGATGGTGGAAAAACATTTAATAATTTGGGAGAAAAACATAAGCATGTCGATAATCATGGAATGTGGATAAATCCCAAAAACAATAAACATTTAATTGTAGGATGTGACGGAGGTGTTTATGAATCTTATGATCAAGGAAAGAACTGGGATTTTAAGAGCAATATTCCAATTGCAGAGATTTATAAAATTGCGATTGATTATGACGAACCTTTCTATAATGTTTATTTAGGAACTCAAGATAACAATAGCTTAACAGGACCATCAAGAACAATAAGTTCCGGTGGAATTACAAATCAAGATTGGGAATTCACATTATCCGGTGATGGATTCCAATCTCAAGTCGATTGGAAAAATCCTAATATTGTTTATGCTCAATCACAAAACGGTGGTTTAACAAGAGTTGATAAGAAGAGCGGCGAAAAATTATACATAAAACCTATCGAAGAACTAGGTGATACTGCATACAGATTTGATTGGGATTCTCCGCTTCTTATATCAAAGTTCGATAACAAACGATTATACTTTGGCGGTAATAAACTTTTCAGAACTGATGATCAAGGAAGTACATGGCAGGTTATTAGTCCGGATTTAACCAGAGGAGTTCCCAAAAATTTTCAAAAATTAATGGGGAGAAGCTGGAGTATTGATGAGCTGTCAACAAAAGGGAATATGGGCTATATAACTGCTATTGCAGAATCTCCGCTTGATGAAAATTATTTAATTGTCGGTTCCGGAGACGGATTAATTCATTACACAAAAGATGGCGGTAATACTTGGAATAAATCAGAAACCTTAAAAGGATTACCGGATTATTCAAGAGTGCATCATATTGCAGCATCTCATTTTGATAAAAATATAGCGTATGCTGCTTGTCATAATTTTATTGGCGGGGATTACAAACCTTACATTTATAAGACGGAAGATGGTGGAGAGACTTGGTTTTTAATAAGCAATAACTTACCAAACTTTGGAAGTACATACACAATTCTTGAAGATCATATTGATAAGAATTTATTGTTTACTGGAACTCAATTTGGTTTATTCTTCAGTAAGAATGGGGGTAAAGAATGGATACAATTGAAGAATGGATTACCAACAATTGCTGTTATGAGTCTTGCAATACAACCAAGAGAAAATGATTTGGTTGTATCTACTTATGGCAGAAGTGTTTTTATTCTTGATGATTACTCACCATTAAGATTTTTGGATGAATCAACTCTATCCAAAGATGCAGAAATATTCCCAATTAAAGATGCATTGATGTTTATTCCTTCAACTCCATTTGGATTTCCTGGAATTGGATTTATGGGAAGCAGTTTTTATTCCGAACCAAATCCCGAAGTAGGTGCAGTATTTACTTATTTCATAAAAGATGAAGTTAAATCACTTAAAGAAAAAAGAAGAGAAGAAGAAAAGAAGAAACAGAAAAAAGGTGAAGATTTAGAATATCCTTCTTATGAACAATTAAAAGCAGAACAGCAGGAGCCTGAAGCATTTCTTTTATTTACCATAGCAGATGAAGAAGGAAATACTATAAGAAAAATTAAATCGGGCATCAGTAAAGGAGTTAACAGAATTGTATGGGATTTCCGTTATAATGTTTTTTCTCCAATTTCACTTACTCCTTTTGATGATTCTGTTCCTTGGAACGAACCTGATAAAGGATATATGGCTGCACCGGGTAAATATTTTGTTTCTCTTTCAAAATTTGAAAATGGTCAGTTTACACAGCTTGTTGAACCTAAAGAATTTATCTGCAAACCATTAAATTTATCTTCCATTCCAGTTGAGGATAAAATTGAGTTAGATAAATTCAATAAAAAGGTAGCTGAGTTAACTAGAACTATTACCGGAGCTGATGCTCATAGAAATGAACTTGTTAAGAAAATAGATTATTTGAAAAAAGCAGTGTTCGAGACCAGCAATGCTCCTTTGGAATTATATAATGATATCTTGAAAGCTGAAATCGATCTAAAAGAATTAAATAAAAAGTTCAATGGGGATTACTTAAAGAATGCTTACGAAGGAGGAGTTCCAACTTCAATTAGAAGCAGAGTTGAGTTAGTAACTTACGGATTGTGGTCAACTACTTCAGCTCCAACTACAACTTTTAAGAAAGCTTATGAATCTGCAGCAGGAGAGTTTAATAATCTATTAAATGAATTGAATACTATAACCGATAGAATAAAAGAAATTGAGATTAAGCTGAAAGAAAGCGGTGCACCTTATACTCCGGGAAGATTTCCAAATCTTGAAATAAATTAGTATTAGTAAAATCCGGTTCCGTCTGCATGGAACCGGATTTTAATTTTTTAGTTTCATCCAGAATCTTTTGAAAATAGCAAGCATCTTAAAAACGAATAAAAAATGGTTTAGTTTTATGCAGAATTACAGCCCGATAAATTGCAGCTTTTATGATCAGCTTGAAAATGCAATTGTAATTAAAGAAAAAGTATTATTCGAATATTTAAATGAAAATCAATCCATGGAAAAGTATGAAGGAATTTTACTTGATATATATTCCAGAGATAAAGCAGAATTTGTAAAATTAGCAGATGGATGCAGTGTTAGATTGGATTTCATTCATAAGCTAAATGATATTGAAAACATTGGTTCGTGTAAAATCTAATTAGTTAGTTTATCTCCCAGCTTCTATTCATTATTTATTTTCATAATCCTCTAAATTTTCTAAAACAAAATCCATTCTAAATATCCATTTTATTATATTTTGCAATCATTTAATTATGTACTCTTTGGAGGATTAATATGAAATTCAGTATAAATGTAGATCATGTTGCAACATTAAGAAATGCAAGAGGTGAAGTACAACCTGATCCGGTTACTTATGCGCTAATGGCAGAGCAGTTTGGAGTTGATGGAATTGTTGTTCATCTTAGAGAAGATAGAAGACACATAAATGAAAGAGATTTAAGATTACTCCGTGAGTTAATCACAACAAAATTAGATTTGGAAATGGCAGCCGTAAATGAGATCATTGAAATTGCAAAAGATGTTCAGCCCGAGCTTGTCACTTTAGTTCCCGAAAAACGTCAAGAGCTTACTACAGAAGGAGGCTTAAACGTTATCGATAATATCGAACTTTATAAAAATACTATTGAGAGACTTCAAGAATCTGATATTGCGGTTTCTCTCTTTATCGAACCGGATTTAAATCAAATTGATGCAGCTGCAGAAATTAATGCTGATTTTATTGAGATTCATACCGGTGTTTATGCAAATGCATCTTCCGAAGAAGAAAGCTTTGATGAACTTGAAAGAATAAGACAAGCTGCTAAACATGCTAAAAAACTGGGACTTGGAGTTAATGCCGGTCATGGTCTAAACTACCTAAACATGAAAGAATTTATTCAATTGAAAGATGTTGATGAAGTAAGTATTGGTCAGGCTGTTATTGCAAGATCAATATTTGTAGGAGTTGAACAAGCTGTAAAAGAAATGATAGATTTAGTTAAAAGAGCATAAGTAATTATTCTGAAACTTGACGAAAAATATGCGATATAATTCTTCATTACATGAAAAATTAGAAAATCATTATGAACGATTTAATATAATGAACGGAACTCCCGATCCTATAGAATTTCCTCATCGTTTTAGTAATCGTAATGATATTGAATTAAGTGCATTTATTTCTTCAGTTTTTGCTTACGGCGGCATCAAACAAATTAAAATATCATTAGATAAACTCCATTTAATTATGGGGAAAAATCCTTATGATTTTGTTTCTTCATATAATCAAAAAAGAGATTCAAAATTTTTCAAAGATTTAAAGCACCGTTTTTATTCAACAGATGATATTACAAAACTATTTTATACTTTATCAAAAGTTTTAAAGAAAGAAGGATCACTTAGAGATCACTTCTATTCAATTTATAAAAAGAATGAATCAATAAAAGATTCAATTCATCACTTCAGTGCAAGTTTAGTTGAATATTCATCAGAAGAAAAAATAGTTAGCAACGGAATTAAATTTATGTTTCCGGATCCGTTAAAAGGGAGTGCGGCTAAAAGGATGAATTTATTTTTGAGATGGATGGTAAGAAAAGATAAAATTGATTTTGGCTTATGGAATGAAATTCCTACTTCTGATTTGATTATTCCGGTTGATACACATGTTGCAAAAATTTGTAAAGAACTAAGACTTACAAAATTGAAAAATGTATCATGGAAAATGGCAGAAGAAATTACAAATAATCTTAAAAAATTTAATGCGATTGATCCAGTTAAGTACGATTTTTCTATATGCCACATTGGTATGCTAAAACTTAAATTCTAAAAATAGGGAGAATTATGGAGAGTACATCAGCAGTTAATTCAAAACCTCAGCCTTCACCATTTTTTAGATGGATGGTTCTTGTTGTTATTAGTCTTGCAATGTTCGGAAATTATTATGTTTATGATAGTATTGCCCCAATTGCAGATATGCTTAAAGAGAGTCTTAATTTCTCAGACGAAAATATTGGTCAGCTTTATTCTGTTTACAGTATTGCTGCAGTTATTGTTTTACTTTTGGGTGGAATTATAGTTGATAAGTATGGAACAAAAAAATCAACTTTATTCTTCGGTACTTTATGCTCAATTGCTGCAGTTTTAACTTGGGCAACTGATGATCTAAATATTATGCTTGCCGGAAGAATTTTATTAGGTATTGGTGCAGAACCGCTAATTGTTGCAATTACAACAGCATTAGCAAAATGGTTTAAAGGAAAAGAATTGAGTTTTGCTTTTGGTATTAATCTTACTATTGCAAGATTAGGTTCAGTTGCAGCAGACAATTCTCCAAGCTGGGGTAGTACATTTTATACCAACTGGCAGGATCCATTATTTCTTGCAGTAATTATTGGGTTAGCATGCGTTATTGGTGGAGTTTTATACTGGGTTTTAGAATCTTTTGCCGAAAAGAAATATGATTTAGGTAAAGCGGGTGAAACGGATAAATTCGTATTCAAGCAATTATTTGGATTCAGCAGATCATTTTGGTTGATTGTTGCACTTTGTGTTACTTTTTACTCTGCAATATTTCCGTTCAGAAGTTTTGCAATTAAATTCTTTATAGAAGCTCATGGAAGTTCAAGAGAATTTGCCGGATTCCTCAATAGTGTTCTACCTTTATCGGCAATGATTGCTACTCCAATATTTGGATTATTAGTAGATAAAATAGGAAAGAGATCGTTATTAATGATGGTCGGATCAATTCTATTGCTTCCGGTTTATTTAATGATGGTTTATACTGATATAAGTCTTTATGTACCGATAGTTTTAATGGGAATTTCTTTCTCCTTAATTCCAGCAATTATGTGGCCCTCAGTTGCATACATTGTTGATGAGAAAAAACTTGGAACTGCTTATGCTTTAATGGGATTAATTCAACAGATTGGTGTAGCCGGATTTAACTGGATGATTGGTGCAGCAAATGATTATTCCGGTGCTTCTGCAGCAAATCCAGCCGGATATGAATTAGGAATGTGGATTTTCTCTGTTCTAGGTTTCTTAGGATTTTTCTTCGCATTTATGTTAAGAAAAACCGAAACCGGACCAAAAGGACACGGTTTAGAAAATGCCTCAGCTTAATTTGCTTGAATTAATTTCTGATGATTTAATTCCGGTTAGAAAAGTTCAGCATGAGATTATCAATAACTTTGTTGTCCTAAAATTTAAGAACAGCAAAAAGGGTTTTATTGATAAATTATTTTTTAAGAACAAGAAAGAGGTGACTTATAAAATAGATTTAGATGAAATAGGTTCATTTATTTGGCTTTTAATTGACGGTAAAAAATCAGTTAATTCACTAATTAATTTTACTTCAGAAAAATTTGGGGAAAAAGTTGAACCGGTTGATCAAAGAGTTAAATTGTTCTTAAAACAGATGAATGATAATCACCTAATTATTCTCTTTAAAAAAGAAGAAAATAAATCAATAAATAGTTAACTTAGATGTCCATTTTAAAGTGATAAATGAATAAAGTAATTAAATATCTTATTTTGGTTTTATTTTTAAGCGGAACTTATTCTATAAATATTTCAGCACAATCATGCGGATTTGGCTGTTTAGGTTTAAGCGGAATTTATGGCGGCTATACTGTTCAAAATTATGATGCAAAAAACTTAACTGATTTTGTAAAATCCCAATTATCTGATGATATTGAATCTCCGGATTATGGGCAGGGAACCGGATTTAAAGTCGGAGCAAATATTTTTAGAGCTAAATTTGACGGATTTTTTATTTCTGCTAAAGGATTTTATCAATTTCTTGAAGAAAATTATCAAGTCGAAGTCAATACTCAATTTGTAGATAACGAAAAATATGAATTCAGTTCTAATTATTTCGGATTTGGATTGGATTTCGGGTTTGACATTGTTAATCTCATAAGCTTAAAACTTGTTGAAGGGGGATTAACATTTCATGATGCAGAATTTAGAGTAACTACAACATTAAAAGATGACGCAGTTTCCATAAATGAAACTTCTTTAAAATACACAAATGACAAACTTAAAATTGGTTATTACGTGGGAACCGGTTTAATCATCCATCTAATTCAAGATTATGTAAGCATTGAAGGAACAGCATTTTATTCTATTTATGATATTAATAATTTATCCAGAGAAACAATTTCTGGTTCGGTTGCCGGATTATTGCCTCAGGATCAAAAAACTATTTCTTCTGGTGGATTTGGTGCAACAGTTCAACTTAATATTGGTTTTCCATTTTAAATTAAACGGAGATTACTATGGCAATAACTAAATTAGATAAAGCATGTGTCACCGCAATTAAAGATTGTATGGGTGCTAAAAAGAAAGAAAGTGTTCTAATTGTAACCGATGAAAATAAAAGAGAGATTGGTTATGCCATGTATCATAATGCGCTTAAACTTGGACATGAAACATTGCTTGTTGAAATGAAAGCAAGAGAAATAAATGGTGAAGAGCCTCCGAAAAATGTAGCTGAATTAATGAAAAAATTTGATGTTGTTCTATGCCCAACAACAAAATCTTTAACTCACACCGATGCCAGAAGAGAGGCTTCTGCTTTGGGAGTTAGGATTGCAACTTTCCCGGGTATAACTGAAGATGTTTTAGTGAGAGGATTGAATGCAGATTACAAAAAAATTGCTGCTCTAACATCAAAACTGAAAAAATTAATGGAGAAAACAAAGATTGTTAGAGTAACAGCACCAAACGGTACTGATATTACTATGGATATTTCTAAGCAGAAAATCATCCCTTCAAAAGGCTTATTTCACAAAAAAGGGGAAAGTGGGAATTTACCAACAGGGGAAGCTTTCTGCGCACCGGTTGAAGGTTCTGCCGAAGGAGTGTTTGTTGTTGATGGATCGATGGCTGGAATTGGAGTTTTAGAAAAATCTACAATTACAATTGAAGTTAAAAAAGGAATGGCTGTAAAAATATCCGGTGGAAAAGAAGCCAAAAAATTAGAAACGATGCTTGATAAAGTCGGCAAAAAAGCAAGAAATATTGCTGAATTAGGAATCGGAACGAATGATAAAGCGAAATTAAGCGGACTAATTTTAGAGGATGAAAAAGTAAAGGGAACCGTTCATATTGCTTTAGGAAATAACGTTACTATGGGAGGCTCGGTTAATGTTCCAATTCATTTGGATGGAGTAATTAAAAAGCCCACTTTATATTTTGACGGTAAGGAAGTAATGAAAAACGGGAAACTTTTGGTAAAATAACTCTATTATTTGTGTGGGAAAGCATACAAACTTCTAATATTGCATCATTTTTTGTAAATCGCAAGAGTTTTTTGTAAATTTGTGCCTCAAAAATAATTGAGGCTTATGGAACTATTAAAATCTTTGAATAAGGAACAGCGCGAGGCAGTTGAATATAATGCTGGTCCGCACATGATTGTAGCCGGAGCAGGTTCCGGTAAAACCAGAGTTCTCACCTATAAAATAGCTTATATAATTGATGAAGGGCTTGAACCGGAAAATATCTTAGCTTTAACTTTCACCAACAAAGCAGCAAAAGAGATGAAAGAAAGAATTGCTGAATTGATTGGTGATAAAGCTCAAAATCTTTGGATGGGTACGTTCCATTCAATTTTTGCAAGAATTTTAAGAAGTGAAGCTCACCGATTAAATTATAAACCTAATTTCTCGATTTATGATAGAGAAGATTCTGTATCTCTGGTTGGAAATATTTTAACGGAGTTAAATCTTTCTTTCGATAATTTGACACCTAACAATCTTCAGCATAAAATTAGTTATTATAAAAATCATATGATAACTGTTGAAGATTATCTAAATGATTTTGCTAAAACTGCAATTGAAAAAAGAATTGGTGAAGTTTATAAAGAATATCAAATTAGATTGTTCGAAAACAATTCTATGGATTTTGATGATCTGCTTCTAAAACCAATCGAATTGTTTAATCATCATCCGAATGTTATTAAAAAGTACAGATCTCAATTCAAGTATATCTTAGTTGATGAATATCAAGATACAAATAAAGCTCAGTACGAAATTATCAAAATACTTGGTGCCGGCAGAACTAAAGTTTGTGTAGTTGGTGACGATGCCCAAAGTATATACGGCTGGCGCGGTGCAGAACTAAGCAATATGCTCGATTTTGAAAAAGATTTTCCTAAATCGGAGATATTTAGACTTCAGCAGAATTACAGATCAACTAAAACTATATTAAAAGCATCTGATTCTGTAATTGCCAATAACAAAGACAGAATAAAGAAAGAACTTTGGACTGAAAATGAAGAAGGGGATAAACTTTCTTTAATTAGATGTGCCGATGAAAAGGATGAAGCATACCAAATTTCTAAATTAATTAAAAAAGAAATTACAACACGTAAGTTATCATTAAATGATATTGCAATTTTGTATAGAATAAATTCTTTATCAAGAAGTCTTGAAGAATCATTAAGAAGAGAAAAAATTCCGTATAAAATTGTTGGCGGCGTTGAATTTTATAGAAGAAAAGAAGTAAAAGATTTAGTCGCTTATTTAAGAATTCTAGCAAACCAAGAGGATGAAGAGAGTTTATTAAGAATTATGAACTATCCTCAAAGAGGAATTGGAAATACATCAATCTCTAAGATGATTTCTTTTGCAAGAAAATTAGAGATAAGTCTTTTTACAACAATGTCTAGAGTTTTTGAAGTAATTGAAGTAAAAGAAAGAATTCAGAAAAATGTAAAACAGTTCAAGGTATTTTTAGATAAGTATATTGATCTGAAAGAAAAATTGTCATTACCCGAATTGACCTCAGCTTTGGTTGAAGAACTTGGTCTTCTTAAAATGTACAAAGAAGAAAACACACAAGAATCAATGGTGCGTTATGATAATATTCAAGAGTTATTAAATGCAATTAATGAATTTGCTAGAGATTATCCCGAAGCAACTATTGATGATTTTCTTGCTGAAGCTTCTTTAATTGCCGGAATTGATCAAATGGAAGTATCAGATAATTCTGTAACTCTTATGACTATTCACTCAGCTAAAGGATTAGAATTTCCTGTAGTATTTGTTACCGGATGCGAAGAAGATATATTTCCTCTCAATCCAAAATTCGATTCCGATTCGAATACCGAAGAGGAAAGAAGATTATTTTATGTTGCAGTTACAAGAGCAAAGAAGAAAGTTTACTTAAGTTATTCTAGATCAAGATATAGATTTGGTGAAGTTGCTTATCAAAATCGTTCAAGATTTTTAGATGAACTTGACGAAGCTACGTATAATGAAATTAACGGCGGTGGTACAAAAAAAGCCGGAAGAAAACGTAAATCATATTATGATGCTTTGTATCAAGAAGATTATGATGATTTCAATCAAGAACATAGATCGTTCAGAGTGGGAAGCAGAGTAACTCACGAAGTTTTTGGTGAAGGTAAAATTTTACAGATTACAGGAAACGGAGATATGCAGAAAATATCCGTTAATTTTGAAGATCACGGTACAAAACATCTGTTAACAAAATTTGCTAATCTTAAATTAGTATAGAGTAATTAGCGTTATTTTTTCAATAGCAGTCAGATTAATTTTTGGCTGCTATTTTTATTTTAAAGGATATGTTTTTAGAAAATTGTAAAAAAAAGCCCAACAGAATTGTCGGGCTTTTTTGAAGTATTTTAACAACTAATTTCTAGTCACTAGCCATAATGAATAAAGGTTTAGTCTCAAACTTACTGTAAATAGGTCTTAGTCTATCTACATTGTAATATTTGTTAACATCAACTACTTTTTTATAGCTTGTAACAACTTCTAAATGTTCATTATCATAACGGCCATTTTTCAATGTTACCAGTCTGCCGCTTGTCCCTTCTAAAACTAAATCTAAAGCTAGATTTCCATAAGCCATAGGAACAATTGAATCTAATGCATCTGGTGCACCTGATCTGACAAGGTAACCTAATCTTTGATTTATTACATTGATTCTTTTACCGTTATTGTATTTTGGTGAAAGTTCTTTTAGTCTTTGAGCAACAATATCACCAATACCACCAAGTTTTTTATGACCAAACATATCAGCTTCTTGATTTTCAAAAATCATTTCGCTGTGTTGATCCATCATAGCGCCTTCAGAAACAAGAACAACAGAATATTTACTTGGATTTGTAAATCTATCCTGAACCATTAATTCGGTCAATCTTTCTATATCGAATTTATGTTCAGGGATAACGCATCTGTTAGCTGCACCGGCCATAGTAGGGAGGAGAGCTGAAAATCCAGCGTATCTTCCGAAAACTTCGATAACCAAAAATCTTTCATGTGATCCGGCAGAAGTTCTAAGGTTATGAGTCATTTCCAAAGTTCTAGTTACACAGGTAGAAAAACCGATACAGTAATCAGTACCAGGTACATCATTATCCATAGTTTTTGGAATTGCAATAACTTTTACGCCTTGCTTGTGTAGATGCACACCGTAACTTAAAGTATCATCACCGCCAATTGGAATAAGATAGTCAATTCCAAGCCATTCAAGATTTTTAATTACTTCTGGAGTAAGATCATTAACCTCTTGATTGTATTCTGCTTTTAAATGTTCCGGAACATTTACTTTAGGAACATGGCTAGCTCTTGTTCTTGAAGAATGAAGAAATGTACCGCCTGTTCTTCCTATTCTATTAACAATCTGTTCATTAAGATGGATAAAGTTTTCGGAATTGTCATAATCCTTATCTCTTACAATACTAATCATGCCGCCCCAGCCGCGTCTTATACCAATCACATCATAGCCTTCTCTAATTGCTCTGATAGTAACTGCTCTAATGGCGGGGTTTAAGCCTGGCACATCACCGCCTCCGGTAAGTATACCAATAACACCTTTTTTTGAATTAATATTCGCCATTTTTACTTCCTTTACATTTTTAGTTTCTTATAGTTTGTTAACTCTTTTAAATTTTTCTTTTTCTTCTAATTGCTCTTTATATGTTTTATGATCAATAGAAAAATAATCGTTAGACATTTTCTTTAACTTACTAGATAAAAGAATAATTGCTAATAAATTAGGGAAAGTCATAAAACCTAAAGCAGCATCACCAAATCCCCAAACTGCTTCTAACTGCGCTACAGCTCCAACAAAAACAAATAACAAGAAAACATATTTATAATAAATAATTGATTTCGAACCGAATAAATAATCTGCTGCTCTATCACCATAATAAGACCAGCTTATTGCAGTCGAAATCGCAAATAATGCAACTCCAATTGTAACAATTTTATCACCATAATCAAAGAGCCAACTTAGTCCTTTTTTAAATGCATAGGATGTTAAAATACTGCTGTTCATCAATTCCCCGGTAAAATTAGGATCAATATATGTAACGTAAAATTCAGTATGATGCCAAGCCCCGGTTGATATAATTACTAAACCTGTCATAGTACAAATAACTATTGTATCAATAAAAGGTTCTAAAAGTGCAACAGAACCTTCTCTAACCGAATATTCAGTCTTTGCTGCCGAGTGAGCTATTGCAGCACTTCCTTGTCCTGCTTCATTTGAATAAAGACCCCTTTTTATTCCCCACATTAATGTATTTAAGAAAATTAGAAAAGTTCCTCCTCCAACTCCGGCAACTTGTGATGGGGGATTAAAAGCCATATTAAATACCATTCTAATTGCATGATCTAATTCAGTAAAGTTAGAGAATAAAATTAATAAAGCACCAATTACATATATAGCAGCCATAACCGGAGCTAAAATACCAGTTACGTTTCCGATTCTTTTTATTCCGCCGATAATAACAGCACCAACAATAATTACTAAAACCAATCCATTTATAATTTGCTGAACTGATAAATCAAAACCGGAAAAAAGAGCAAACTTTGCAGTTAAGAAATGATCCGGTCCAACAATTTGAACAACTTCCGAATAGACTTGATCTGACACAGTAAAAGCCTGGATAGCATTGCCTGTTGCAAAGGAGCAGATTACAGCAAAACTTGCAAACGCTACGGCAAGCCAGTGCCATTTTGGACCAAGTCCTCTTTCAATTGTGTACATCGGTCCGCCGGCAACATTTCCATTTGAATCGAATTGTCTGTATTTCAATGCGAGTGTACACTCGCTATACTTTAAAGCTGTACCAAAAAATGCAGTTACCCACATCCAGAATAAAGCTCCGGGACCTCCATAATAAAGTGCGGTAGCAACACCCGCAATATTTCCAATTCCGACGGTTGCACTTAAAGCAGTTGTTAATGCTCTAAAATGGTTTAAATCTCCTTCATCATCGGGATTATCATATTTTCCCATCGTAACTTTTATTCCATGCCAAACTCTTCTTAACTGTGGAAATCCTAATTTAATAGAAATAAAAATTCCCGTTCCTAAAAGAGCAATAACCATGAAAGGAATTGAACCGAGAGGAAAATCTTTTGATGGAAAGTTTTTAATAATTTCAAAGTTACCGGGGAACGACCATACATCTTCAAAAAATGGTACTCCCCATATTAGTAGAATTAAAAATATTATTCCGTACGTAATTAATGCTGAAGTAGATTTTTTCATGATCAACTTTATTTTTTGTTAAAAAATTTTAGTTAAAGATTCCTATTGAATAAAGAAATACTAAGAAAATTAGTACAGGTGATAAATATTTTACAGAAATCTTCCATATGGTGACCAAAACCGGGTAATTATCAATTAGATTTTCAGCACCGTTTCTAAGATTTGCTAGAGCATTACCAAATCCCCATCTATATGCAATAAAAACAGAGATTAATAATCCACCCAGAGGAAGCATTATATTGGAAGTTATATAATCTGCAAAATCAAAAAAGCTTAAGCCAAATATTGAAAAGTTAGATAAAACATTAAAAGATAAAGCACTTGGAATACCAATTAGAAAAGTTATTCCGCCGAAAACCATTACAGCTTTTTTTCTGCTCCAATTTTTTTCATCAACAAAATAAGCGGTAATAACTTCAAGGAGTGAAATTGCTGAAGTTAATGCTGCAATAGAAAGCAGGATAAAAAATACTATTGAGAAAATATAACCACCCGGCATTTTAGTAAATACAACCGGAAGTGTATGGAAAATTAAACCAGGTCCCGCGGTTGGATCGAGTCCGGTAGCAAATACAGAAGAAAAAATTGCTAAACCGGCTAAAAGTGCAATTGAAGTATCAAGAATAACAATATTTACAGCAGAGGTTGGAATGTTATCTTTTTTCGACATATAACTTCCATAAGTAAGCATTGCCCCCATACCCATACTTAAAGTAAAAAATGATTGGCCGAGAGCTTCCAGAATCGATTTGCCGGTTATCAGACTCCAATCGGGTTTTAATAAAAATGCAATACCGGCTTCGGCTCCTTCAAGAGTAACACCTCTAATAACCAGTATAATAATAAGAGCAAATAAAATCGGCATCATAATTTTGCTACCGCGTTCAATACCTTTTTGAACACCGGCAACAACAACAAACATTGTAATTATCATAAATAGTGCAAAGTAACCAACTATCCAATATACATTTCCTATTAAATCACCAAAGTGATTTGCAGCTTGAGAAGGTTCTGGGAATGCGTGGAATTTACCGGTTACTGCTTCATAAATATATCCTAACGACCAACCGGCAACAACTGCATAAAATGAAAGAATTATAAATCCGGCTATTACTCCCATTCCTCCAACAGAAGCCCAAAATTTTGATCCGCTTAAAGACTTAAATGCACCAACAGGATCTTTACTGGTTGATCTTCCAATTAAAATTTCACCGATAAGAACCGGAAGTCCGATTAATGCTGTACAAATTAGATAAATTAAAACAAATGCTGCTCCACCATTTTCGCCGGCTACATAAGGGAATTTCCAAATATTTCCCAGACCAATAGCAGATCCGGCAGCGGCTAAAATAAATCCAATTTTGGAACCCCACTGCTCTCGTTGATTTTGTGCGGACATATTTAAACTCACTAGATGATTAGTAAATTAAAAATTTTACAAATATGAAAGAATAGAGAGTGATTATCAAGCTATAGTTTAAGAAAGGTGATAATTTTTTTTACAAATTTTAGGTAAAATTTATATTAGACCTAAAATAATTATCAAATTACATCAAAGTCTTTTTTATGAAATCAGATTTCAATATCTTAGTACAATTGTAAAATGATTGTTTATGCAGGCTTATTAATTTCTTCAAAAATAAAATTAGGGGATGAAATGATTCGTTTAATTCTAATATTGTGCTTGTTTTGTTCAGTTGTTTCGGCTCAATTTAATGGAGGTACTTTTAATAACATAATGAATCTTGGTGATTATGTAAGTCTGGAATTAGTTCCGGGTACTAAAATGTCAAAGGAAGATAAGGCAGTAGATAATTTATTCGGTAAATTATTAGGGACTGAAAAGAAAAATGAAAATCCTATTATAACAATGAATCCATTTATGCCGGGAAATGGACAAACTTGGAAAATTGTTAAGGTTAATGAAAATGAATATACAATTTACAATGCTGCATACGAATTAGGATTGGGAATTGAAAACAGTTCTAAAAATGAAGATGCAAAAGCTCTTCCGGTTGCATATAATGAAAATGCGGCAGATCAATTATTTCATATTGTAAGAGATACAGTCAATTTCAGATATGGCTTTTATTTTGTTTCAAAGAACAGCGGTTTAGTTTTAGAGTATGATAAAGCAAATAAACAGATTATTCAGAAGAAACATGATTATGGAAATGCTAATCAAATTTGGGTTATGTCTTTAAGGAAAAAAATTAGAAATGTGCAGAACGGAAATTATATAGTTCCTGAAAAGAGAAATGCATTCTTCCCGGGAGCTGCTTTACAGCTAACATCAAACAGTAAAGAATCACATTCAAATTGGGATTTAATTAATCATCCAACTGTTTCGGGGCTTTATTATATAATGAATTCAATTTCAAAGCAATTTTTGACCGTACCAAAAAATTCTAATTCTGAAACACAAGTAGGAGTGCAAGCAAATCAGAATAGGTATAATAAGGATGGACAGATATTATATCAAATGAGATTTCCTGATAAAAATTCCGCTGCATTTATAATTATGCTTTATCCCGAAAAGAAATATTCACTTATAAATTCTGATAACAATGTTAAAATTGATGTTATAGATGAAACGAATACTAATCAGCATTGGATAATTGAAGAGGGAAGTTTTACTTTATTCTAGAAGCAACAAACTGCAAAAAATATTAACAGATTTTTTTTGAATTAAGTCTTGACAAAAGAGAGCAAATATATTATGTTTGCTCTCAGCCCTCGAAAAAGCAAAAAATCATAAGTTCGTGCCCTCGATCTTAAGTATATCTTGAAATGTATTGTTACAAATAAATTTAAGATATCTATTGTTTGCAAAACCAGCCAAATTTGAAAACAATAGTTAATAATAAAATGAGGGTGTACTCATGAAACAAAAAATCTTAACCATTCTGGTTAGCTTACTATTTTTTACTAATCTAATATTTGCTCAACCCTTACCCATACCTAGTGATGGAGAAACTGGGGTCAGTCCTTATGCTCCTTTAACTTTAACATGGGAAGATCAAATTCTAGGTCTGGGAGATGTAAAAGTCAGACTTTGGACAGATGATTCAGATCCATCGAATTCAGGTTCATCAACAACTATTGAACAGCAAATTAATATAACTGAAGTTGACGGTTCCAACTCAATCACAATTTCAAATGCTAATTTGCCTCTGGAATTCAATAAAGAATATTATTGGGGAGTTTGGAGACAAGTTGATAACATTAATAACGGTGATGCAGAATTAGTTAAATATTCTTTCACAACAGTATCTCACAAACTTGTTTCTCCAATTAACACAATTACAGGTGTTTCTATTCTTCCGACTTTTGAGTGGGAAGGGGATCCTGGTTTAACTTATACTCTTTATATTGCTACAGATAATCAATTTACTTCTGGTGCAACAGGCAGTACCATATTTACAAAATCTGTTGGTAATGTGTTGACATACACAATGTCAGAGGTTAATGACGATTTACCGCTTCTCAATAATAAGGAATATTACTGGAAAGTTGTAAGTAATAATTCAACTACAGATGAATCTGCCGTTTGGAAGTTTAAGACATTCTCAAATGTAAACTTAACATTATATAATCCGGCAAACGGAACAACTGTTTTTTCAAATGAAAATATAATGTTTACTTGGGGAACAGGATCATTTAATAGTCAATTAAATTTCCATTTAGAAATTATAGAAAGTACAACAATCCCAGCTGATTGGTCATCCCCGGATTATAGTTTTGATGCTGGAAATGCTTTATTTTATTCAGTAACCTTATCCGGTGGAACTAAGTATTATTGGAGACTTGTAGCAAAATATAATAATGAGGTTGTGAAAATCTCAGCAGTTAAAAATTTTACTACATCAGGTGGAGCAGTTCAACCGATTCCATCTTTTCCTACAAGCGGAACTACTGTCTATTCTTTACAGCCTGCACTTTACTGGTACACAATGACTTCAACAACCGGTGTTGAATTTGAAATTGAATATGCAACTGATGCTGCCTTTACTCAAAATAAAGGTACTGCTTCGGGAATTACTGATCTTTACTATCAAATTACAACCGACTTACTTCCTGATCAAACATATTACTGGCATGTTCGTTCTGTTTATAACGGGACAGAATCTGTTTGGTCTGGTACAACTTCATTTAAAACTAAAGGTGAAGGTTCAGTTTATAAACCTACAGTATCATATCCAACTTCAGGAGTAACACTTTATACTTTAACTCCAAGGTTCAGCTGGTATATTAATGGTCTATGGGATGGTGTTGTTGAGTATGACCTTTATGTTTATGAAGAACCTTTTGATAATGTTGTAGATGCTACTACAACCGACTTATACTATGATTGGAATACTCCATTAGAAGCAGGTAAAACATATAAATGGAAAGTAAAAGCTTATAATTCTATTACTACAGAAGAAAAGTATTCAGAAGAAGGAACTTTTAAAACTGCGGGCGGAACATCTAATAGTATTGTAATTACTTTCCCAAAAAATAATCCATTACTTTATACAACAACTCCTTCATTAGGCTGGTATGTATATGGAGCTTATCAAGGATTTGACAGTTATGTATTGAAAATAAAAGAGGCATCGGACAATACAGCATGGAGTTCAGTTCCAATATTAGAGACAATTAACGATATTTATCAAACTTCATATACTTTTACTTCTGAATTAGATTATGGCAAATCATATAAATGGGCAGTTGCAACATATAATAGTGGTTCCATAGTTTCATCTTGGTATGAAGGATCTTTCACCATTATTGGAAACAGCAATGCTGTTTTACATTTATCATCTCCTGCTAATAATTCAACTATTGTAGGATATACTCCAACTTTCAGATGGTATTTAACCGGAAATGCATCTTCTGTTAACCATTTTAGATTAACCTACAGTAGAGCTGAAAACTTTGATCCTTTGGTGACAGAAGTGGAGATTACAAGTGATTCTTATTTCGAAATTACAAATGATTTAGTTCCTGGTTCAACTTACAGGTGGAAAGTAGAAGTAAGTTATGACGGTACAACCTATGAAACCCAAAGCGCAACGTATGTATTTCATACTCCGGCAGGAACAAGTCCGGTTGTTCCTATAGTTGGTTCACCTGTTGATGGAGTAGTAGTTAATGAAAATAATACAATATTATCATGGTATATACCGGTTCAATCTGAGTCGCAATTATCTTATACCGTAGAAGTTTCAGATAATCCTGATTTTACAAATCCATCATCATTTAACAACTTAAATGAACTTCAATTTGAAACTACAAATCTAGCACCCGGTGAATATTACTGGAGAGTGAAATCTTCTAATGGAACTGAAGAATCAATTTATTCATCAAGCGCCAAATTTAATGTTGACGGAATTGTTGAAGTTGACGATAATGAAATACAACCAATTGTTTATTCTTTAGAACAAAATTATCCAAATCCATTTAACCCGACAACTACAATTAAATTCTCATTACCTGAAAGTCATTTTGTAAGCATAAAGATTTACAATATGCTTGGTCAAGAAGTAAGAACTTTGGTTAATGAACAAAGAAATGAAGGTAATCATTCTATTATTTGGAACGGAAAGGATAACAGCGGAAATCAATTAGCAAGCGGAACTTACATATATAGAATAAAAGCAGGGGACTTTACCTCAACAAAGAAAATGATTTTACTCAAATAATTTTATTAAGCCTCAATTTATTGGGGCTTTATTTCTTTTTAGAAAAATAAAATTATTTTAAAATCATTAGGAGGTAAAGAAATGATAAAAAAAATTGGACTGTCACTTTACTTACTGGCATTTATATCAACCATCGTTTTATCCTTGGTTGCGTGCAGTACATATTTTTTATAAGTTAAATTGAATTTTAACTGCTGCTTTGATTTGATTTCTTAGCAGCAGCTTTATTTCCTCAATCAACATTATCTTTAATAAGGATTGTGAAATATATCACATAATTCTTTTTTATTAGGATTTAATATATTATTTCTCTTGACAAGACCTTTCATAACTCATATCTTTCATCACCAGCCAAAAAAATAATACTTATTATCGAAATAAATAGACAATAAAGGTCTTTTTATTTCATTTAATAAGGTAAAAAAGTTTTACCGCCTTAGGTTTAGGCGTATGTTTTTTGAAAAGAATGATCTTTCAAAACCAGCCAAAGTTTAGAAAGAATCAATAACAAAATATGAGGGTGCACTCATGAGAAAATATCTTTACTTTATAGCTAGTTTGATGTTGTTTACTAGTGTAATTTTAGCCCAGCCAACTCCTTCAGATGATGCTGTAAGTGTAGATCATACTACATTTACAACATTTGAATGGACAACTGCAGACGCTACACCGACTACAAATGATGATCAAGTCAAAATATTTGTATGGAGTGGAAATGCCGATCCTAATAACGGTTCAGCTGTTTCCCTTTTTGCTCCACAAACTCTAACCCAAGCAAATGTCTTTGGTGGTGCTACAACGGAATCATTTGATATTTCTACAGTCCCTGCAAGTTTGTCGGATAATACTGTTTATTATTGGGCGATTTGGGACAATGATTTTGCTGATCCAACAACAGATGTAAATGCTTCTAATGCAATCTCTGGTCCTTACAGATTTTCTACAGGAGATCCTTTAGCATTTACAATGGTAGGAGCAACTCCATCAAATGTTGGTGACGTTGACGCAACTCCAACTTTTGATTGGCCGGATGCAACTGGTGGATTTCCACCTTACAGTTATACTTTGGAAATTGATGACGATGCTTTATTTGGCTCTGTAGTTGGCCCAGCAGCACCAGTCACTGTTTCTACTGATAATTCTGTAGCGTTATTTCACAATACAGTTTATTATTGGAGAGTTTCTGTAACTGATGATGCTTCAACAAGTATTAATAATGTTACAGCTTCAGACCCGTTCAAAACAGAAATTGGAGCTTTTGACTTAGCAACTCCAGCTGATGGTTCGTCTCACGATAATTGGATTCCAGAACCACCTCTGACATGGAGTGCCGTTACTGGGAATGCAATAGGAATTGTTTATGATGTATATGTTGATGGTTCAACAGTTGCTACTAATTTGGGTGCAACTAATTTCGATCCATCATTAGCTTCGGGAAATCATTCATGGTATGTTGTTGCTAAAGATCAATCAGGTTCAACTCCTTCAAATAGCAACAGACAATCAACTAGTACTTGGGACTTCACATTAAACCCTGTATTAATTAATCCGTTAAATACATTAACCGGTGTTTCTGTTTTACCAAAGTTTGAATGGATTGATGAAGCACAAACTTCTTATACCATAGAAATAGGTACAACATCTGGGGTCTATCCAATTTCAATTACTGTTGATAATGGATTAGATGCAGATGATTTTAATGATTTCGTTGATGCCGGTGCAACTATTACATACCAAGCAAATGAATATCATGCAGATTTTCCTTTAGCAAATAATACTTGGTACTTTTGGAGAGTTACTTATGATGGTGGTACTGAAGTATCTGAAGAATTCAGCTTTAAAACTACTAATGATTTAACTATAAGTGCAGGCAATCCATTAGATAATGCTTTTGTTTATTTGTATGATCCTTTATTATTCTCATGGTATATTAATCAAGCACAAGGGACGTTAAAATTTGCTTTACAGATTTATGAAAAAACATCAGCTCCAACTGAATTAGAATGGGCGGAAGCTGTTGATAATTATTTGACTGCTACTCCTAATCCTTTTTACTTTGCTCATTATGATAATATTACTGATTTAACAAGAACAGTAAACGGATTATCCGGAGGTACCAGATATTTTTGGAGAATAGTTGCATACTATGATGATGGATCCTCTGCAGGATCATTTGATTATGATGACAGAGTTGCCAAATTCTCTAATGCATTTTATTTCGATACTAAAGGTGGAGCAGTAGAAGCTTTTCCATCATGGCCTACAGGCGGTGCAACAGTTTATACTTTACAGCCATATTTCTATTGGTACACACTTGAATATGAACCAAGTGCAACATTTGAAGTGATCGTTTCAACGTCAAATGCTGTTGATGGGGTTACCGGAGAATTGAATGCCGGTACAATTTCAACTTATTCAGCCGGTTCTAATTTATTTGTTCAAGCTACTGTAGATTTAGATCCAGGTACAGTTTATTACTGGCAGGTAAAGACAACATATGGCACAGATGAAACTTTCTCAGCTGTTGCAACTTTTGAAACAGATGCAATTGCCGGAGTTGTAGCTTTTGTTCCTACACCTTCTTATCCTGTTGACGGTGCAACTGTTTATACTACCTCACCATACTTATATTGGTATGTAGGTGGTGTTTCAACAGATCTATTATTTGAAGTAGAAGTAAGTACCGATTTTAATTTTAATAATATAGTAATAGATCAAAATGGAATCTCAGGACTTTTCTATCAAGGTAGCGGTTTAACTGCTGGAGTTTCTTATTTTTGGAGAGTTAGATCATATGAAAATGGAAATCCAGGCAATATATCAACCTGGTCGGCAACTGGTGAGTTTACAGTAGCTGGCGGTGGTTCAAGTCATACTGTCGCAAGTTATCCTGTAAGTAATCCTACTGTTTATTCTGCTACTCCAACTTTAAGCTGGTATGTAGAGGGATCGACTTTAGGATGGACCGGTTATGTTGTTAGATGGGTAGAAGCAAACACTGCTCCAGCTAATTGGGCAGATCCAGGTCAGTATGATGGTACTACAACAATAAATGATATCAATCAAACTATTTATACTTTTGGTTCAGCATTAAATTATGGTTCAACATATTATTGGGCAGTAGCATTAACTGACGGTGGTGCTCCAGTTCATGGTGATTTTGCAGTAGGTTCATTTACTGTAGTTGGTGGTTCAACTTCTACAGTTATTCCAACAACTCCAGCTAACAATACTACGGTTTACTCTAATGATGTAACATTCTATTGGTATTTAAGCGGATCTTATTTAGGATTAGTTGATTATTCTTTAAGATATTCTCAGCAAGCAAATATGGGAAATCCAATAACTATTAATGGAATTACAAATAATTTCCATGAAGTTACCGGTTTAACTCCAGGTGCAACATATTACTGGCAGGTACAAGGTAATTATGGAGCTACACAAACTGCTTGGTCAACAACATACAGTTTTGCAATTGTTGCTGGTTCAGCTCCGGTTGTTCCTAGAATAGGTTCTCCAGCTAATGGTGTAACAATTGATACTGGATCACCAATATTATCCTGGTTTAACCCAGTTGCTTCTTCATCTGAATTAACTTATGATGTTGAATTAGCTGATAATGAAAACTTTGCAGATGCAGCAGTTTATTCTGACTTAGCTCAATTAAAAGCTGAAGCTTCTAACTTGGAAAGTGGTCAATATTTCTGGAGAGTTAGATCAAAAACAAATAGTGAGATTTCAGGTTACTCAGCTACCGGTAATTTCAAAGTGAAAGACGGAATTACAAGTGTAGAGGAAGAGGAAGTTTTACCAACAGTTTTCGGATTAGAACAAAATTATCCAAATCCGTTTAACCCGACTACTACAATTAAATTCTCATTACCTGAAAGTCATTTTGTAAACATAAAGATTTATAATATGCTAGGACAGGAAGTAAGAACTTTGGTTAA
Source organism: Ignavibacteriota bacterium (assembly GCA_002698995.1). Taxonomy (GTDB): domain Bacteria; phylum Bacteroidota; class Ignavibacteria; order Ignavibacteriales; family Melioribacteraceae. Next base: position 64,573 of record PAAX01000026.1, on the reverse strand, counting down.
CGATCAAAGAAATCAAGGTACTTACAATGTTGTTTGGAATGGTAAAGACAATTATGGAAATCAAGTAGCCAGCGGTACATATATTTATAGAATTAGTGCAGGTGATTTTGTCTCAACTAAAAAGATGGTATTACTGAAGTAATTTAATCAGAGTAATTTGGGAAGTAGATTAATCTGCTTCCCTTTACTTGAACGATTTTATTACTAAAGTTTTACCAGGTGTTTAATAAATAAAAAATATTCAACACAAAAAATTTTAGGGGTGACAAAAATGGCTAGAAAAATAGGACTTTCGATTTTCTTGATGGGTTTTGTTGCAACAGTAGTTTTATCTCTAGTAGCTTGTTCAGCATACCTATTATAAGAAATAATAGATATTAAAAATTACAGCCCGAATTTACTTTCGGGCTGTTTTGTTTTAAAAGGTCAAATTTTAATTATGTCTTAAATATGAAGAGTGTTTTACATACAAAAGATAAATTAATTCTTTGCCATACCTAATTTCCATTCTCCATCTTCTTTTACTAATCTGGCTTTATCATTTTTTGTCGATCCATCACCATAGGTAATAGTATATTTATAATCGATTTGATTCTCTTCAACTTTTTCGTCGGTAAATTCAATTTTTGCTATTCCTCCTTTTGATTTAATTTTTTCTGATTCTTCAGCTACAGCTTTTTCTAATTTTTCACTATCAACTAAACTCTTAACATCTTTTGATAAAATTTCTGAAACACCTGACACGTTATTATTCTCAATCATCTCCATTGAATTAATTACAATATCTTTTGGGTCACTTGATCCACCGCCGCAGCCGGAAACAAATAACATTACAATAAATAATAAAAGTGAAATACCAATCCTTGTCTTCATTACTTCCTCCATCAATCATTAAAGTATTCTGTTATTTTGGTTAAATATGACGACGTTAATATTCTTCCAGGCAGTATAAAAGGATTTTTTCCTATTGGAATAAGTAACGTATCAAATTTATTATCAATTAAATCTATACCTGCTTCTAAAAAAGATTTATATACAAATTCAGTGCAGTAAAGTTTATCTGAACTGGATAAATCAAATTCACCGTCAAATAATATTTCTCTTTTAAGTTGTGATTTTATATATGATTCCAATTTTGAAAAATCTATTTCACTTTTATATCTGTAAACGGCATAAGCTGATGCCCTATCACTTCTGAGGAATTCGTTCATTTCATCTTTCTTTATAATATCAATTCCAGTTTCTGATTCATCCGGCACAACATGCACAACAGTAATATTTTTCTTCTCTTTTATTATGATTCCAATATGTGAAAAAGGGGAATGACTGTCGGCGCTTAAAACTAAATTACTTACTAAACTTAAGCCTCTTCTAAAAATGATATCGCAGGATTTAAGATTTTCTTGGTTTATTGGAAGGGATGAATTTTTGGTTAATAAATATTTGTTAGTAAATTCATAGTCCTGAGTAAAAAATATTGCTATGAAAAAAAATATTATAACATACACCACCCTTATTTTATAAGGCGAATGTATTAAATTCATTTATATCTCAGAATAAATTTGTATTCATTCAAAAGAGAAAACAAAATACATCTAAATCTTATTATAACTTATATAAAATATTGATTACATCAAAATGTGAATGGACTTTAAAGAAATGGAGACTGACCAAGATCTAATTTCTTGGTCAGCTAAAACCATTATTCAATTACGGCTAAAATATCTGAGCGTTGAATTATTTTGTATTCTTTTCCATCAAACTCAATATCTTCACCACCGTATTTTGCAAATAAAACTTTATTGCCGACTTTTATTTTTTCTTGTAAATCTTCATCAGTACCTACAGCAGCAACAACACCCATTCTGGGTTTTTCTTTTGCTGTATCTGGAATAATGATTCCGGAAGGGGTTTTTTCTTCCTCTTTTTCAAATTCAACAAGTACTCTGTCGTCCATTGGTTTAATTTTCATAATAACCTCTTATCTTATGTTTAACATTGAATTTATTTTGTTTTTATCAAAACCTATTATTGGTCTGTTATTAATTAATATAACAGGAACACCGGTTTGTCCAGTTCTGCGCTGCATATCTAAAGCTGCTTTTTGATCTTTTGAAACATCAACATCTGTAAATCTTATACCTTTTTCTCTGAAGTATCTTTTTGCTGTAGTGCAAAAACTGCAAGTCGGTGTGGAAAACATTATCACTTTAGGTTGAGAAGTTTGCATAGAATCTCCTTAATTTTTCAATTACATTTGATGATTATTTCACAAAAAAGATTCTATTTTTATTAACTTTACCACTTACTTAAATTTTATCCACAAAAATAAGAGAATCATGAAATTAGTTTCCATATCATTTTATTTCTTCCTAACAATTTTAACAATATCTCAAGAGTACAAGATGAACAATTTAGAGCAATTTTTAAGCGAATTGAAATTAAAATATGCTCCTGACAAAAGGACTGCAATCTTAGAATATGATTTGAAAGAAAATAAGTTTATTAAAACAGATCGAAAAGCAGCTTATGATCAATTAAATAATTTTATTAAAGAAAATAATGTTGATGTTTCTGATTTTAACATTGAACTTCTTCCTTCAGAAAAATTGAAAGGAAAAATTTACGGAGTTATTAACATTTCTGTCGCCAATTTAAGGAGTATTCCAAAGCATTCGGCAGAACTTTCTACCCAAGCTCTGCTTGGTGATCCTGTTAAAGTACTTGAAGAAAATGACTATTGGTTCAGAATTCAAACAAGCGATAATTACATTGCCTGGACTGACGATGACGGATTTCATCCCATGACTAAAACAGAATTTGATGAATGGGTCAATTCAGAAAAAATTATTTATACTAATGATTTCGGGTTTTCTTTTAAAGAAAAATCTAAAAAATCAATTAGGGTATCAGACTTAGTTGCAGGAAATATTTTAAAGTTACTTTCAGAAGAAGAAGATTATTTTAAAGCTCAATATCCGGATGGTAGAATTGCTTTTATACCAAAGGATGAAGCTCAATTGTTTGACAACTGGTTAAGCAATGCTAAAGCAGACCAAGATAATATTCTTGAAACAGCAGAAAGATTTATGGGACTTCCTTACTTATGGGGAGGAACTTCACTTAAAGGAGTTGACTGCAGCGGATTTACAAAAACAGTATTTAGATTAAACGGAGTTATTTTACAGCGTGATGCATCTCAACAAGTTAATACCGGTGAATTGGTTGAAACTCCTGAAAAGGATTTTTCTAAACTTTTGCCAGGTGATTTACTTTTCTTTGGAGATCATGCAAAGGAAGGTAAAAAGGAAAGAATTACTCATGTCGGCATATATATAGGCAATGGTGAGTTTATTCATTCTTCGGGAAAAGTTAAAATAAATAGTCTTGATCCAAAGGCAAAAAATTTCAGCAAGTTTAGGTATAATCAATTTATAAGAGCTAAGAGAATTCTTAATTCAATAGATACATATGGAATAAATACATTTAAATCGAATAAATTTTATAATGGAGATCTATATGAAACAGAATAGAAGAGGATTTCTTAAAAGCTCGGCATTACTTGCGGGAGCAGCTCTTATAGGAAAAAATGAAGTTAAAGGATTTACAAAAAATTTTAATGCGGGAAACAAAAATATGAAACTAACATTTGAACCTTATACCTTAGAATTGAAGCATGTATTTACAATAGCTACAAGTTCAAGAACTACTACACCGGTTATGCTCACTAAAATTGAATATGATGGATTTGTTGGATACGGTGAAGCTTCAATGCCTCCATATTTAGGGGAATCACAGGATACTGCAGCAAAATTCTTATCAAAGGTTGATTTATCGCAATTCAAAAATCCGTTTGAGTTAGAGACTATTTTAGATTATGTAGATTCTATTGAAGAAAAAAATACAGCTGCTAAAGCATCTGTAGATATTGCTCTTCATGACTTAATAGGTAAGATAATGAAGCAGCCGTGGTATAATATCTGGGGTTATGATAAAACTAAAACTCCCTACACTTCTTATACTATTGGCATTGATACTCCAGAAGTTGTAAGACAAAAAGTAAAAGAAGCGGATGAATACAAAGTTCTTAAAGTTAAACTGGGTAGAGAAACCGATAAAGAAATGATTGAAACAATTCGTTCTGTAACTAATAAACCGTTGACAGTAGATGTAAATCAAGGATGGAAAGATAAAGAATTTGCACTTGATATGATTCATTGGTTAAATGAAAGAGGAATTGAATTTGTTGAGCAGCCTATGCCTAAAGAACAAATTGATGATATTGCTTGGTTAACAGAAAAATCGCCGCTTCCAACTATTGGTGATGAATCTGTTCAAAGAATTGAAGATGTAAAAAAAGCTTATGGTGTTTATTCCGGAATAAATATCAAATTAATGAAATGCACCGGAATGCGGGAAGCAAATAATATGGTGATTCTTGCTAGAGCTCTTGGTATGAAAGTGATGCTCGGTTGTATGACTGAAACTTCATGTGCAATTAGTGCTGCTGCTCAACTTTCTCCAATGGTTGATTGGGCTGATTTAGACGGTAATCTTTTGATCAGTAACGATCCATATAAAGGAGTTGCTGTTATTGATGGTAAAGTAATTTTAAATGATAATCCTGGTATTGGTTTATTTAACAAATAAAATATTATGGGGGAAAAATATGCTCAAGAAACTAATTCTTTTATTTTTCATTTTTGCATTTAATATGAATGCACAAAATAAGGTATTTCCTTACGATTACAAGCAAGTGACTTTGGATAATGGTTTATCTGTTGTTTTAATTCCAATGAATTCACCCGGTTTGGCTTCTTATTATACTATCGTTAGAACCGGAAGTCGTGATGAAGTTGAAGAAGGAAAAACCGGTTTTGCACATTTCTTTGAACATATGATGTTTAGAGGAACTGAAAAATATCCCGGTCCGGTTAGAGACAGCATTGTTACTAGCCTTGGTGCAGATGGTAACGCATACACCACAGATGATAGAACTGTTTATTACTTAAGTTTTGCTGCTGAAGATATGGAAAGAATTATGGAATTAGAATCCGATAGATTTCAATTCCTAAAATATTCTGAACAGGATTTCCAAACAGAAGCCGGTGCAGTTTATGGTGAGTATAGAAAAAATATTACTAATCCATTTATGGTACTCTTTGAAACTCTTCACAGCACTGCATTTGATAAACATACGTATAGACATACAACCATGGGTTTTGTTGAAGATATAAAAATTATGCCTCAACAGTTCGAATTCAGTAAAAAGTTCTTCAACATGTTTTATCGTCCCGATAATATTGTTCTTTTAATAGTTGGTGATATAGATACAGATAAAACTCTTGAAATGGTTAAACAATATTATGGCAATTGGAAAAGCGGTTATGTTCAACCAGATATTCCTTTAGAACCAAAACAAAATGGATTGAGGGAAAAAGAAGTTAAGTTTCAAGGTAGAACATTACCATTAATTGTTATTTCTCATAAAGGAGATGCATTTGATATTAACAATAAAGATATTTTTGCAGCATCTCTATTTGAAGATTTAGCATTCGGAGAAACAAGCGAAATTTATAAAAAGTTAGTTTTGAATGAACAAAAAGTTCAGTTTGTTAGTGCTGACTTTGGATTTAACAGAGATCCCGGTTTGCTGTCTGTTTATTCAATGATTAAAAACGAAAATGATATTGATTATGTGAAAAACGAAATTAATTCTACTTTGGAAAAATATAAAACAGAATTAGTCGATTCTAAAAAATTAAATGATCTTAAAAAAAGGATGAAGTATTCTTTCTTAATGAATCTAGATAGTCCCTCAAGTGTAGCATCAGCTTTACCGACTTATTTAACTTACGTTCCGGATATGAAAATAATTGATCAAATGTTTGAAGTTATTGATACAATTACTCCGGAAGATATTAAAAATGCCGTTAATAAATATTTTGGTGAAGAACAAAGAACAATTGTAACATTGAAAGGGGGAATGTAATATGTTTAAGAAAATTATTTCGTTACTGTTATTAGCTTTTTTACTATTTGGATGCTCCAATATGAAAGATGAAAATTTGGTATTATATCCCGTTAAAGATGACCCTACAATTTCATTCAAAATTTGGTTTAAAGTCGGATCGCAGAATGACCCTAAAGGAAAAGAGGGTTTAGCTGCTTTAACTGCTGGTTTATTATCTGAAGGAGCTACAAAGAACAATTCATATGATCAAATTTTGGAAAAGTTATTTCCTTTAGCTGCCGGTTATTCATGTAATTCATCTGTTGAAATGACAATTTTTAACGGTAGAGTTCATAAAGATAATCTTGATGAATATTATCCGATTTTCATTGATGCTCTTCTTAATCCCGCTTTTAAGGAAGAAGACTTCAATAGAATAAAACAGCGCACACTAAATTATTTGAATACTACTTTGAAATATTCAAGTGATGAAGAGTTGGGAAAAGCTGTTTTATATAATGATATTTTTGACGGAACAACATACGGACATATTACTATTGGTACTATAAGCGGTATCGAAAGTATTACGATTGACGATGTAAAAGAATTTTACAACAAATACTATTCGAAAAATAATTTTGTTATTGGATTAGGGGGCGGATATGATGAGGCATTAATTAATCGCCTTAAGAATGATTTAGCAAAATTAAATGACTTGCAGGTTGAAGAAATCGGAAAACCTCAACCCGAAAAAATTGATGGACTTAATTTCACTTTAATCGAAAAAGAAGCTCCAGCAACTGCTATTTCAATGGGATTTCTAATTGATTTAGTTAGAGGTTCAAAAGAATGGTATGCTTTAGCTGTTGCAAATTCTTGGTTCGGTGAACATCGTAATTCCAGTTCTCATTTATATCAAATTATAAGAGAAGAAAGAGGATTAAATTACGGTGATTACAGTTATATAGAAAATTTCCCAAACGGCGGATCTTATCAAATGCCTCCTACTAACGTTCCTAGAAGACAACAGATTTTTGAAATCTGGATTAGACCTGTTCCAAACGAAACCAGACAATTTGTTTTAAGAACTGCTTTAAGAGAACTTCAAATGCTGGTTGATAATGGAATGACAAAAGAAGATTTTGAATTGACAAGAAATTTTCTGAAAAAGTATGTGCTTAATTTTGCTAAAACTACTTCATCAAGATTAGGTTACGCAATAGATGATAAGTTTTATGGAATAGATGGAAGTCATCTTGAACTATTTAGAAAAATGATGGATGAAATAACTTTAGAAGATGTTAACAATGCAATTAAAAAGCATCTTCAATATGATAACATGAAGATTGCAATTATTACAAAAGATGCTGAATCTTTCAAGAATAATTTAGCTGCAAATACTACTTCTCCAATAGAATATAGTACACCAAAACCTGAATCAGTTTTGGAAGAAGACAAAAATATAATCGATTATAAACTGAACATTGATCAAAATAAAATAAATATTATCCAAGTTGAAGAACTGTTCAAGTAAGTATAAAATATTTAAAAAGATTATGTTTTTTTTTATATTTAGTCCGAGATAAAAAGGGATTTATGTTATGACAAAGTTGTATGTTTCAAATAAAGATGAAACAGTACGGATGTTTGAAAATGACTTCCTTGAAGCACTTTCAAAAGTCCATTGGACTGTTCCAATTTGGGTTTTTCTTCCTATTATTTCTTACTTTTTTTACAGGGGAGTATTTATTTTCGAACTTCCCATTTCTACTGTTGCTCTTTATTTTGTAATAGGAATTTTTGTTTGGACATTTACGGAATATGCATTACATCGATTTATTTTTCATTTTCAACCAAAAAGCAAATTCGGAAAACGGATGCATTTTATTTTTCATGGTGTTCATCATGATTATCCAAAGGATTCAAAAAGATTAGTTATGCCTCCTTCGGTTAGTATTCCTTTGGCATCACTATTTTTCTTGTTGTTTCATTCATTAATTGGTGGTGTATTGGTCAATCCCTTTTTTGTTGGATTTTTAACCGGTTACCTTTTTTATGATATAACACATTATGCAGTACATCATTTCAATATGAAAAATAAATTCTGGCTTGCAATTAAAAATCACCATATGCTTCATCATTACAAACATTCTGATAAGGGATTTGGTGTCAGTCAGCCCACTTGGGATTATGTTTTTGGAACAACTTATCCCGAAAAGGATAAAAAGTAAATGAAACATTTAGTTTTAATCTTCAGCCCTCATTAATGAGGGCTTTCTTTTAACCGGATATAGGAATGCTATGAGATTATTAATTCCTTTTTTAATTTTTACTAACTTCGCTGCTGCACAGATTTTTATTAGAGTCAACCAGCTTGGCTTTTTACCCGAAGATAACAAATCAGCCGTGGTAATATCTAACATTGATATTTCCAACAAGGATTTTAAACTTAGAGAAAACGGAAACGGCAAAATTATCTTAAAAAATAGTTTAATGAAAATTGATACAACTTACGGAACCTTTAATCATATTTATCGAATTGATTTTTCTGAAATTCAAAAAACCGGTACTTACTATCTAGAAGTTGAGGGAAGTCGTTCTCATAATTTTAGTATAGCCTATAATTTATATCATAAAGTAGTAGATGAATTAATGAAATTTTATCCGGTACAGAGATGCGGCTACACTGATCCAAAATTTCATGATATATGTCATAAAGCAGATTCACATAAACTTATAAACGGTGATAAAGTAATTGAAAAACAAGTGGATGTTACCGGTGGTTGGCATGATGCCGGGGATTATGCCAAGTTCATAAATACTATTTCTTTTACCACATATATGCTTTTGTTTTCTTATGAATTCGATCCTCAAAAATTTAGTTTTGATAATGATAGAAACGGAACTCCCGATATTCTTGAAGAAGCAAAAATTGGTTTGGATTGGCTTTTAAGAGCTCAATTAGATAATGAAATGTTTGTTGTTCAGGTTCAAGACCAAAGAGATCAAGAAGTTGGGTGGCGTCTTCCGGAAAATGATCCGCTTGCCTTTGATAGACCGGCTTTTATCGGAACCGGAAAAAATTTGATCGGAATTTATTCAGCTGCCTTAGCTTTAGGTTCTCGCATTTGGAGGAGTAGATTTAATTATCCTGAATTTGCTGATCAATGTTTGGCTGCAGCAGAAAAAGCTTTTGCAAAAAGAAAATTTGCTCCTGATGTAAATAAAAGCGGAACCGGCTTTTATCTGGATAGTGAATACAAAGGCAAACTCGCTCTTGGTGCAGTTGAGCTTTTTGAATCAACTAAGAAAAGTGAATATTATAAGGAAGCAAGAGAACTAGCTTCAGAAGCCGGCGCAGAAAATTGGTGGAGCTGGGGAAATATAAATGTTCTATCACATTATAAACTTGCAAAATATGATTTAGCTTATGCAAATTTTATTGAGGAAAATTTAACAAGCTTTTATGAAAGAGCAAATAAGAATGTATTTAATAACGGAGTAAGTCCAACATGGGGAACTAACAATACTCTAATGGGAATCTCTCTTCATCATATTTTGTATGAAAGAGTAACCCGCAGCAATAAATTTAGTTCACTAGCAGTGCTGCAAAGGGATTTTGTTTTGGGAAGAAATCCTTGGGGAGTTAGTTTTATTTCTAGAATTGGAACAGAGTTTTCAAGAAATCTTCATCATCAAATAGCTTACTTAAAAAAGATTATTTTACCGGGTGGATTTGCTGCCGGTCCAGCACCTAAAGCATTGCTTAATGATTATAAGATAGATTATGAAACTTATGATCCTTATGCCAGATTTCAAACTGAAGAATATTACTACAGAGATGATAGAAATGACTATATTGCTAACGAACCGACTATTACTGCAAATGCAACAGCAATTTTTGTAATGGGATATTATTCAAATAGAAAATAGAATCAAATTGAGATACTGTTTCTTTTTGAAACAACAACATAGTTGAAAAACGGTTATTAAGTAGTTTTTTACACTCGGCATAGTAATTGGTATTTTAATAATTGAATTAAGAGGATTGAAATGCAAGGAGCAATAAGCTTAATAAAATCTGGTTTTAGTTTAGTTGATAAAGAATGGGGCGGTATTTATAGAGGCGGAAGTTATTTATTAATTGGTCCTCGTAAATCCGGTAGAACTTTATTGGGACTACAATTTGCAATTGAATCTGCAAAAGCAAATGAAGTTTGTTTGTATTTCACAAACATGCGTCCAAAAGATTTAATGATTCAAGCAGCTTCCATTAATTTTGATATACAAAACTACATGAACCAAAACAAAATTATTGTAGTTAGAGTAGCTCCTCCAAATGATATTTATGATTTGTATAATCCCGATCAATATTTAATTGAATACTTAAATGATATTGTTACTGTTGTTAATCAATATAATCCATCAAGAATAATTTTTGATGAATTAACTCCATACATAGGTTTTCAGAATGTTGATTTATTAAGAGAATCATTCCTAAAAACTTTAGAACAGATTGAAGAACTCAATATTACCAGTCTTTTTGTTGTTGGTGAACCGGCAACAAAAAAAGCTGAAGAAATTATTGACGGAATTTCGCAGTATGTTACCGGAATTGTCTTTTTGAAAAAAAGAGCTGACAAAATTCATGGAGCTTTCCATGGAGGTACAGTTATTATTAGTCCTAATGTTGGACATACAGAAGGACAATTTTCCTCGGAATATATTATTGAACCTTATAAAGGGGTTTCAATTGAAATTCCGCAGAAGAATAGTAACCTAAAAAATACTATTGAAACATCTAATAAAATTGAAGATCTGAAGAATCAAGAATATCAACAGGCTATTCAAAATACTGAACCTGAAAGTAAACCGACAAAAATTACTAATATTTCTCCGCCGAAAGATGACGGATTAAAAATTTCTAATGTTTATTCAAAAAATGATTTTTCATTAATTCTCAATAACCAGATTGCTTTATATAAAAGTACAGGGCAGCAGTTTCATTTAGTAAGTTTTAAACTGGATGAAGCAGCAGCTACAAAAGAATTATTAACTCTAGATCAATTGAAAAACTCTATTCTATATTCAATTGAAAAGAAAGATAAAGTTTGTGTGATAGAGAACCTTATTGTTGTGATGCTGATTAGAAGTAGTAATAACAGCGTTGCACAGTTAATAGAAAAAATGCAGCATTTCTTACCAAGTCATGATCCGGTTTATTTAACAAAAGTATTAGGTCACATCTCATACTTTGCCATACCGGTAAATGAAGATTATGTTAATTCGGAAGATATGTTCAATATTCTATTAAAGAAAGATAATCTCTATCTACCAATGAATTAACTTCTAACAAATAAAAGCGAAGATTCATGAAGAGGGTGCAGCTCATATTGATTCTTGCTTTGCTTTTAGTTACTCCAATTTTGCAAGCGCAAAAATTAAATGAAGTAATGAAAAGGCAGGCAATGGCACACATGCAGAATGGTAGATATGAGGAAGCTATCGATCTTCTGAATAAATATATTTCCGAAAATGCCCGCCAAGCAGATGGATATAATCTTAGAGGTTTATGTTTTGAAAAGAAAGAGCAATACCAATTTGCAGTTCTTGATTTTAGAAGAGCTGTCAGATTAGATCCTTCCAATCCCGTTCATAAAAAGAATCTTGATAGAGTCTGGAGTATTTGGCGTCCGATACTTTACAAAAGAATTGACGGCTTTAAAAGAGAAATAGCTATCGATCCTAATAATCCTTTTAACTATTTGGAGATCGGTAAATCTTATAGATGGCTTGAGGAATGGAAAGATGCAGAACTTTGGTATGATCAGTATTTAGCCAGAGATGATGATGCTTCTCCCGATGAAATTATTCGTTATACTGAAATTCTATCTCATACCGGTTCAATAGTAAAAGGGGAAAAGATCCTCAAAAAATATGTTGACCGTTATCCGGATGACTGGCGATTATGGAGCCGATACGGATATTTTACTATGTGGCTTGGTAATTTTCAGAATGCCGAAAGAGCTTTTACTAATGCTTTGGAAATAAAACCATTTTTTATTGAAGCGAAAGATGGACTAGATTTGGCAAGACGTGAAGGATATTTGACTTTACAGTCGCCAAGATCTTTTGAACGTGAATATCCAATTGATAGATTTTATAGAGTTATTAAGAATGATCCTAATGATGATGAAAGCAGATTTCAGCTTGTTGAAGAATTATTAAATGCAGAAAGATTTGAAGAAGCTTATCAGCAGATTCAATACTTAAGAACAAACTACGAAAATGATGAAAGATTTATCAATCTTAATCAAAGAATCGAAGAATATAGACAAGGTGATTTCCAAACTAAAATTGAAGGATTAACAGCCGATCTTAAAAATGATCCAACAAACAGAGAAGCTGTTATGGCAATTGCGCAGAATTATGCCAATATGGAAAATTACCCTGAAGCTGAAGAAATTTTAAGTGAATATCTTACATTAGTTCCAAATGATGTTGAAACAAGATTCTTTTATGCTAAGGTTTTATCATATGATAGACTTTTTCAAGATGCTTATGATCAAGTGAATCAAGTTGTGGAAGAGGATAACACAAATAATCCTGAGTATAAATTATTAGCAGGACAACTTGGAGTTTGGTTAAACAAGGATTTAGAGGCAGCTGAGCAAAATCTTTTAGATGTTTTGGATCAAGACCCAGATAATTTATATGCATTAATTACGCTTGGTTCTCTAAATGTTCAAAGAAATATGTCCGGATCTGCAGAAGTTTATGCTCAGAGAGCAGCAGAAGTTGATGCTCAAAATCCTGATTTAATTACTCTTCAAAATTTAATTCAGGCTGAAAAAGCAAGAGTAAAAAGAGATGAAATTCTTTTAAAACTTGAAGATGCAAGAGAACTTGTAAATGAAGGAAGATGCGATGAAGCTATTCCTTATTTCTTGAATTATATGGATAGTACGGATTTACCTATTGATGCAGCATTTAAGACTGAGTTAGCAAGCATTTATATTTGTGCTGAAGATTATTATAGTGCTCTGGATCTTTATGATCAAATTTTAGATGAAGATTATTCTTACGAATCTGCAAAAAATAGAGCCAAAATTTTATATTACATGGAAGATAATACCGGCGCACAAAACGAATTTGAAACTTTATACGCCGAAGATTCTACTGATCAAGAAGTCATTTTATTTTTAGGAGATGTTTATTCAAGAAATAAAGAATATGATAAAGCTCTTCAAATGTATGAAATGATTGAAGATACAGCTCCGGAAGAATGGGATATTGAACAAAGAATAGATTGGCTTCCTAAAGAACCTACTGCTTTTGATCATGCTTTTAGATGGATTTCAGATAATATGCTCTCTTATATGGTTCTTTCTCCAACTGCTTACTACTTTGTTGACGATCTTGATTTTGAGTATTTATATTATGGTGCTTCAATAGAAACCGGACTTCTTCCCTATATTTCCGTTGGTGCAACCTTTTTAAGAAATCATTTACGCAACTCATCAATTGGAATTGATTTCAATCTCTTTAAAGGAAATTTGTTTATTCGTCCAACCGATAATTTTATTTTACGCGGCAGTTATGGACGACAATACAGCCCTTTCATTATTAATCAAGAATATTATGAAATTGGTGCACAATACGAAAAGAAAGATCATTGGGGAATTTCGGCTAATTATTTAAGCAGCGATGCGGCAACAATTTTATATTCACCCAGTTTAGTTGGAATTAGATTAAGAGCTAATTCATTCAGATTAGACGGATTTTATAATCCAAACGAAGTTTTAAGATTTATTTCATATTATCAATATATTACTGTTGATTCTTACACTGATATTTATGCAAATCCAATTACAACTTACGCAGCAAATAAAGGTAATTTTTTCAGCATCAAAGTATTGAGAAGATTTTTTGAAGATTTAGAATTCGGATATGAATTTGAATTCGGAGACTTCAAATATTCTATACCACTTTATTACACTCCGCAGAATTATACGGCTCATAGTTTAATTGCAAGATGGGAAATAGTTAAAGAAGAAGAATGGAATTGGTTTGTTGAAGGAAAACTAGGTTACGTACCTCAGAGCGATTACATTTTACGTCAATTATCATCGGGATTAACATGGACTCCGTCAAGAAATTTCAGAATGAATCTTAATGGATTCTTAAATAGTTCTTTCAGAGAAAACACAGGTTATAATTCCGCTTCAATTTATGCGATTGCTTTCTGGTCAATTTGGTAATTTATTAACTTAGATAAGTTTTATTGTGATTTTACTTTAGAAATATTGTTTAACTTATTTTATTGCAATAGCTTAATTAAAGTATTATATTCAAAACAAATTATTTGGGAAATTGCGTCAAACAAGGAATAATGTATCAAAATAAGACTATTGCGAAAGATGAAAATTCGAAAATAGATAAAAATTGGAGTTTTTGTATTTTGGCATTGTTATTGTCTTATAAAATTTAAAATAATATCTAATTATGTCAATAAAACAAAAAATAGAAAAATTACAGGTAGTATTAGATAACCGAGAAATTAAACCTCCTCACAGAAATGAAGGAAGTGAAAAACTTCGTACTATTATTATTACCGGGGTTTTATCACTTGTCTTAATTTTAATAATCCTTTTTACACTTCCGTTAACAGTATTATCCTGGAGCGGTTTATTTGTATATTCTTCTATAGTTTCTCTTGTAATTTTCTTATTTGTATTGATGTTCAGATATTTTTCAATTCTTGTTTTAGCTTACTTGTACATTACAAAATATACTGTTGAAGAGAAGGATGGTTATTATCCTTTTGTCTCTATTATTGTTCCGGTTTATAACGAAGGAAAAGTTTTAGCTGATTCAATTTCTTCTCTGCTCGATTTAGATTACCCTAATTATGAAATTCTAATTGTTAATGATGGTTCAAAAGATAACACTGCCGAAGTTGCTGAAACTTTAGTCGGTTACAGACAGGGAAGAACAAGTCTTGTAAAAGTTTCTCTTATAAATAAACCGAACGGTGGAAAATCAAAAGCATTAAACGCCGGCATTCAGTATTCTGAAGCTGATTTTGTTTTGTGTATGGATGGTGATTCGCAGCTTTCAGAAAATACATTGAAAATGGGATTAAGACATTTTATTGATCCTGAAGTTGGTGCTGTTGCCGGGAATGTAAAAATTGAAAATAGAAAAAAATTCTTAACTGATCTTCAAGCACTTGAATACATTGAAGGCTTGAATCTTGCCAGAAGTGCGCAGGGTTATATCAGAATGGTAAATATTATTCCAGGTCCTATTGGAATATTCAGAAAGAAAGCATTAAGAGATGCCGGTTTCTATTCAAGTGATACTTTTGCAGAAGATGCCGATATGACTCTTAAAATTCTAGCTAAAGGCTGGAAAATACAATATGAACCTAATTGTATTGCTTATACAGAAGCTCCGGTTAAACTTCATCAATTATTGAAACAAAGATACCGCTGGACACGCGGAATTCTTCAAGCTATCAGAAAACATAAGAAACATATATTTAATCCAACACTTAATTTTAATAACACACTAATTTTATGGACGATGTTTTATGAGGCTCTCATTTGGCCTGCTATGAACATTTTCGCTAATATTTTCTTTATTATTGTTGCGTTACTGTACGGAATGTCAAGCCTTATATTTTTCTGGTGGCTTGGTATTATGGTACTCGATTTAATGGCGGCAATATATTGTATTGCTGCTGAAAAAGAGGAATTCAGATTGGTACCTTATGCTTTAATTTACAGATTAGTCTTTATTGTATTTATTGATGTTACCAAAGCAATGGCAACTATTGAAGAATTTCTTGGTATTAAAATGGATTGGGGAAAACTGGAAAGAGTTGGTTTTGGTCAGCAGAAAAAACCGGCAGCAGGTGCGGCAACTACTCCTACTCCTGCATTAGCTAAAAAATAAATTTATTGGAGAAATAAAATGGAATTAATTCCAATACTTTCACTTATAATTCTTGTAGCAACAATTTCTACATTTATTCTTGCTGTTGGTGCATACATACTTTATAAAATTAGAGAAAGAAAGGGAAGAACTGCCCAGGCAGCTCAGCCTTCTGCTATTCCTGGTGAATTAGTAGCGCCAGCGCAATTAGCCGGTGCACAAGGTGAAACCAGAAGAACTATTATTGAAGAAAGAGCTCCAACAAGAGAATCGATTTACGAAACAAGAAGATATACAGACGTTAGAGAAGAAGGTCCTGAAATGCGTCCTACTTTTGTTTCTCCTTCAACTTCCAGCGGTTCTTATTCGGAGACTAAATATCAAAGACCTTCTGGCAGAGAAACCGGAGAATCGGAAAGATTTACTCCTTCCGGTAGAAAATTCTCTAGATATACAACTGAGAATTATGTAGATCAGAAAAAAGTTGAAAACAAAAAGAAAGAAGAACCCCTTAGATGGCGGTAAAAAGAGGAAAATATGGCTTAAGGGTTAATTACCTTATTATATTTTTAAGCGGAATGGTTCTGCTTGTTGCCGGCATTTTAGTTTTTATGCTGGTTATCAAAAATGTATATGGTAATTATAAAGTCCCCGAAATTTTACCAACTCCCGAAAATCTGCAGATTTCTACCTCGGATAAAAGGAATAAAGTTGCTGTACTTTATTCGCAGTATACTCAAAATATGCTTGATGAAGGGAGCACCTGGCTAAATGATAATATTGATACTTGGGAGAATTTCTTAAAAGCAAATAAATTTCCTTATGATATTATAAATGATCAGACAATTGAATTGGGGCAGCACTATGATTATAAAGTTATTGTTCTCCCCGGTTCAAAATCTTTAAGTGATAAAGAAATTATTCAACTGAAAAAATATATTGAAAGAGGGGGAAGTGTTTTTTCAACCAGCGGTACCGCAACATTTTCCGATGAAGCCAAATGGAGAGGCTGGAGCTTTGTTACTGAAGTTTTTGGTCTAAAGTTTAACAAGGAAATTAGACCGGATGAAATAACTAAGATTCATACTTTGAGAGGGAACTTGCCTTTAACTGCCGGAATTCCTACCGGATATTCTTTAGATATTGCAACTTGGGATAGACCAATTTATGTGGAAATTGTTGAACCAAGAACCACACAAGTTAGTTTTTGGTATGATTTCAGACGTGAAAAAGGTTTAGTTCAAGAAGCTATTCAAAAAAGTGCTGGAATTGCCTACGGTACTTATGGCAAAGGAAGATTTGTATGGTACGGATTTGAACTCAATTCTGTTGTTGGTGAACAGGAAGATTATATTTATTTTGACAGACTTTTTAGAAATTCTCTTAACTGGTTAACTTACAATCCAACTGCCTACGTTAAAGATTGGCCGGCTCCGTATGAAGCTGCAGCAGTTATTGTTCCTATGATAACCGAACAGCCTAATAATGCTCTTAATTTATTGCCGATTCTGAAGAACAATAGTATTCAAGCTACATATTTTGTTGATCCTCTTAAAGCTTCCGAATATCCAGGAATTATAAAAACACTCAGTAAATCACAGGATATTGGTGCGGTTGTAGATGTTGGATTTTTATTCTCATTAGATGATACAATTAATGCATTCTATGATAAAGAAATTCAATTTGCGGATTTAGCTTTTGCCAAAGATACATTAAGCAAATTAGCGGATAAGCCTATTGAATCCCTAATGCCTTTGTTCGGTTTTTATAACGAATATACTCTGCAGGGAATGAGTAAAGAAAATATGAGATTCCTTGTAACAGATTCTTTAACAGATCGTTCCGTACCCAAAATTGAAATTCGTGATGGAAAACCAATTATGATCTTTACCAAAACTGCTCGTGATGATTACAAAATTGTTAGAGATTATGGTTTAACCGATACCGAATTTCAAAGATATACATATGAAGAAGATATAGATAGAATAAAATTTGAAGGTGGATTACTGGTCTTTAAAGTTCATACCGATTATCAACTTCGTGCAGAATATGTAAATGTTATGAACTCGATTGTTAAATACTTGCGGGATAATAATTACTGGATTACAAGTTTTGATGAACTTTCAGTTTGGTGGTTAAGAAGAGGCGGCATTGAAATGAGATATGAAACTAGAAGCAAGAGAAGAATTGCCGTAGAAGTTTCAAATCCAACTAAAAGAGAAAATGTTGATTTTACCGTTGAACTTAACCTTAATAAGCAGATTAAAAATGTAGAAATATCTTCTGATATAATTAATACAAAGATTCCTGAATATACATTTGATTCAAATACAAGCACTCTTTATTTATATGTAGAGGATTTAGATGTAGGTGAAACAAGATCATATTTAATAGATTTTGAAAACATTGAAAGCTGATTTAACTACGGATAATTATGGCAAAAAAGTTCGTTAAAATATTTTTCTTAATCATATTTTTATCTTTTTTTATTAGTTGTGTTGATTCGATAACTGATAGTCCCCAAGCTACTGCCCCTACAATAAAATTAATTTTCCCGGATAACGGTGATACGGTTCAAGTTGGTGAAAATGAAATTCAATATGAAGCAAGTGCGGGTAGAAACAGCTCAGGTTTAAGTAAATATGAAGTTTGGCTTAATGATGAATTTCAAAAACAGTATAATCAAAATAGTGACGGGACAAATCCGAAACTTTTTTTGATTATCGACTCTTCTCTAATAAACACAAAAATCAGTTATTATGTAAATGTTTACAGTCAAGAAAATGTAATAACAACAAGTGAAGTAAAAGAAAATATTCACGTTTCCGAATCAAAAGAACCCCCAAAAGCTCCGGCAAATTTAGTGCTTACAAAAATAAACGACAGAACCATAAATCTTTTTTGGGATGATAGTTCGAGTAATGAATCATCTTTTGAAGTCTGGAGAAAAGTAGGTGCTGATGCAAATTATTCTCTTTATAAAACTTTACCGGAAAATTCCATTTCAACCAATGACGAAAATTTATCACCGGTATTAGATTATTATTATAAGGTTAGAGCTGTCAATCAATATGGTGCTTCACCATTCAGTAATGAAGTAAGCACTATCAGCGGTCCTGTTTTATCGGGAGAAATACTCGGTTCTTCAACAATAAGATTAACTTGGGAAGTGAATGATCAAAGTACAAATGTACTTGGATTCAAAATTCAAAGAACAAATCCAACTACAGGAGATTTTTCACAGATCGCTATAACCGGACCTTTGGAAAGAGAATACACCGATGGAAATCTTCTTCAAGGAACAACCTACAGTTATAGAATAGCTTCATTTACCGAAAGCTCTCAAAGCGTTTGGTCGAATATTGTTACATTAACAACTTCTTATGTTGACGTTCCTGCACCTAGCAATTTGGTAGCATCATTTAGAGTAAATAAGAAAAATGTTTTGGTTAGATGGCAGGATAAAACTGCACTTGAAAACGGTACCTTAGTTGAAAGAAGCGTAAACAGTTTAAATAATTTTGAGCCAATTGGTTCAACAGCAACTGATATTGATTCATTAATTGATGTAAATGTAACTGCGGGTAATATTTACTATTATCGTGCTAGACATAGTTCAACAGAAGGTTTTTTCACTCAATATTCTAATATTGACAGCGCTAGAGTTGTAGAAGTAGCTCCAATTGCTCCATCAAACTTAACCATTCTTCCCGTAAGCGGATCAACAAACGAGTACAGCATTTTCTGGAATGATAATTCTGATGATGAAGAAGGATTTCAGCTTTGGGCTAAAGAAACTAATCTTGGAACTTATCAATTATTTAAAACATACGGTGTAAATGTTTCTGCGGATAGAATTACTCTGCCTAATCCCAACAGCCAATATTTCTTCAAAGTAAGAGCATTTAGAGGAAGCTTCTTCTCAAGTTATTCCAATGAAGTTAATACTCAAGGTTCATTTATTTCCGATATTACTTTAACTGTTACAAACCTAACAGCAACGCAGGTAAGTTTACAATTTAATGATCCTTATGACAACGAAATTGTATATGAACTGGAAAGAAGAAGAAGTTTTGATGCTTCATTCTCTGTTTATCAAATTATTGGTGCACAGAGCGGACAAGGGGGATCGATAAGTTTTAATGATAATAACGTAGCTCGTACTTTAACTTATATTTATAGGGTTAGAGCTAGATTCTCAAATGGTTATTCGGATTATTCGAACGAAGTACAAGTAACTATTCCTAATTTATAATGCAGATTAAAGAATCAACATATAACATTCTTAATAACGCAGTTAGTTATCCGGCTTTTATTGTAGATAGCGAACTGAATATTTTATATAAGAATAATTCAGCAGAGAAATTATTTAAAAGTGATAACGGTAATTTAGTATTAGGGAATAACTTTTATTCATTAATTCAAAAGGGGATTGATTATTTATCCCGACAAAAATCAGAAAGTTATGATATTGAAGATTATTTCTTATTTGAAAATAAGAACTATCAAATTACTGTTGTAAATATTGAGGAAGATCAAAATTATTTAGTTTATCTCAGGCAGGTTTTAAGTGAGAACAAGATTAATCCAAAACAAATCAAAATTAATTTTGATGAAGTAAGTGATTTTGTTAAAGATAAAAATCTGTTGGATATTTTTAATTTTATTGAAGAAAATTATCCATTCACAATTATTTCAAAAGCAAAGCTTAAGAAAGAATTAAGTAACTACAAGTTACCATTTAGCATAAAAGATATAAGAGAAAAGTATATTATTGCTAATGAAGCATATCTTAGTGAAAAATTTAAAACTGATGAACAGCAGACCATAGATTTTGAAAATTATATAAGAACTAACAAAAAATTACTTGTTGTAGAGGGTGCATATTTAGAGGAGAAGGACTTAAGCTTAGTTAAATTTCCGCTGCTCAATTTTGATAATCAACTTGAAGCGATTGTTTCTTTAGCATACAAAATTCCCGATTTGGAAGTATCAACTTTCCATCAAGAAATTTTGCTTAAGTTTCCTTATCCTCTAATGCTTATAAATAATGAAAATAAATTAGAACTTGTAACTGAACATTTCTATAATTCAAAAAAAGATTTAAAGGATATTTCGGTTAATGATTTCTTTTCAAAAGAAACTATAAAGAAAATTCAGTTGTTTTGGAATTCTGATTTATTGGAAGAGAGAAATTTTATTGAAATTGTTCCGGATTACTTTGAGATTTCTGAAAAGGTTTCGTTCTACAAGGTAGGAACTGAAAAAAAAAAGTATATTCTTCTGCTGTTTGACAGCAGATTATTTAATCAATCACAAATAGAAGCGAATAAAAACATGTATGACGTGATAATGCATACAAGTCCCGAAGCAATATTTATTTATGATATAGACAACCTGCGTTTTTTGGAAGTTAATGCAATTGCATTAAAAATGTATGGCTATACAAGAGATGAATTTCTTCAAATGGATTTAACTGATTTATATGCTCCCGAAGATATTCAAACTCTTATTGAGAATGCAAAATTTAAAAGTACTACCAATGGCGAATTCAGCGGTCCTTGGAGGCATAAAACTAAAAATGGTAAATCTGTTCTTGTAGAAATGAGTAAATCAACTATTGATTTTAAAGGTAAAAAAGCTCATTTCAATATTATAAAAGATGTAACTCCACAACTTGAAAGAGAAAAGGAAATTCAATTATTCAAGGCTACTTTTGAAAGTACTTCCGATCCTATTGTATTAACTGATAAAGACGGATTTATCACTTATGTAAATAAATCTGTAGTTAATAATCTTGGATACAGATATGATGATATTATCGGTAAATCAATTTTAAGTTTGGTTACTGACGGCGAGCGTGCTTCTATCAATTCTTCAATTTTTCACTCAAATGAAAAAGAGGGGAAAAGAATAAAAAGTAAAGTAAAAACATATACCAACGAAGAAATTCCTGCTGAAATAAATGCGTTTCCAATTGTTAATTATGAAGGTGAAATTGAATCATTTAACCTAACAATTAATTTAAAGCAGGAACCTAAGGAAGCTAAAAAAGAGCTTAAACTTGTATCAGAAAATAAAATTCAAAGTTATGATACTTCATTTTTATCAAACTTATTTCATGAATTGCTTACTCCTATAAATGTAATTATAGGTTTTGCTCAAGAATTAATTGAAAGTGTTGATAATCCGGATAAAGATCAGCTTGAAGCTTCGCAGATCATTCAAGAGAATCATAAAAACCTTATGCTTCTTATGGATTCTGCGGCAGAATATGCTTCGTTAATTGCCGATAATTTCAAACTGAGTAAGTCCGATATTCGTTTTGTTGATCTAATTCATGATATCGAAGATTCTGTTAAAAAAGTAAGTAAAGATGAAAAAACAGAACTTACTTACGGTAAAATTTCTTCTTCTCTTGAATTTAATACAGATAGACAAAGATTATTAAGTTTTCTAAATCTTATACTTACAATTGCTATTAAAATTACCAAGAACGATAAAATCTTTTTATCGGCATCAAAGTTTGATTCAGACAATGCTTACATCTCCATCAGAGATGAAAAAAATGGTATTACTCCTCATTTGCTTTCCGGCTTGGAGAAAATATTTACTGAAGATGAAAATGAATTAAAGCGTAAATACGGGGTGTCCAGATTTGGAATTAGATTAGTAAGAAGATTACTTGATGTACTCAACTTAGGTTTGGATTTTGATTCTTCGGCAAATGATGATTTTAAAATAATTGTTCCTTTTGAATTTTCATCGGAGAATTTTGTTAAAGAAAAAATTGATACCATACCAATTCCGAAATACGAAGAAGTAAAAAAAGAAAAGCCTATTGAAATACCTAAGGTAGAAAAAGTAATTGAACCTGCTAAAACTGAAATACCGCAGGTTGAAGAAAAGGCATTGGATTTATCTCAGCTTGAATGTCTTTATGTAGAAGATCAGTTTGAATCGCAGACATTATTTAAAGTTCAGATGAAAGATTTGAAATCTATCAGTTATGCAACCGGACTGGAAGATGCACTCCCTTTAATAAAATCCAAGAAATTTGATTTCATAATTCTTGATATAAATCTAAAAGGGGAATATAACGGTTTAGACACATTAAGATTTATCCGTCAGATTCCAGGATATCAAGATGTGCCTATAGTTGCGGTTACAGCATACGTACTTCCCGGCGATAAGGATAATTTTATTGCGGCTGGATTTAATGATTTTATATCTAAGCCGGTTTTAAGAGATAAAATTTTAGACAGCCTAAATAGAGTTTTGGCTTAATAGATCTCTTATTTATTGATGAGTTTATCCTAGATTTTTACTTCACTCGTAGTAATCTACACTCATGTTATATTTTTTCAATTGACAATTATTTTTATATCAAATAGATTTACCATACAAATGTATGGTATTTATATGGTAGGTGAACTAAAATGTCAAAAGAATTAACAACTACACAACACAAAATTTTAGATTATCTGATTGAAATGAAATCAAAAGGATTGATGCCTACTCTGGCTGAAATTGCCAATCATTTTAGTTACAAAAATCGATCAACAGTGCAGCAGCATTTAAGTGCCATAGAAAAGAAAGGATTTATTAAGAGAAATCCTAAACTTGCCAGAGGAATAGAAATTACCATTGAAGATAGAATATTTGTAACAAAACCGGTTTTAGGGGAAGTAGCTGCCGGTAATCCATTAATAATATACCCTGATGCTATAGATTCGATTGAACTTCCGACTATTGCAAATATGCCTCAAGATTCATTTCTCCTTAAGGTGAAAGGGGAAAGTTTGAAAGATGCATATATTTTTAACGGCGATTTTGTGATTATAAATCCTACATTAGAACCAAAAGATGGGCAGTTTGTGGCTGCTGTTTTGGATGATGCTGCAGTTGTAAAAAAGATGTTTAAGAAAAAAGATCAAATAGAACTCCATTCCGAAAATCCCGAATATAAGCCGATTATTATTCGAAGTAATTACGACAAATTCAAGATTGTTGGTGTAGTAATAGGTGTTTATAGAAAAATGCAGAATAAAGTAATATAAAAAAAGCCCCAATTAGGGGCTTCATTCACAAATAACAAACTCAATCACTCTTTTTTCTCAACCAAAATTATTTATTTGGCTGGTAAACTATCTTTCTTATCGTATCAAATTGCAGATACGGATATTCATCACGCAAATGATCGATAGCATCACTTGCACTTATTTTATTTGACCGCAGACTTTTGAATTTCTTTTTGATGATATAATCTCTAACGGATTTTTCATTTATTAATCCGCGGCTGTTAAGCAGTTCGTATATATCATCACTTACTAAGTCAGCTATTGGATTTTTATGTTCTTCCATTTGATCCCCCTTTTGTTAGTTGGTGTTAGTAAGAATCTCAAAAACATTTTAATGAAATGAAGAGGGGGAATCAACTGCATAGTTATGCGGTTTTGTATTATACAATGCTACAGCTTAATTTAATTGTAAAGAAGAAGATTAAGTTATATTTCTGTATTGATAATTAATTGAGAGGCTTATTTCTCAGCCTCAATTAAATATTTTTCGATTTCATCTAGAGTGACATCCTTTTCTTGATCATCAATATTAATAACTATAACATAACCAAAAGTGCTGCCCGATTTAAGTAATGCATTTATTAATTCAACTTGATCACTCTCTTTTAATTTTCCGGTTGTTTCATCCCAAATTTCTTTTGAGGACAAACATCCTTTAGTTGGAAGAATCGGATAAGTAGGATAGTCCTTAAAATATGTATCATTATCAGTCGATCCGTGAGAGACAATAAGTTTTCTTCCAAATTTACCGGCATAAAATGATTCATAAATTGGGAGAAATTCTTTCCAGCTTTCCGGCAGAATATTTTTGTAATCTTCAATTACCCAATTATCATATTTATTCCTTTTATGATAAAAAAGTGAAGTTGGTTTTTCAAAAGGAATTCTCATAATAAAATTTGGAGTTGGACCGATTGTTTCGGTAGGGGAAACGTACATTCCTACTAAAGAATAAATCCCTTGAGGCGTATTTCCGTTTCTAAATATTCCGGGAAGATTTGTAACAGATAATCCTAAATGAGGATTTGCAAAAAAGGAACCGTCATCATTTCTTACAAATTTTCCTTTGGAGTTTTTTATCACAACTAAACCTTTATTCTTTCTATTTTCTCTTTGCAATGAATAAACAATAGTTTTGTTGGAATTGAAATCATGCTTTAACAATTCAGTTAAATCGGGTCTATCTTTTTTATAAGATAAGTTATTTACCAAATAAAAAAGTAAAGAGGATTTTTCCCAGTTTGGAAATGAAAGTTTTAAATCACTAATAAATTTTGTTGAATCTATTTGAGAAGAATCGCTTTTAATCAAATAATAACCGGCAATTGCCTTTACATTTTCATCTTTGGTCATCGAATAAATCTTTGATATTTCATTTACAAAACTATTTGGGAAAAATGTATAACTTGCTTCAATAATCCTTCTCCTAAATAAATCTGATTTATTGCTGCTGGATTTAAATGCATTTCTCAAAATCATTTCAAAATTACTTGGGATATAATTACTAAGTTCAATATCCTCTAGAATAGAAAGCCACTCTTTTTCATTAACAATATCTTTAACATCAAATCGGTTTTTGATTCTGTTATCTAAATTGGATATAAATTTTTCTCTATTCTCTTTTAGAACGTAAGCAGAATAAAGCTTATCTTTATCAACAAAATTTTGTGAACTTATAATCGTTGTAAATAGTAAAACCGTAACAATAAAATTTTTCATAATTACCTTATTAGATGGAATGCCAAACTTATGAAATTATTCTTTTTTTTATTAATCATTTTTAGCAATACTTTGATTTTTGCACAAGACGGAATTGTAAAATCATATTATATAAATAAAAATCTCCGTTCTGAAATCTCATATATAGCTGGAATATTAGACGGAACTTCATATTGGTATCATGAAAATGGAAATCTGAAAGAAGAAAAAACTTACAGCCAAGGTAAATTAAACGGATGGATTAGGAGTTACAGTGAAGAAGGTTTATTGATAGAAGAATTTTATGTTGAAGATGGAATAAAAGATGGACTCCATAAATTATATTACAACAACGGCGGATTAAAAGAAGTAAGAAGTTATGAATTAGGTAAACTTGTAAAAATTGTAAATATAGATTTTGATGAGAATTACATTGCACCGATTACTGCATTTAAAGGTGGAATTAGACAGGAATCAAAACGAAGCAAAGAACAGGAATTTATATGTCCGGTTGAAATTTGTCCAGAACCTCTCGGCGGCATGCAGTCTATCTACAAAAGATTAAAATACCCTGAACATGCAAAATTATACGGACTTCAGGGAACTGTCACAATTTTAGCTTCAATTGATACAACTGGAAAGGTTAGATCTACAAAAGTTGTGAAAGGTATTGGTTTAGGCTGTGATGAAGCGGCAAAAGAGGCAATTGAAGAGACTCGTTTTTATCCGGGCAAAGACAAAGGAAGAGCGGTGGAAACTGAAGTTGTACTTTATGTCCAGTTCAAACTGGATGAATTGTACACAACAGCTAATATCAACAAGGAAAATGTTCTATCAAGAAATATTGAGGAACCGCTGAATATTGATTATAGTCAGCCGGAAAGGAGTGAACCGAAAGTAGAATCGCAGCCCAAAATTGATAAAACATTAGAACTTTCAAAAGAGAGAAAGGAAGAAGATAGTTACAAAGTAAGTTCACTCTATAAAGATGATTATTTTGAATGTTCACTTGACAAATGCGCTATGCCGGTTGAAGGAATAAAAGGAATTCTTAATAATCTAGTAATTCCCAAAAGAACCATTGAGAAAAATATAACTGGAATTATTGAAGTAATGGTTACCGTTGATGACAATGGTTATGTGAGAAATACAAAAGTAATTAAGGGTTTAGGTTCAGGTGCAGATGAAGCGGTTGAAGTAGCCATTTTGGAAACTAAATTTCAACCTGGAATGATGAACGGTGAAAATATCCGCTCAGATGTTTTGATTAAAGTCCCTTTTAGAATTGAAAAATAATTTAGTACAGATTTGCAGTCAGACTTCGAATCTGTACTAAATCGATTTGACATTAAATCACAGTGAGTTTAATATTTCTATAAATTCTTTTTCTAAAGTTTTTCCTCTATCTCTTCCATACCAAAGATGAAGATCTTTATTAAATTCTTCCTTTGTCTTTCCTTGAGCTTTCCCTTGGGTCACAATTTCCTGCGCTTCTTTTGGTCTGGAGCCCCACATAAAAACTAAATTACCCATTTCATCAAAAGCTAATACTCTTGGAATTGATCTTGGATTTCCTTCTTTTATAATTTCATCTGCAAAATCATAATTATCATCGCGCAGGATAATTTTCAGTTCAATATTTGGATTATGAGAAATGAATTTTTGAATGTAAGGGATTGTCTGGGCTGAATCACCACACCAATCTTCTGTTATCACAATCCAGTTCTGTTTATCATTAATTTTATTTACTGCATCAATAATTTCTTGTGAAGGGGAATAGGTTTTAATTATTCTATTTGTTCTCTGCAGATTTATAGCTCTGTAATTGTGTCTTTCTAATTCCAAGCCTTCCAAATCAGTTGGATTAATTTTTTCCAATTTCTCTTTCAACTCTTGATGATGTTCTTCGAATGTTAAGAATCTTGTCGGCTTATTTATAACTGATAAATTTTCCAAAATATTACTCATTTTTAATTTTATAAAGGAACAAATATAATTATATCTTTATTTTACTGTTTCTACTTTTATTCATTAACAAGGGTTTTTCATGAAAAAGTTCATCTTTTTAATTTTGTTTATTACATCAATAATAACTGCTCAAGATAATTTTGTTAGATTAATTGTTCCAGAAGCCGATACTGTTATTTCTTATTCTTCAACTTATAGACTCTCAGCAAGCACACTTCCAAATAGTAAAGTAAATATAAATGGTAAAGAATTCTTTGTTTATAGTTCCGGTGCTTTTGCAGGAGTTTTAGATGTAAAATCTGGTGTTAATAATTATAAAATTGTTTCTGAAAATCCATTTGGAAAAGCAGAAAAAGAATTTGTTATAATTAAAGAAGAATTTGAACTGGAAACTTCTACAACAGATTCTTTAGTGATCGAAAATATTTTAATGCTTCCTAACCAGGATATGTGGCTTACAAAGAATGATATATTAGAAGTAAGAATTAAAGGAACTCCCGGCTGTAAAGCTTCTTTTCTAAATGGCATTGAGATGCGGGAGTTACGTCCGGATGAAAGCCCAAGAGGAGTTAAAGGAATTTATGTCGGCAGATATAAAGTTAAAGAAACTGATGAATTAACAGAACAACCTATTACTTTTTCATTAGAAAAAGATGGTAAAACTATATCAAAAAAATCATATGCAAAGATAGCATTTATGAATATGGATTTTCCTCTTGTTGCAAAAACTATTGACGAAAGATCGGAACTGAATTATGGTTTGGGAACAAACAGATTGGGGGGGGCAAAGCTATCATTTATTCATGAAGATATTAAATTGATGATTGATGGTAAAGTTGATGATATGTTTAGAGTCAGGTTAAACAGAAATAATATTGCTTGGATTCCAATTGATCAAGTTGAGATTCTTCCATACGGCACGCAAGTTCCAAATGCATTAACAGAGACTTTTACTGTTTGGGGTGATGATAAATATGATTATGTAAATGTATCCATAGGAGAGAAACTTCCTTATTCATCATTTCAAGAACCTTCCGAAAGAAAAATTCATATTGATATTTATGGTGCTGTTTCTAATACAAACTGGATAACTCAATATCCAACTACAAAGGAAATTAAGAATATTTATTACAAT
The DNA here is from genome assembly GCA_002698995.1 of Ignavibacteriota bacterium. Taxonomy (GTDB): domain Bacteria; phylum Bacteroidota; class Ignavibacteria; order Ignavibacteriales; family Melioribacteraceae. Next base: position 35,799 of record PAAX01000026.1, on the reverse strand, counting down.
CAGGTTGAAGAGAATCTACTCAGAATTACTATTGAGCTTAAGCATAAACAATTGTGGGGTTATTCTGTTAAGTATGAGGGAAGAGGACTTCAGATTAAAATTAAGCAGCAGCCAAAGGATTTGGATTTAGATAATCTTAAAATTGTAATAGATGCCGGTCATGGAGGACCAACAAATAACGGTGCTTTAGGATCAACCGGATTAACTGAAAAAGAAGTTAATCTTTCAACTGCTCTTCATCTTAAAAATTTACTTGAAGATGAAGGAGCAAAGGTAGTAATGACTAGAAGTGAAGATGTTTCTGTTTGGAATTCTGCAAGATTAAAATCTGCAATTGAAGAAGAACCGGATCTCCTAATAAGTATTCACGCAAATTCAATTGGTTTAACATCTGATCCAACAAAGACTTCCGGTACAAGTACTTATTATAAACATATTGCATTCAGACCATTATCTCAAAAGATCTATAAGAGAATGCTAGAATTAGGATTAGCTCCTTATGGAAATGTGGGTAATTTTAATTTTACTTTGAACTCTCAGACAGAAATGCCGAATGTTCTTGTTGAGCTTGCTTTTATGTCAAATCCCGAGGATGAAATTCTATTAATGAATGATGAATTTAGAAAAGAAATGGCAGAAAAGATTTTAGAAGGAATAGAAGACTTTTTAGATTGGTGTGAAGATTAGAAATTAAATAGGATGCAGATTTTAAAATCTGCATCCTGTCATAATATTTACTTAGTTAAAACCATCTTCTTAGAATCAGAAAAATTACCAGCAGTTAATTTATAAATGTAAACACCGCTTGCTAAAGAGGATGCATCAAAATTAACTTTATATTTTCCGGCAGACTTTTGTTCATTAACCAAAGTAGTTATTTCTTTCCCAAGCATATCATAAACCTTCAGACTAACATACTCATTACTAACTACTGAATACTCAATAATGGTAGTAGGATTAAAAGGATTTGGATAATTGTTAAATAACTCAAAACTACTTGCTGTTAGCTTATCTTCATCTACATTTACAGAAGAATTTGGTTCTCCGATAAAAATACCTCTTCCGTGTGTTCCAACTGCAACCAAATTGCTGTTCAAACTTTTTGCAATATCATTTGAAACAGTACTGCCGATTAGCCCAGAAGCTTCCTTAAACCAAGAGGTACTGTTACCATTTAACTGGGTTGTTGAATATAATCCGATACTTGTAGCAGCTAAGTATACCGTAGTATTCTCTAAAGGAATTATTTCTGCTGATCTTATTGATGGTCCTGGATTATTATTATCACCAAGTAAATTTCCATCAACTACAGTAAAATTGGCACCACCGTCATCTGTATGGAAGATACTATTTACATTATAATTTGAAACTACAACAATAAATTCATCTGCATCATTTGGATTTACTGCAATATCATGAATATAACTTCCTGAGGATGCATTTGGTAAATTAATGCTTACAAATCCAGAAACTGCATTATCAGCATTTTCAAGCTTAACAATTTTTGGTGTTGATTCAGACGAAGATAATCCTAAAAATAATATATGGGCCGGAGTAACTGATACAGCAAGATTGGTAATAGTATGTTCTATTCCGGAAGAAGCATCAACATCACCAATTAAATTCCAACCCTCTGTTGTTCCATCAAAATTATCTTGATTATTTATTGTAGAAATTTGATTATTCCTCCAAAGTTGTCTTCCTTCCGGAAAATAAACTATATCATTATTATTAGGATCAACTCTAAATGGATGTATAAATTGAACATCGGCTGCGTTTAATGGTTTCACAAAAGATTGACTTCCGTCTTGGTCATTCCTTATTAAATTGCCTTCCTGTGCAGATGCTAATACAAAATTTGATCCTACAAAAATGAATGCTCCATCTCCTGTAGATAAATCATCAGAATTAGCCGAAACATTATTTACTCTTTCAAAAACCGGGGAGCCGTTATCTTGTGTCCCTCCGCCAATACCTATAGTCCCATCCACATCAAGAATATCAACCTTATAAAATTGAGTTACGTTGTAACCTCTGTTTTTATCAATCCATGAAATAGAAGTGTTTTGTTCTAAGATATTTGTTGTGTAAGAAAGTCCGCCGTCATGTCCTGACCAAACAACATTAGGATTTCCCGGTTCAAAAAATATTGCGTGTTGATCTGAATGATGATTTTCGTAAGAACCGAAATTATTTTCAATTGTATATCCGCCAATCCAGTTTTTTAATTCTGTATCGGCTAAAGTAGCAAAACCATCAAATGATCTATATAAATTTGTTGCACCTATAATTACAAAATTTTCATCATTAGGTTTAACAGCCAGAATCATATTGTAACTTCCCTGAGTATTAATCTGTCCAGCCGGTTCAGGAAAATTGGGAAGATTATCAGTCCTATCTTCGGCTGTGCTATTATTTAAATTGAGTTTGAAAAATTTTGTTATCTCATTAAATTCTAAATCTGCTCCGTCAATCCATGCATAGGCAACAGAAGAATTTGAAGGAGCGAATGCTATAACACCCCTTTTAACTTCTGCAAAATCGTTATAACCGTCCGGAGTAATATCCGTAAAATTGTCGCCGTCATCGGTTGAATAATAAATTCCGCCGCTTACAGGTTCATTAACATCAAACTTATTTGTTGATGCGGTAACTAAAATATTTCCGTTAGAGGCAATATCAATCTCATAAAAATCAACTTGATTTGCATCGGCACCTAAAACTTGATCGAAGTTATTCCCGCCGTCAGTAGATCGATAAATTCCATACAAATTACTTGAGATAAAAACAGAACCTGTAGTTGGACTAACAATTACTTTCGACATAAAATCAAATGGTGTATCTGAATCTACAGTACTTCCTGCAGATTGAATATTGAACCAACTCTCTCCATTATTAGTAGATTTATATAAACCGCTGCCATAAACTTTAGCTGTAAAACCTATATCATTTGCTGATTGAGTAAATTCTCCGGAAGTATAATACCAAACATCTTCATTGTTATAATCCTGTGCTATATAAGTCACGCTTAAATCCAAAGCCGGATCGGATTTAAGCACCCAAGTATTTCCCTTATCAGTTGATTTCCAAATTCCTCCGTTAACTCCCCCCGCAATTACAATATTTGTATTTCTTCTATCAACGGCTAAACCTCTTGTTCTTCCGCCAACGTCAACCGGACCGGCTTCAGTCCAATCAAATACTGCAGATGCTGATTTGTTTAACCTATTTGCATTATCCAGATTTCTTGCAAATTGCAGCTCACGTTCTCTAATATTTTCGGGAATTGAATTTGTTGCCGGATCTCTAAGAATTTTAAAGAAATAATCTTCTCTTGCTTTTTTTCTTTCAAACTTTGGGAGCTTAAAGGATTTTGATTCTACTTCCTTGGGACTTCTATCTAAAAAATTATTATAGGATAAAAACGATACTAATAATAAAAGTATTACTGAAGAAATAATAACTTTCTTTTTTTTCATTGCACCCTCAATTAATGTTAAGATTTTTTATTCAATATCAATTATAGACCAAACTCTTTTTGAATCAATTAGATTAGCCTTTATTTTCATTTTTCTGAATTTATTTTCTGCAATATTTTTTACGAGATTATTTACTACTTTTTCATTCTGGGGAAGTTTTATTTCAATTATTTCTTCCTTGTTCAAAAGGGGAGTACTGCTGCCGTAAGCTATTACATCAACTACTTTTATTTTTAGAAATTGATCATTCTCTACTGCGGAGATATTTATAAGTTCAGCATTAATATAAGCTATAGAAATTCCGGGTGATGGCTCTTGGATATATTTACTTTCATTTTCCATTGTTGAGTTTCCGGAACAGCCATATAGCATTAAAGAAATTAATAAAACAAAAAATGTTTTCATTTTAGATTCCTTAAAAGAGATGAAATATCGGCTAAAGATTATATTAGAAAAAACCTTAAAAGGCAATTAAATTTTGTGTGAAATTAATGCTTTTATTCAAGAATAAAAGTAGAAAACCTAATATAAAATTCAACTTATAATGAGATATCATATACTGAAAATAGGAGTAATTAAATCAATGCAAATCAAATTATTATTTTGAATAATTGATTGAAATTTTAGTATCTTAGAAAAGATAAAATAATTAACACTTTTATTTTATCTAATTTATTAAAGTTCGTTAAATATTTCTGTGAATATATTTTGTAATAGTTTATAAATATCAATTAGTTCTCGTTGTTTCTGTTTGTTAAATCAATTTGGTTTATTTTGAATTCAGTTAAGTTTATTATGTATCGGCGGCGTTTTATAATTGAGGCAAATCAACTTATAGTTTGTTCACGATTTAATTTAATTGAAAGAGAAATTTTACTTTCTCTTCAGCATAAAGACCAAGATAGTGGAAAAACCATCTGAAAAACAGATCAATTAACTCCGAGAAAAATAGTGCAAAAATTTTATATACGTAATTGTACTGATTTATATGATACAGAAATGTAATATATTGGACTTAGACATTAAACTATTTATATTTTGTCAACTTGTTTGAAATGTTATTGTAGATAAATAGTATTAACAAAATTGAAAGTATAGAAATGTACTATTGTTTGCTGTTACTTGCTTATTAGGTTTGTACGGTGCTAACAATACTACAAAATAGAAAAACCATGAAGCCCGTAAAGATTGTACACGGAAGAAAATACTTAAGAGTTGGGCAGAAATATATCAAGTTTTATTAATAAGGAGATCTTAATGAAAACAAAGCAAATTCTTTTTATAATTTTTATACTGTTCATGCAAAATCTTTATTCACAGAATCCGGAATGGATAAGTTATTCTTCTGGTAAGATTATTCGGGCAACTGCTATTGAAGGGGATAGCATTTGGGTAGGCACAAACGGAGGTCTTGTTAAACTTAATAAATTGACCGGTGAAACTATATTTTACAACAAATCTAATTCCGGTTTGCCGGATAATGATGTTATTTCAATAGCCATAGACGAAAGCGGGAATAAGTGGATTGGTACTTATGGTGGCTTAGCCAAATATGACGGAACAAATTGGGAAGTTTATAAAACATCTAATTCCGGTTTGCCGGGTAATGATGTTAGGTCAATAGCCATAGACGAAAGCGGGAATAAGTGGATTGGTACTATTGGTGGAGGTTTAGCTGTTTTTAATGAAGGCGGTGTAGTATCTGTTGAGGATAAAAAGCAAACTATATTACCACAGAACTTTTTACTTTCACAAAACTACCCAAACCCTTTTAACCCAACTACAAGTATTGAGTACTCAATACCAAATGTAGAGACGTTGCGTGCAACGTCTCAAATGCAGAACGTATCATTAAAAGTCTTTGATATCCTTGGAAGGGAAGTAGCAGAATTGGTTAATGAACAAAAATCAGCGGGAAGATACAAAGTAAACTTTAATGCATGTAATTTATCTAGTGGAATTTATCTGTATCAATTAAAAAGTGGTAATCATGTCTCATCAATGAAAATGCTGCTTATCAAATAAAAAATCATAAATGAATAATTATAACACTTAAATCAATTTTGGAGAAGTAATGATCAGAATAATTTTAATTCTTCTTTTTACCGTTGTCTCTATTTACAGTCAAATTGAAAATGCAAAAAGATTGCTCGGAAATGAAATTTATGGTAATGATATGATTTTCACCAGTTATGATATTTCCACAAAAAATAATGGCATACTTATGGCTTGGTTAAACAGTTCAGAAAATAATTTAACAACATATACTGATACTATTTACTTTGCTATTACCAATGATTTTGGTGAAACTTTTGCTCAATACCATTCTTTTAGTTTTGTTGACTATAAGTTTTATAAAAATTCGACTGTTCGTTTAATTCAAAATGGTGAGAATATTTCTATTTATTTCTTTGCAGAAGAATTTAAAAATAATATTAGTAATAATGGGATATATTATTTGTCATCTGATGATAATGGAAATACTTGGAGCGATATAACAAAATTAGCCAATGTTTATTTATCTCAAAGCTATTATAAATTTGATCTTTTTGTAAATGAAGCTGGTAACATTAGTTTTGTCTACTATAAATCAATTCCAAAAGGAGTTTACTATCAATATTCTACTGATAATGGAGCAACCTGGACTGAATTAAAAATAAGTTCAACAAAAACTACGACAGATATAACAGCTGTTGAATCAAACAATAATGAATTTAGGATCTACTTTTTAGCTGAGAATAACAGTGATGTAAATGAATTAAGAGAATTATTAAGCACCGATAATGGGGCAACTTGGGGTGAAAAAGTAATTATGCCTTACTTATTAGAGGATTCTTTTATTTTAGGAAAAAGAAGATATATAAATGCTGCAGTGAATAATCAAACCGTTCATTTTGCATATGAAATGAACAGCAAAAGAGAAGTAAAAAAATTCAGTTACAATCTCTCAAATCAAACAGTATCAGAAGTTCAATCACTTACAAGCTACCGAGGAATAAACAACTCACCCGAATTATTTGTACTTAATAATGAAGTTAACTTCGGATGGATAACTGATAAAGAAAAATATTCAGCAGTTGAAGATGGTACATCATCAATTTGGGTAAATAATTATGTAAATCCTATTGATACAAAAACATATCCGGTAATCGAGTGGAAAGAAGTAAAAGATAATTTGGATGGTGATAGTAAACGAATTCTAAATACAAAAGTTATCGATGATAATTTGAAAGAAGTATATGCGTTAGTAAATTCAGAAAAGGTGATGCTCAAAGATGACGGGATATTTCCAGATTTAACTTCAAATGATACTATTTATTCAGGAGAATTAATTTTACCATACAGCAGCAATTCTCTTGTTGTATTAGCAGTTGATTCAATTGATAACCTATCCAAAACGGATGAGGAAATATGCGTTGTTTATCCAGGTGAAGAGAAAATATTAATCGACAAAGGGCGGTTAAAAATACCAATTGATAACCATGGGGTAATAGCAGATGTTGATATTAATTACTCGGGAGCAGGAGGTTTTTATGATAATAAATTCATTTTATTTTCCGGAGGTTTTTTCCTAACGGGTGAACATAATGGAATGTTATTTGGGAATGGTGTTTTAACTGCTTCTAGAATTAAGGATTATATACCGGGTAAAGTACAATCTGCCTTGAATGATGAACGAGAATATATTTATAAATTAGCTAAGGTTGATAAAGATTTTAGTGCTAGTTGGCTGCAATGGCAAACAGCAGTTGAGTTAGGTGCAAATTTTTATGACGGTGATAATGACGGTATTTATAACCCCATTGATAAAAACAATAATGGCAAGTGGGATGAAGATGAAGATAGACCTGATTTAATCGGTGAAGAAACCTATTGGTACATAATTAATGATGGTCTTCCAACAGAATTAAGAAGATTTACTGTTGCTCCAAAAGGAATTGAGATAAAAGTTACATTATTCACAAGTAAGAATGGTATTAGTGAAGCTTTCGATAACACAATTTTTATTCGTTACGAAATTGAAAACACAGGTGCAGTAGCAGACAAATTTGAAGATGTTTATTTCTCATTTGCACAAGATCCGGATATAGGTGATTATCAAGATGATCTAGTTGGCTCTGATGTTAAAATGTCAAGTTGTTATGCTTATAATTATGGAGATGATACTGAGTTTGGGCCAAATGCTCCTGCATTATTGACGTCCTTTTTAGAAGGACCAATAAATTACTGGAAAGGAAAGTCGTATGAGGATGTAAATGGAAATGATATTTATGACGAAGGAATAGATACTCCTTTGGATACAGCACAAATTACCAGCGGTAATTATATGGGAAGAAAGATTTTACCCGGTGCAATTAACATGCCTCTTCATTCTTTTACACAATACATGCAAGCTCATCCTACTCATGGAGATCCGGATACTTATTTCGAATTAAGAAATTATCAACTTGGTGGCAAGTCCAAGGGAGGTGATTCATTATATATATCAAATTGGAACTTTGGAAATGGAAATATATTGGGGATTGATTCAACTTTGTATCCATCGAAATATATGTATTGGGGTGATCCCGAAACTCAAACCGGATGGCTAAATACAGTTACAGTAGATCAAAGATTAATGGCAACAACTGGTCCTTTTGATTTAGAAGTAGGAAAACCAAAAACTGTGCTAGGTGCTTTAATAGCTGCAAGAGGAAATAGTCCCGAAAATTCTGTTACCTTAGCAAAAGAATATCTCAATGAGATTTTAGAAAGCTACAATATTAACTTTGAAGATATTCCTGTTGGAGTAGAAAAAGAAAACAATATTCCATTTCAATTCAGTTTATCTCAAAACTACCCAAATCCGTTTAATCCTACTACAATAATTGAATACGCAATACCAAATGTAGAGACGTTGCATGCAAAGTCTCAAATGCAGAACGTAACATTAAAAGTCTTTGATATTCTTGGAAGGGAAGTAGCAGAATTAGTTAATGAACAGCAATCAGCAGGAAAATATAGAGTAACCTTTAACGCATCTAATCTTGCAAGCGGCGTTTATATGTACCAGTTAAAAAGTGGAAATCATGTTTCATCAAAGAAAATGCTGCTGTTGAAGTAGTAGATTATTTTAGGGTTGTTTAAATAAAAGTCTTTTAGAATTATATCTGAACAACCCTTTTAATTATCACCAACCTAAAAATGATTTGTCCTGAGTCTGAACAATAATTCGATTTCATTTCTGCATTACTTGTAATTTTGTTTGTACCTCTTTTGTTCGTTAATTTAAATCATAAAGAAAAATTTTAACAGATTAATTAAGCAATTACAATCTTTCCAAATCGTACTGTTATTTTCTTTTCGGAATTTAGAGAGAATAGAAGACTTTTTAGAAGGGTGCGAAGATTAGTTTAGAAATTCTTTAAAATCATTTCGAAGAGCGAAGCGAATGAGAAATCTTAATTACTTTAAAGGTTTCTTCTCGCTTCACTCGTCGAAAGTACTGTTATAAAACAATATCTTACAATTAATTACTTTGCTAAAATCATCTTCTTGGATTCAGAAAAATTACCGGCAGTTAATTTATAAATGTAAACTCCGCTTGCTAATGAAGATGCATCAAAACTAACATTATACCTTCCGGCAGATTGTTGTTCATTAACTAAAGTTGTTATTTCTTTCCCAAGCATGTCGTAAACCTTCAGACTAACATACTCACTACTAACTACTGAATACTCAATACTAGTAGTGGGATTAAAAGGATTTGGGTAATTCTGTTTCAAAGATATCGAATTTGGGAGTTGAATTTCTTCATCAACATCTGTTGTTAAAATTGTTGCACTGTAAGCACCTTTTCCAAAGGTACCCACAACAACTTTTCCGTCTGCTGCTCTAACATCCATAGTTTCTACAACAATATTTCCAATTTTGTCCGGACTTTCCTGTCTCCAATTAGTATTTCTTCCATTTAAAAATGAAGTCGTATAAAGACCAATAGAAGTGCCGGCTAAATAAACGTTCCCATTAGAAGTAGGAAGAATTTTAACACTTCTGATAGATGGACCATTTCCTGAACCGTTTGAATTTTCTTCTAAGTTTCCTCCTACTTCAGTCCAAGTAGTTCCACCATTTGAAGTAACGAATAAACTCAATACTTGATAGTTTGAAAATCCTACTAAAATATTGTTTACATTGTTTGGATCAACAGCAATTGAAGAAATATATCCATCAGGGAAATTATTACCTCTAATTTTTACAAAATTGGAATTCATATCAGAAGTATTTGATATTTTGTATAGATTTCCGTCACTATCTCCAACAAATAATATATTTGGTGCTGATTTACTCATTCCCAGCGCAGTTGCAGCCCATCCTTCTACAAATCCACTGAAACTTGTCCAGTTTAGCGAAGTAGGATTTTGCTGAAAAGCTGGAATACTTGAGAGTCCCGAGTTTTTCCAAACCTTATCTCCTGCCAGCAAATACATGTGATTAGTGTTATTTGGATCAAGCATATATGGTGTTATAAATAAAAAGTCTGATGCTCCTTGCGGAGTAACCTGTGTCCATTGATTTGCATCATTATATCTAAATACTCCTCCGTTCTGCCATGATACATAATAGAAGACATTATTATCAGCAACTGCTGCATAACAACCATCACCACTCCAAATTGATGCCCATGATGAAAGGTTTGGCGAATTATCTCTCCATGTTCCGTTATCTTGAGTTCCGCCAACTATGAGATTGTTACCAGATGACTTTTGCTCAATTGCAACATGCCAGAATTGAGTAGTAATATATCCTGAATTTAACGAAGTCCAAGCAACGTTGCTTGAAGTTATATCATTTGTTCTGCTAATACCGCCGTCATGCGCCGAATAAACCTTATTAGGATTAGAATATGAGTAAAATAATCCATGCTGATCAGGATGATGATTACTGTATGGACTCCAATTATTTGCCTTGCCGTAACCGCCAATCCAATTGTTTCTTCCTAACTTTGTAGAAAAACCATCTTTTGTCACATAAAGATTTGTCCCACCGATTACTACAAAGTTTTCGTCATCAGGTTTTACTTCAATTATTAAATCATATCCTCCTTGTGATGTAAATCCTTCTGCCGGGAAGTTATATGTCGGCAGTTTGTCGGAAAGATTACTCCATAGCCCGTTTGAATGATTGTACTTCCATAAACTTAAATATCCATTTTCACCTTCATCAGGACTTCCAGGATTTCCAACAGCAGGAGTATTTGCAACTACATATAAAATATTAGGATTTGATTTTGAAACAGCAGTCTCAATTCTATTAACTTGAGCAGGCCAGAAATTAGGTTTTATTGAAGTCCAATTGACTCCATTAGTGGAGTGGTAAATTCCACTGTTTACACCTGAACTTAAAGCTGCAAAAGCTACTCCGTTTTCATTTACACTTACACTAGTATAATAAGACATTTCATTAAAATTATTACTTAAGCCGCCAATTCCTGTTGACCAGCTTTCACCTCCATTATTTGAAACAAATATTCCGCTGAAACAAGCTGCATAAACTCTATCTTGATTCAACACTGTTTTGTCAATTTCAACATCCCATACAAATTGAAATGGACTAACTAACCAAGCCGGAGAATCTGATATTGTACTAGCCAAACTATTCCAGGTTTTACCACCGTCATTTGATTTGTAAATTCCATTCCCATGAAAACGTGCTAATTGTGATCCATTTATCCATAAGTTTGAGGCAAATTCTCCGGTTCCATAATACCAGATATTAGTTTTACCAGGACGAGTATCTTGAGTAATGCAGTTAACATTCTGCATTATTGATGGATCTGTAATTGACTCCCATGATGAACCTGCATTTTCGGAACGCCAAATACCTCCGTTTGCAGCTGCGGCTAGTAGAATATTAGAATTAGTTATATCTTCAATAACATCCTTTGTTCTTCCTCCTTGATTGTTGGGTCCCTCAGCAAACCAATCGGTAGTTAAAACATTATTCTTATTTAATTCTGAAATTTTTGAAATCTTCTTTGCAAATTCTAATTCCTTAGTTCTCATATTAAATGGAATATCATTTGTTGTAGGATTTTTTAATCTATTAAATTGCCACGTATACATGTCGGCAATTCCTTTTGCTTTATCCTCTTTAGAAAGCTTAGGTTTTACCACTTCTTTTGTGATGAAAGATGTGCTGTTGTAAAAGTAAGCAGATATCAAAACAACTATAACTGCAGCAACTGAAAAATACTTTTTGTAAGTATGTTTCATAATTTCTCCAAATTTATTGTAATTGATTTATTTCACTTCTTTGTGTAATAGTAGACTTCATAAAGCTTTTCCATATTATTATTTGCCATGGCTTTAATGTTTGCTTCAAAACCATCATTAATCTTTAACCCGGGCATTCTTTTATCAAGATTTGGAATTAGTTCTTCTGTAGTTTCGGCAAGTGTAAAAGTAAAATGAACATTAAGAGTATCATTAACTGAAATAAATGGTCCCCCTTGACCTCTTCCAATTACACTATTTACTTTCACTTTAGCCCAGCATGGTGCTTTACTGCAAGGACTATTTTCATCATTTGAAAATTTTGTAGAATCAATTGAAATTATAGTACCGGTTATTGCAGAAAATTCTTTTGTTATTTTTATTTCAGAAATTTCAACCTCTTCTTTAGAAGCATCGTTTGAAGAGCAGCCTATTAATATTACTATAATGAAAAAAAGTGCGGCTTTACTAGCAGTATTCATTCTTCCCTCAGTTAAAGATATATTGTCGTTTATTCAATATAATCTTTTTGATTTAATTCACACTACAAAAAGAGATTCAAATTATTAACAGAAATGTTAAATAGATTACAATTTCAATTGAGGTTTAGGCAGTGTCCCAAAGGAAATTCAAAGATGGGGAAGTTGTTATTCATTAAATTAATTCCTTTTACCATAATTAAAAAACACTTTGATTCATTTTATACATTCTATATTTTCAGATGCTTTATCTTATAAATAGAGGGCTTATGAAGAGATTACTTAAATATGTTCTTGCAGTTTTAATAACTGCTTCTTCTTTTTACGCACAAATCAAAATATTTAAAAATGCTGAAATACTTACTGCCTCAGGTAAAAATTATTCAAAAGGAATTCTTGTGATCAACAATTCTAAAATTGAATTTGTTGGTCAATTGGAAGATTATAACATTCCATCTGATGCTGAAATTGTTGATGTTGAAGGAAAAGTAATAATTCCAGGATTAGTTGACACTCATTCTCATATTGGAATTGATTGGGGATTTGACAGCGATTCACCTACTCAACCCGATTTAAGAATTCTAGATGCAATCGATCCTTTTCATTCTACTTTTAATAGGGCGAGAGCCGGGGGAATTACTACTGTAAATATTATGCCCGGTTCAGGTCATTTAATGAGCGGACAGACAGTTTACCTCAAAACCAAAAGAGCATCTACTTTAGAAGAAATGCTTATATGCGAAAATGTTCAGTTTGGAATCTGCGGTGGGATGAAGATGGCAAATGGAACAAACTCTTTAAGAGGCAAGCCATTTCCCGGAACAAGAGCTAAATCGGCTGCAATTATTAGGGATTTATTTTATCAGGCAAAAGAATATAAAAAGAAAATTGATGAGGCAGATGGTGATGCAGCAAAAATGCCTGAGAGAAATATAAAATTAGAACCTTTAGTTGAAATTCTGGAAGGGAAGAGGATGGTACATCATCATACACATAGAGCTGATGATATAATGACCGTACTTAGATTAAAAGAAGAATTCGGTTTTAAAGTGGTTCTTCATCATGTAAGTGAAGGATGGAAAGTTGCTGAAGAAATTGCAAAAGCTGATGTCTCTTGCTCAATAATTGTAGTCGATTCACCGGGAGGAAAAATGGAAGCTGTTGGATTAAAATTTGAAACCGGTAAAATTCTTGATGATGCCGGTGTTGATGTTGCAATTCATACTGATGATTGGATTACTGATTCAAGATTCTTTCTTCGTTCCGCCGCATTAGCTATGAGAGCAGGACTATCTAAAGAGAAAGCTTTGGAAAGTTTAACAATTGCCGGTGCAAGAATGTTAGAGATGGATGATAAAGTTGGATCATTGGAAAAAGGGAAAGATGCAGATTTTTTAATTCTTTCCGGCGATCCTTTTTCTGTTTATACTCATATAGAATCAACGTGGATTGAAGGCGAAAAAGTTTTTGATAGAAGTAATCTCGAAGATTATAAGTATGCGGTAGGCAGATACAAAGCTTATCCAAGATTTCATCACGTACACGGTGAGGAGGAAATAAGATGATTAATAAAACAAAGAACGTCGTCATTTCGAGTCCAATCGAGAAATGTCATTCCACATCCGTCATTTCGAGTTCAATCGAGAAATGTCATTCACAGTCTGTCATTTCGCGCGAACACGAGAAATCTTACAACACCACCGTCATTTCGAGTGAAATCGAGAAATGTCATTCTCAGCATGTCATTTCAAACGCATGCGAGAAATCATACAACACCGCCGTAATTTCGAGTTCAATCGAGAAATGTCATTCACAGCTTGTCATTTCGAGCGAACGCAAAAAATCTTACAAGACCGTCGTCATTTCGAGTGAAATCGAGAAATGTCATCTACAGCCTTTTATTTCAAGCGAAATCGAGAAATATCATTCCACCTTATTTACTGCAATATTTTTTCTCCTCTTCTTCACCACAACACTCCTCTCACAAATAGCAGTAAAAGGGGATAAAATCTACACCATGAATGGTGAAGTAATTGAAAAAGGAATTATCATAATAGAAGAGGGAAAAATTACTGCAATTGGTAAAAGTGATAGAATAAGAATTCCCCAGAATATTAAGGTAATTGAAGGTAAAGTTGTAACACCCGGATTAATCGATTCCCGCTCTGTAGTTGGTCTTGCCGGCATTTACAATCAGCCGCATGATCAAGATCAATTGGAAAAGTCCGATCCAATTCAGCCTGAATTAAGAGCAATTGATGCTTATAATCCGCGAGAAGAATTAGTAAATTGGATAAGAAATTTTGGCGTTACTACAATAAATACGGGTCATGCACCTGGGGCTTTAATAAGCGGTCAGACAATGATAGTAAAAACATACGGAACAATGGAACCGAATACTATACTTGATTCTGTTTCAATGGTTGCCTTTTCTTTAGGAAGTGAAGTAGCATCTGAATTTAAATCACCCGGATCAAGACCAAAAGGAATTGCGATGCTTCGTTCAAAACTATATGAAGCAAAAGCTTATTCGGAAAAGAAAAATTCTGATGATCAAAATCCGCCCATAAATATTGAATACGAAATCCTATCTAAAGTGCTGAATAAAGAAATACCAGCTTTAATAACCGCAGATAAAGCAGTCGATATTTTAGGAGCATTAAGATTAGCAGAAGAATTTAGCTTTGAGCTTATTCTTAACGGAGCAGAAGAATCTTATCTAGTAATTGATGAAATAAAAAAAGCAAATGTACCGGTAATACTTCATGCAAGTATGGCAAGACTATCAAGCGGTTCATTAGAAACAGCATCTAAATTAAAAGAAGTCGGAATCTTATTCTCGATTGAAAGTGGATACGAAAGTTACGTTCCGAAAACAAGAGTAGTTTTATTTGAAGCCGGAGTTTACGCAGCTAACGTTTTATCCTTTGAAGATGCACTTGCTTCCATAACAATTGATGCTGCAAAAATATTAAAGATTGATGACAAAGTAGGATCTATTGAAGTCGGTAAAAATGCAGATATAGCAATCTATAACGGAGATCCGTTTGAATACACAACTCATTGCTGTGGAGTAATAATAGACGGAAAAATATTTAAAGAAGAATGTAAGTGATAGTTTTAAAGTCCGTGTTTACTAATTTTTATTGCTTTAATAAGGAGCAAGGAAATAGTTAATTGATAATTTTACGAAAAGTAAAATATAAACAGATATCCTTAAGTTGTATTATAGGAACTGATTAGAAAACTCTAATCAAAAAATTGATAGATTGATAATATTCTTTGGAGTGGTTATATTATGATATCAAAGTGAGGTCACATTAATGAATAATATTACAGTTAGAAATATACCTGATAGAATTCACAAGAAACTAAAAAAGCGTTCTGAACTATCACGCAGAAGTATAAACAGCGAAATAATTTCTTGTCTTGAAGAAGCATTATTCTCTAATAAACATGAAGTTGAGATGATAATTAAAAAATCTCAAGAGATAAGACATAATCTGAATTTTGAAATAACCTTAAATGAACTTGAAGAAGCAAAGATCTCTGGCAGAAAATGATTGTTGTTGACACTAATGTTATAGCATATTTGTTTCTTAAAGGAGAATATAATCAGAATGCCGAGAAATTATTGAAATCTGATTCTGATTGGTCGGTACCGATTCTTTGGCGATCAGAACTGAGAAGTATTCTAACACTTTATTTAAGAAAAAATCTTATCACACTAAACCAGTCTTATGAAATTATTCAAGAATCTCACAAACTCTTAAAAGGGAATGAGTACACAATTGATTCTTTACAGCTTTTAGAAGAAATTAATAAAAGTACTTTATCTGCCTATGATTTAGAATTTGTAGTTCTAGCAAAAACCCTTAAAACTAAACTTGTTACTTTGGATAAGAAAATTATAAAGGAGTATCCTCGACTAGCAGTGTCATTAAAAAACCTTAAATAAGTAAAAAAATATGTCACATCAAAATATTTGCTGACTTTATACTACTTCTTTTATTATGGACTTAATCATCTTACAAAATCTTACTTCTAATTTCTCAGCATAATTATTTCAATTTACACATAATTCTTTACGAATAAATCAATCAACAGAAAATCAAATAAACAAATCAACTAAATAATCACATCCCTCTCTTATTCAGCATCTTCAACAATCCTTGATATGTAATTCCCAAATGTTCCGCAGTTTTGGATTTATTTCCGTTAAATTTATTAAGTGCTCTATTAATAAGCCAATACTTTGCCTCTTCCAATTCCAGCATAGTTCCTTCCGAAAACTTAAAGCAGTCGCTTTCCATCCTATTAAAAGAATAACCATTTTCAGTATTATGAATAAAATCATCAAAATCCCATTCATTGCCAAACAAACAAAATGCTTTAAGAAAATTAGAAAGCTGTCTTAAATTCCCGGGCCAGTCTGCCTGCCTAATTATATTAAACTGTTGTGCATTTATTATAGGAGCTTTCAAATCGAGTAACTGCTCATATTTATTAATAAAATATTTTATCAGCAGTTCAAAATCATCTGTTCTCTCTCTTAACGGAGGTAGGAAAATTTGTGTCTCACTTAATCTGTGGAATAAATCATTTCTTAAAATACCCTTAGTAATAGCATCATCAATATTTCTGTTTGTTGAAGAGATAATTTGTATATCAACTTTTAACCAATCATTACTGCCAAGCCTTCGCACTTTACTCTCCTCAACAACACGCAGTAATTTAGACTGAAGCGAATGGGGAATTTCTGTTACTTCATCAAGATAAAGAATTCCATTATTGGCTACTTCAACCAATCCTGCTCTGGAAATATGAGCATCCGTAAATGATCCTTTTTCATAACCAAACAATTCAGATTCAAAAATCGAGGGACTAATTTCGGCACAGTTTATAGGTACAAAAGGCTGATTTTTTCTTGGTCCGTTTCTATGAATATATCTTGCCAGCAACTCTTTGCCTGTTCCGCTTTCTCCCGATATTAATGTGTTTAATCCATGCTTAGATATTATAATTGCTTTTGATAAAATATCCTTGATTAGTTTCGACTCTCCTACAATTAAATACTCATCGTCAATTATCTTTTTGTTTAATTGTGATTTTAAAACAATGTTTTCCTTTTCAACCTTTTCTTTAAGTAGTATATTTTCCTTTTCTAGATTTATCTGCTTCAACTGATTTTTAATAGAATTATGAAGTTCAATTTCTTCATAAGGTTTTTTTATAATATCATTTATGCCTTCCTTCAATGCTCTTATAATTAACGGTTCATCAGAGTACCCGGTAATTATAATTGATTTAATAGCAGGAGAGGTTAACTTAAATTCTTTGATTATATCAACACCGCTTGAACCCGGAAGCTTTAAGTCGCTTATTATCAGATCAAATTTTTGGTTAAGATAACTTAAAGCATCATCTGGATTTGAGCAGAAAGTTATTTTATAATTCTTTATTGGTGATAATGAAATCCTAAGATTTTCCAGTGAATATTCATCATCTTCTAAAATTAATAGATTATAAAAATTATCCATCATATTTATCTAGAATTATTTTAACGATTGCACCCTTATCGATATTGGAGATTTCAATTGTTCCACTAGCCTCAGTAATTAATCTTTTGCAAATCCACAGTCCTAATCCGGTTCCTTTTCCTGCTTCCTTTGTAGTTATAAAGGCATTAAAAGCTTTATTCAGTATATCTTTATTAAAGCCGGTACCGTTATCCTCAATTTCTAAAATAGCTTTATCATTCTCTTTGTAAAGTGAAATTTTAATTATCTTTTCTTGGTTTGATGTTTCTGCCAACGAATCTCTTGAATTAAACATCAGATTTATTATTACTTGATTTAATTCTTCGTAAGGCATTTTTACTGATAAGCTTTCATCAACATTATATGAAATCTTAATCCCGCTTAATAGAAATTGTTTTTCAAATAATTCTTTCCAGTCATTTATTACCTTGGCAACATTGGTAATTTCATCACCTTTACTTGTTCGGGAAGCCAATAGAAATTTTTCAATTATAGTTTTTGATCTTATTGCAGCTTTTTTAATTAAAGAACTGTTCTTTCTAATTTCTTGATCAGCATTTACTAATCCATCAATCCTTTCAGCGCTGTTTAATATTGCTCCAAGCGGACTATTCAATTCATGTGCTACACTGCTTGCAATAGTTCCAAGTACGGCAAGTTTTTCACTTTCTATTAGTTTTAATGTAGTTTGTGTAAGTTCTTTATGACTCTCTTCTATCTCCAATTTCTGCTTCAAAATTCTTTTTTTAGAAATACCCATTGTAAGAAGCCAGAAAAAGAGAATTATTATTGTGCTTGTTCCTAAAAACCATGTTAAGTAAACATAAGTATCTGGAGTAATTCTCTCTAACAGATTCAACTTTATAAGTTTATCAAAATATAATTTTCCTTGTTTAACCTGGTGTATAAGTCCTAATGATTCATAATAATAGATATAATGTGGTTTTGGAATATTTGCTATTATTGATCCTTCTTCATTTATAATATGAGTATTCTGCTGCTCATCCAAATAAATAAACTTATCATCTACACTTATTGAATAAAGACGGTTGGGATTTAATCGATCACTTAGATCAATATATTTTTCCAGATTTCCTTCATTATCAATTTTATAAATAATAGGAGTCCCGTCATTAAATAGCATCTTATCTTTTTGTGTTCTTACACGAGCGGATTGATGATTATTTGTATTAATCCCAAGAATTTTTTCAAACTTATCCTCATCATAATAATATTTAAATATTGTAATTTCTTTATCACTTCCGGCAGTGCGTGGATGAACAATTAAAAGTATGTAATCTTCAGTCCTTTTCAATAGATAAGTAGAAACAAAAGAATGCCCCATTATATGATCTTTCAAAAGCTTCCCATCAAAGGAAATTCTTTTAAGACTGCTGATAGAATCGTTTGAGTAAAAAGAATCTGAAATTTTAATATTGGGGAAGGCATTTTTTATTATTAATCCAGGTTTCCCATTCACATAAAATTGATTAGCCTCATTTTTATATTCAAACTTATTGTTATAAGCAATAGAACCTAGCAGTAGTTCAGCTCTGCTTTCTGAATAATCAAACATGTAAAGATAATCAGCAAAAGGAAGAACCCAGTTAATTGTAAAATCTTTTTTGCTGAATGAAATTATTCCACGAAAAGATTTAATAGAAGGATGATTTTCTGCAATAGAAACAAAGAATGAATCATGATCCTTAGGTGAAGCTACAAAAAGATTTCCTGAAAAATAATTATCCGTATATTGAAACTGATGAAGCACTTTTAAACTATCCTTAAATGGATAGAGTAAAACTAATTTTGCAATATCTTTTTCCTTTAGAAAAAAGAAGACTTCATCCTCATCATCATAATCAATATCAATAACACGAACAGAACGAAGAACTACTTCCGCATTTTTAAAATTAAATGCATCAATTACTCCAAAATTGGCATCTGAAATTCTAAATCTGGAAGGAATATCATTGTGCTTATTACGGTAATGAATAATAAAAGATTTACCATCACTTCTTCTAATTTGATAAGCGGCTTCTTCATCCAGAACCAATTGGTTTTCAAGACGATATGAAGGAGCAAGTATTTGAGAGAATACATCGAAAACGAATAACGATATAAAAAGTAAATACTTCACAACAGAAAATAAAAATAAAAATGAAAAGTATCACTATAAACAAAGTTTATAGTAAATGTAAAGAGAGTTTATATCTAAGAAACTCACACCTCTTAAATGAGCTGAATTCTAGAGATTTAAGTTGGTATGATTGTTTATGTGAATATTGAATGAATTATATAATAATGATATTAATCGGTGTAATACTATTGCTTTCAGGTTTGCTACTATTCTTAAAATGGTTAAAGGAAACTAAAATATAATAATAAAAGAAAAAATAAGAGGGACAAATGCGGATTCAACTTACATTTTTAATAATTATTATTTTATTCATTAGCTCTATTGCAAAAGTAGGAATTGGTTACTCCAATCAAGGGCCACTTCCAGTTGAACTATCCCTATTAACTGCTTTTGTAAAAGATGGTGCAGTTATAATTAAATGGGAAACTGTAACAGAAATTAATAATCATGGTTTTGAAGTCCAAAAATTGAGTATTGATAACAAAGATTCAACTTGGATAAGTATTGGATTTGTTGAAGGCAGTGGAACTTCAAATTCACATAAAGAATACTTTTTCATAGATGAATTTGAAAGTGGACTTGAAATAATTTGTTATCGCCTTAAACAAATTGATCAAGATGGTAAAGTATCATATTCAAAAGAAATTTCTTTATCCCTTGTTTCAAATTCTGAAATGCTTCCGAATGTATTTAATTTATATCAAAATTATCCAAATCCATTTAACCCTACCACCAAAATTAAATTTGCGATTCCGCAAGAAAGTTTAGGTGGGTCATCTAATGTGGTACTAAAATTATTTGACATTCTTGGTAGGGAAGTAGCAATACTCATTAATAAAAATCTAGATGCCGGTTTCTATGAAATTGAATTAAACGCTGAAGGTTTATCCAGCGGAATGTATTTCTATCAACTTATTTGGAACGGAAAATCACTTACCAAAAAATTAATGCTTACAAAATAAATTCGGAAAGAAAAATGAAATTAAAACATAACCTTATTATTATAATTTTATTACTGCTTGCTTCCAGAATATATTCACAAAATACCGCACCTGTTGTTAGTAATATTGATCATTCGTACAACAGTGAAACAGGTGTGATAACTATAACTTATGATGTAAACGATAGTGAAGAGAATATTGTGAGCATTTTAATTGAAGTTTCCGATGATGGTGGACAAACATACGATTATGCATGCACACAAGTAAGTGGTGATATTGGTGCAAACGTCAACACGGGAACCGGTAAATCAATAATTTGGCAGCATGATTCTGAACACAGCAGCGTTCCTTCCGGTGATAACTTTATTATAAAAATTGTTGCAGATGATCTTGTAGGTGATGAAGTATATCATTACGGACAAATTTATTCTACTGTTCCTATAGGTGATCAAGTTTGGTTTAAGGAAAATCTAAATGTGGGTGCTAGAATAGATGGTATTCAAAATATGACAGATAATGGAGTTATCGAAAAATATTGTTATGATGACAATCCCGCTAATTGTATCACTTATGGTGGGCTATATCGTTGGAATGAAATAATGGATTATGATAATTCAGAGTATGCACAAGGTGTTTGTCCTGATGGATGGCATATTCCATCAGAAAACGATTTTAGACATTTAAAGAATTTAGTTAATGATGATGGAAATACATTAAAGGAAGTCGGTAAAGGGAGTGGTGCAGGAACCGGGACTAACACAAGTGATTTCTCTGCAGTACTTGAAGGATATTTTTGGGATGGAGGTTTTTACGAAATTAATGTTTACACAACATTATGGAGTTCAAAAGCAAGAGCACTTGGTGAAAATCTTTGGTTTTCTTTGGATGATAAGTCAAGTGGAATTTCCTTTGGTTTTTCATGGGACGATACGGAAGGCTACGCGGTTAGATGCCTGCGTAATGATCCTCCAGCCAGCCCAACACAACTTTTGCCAAGTGATGCTTCTACCAACCAAAGTATGAGACCAACCTTGAATTGGGAAAATAGATTCAATGTTTCTAGCTATACATTGCAAGTGGCTGAAAACAGTTCATTTACTCCTACAATAGTAAATGCAAGTAATATTACAGATAACAAATATGAGACTGCAACTCTCAATAGTAATACGGAATATTTTTGGAGAGTACTCGCAACAAATAATTATGGAAGCTCAAGCTATTCGGATACATGGTCATTTGAAACCGGAGAAGATGGCGGTCCCTGTCCGGGAACAGAAACTGTTGACTATGGTGGACAAACTTATAACACAGTGCAAATCGGTACTCAATGCTGGTTAAAAGAAAACTTAAATGTTGGTACTAGAATAGATGGTTCACAAGATCAAACTGACAATGAAACTATTGAAAAGTACTGCTATGATGATAATGAAGCAAATTGTGATACTTACGGTGGTCTCTATCAATGGGATGAAATGATGCTGTATACAACTACAGAAGGATCCCAAGGAATTTGTCCTCCTGGATGGCATCTACCAACTACTGCAGACCTAACAACTTTGACAACTTATGTAAATGATGACGGAAATTCATTAAAAGCAGTCGATGAAGGAAGTGGTGCCGGAGCAGGCACAAATATATCTAGTTTTACTGCTTTATTCTCGGGACATAGAAGCGGTGATATCGTAACTTATGGTCAGTTTGGCGGTTTGAGGAACTCCATTCATTTATGGTCTTCAAGTCAATTTAATTCAGAATATGCAGATTTGCGTTTTCTGGATAATTCTGACAGTGATATTGATCAATATGGGGCACCTAAAACTTTTGGTTTTAGTGTTCGTTGCATCAAGGATTAAATAATACCTAATATAAATGCAGAGCAGCTATAAATAATGTATAAAGCAGTATTAATAAATTTTATAATAATTTTGGAAGGTCACATGAAAAAGGCAATTTTACTTCTACTTTTTATATCAAATTTTATTTTTGCTCAGCAAGCGAAAAATAATATGTTTTTTGATGGGAATGGAAATAGTTATAAAATTATGACGCATTCTGAATTTGAGAAATATTTAGAAAACTATTGTAAAAGTATTGAAAAAATTTTCTATAAGGAGCAGTCAGACTATGATAGCTATTCTGATTTGAATTCTCTATATAAAAACAGAATTAAAGAGAACAAAACACAAGCCGAACAATATTATAAAAAGAATGAATTGATTTGTGCTATTAGAATTCCAGTTGATCAAATTAACTATCAAGCTCATACACAAACATTATTTATGACGACAAAAAGAATTTATACCCGTTGGACGAACGATCATTTTACCAACAAAAAAACACATCCTCAGGTAAATTTGTCCATTGGAAATTTTTTTGAATATCAGTCTGGACCTGGATTATCTTATTTCCGTTTTATAACAAAAAAACTACCGTTAAGTAAGGAAAAGGCAAAATTTGCAGATATAGCAAAAAATAAAGGAGATATTTATTTAGTTATTAAACTTAGTTATAGTGACTCCGATTTCTTTCCGAAAATGGAAGGTATTTCTTTACACTGGATTGTAAACAATCAACATATATTTAGTTCAAAGAATATCAATTCACAAATTGGGTTATCAGCAAAAATGCCTTTTGGTGTTAAAGGAAGGTTTGGAACTATATCAGGTTTTAAGGGAAGTTAAATTCTACATTAAACTATAAATAAATATAATAAAGGGGATAGACTATGAATCAAAAGAAAATGGTTTATTTAATATTTCTATTTTCTATATTTACTTCAATTTCTTTTTCACAATCACGTATGATGAAAGAAATTGATAATATTAAATCCGTTTTATTAAATTTTGCAGAGGCTTATGGTAATAAGAACTGGGACAAAGCTGTGAGTTATTGTTCAGAAAAGGGAGTATATGTTATCCTAAACAAAGAAAAAGACAACAGTAAAAGACAAAATATTGATACTAAGTATATGAATTATTATACGAATAGAGCTAAATTGAAAGAGGCGTTTCTTAAAAATCATATTAACTTAGACATAACGATAACTGTTAGTATTTATTGGGATTACAAAAAATCTCATGAGTACACAGATACATTTAAAAGTTCACAAATTTTATCAGAACGATTTAGAAATACTTTAGATAAAGATGGTAAAGTAAAAAACATTACTTTTCTATCTAAAGCATATGCATATTATGCTGATAGACAATTTTTTATAATGCTTTTGAATGAAAGTAATGGTTGGAAAATCAGATTGATATTTAATGCTCCGCATTCTATAAGGTATGCTACAACAACAGAATGGTTTGATACGCAATATTTCCCAGATGAATTAAGTGAATTAATTGGAAATCGAGATATAAGATAATTAAATAATACAATAATAATAATCTTTATGAAAGGGATTAAAATGAAAATATTTATAGTAGCAATTCGTGTTTTGCTATTTTTAATGCTATCAATCCAAATAATGGGTCAATCATACAGTGACAATGTAATTAAAAAATTTGTTCAAACTGTAAATAGAACAAGTGGGATGAATGCGTCCCCCGAGATTGAAGATTTGCAAATTTCTGCCACAAAACATTTTTTGTTTCCCAAATCTGGTAATAGTTCTATGTTTGAGGATTTGAGAGAAAAAACTAATGCTATTTATAACTCTGATCAAAGCACAAGTCACCAAACATCCAATAAAACAAGTTCAACTAATTACGAAAAAATATATAAACAAAAGTTCTATGAAACTTTTAATAAATATATTGATATGAAAAGCGTTCCAGAATTGGAACTGCTATATATGGCAAATTTCAGCAGTGGTAACTATCAGCAAGCACTGAACCATATTCTTGCATTAGAATCAAAGCATAGAATTGAATATAGAAATGGTTTTAAAATATTTGAAAATGGGGAAGAAGATATTTGGAACTATGAATTAATAGTTGCAAAAATATATGTTTTAATATATTTAGAGAAATTCAAGGAGGCTGAAAAGACATTCAAGTATCTTGAAAATAGTTTCCATTGGCCACAAGTAATATATCATGAATATGCTGAGTTAAAAAATGCAGTGGAAAGTGCTCTCATTTGGAGTGATTAAAATAAAAGTAATATAAGTCTAAAGCATAATAAATAAATTAAAGGAATAAATAGATTTTATGAACAAACAAAAATTATATATTAGTTTCTTAATTTTTTTCATAATATTCCTTGCTACAATAAATCCTCAAAGTAATAACTCATTTTCTGGTACTTATGTTGGCATTGGTAAGTTTAAAAGTTTGATCGCAACCTCAAATTCAAAAAGTTATGATCAATTTGATTCCAAGAAAGTAATTCTAGAATTTTCTAATACAAATGATGCGAGTTCACTAGATGTCATATTCTTAACAAATTTCGGGACTATTCAAGGTTATACACTAAGAGGTGAAATCATAA
The DNA here is from genome assembly GCA_002698995.1 of Ignavibacteriota bacterium. Classification (GTDB taxonomy): domain Bacteria; phylum Bacteroidota; class Ignavibacteria; order Ignavibacteriales; family Melioribacteraceae. The sequence goes on along the minus strand of PAAX01000026.1, from coordinate 10,531 downwards.
TTATAAATGACTTTGGAAAAGGTGTTAATTTTAGTAGTCGAACAACCGAAAAAGATTTTGAGCTTGGTGCCATTTTAAGTGATAATGATAACCGGATGGAAGGGGAGTTTATGATAAAGTATGGTTATAATAAACAAAGTTTTTATCACTGTAAATTTACAGCTTATCGTGAATAATAGAATTTTTGTGTTAGATAATACCAAATAAATTATTTCAATAAGTGAAATATTCGTCTAAACAAAAATTTATAATTTATTAGTTAGGAATCTATAAATGAAGAAAATCTTTAGAATGTTATATAGACAATAAACCATTTTCTTATTACAAAAAGTAATTAATCATTCGTTAAAACATGATAAGGACTAATTGAAAGAAACTTATTTTTATTTCAACACTACTTTTGCTGTTGTTTGCTTTATATACTGATTCAAGAAATTATAAAAATATCAATGTTTCCGAGAAAAACCAATTAAACAATACTGAAGCTATTAATGAAAAAAATCAAAAATCTAATTCATCTGTGCAAACTTCCGAACAATTCAAAGAAAAAGATAGAATCAATTATTCTAATGATGATGAAAACTATTAAATAAATATTTTAAATAATATTCATTCAGGGTTTATTTTATCAGATAAGCAAGCGGGTTTGTTTAAGGTTGAAGATAAAATGCCAACCTCCAACAGAGAAAATGATTTTGAGATTATATTTGAGAATATTTCTGAGTGGGATCAAGGAACAGAAGAAAGGTATACTGTTGCGAAAGCCTTTAAAGGAAATACTGAACATCTTTTATTCAAACCAAAGTTTGACGATCGCCAAATGAAATATTCAAATAAAATAGGACTGATCACTATTTATTCTGATAAATACCGCACCAAAGGGGGGATAGGAATTAACTCAACAATTCAAGATTTTTTTACTAAATACAAAAAAGTTGAGATTACCTGATCCTATTTAAGCGGTGATTTTATCCTACAATAACTTCTTATCCGCAACTTAGGTTTTTGCTCAAGAATGAAGATTATATTGGAGATAGAAACAAGCTAGGTGGTTATGAAACGAATTATTTAAAAAGAGTAGACTTTAAGTCAAATTCAAAAATAAAAGAAATTGTAATTGTTGGTTCATAGTTAAATTAATACATCAGTTTGCTGAGAAGTAATATTTAAGACTAAGATGATTTAACATCATTTGAGATACTTTTATTTTTGCTATTGTGATAATTATGTATGAAGTGAATTCCAGAATAGTAATCTAAATATGGAATTCACTCCCTAATAGAAAAAATTACACACGGGTGTAAAACATTTTTTGAAAAACTTTGAGCTCACAAAATAATATGAAAATTATTTTAAAAATATTTTGCCTTCTCATTCTGCTAAATATATTAAGTTTTGCTCAGCAGATAAAAATTAGTATTGATAATGTAACTGAGAATAGAGCTATACTATTCTCACTTAGCGGTGAAAAGCAAACCTTTGTTGATTCCATTTCTGCTTTAACTGCCGGTCAGTTCTCTTTCTCAAATGAAAATTTACGTACCGGTTTTTATAGGCTTTCTTTCGGTAAACATAAATCTATCACATTTCTTAATGATGGTAAAGATATTGAAATTACTGCAGATGCAGAAAATATTGCCGAATCATTGCATGCAGTAAATTCAGAAAGCAATAAACTTTATTATGAGTTTGTTAAGCTTAATAGAGATTACAAAACCAAATCAGAACTTCTTCAACTAATTCTTTCCCGCTATCCAAGTAATGATGACTATTATGATCTTACAAAACAAAAGCTGAATGAACTGCAGTATGATTATCTAAAATTTGTAAATATGACTTCTCAAGAAGAACCGGAATCATTCATAGCTCGTTTTATTAAATCTTCACAGCTTCCGGTTATAAGCACGGATATTCCGATAGAAGAACAATTAGAACACCTTAAAGAACATTCACTCGATAATGTTGATTTCAATGATGATGAACTTATATACTCTGACTGCTTTACAAATAAATCAATAGAATATCTTACCTACTTTAGAAATCCGCAATTACCTTTGGGAATGCTTGAACAAGAATTTCAAAAAGCAGTGGATACCTTATTGACCAAAGCAAGTGCTAATATATTTGTCTATCAACATGTTGCAGATTATTTAGTAGATGGATTTAAGAAGTTCGGATTTGATAATGTAGTCGATTACATAATCGAAAACTATGTCGTTAAAGATGATCTTTGCTTAGATGAACAGACAGAAAACTCACTTCAAAATAGAATAAACCAAAGTAAACTTTTAACAATTGGCAAAATAGCGCCAAACATAATTTTACCGGATGAAACTGGAAATGAAATAAACTTAAGTGAAATCAAAGCCGATAAAATATTGCTGATATTTTATGCAAGCTGGTGCCCTCATTGTAAAGATTTACTCCCAGAGATTCATAAGCTCTATAAAGCAAAGAATAGTTTTGAAGTAGTAGCAGTATCCTTAGATGAGAAAAGAGATGATTGGCTAAATTTTATTTCAGAGAACAATCTTGACTGGATTAATCTATCTGACCTAAAAGGTTGGGAAAGCAAAGCCTCTGCAGATTATTACATCTATGCAACACCAACAATGTTTATGCTTGATTCTGGATTAAAAATTATTGCTAAACCGACAAATCTAGAGGAATTAAAAATCAAATAGAGTTTTGAGAATTGGAACAGTATAAATAAAATTTCCTTTTGCAGTTGAAGTAGATTAATTTGTTTTTCAGTACCAATTAAAGATAAGAGAGATTGGAACATAGTTATTCCGTGAAATGAATTTAAGGACTGATTTTCTATAAATACTTCCTTAACCTAAAATACAATTCCATCTAATAAACATGTAATATTATTAGATTTTTCATAACTTCATTCTAGCTTATTCTTGATTACTAATTTGGAATGCAAAATGAAAAATGTCATTAACCAAATGCATCAAGTATGGAACGATGTAAAAGTTCAGGATAAATCCGCTGCCGGTCTTCAAAAAATCAATTTTGATGAAATTATTAGTTCAATCTTTACAACCGGACCCTTTTATTTTTATGTTATAGATTTTTCCAATATGAGTATTTCCCACTTAAGTTCGGGTTTTGAAGATATTCATGGAATAAAATGCAGTCAAATAAAAAATATTAATGATCTTCTTGATTTGAATCATCCCGATGATATGGATTTTATTTTTAAAGCGGAAGCAAAGGCAATTGACTTTATTATCAAAAAAATTGGACTCGAAAAATTTACCAGCTATAAAGGTTCTTATAACTTTAGAATAAAGACAATTGACGGAACATACCGATTATTTAATCATCAGGCATTAGCACTTTTAGTGGATGAAAATTACAAACTTATTAAATCACTTAATATTCATACAAATATTAGTCATCTTACTGAGAAAAATAATTATAAATTTTCTTTGATCGGTTTAGCCGGTGAAATATCATATTTGAATATGGATGTATTCAATTCTTCCGTTGATGAATTGCAGTCTTCCATCTCCGACAAAATTTTCACAAAAAGAGAACTTGAAATAATTAAACTTCTTGCCAAAGGTTACAGTACAAAAAAGATTTCGGAAACCTTATTCATTTCCCCTTTAACCGTGGAAACTCACCGTAAGAATATTTTACAAAAATCCGGCTGTGAAAATTCCGTAGTCTTAATTTCAAGAGGTATAACCGAAGGCTGGATTTAAAGCAATTATAGCTTAATTACAAAATACCTGAAAACGGGTATTTTCATTTTCGATCTGCTTCATTAAATTCTTTCTGTATACCCGCACCTAATTATTAGTATTTAGATTAACGATAATTCTTTAATTGAGAACTAGTAATAGGTAGACTCAAACTTCTAATTTTTCATTATACAAAGATGGTAACGTACTTCAGTTGTAAGTTAATTATTAACTAAAGTGAAAAAGGAAAAGCCATGAAAACTATTTATACTTTATTTGTAATATTATTTATCGCATCCGCATCCAATGCTCAATGGAGCATAATTGATCCTTTACCGCAAAATAATGGTTTGAACTCTGTGTTTTTTATAGATGATGTATACGGTTGGGCTTGCGGTCAAAATGGAACAATAATAGCAACAACAAACGGTGGTATTGATTGGGAATTAAGATCACCAGGACAAGGATTAACTTATACTTTAGCATCAATTTTCTTTGTTGATTCTAACATTGGCTGGGCAGTAGGAAGTTTCGGAATGATATTTAAAACAACTAATGGCGGCAGTAATTGGGACTATACTCAACATACATACACTTTTTTCCATTCAGTTTACTTTACAAGTGGAAATATTGGGTGGATTGTAGGGGATGCCGGTATGATTTTAAAGACTACCAACAGCGGTGTTGATTGGCTGGAGCAGCCAAGTGTAACTAATTCTAATTTGAGGTCAGTCTATTTTATCGATTCTCAGATTGGTTGGATTGCCGGGCAAGACGGAATAATACTTAAAACAACAAATGGAGGAAATAATTGGATACAACTGACAAGCGGCACAAACTATTCCTTTAGACAAATCTTTTTCATTGATATTTACAAAGGTTGGGCTGTTGCCGAACATGCTCCTAATATTCTTAAAACTATTGATGGTGGAATAAATTGGGTTGAATATTCATTTGGAGAACCGGAAAAAGATATGGTTTCGATTTATTTCACTGATATTAATAATGGCTGGGCAGCTGGATATTCAGGAAAAATCATGAAAACAAATGACGGCGGATTAAATTGGACAGAACAATATACAAATACAGAACAGGGCTTAACATCAATTTGTTTTCTTAATGAAACTGAAGGCTGGGTTGTTGGAGGTAACGGAACAATGCTAAAAACAACTAACGGTGGAATAACATCCATTGAAGAAGATGATAATAAATTCCCACCGCTTGAATTTAGTCTATCCCAAAACTACCCAAACCCATTCAACCCAACAACAACAATAGAGTTCACAATTCCTAACGTAGAGACGTTGCGTGCAACGTCTCAAATGCAGAATGTAACATTGAAAGTGTTTGACATACTCGGCAATGAAGTTGCATCTTTGGTAAATGAACAAAAATCAGCCGGGAGGTATGAAGTGAATTTTGATGCTTCTAATCTTCCTACAGGAATGTACATCTATAAAATACAAGCAGGAAGTTTTATTCAAGCACATAAAATGATGTTAATCAAATAATTATTTTAGTTGTTTTAAGGGGCTGTCTCAAAAGATTAAAATTGTCATTGCGAAGCGGTTTTTGCTGAAGCCTGCCTCGCTTTGCTTGGCAAGGCGGGCGCTCGTGATGACAGAGATATTTTTGAGACAGCCCCCTTATTTATTAACATCATCCAATAATCTTCATTCCATTATTCCTTTATTCCAGCTTTCCTAAATATTTTTATTGAAGTGTGATCTTTCAAAGCATACTTATTCTATTTTTATTAGATGTAAAAATATTCTCATCTATAAATTTCTCCTGTACATAGTACATGTGACTAGAGTCAAAAGCTTCTATCTTCTTCTTTGACTATTTTATAAAAGTTAACCGCTTTTTATTATATTTCTCAATAGAATATTCCAAATGTGATCCTATAAAAACTATTGTTACATATAATTTATTGATAAAAAAGTATTGGATTACTTTTGTAATCTTTTTTTTTCTGTTGATGCCTGCCGTTAATTATTATGCCCAAAATAAATTGCCATTCTACTTTACAATTAAAAATTTCACGCAAGATGAAGGTTTACCTCAAAATTCCGTAAATGATATCGATCAAACAAAAGATGGATATTTATGGGTTGCTACTAATGGCGGTTTAGCGCGTTTCAACGGAATTAGTTTCAAAGTCTTCAATAAGTTCAATTCACCCGGATTAGTTTCTGATAGAATCCTCTCTCTCTTTACTGATAATAAAGGAAGGTTATGGATAAGTACTAATGAAGGATTATCCTATTACTATAAAGGGTTATTTAAGGAATTTACAGAAAAAGATGGTTTGAAGATTATTAGCTCCTTACAAGTTAAGCAGGATAAAAATGGCACTATCTGGGTCTTAACATTTCCCGAATTTTATCAGTATAAGGATGGAAAATTTTTCAAACAAGAAATACTATATGATGAAAAACTTAGTCTAAAGGCTATGGCTGGAGGGGCGGATTTTTTTGTCCCTTTTAGAAATAATATTTATGCCGTTATAGATAATAAGGTTGTATTGTGTCAAAAGATTGGTGAATATCCTGATATTCAAATTCTTGACGTCGTTGAAAATCCCAAAGGATCGATCTGGATTGCAACTACTTCAAACAGATTAATTAATATACAAAACGAAATAAACAAGGAGTATAAACTAGAAAAAGGAATTGAAGTCAATTATTTAGATGATTTATTTATTGATTCAGAGAAGAGATTGTGGATTGCAAATAGTTTTGGTGCAGCAGTTTTTAGTAATAATAAATTCTATAAAATTACTGAAAATGACGGGATTCCTAAATCACAATTACACCAAATATTTCAAGATATTGAAGGGAGCTACTGGATTGGAACCGAAACGGAGGGATTAATAAAAATAAGTCGTTCTATAATTTCAAATTATTCAAAAAGTGCGGGTTTAGATAACAATCAAATTCTTTCACTTAATTATAGTAAAAATGGGAATCTCCTTATTGGAACTAACGGCGGAGGTATATATGAATTACAAGATGAAAAAATTAATTATTCTTCATTAAACAATTTCTTTAAGCAGAAATATGTATGGTCCATATTTGAAGATTCACAAAATAGAATTTGGAGCAACGTCAAAGAATTATTTTATGTAAAAGATAACAAGAAATTTTATATCCGGGATTCTAACCAATATGACCTTCATACTATATCAGCTTTTTATGAAAGCAAAGATGGAGCAGTATGGATAGGTTATCAATTTGGTCTGCTAAAGTATTTTAATGATAGTCTGAAAAATATTTCGTCAGCAATAGACTTACCCAATAAAGATGTGCGATGTATATTGGAGGATAGCAATGGAAATATTTGGGTGGGAACTGTAAACGGTATTTTTGAAATAAGAAACGAAAAATTAATTTCTTATCCTTCAATTCCCGGTCTGCGGAATTATCGATTTCGTGCAATATACCAAGACAAAGAAAATAATATGTGGTTTGGTACTTATGGAGGCGGACTGCTTCGATTGAAAGATGATAAGTTTTTCATTTTTTCAACTGATAACGGACTTGAAGATAACGTCATTTCTCATATTATCGAAGATGATGACGGTTATTTTTGGATGGGGAGTAATCGAGGTATTCAAAGAATTAGCAGACAAGAATTAAATGATTTTGCCGACGGTAAATCAAAATCCTACTTTGTTTATAATGTTGATAAATCAGATGGAATGATTTCTTCAGAAACTAACGGTGGTTTTCAACCTTCAGCAGTTAAAGATGACAATGGTAATATTTACTTTCCTACTATTAACGGAATAGTTGTAGTTCATACCAATGAAAAAAACAAAAATAAAATAATTCCTCCCGTTCATCTTGGTGAGCTGTTTGTAAACGGAATTGAAAGAGAATTTAATGATTTACGGATCAATTATGACAGCTCAAATGTTGAGGTCTATTTTGATATTCTCAGCTATGTACAGCCTCAAAAAAATAAAGCAAAATATATAATGGAAGGTTATGACAATGGATGGAACGATGCTGGGGAACTAAATTATGCGCGCTATACAAGTCTGCCTCCAGGTGAATACATCTTCAAAGTTATAGGCTCAAATTCTGATAATGTTTGGAACAAACAAGCCGCATCAATTTCAATAACCGTATTACCTCCGTTTTGGATGACTTGGTGGTTCAGATCAATTATGGCTGCAATTTTTCTTTCTATATTACCAATTTATTTTTATAGAAGATTTTCTGCCTTAAAACGTAAACAGCAGCTCCAACATGAATTTTCGGAAAAATTAATTTACAGTCAAGAACAAGAGAGAATGAGAATTGCTCAGGAACTTCATGATTCACTTGGTCAGGATTTACTCCTTATAAAAAATAGAGCTGCGCTAGGTATAAAAAATATTGATGATGAAAATAAAACAAAAAAACAACTGGAATATATATCAGATTCGGCTGCAAGTGCAATTAATAGAGTTCGTCAAATATCGCATAATCTTCGTCCGCCTGAATTGGATAGACTTGGATTGACTGAAACTTTGCGAAGTATTATTAGCGAAATTGAAAGTGCTGAGATTATCAAAATAAATAGTGAACTCAATAATATTGACGGCTCTATTCCAAATGATAAAGAAATTAACTTAGTTAGGATTCTTCAAGAAGCGGTAAGCAACATTCTCAAACATTCAGGAGCTTCTGAAATTAATATTACATTGAAAAAAACAAAAACCATTATATTGCTTATGATTAAAGACAACGGAAAAGGATTTAACCTGGAAAATCATAGTAATGGTCTTGGGATTATGAGTATTAAGGAAAGAGCTGATATCCTTGGCGGAACTGCTGAAATTGATTCCAAACAAGGGGAAGGAACAATTTTACAAGTAGAAATTCCGGTAAAGAATGACTGATATAAAAAAACATCAAATAATTCTTGCTGATGATCATCCACTACTGTTAAAAGGACTTGCAGAAATTATTGAGGATGAGGAAGATTTTGAAATTATCGGACAAGCATCTAATGGAGAAGATGCGCTATTATTAATAGAAAAACATCATCCTGATATTGCTGTATTAGATATTGATATGCCTAAGCTTACCGGACTTGAGTTAGCCGAAAAACTACATCTTAAAAATCTAAATACAAAAATAGTTTTTTTAACTATGCACAATAAGGAATCGATTTTTAACAAGGCAATGAATCTTGGCGCTTATGCTTATATTATGAAAGACAGCGCTTTGGTAGAAATTACTGAAGCTTTATCTGCTGTGGTTAATGAGAAGAAATTTATAAGTAAATCATTAACGGATTTATTGCTTAATAAATCCATGCCGCAGCCAATTGATAATCCTCTTACACTGATTAATAGTTTAACAGCTGCGGAACAAAAAATTCTCAAACTGGTTGCAAAGCAGAAATCTACTAAAGAAATTGCAGAAGAGCTTTCAATCAGTTACCGGACAGTTGAAACTCACCGTTCAAATATCTGCACAAAACTTGAAATTTCAGGTACAAACTCACTTCTAAAATTTGCTCTTGAAAACAAAGAATTTCTTCAATAATTGAGTTCTACTTTTTTCACTTTCTGAATACCAACTACTAAATCCAAAAAATTTCTTTCTACGTGTTACCACGTAGAAAAATACCGGACAACACTTATTTAATTGCACCCCCCTTTATCATATTCTTCTATACAAAGTTTCCAAATTTAAATAAATGCAAATATGAAGTTGATGATAGTTGATGACAACGAAGATGTAAGATTTTTTTTACGCAGCTTATTTGAAGATAAAGCTGAGGAAATTATAGAATGTTCAAACGGGCTGACGGCGGTTGAATTATACAATGAACATCAACCTGATGTTGTTTTAATGGATATTGAAATGAAAACTATGGACGGAATAACAGCTACAGAAAAAATAATTCAAAGAAATCCGCAAGCAAAAATAATAGTGATTACAAGTCACACTGACAAAAAATTAAAGGAATCCAGCATTTCTGCAGGTGCAATTGCCTTCGTACTGAAAGATAATTTAATGGAACTAGAAGAGATTATTAACAAAGAAATTCAAATTAATAGAGGAAATTAAATGAATAAACAAATTGACAGAATCTGGAGAATTATTAAGACTACTCTTTTAATAGTAATATTCTTACTTGTGTCTGAAATTAAAGCACAGACAGCAACTCCACCAGCCGGAAGCGGAACAAGCGGCGATCCATATCGTATTGCAACTCTTAATAATTTGTATTGGCTTAGCCAAACTACTTCTGCTTGGGTAGCGGGAAAGTATTTTATCCAAACTGCAGATATTAATGCCTCTTCAACTTCTGGTTGGGATGGTGGAGCAGGTTTTAGTCCTATTGGGCGTGATACAGAACCAACATTTTTTTATGCAAATTACAATGGGAACGGTCATACAATCAATGGACTTTATATCAACCGACCATCAAATTTGAACCTAGGGCTCTTTGGGACTATTGCCAATACAACTGTTCAGAATCTTGGAGTAATTAATGTTAATATTAACGGCGGTGCTAATAACGTTGGTGGTTTAGTAGGAGTTAATAGAGATTCATATATTACAAAATGTTATTCAACGGGAACTATTACCAGCAATGCTACAAATGTTGGCGGTATTATAGGCTATAATAATGAATATTGTACTGTGTCTAATAGCTATTCAACCATTTCAATCGTAAATAATAGTACTTACGCCAATATTGGCGGATTGGTGGGGCGAAATTTTGATAGAAGTACAGTAACTAACAGTTGAACGAAACCGCCAAATGGCGGCAGCAAAAGTTCTTTGACGTATTGATAGAGCAAAAGAAATTGAATTTCGATTAAG
>PAAX01000025.1 GCA_002698995.1 Ignavibacteriota bacterium | reverse complement strand
TGAGATAGTCATGATATAATCTGACACTTCTGTAAAAAAGATGATAAATTAGAATAACAGAAGGAGAAGTCAGATGAGTACAGAAGAAAAAGTAATAAAAAACAAAATAGGCTTACTAGAATTATCAAACCATTTGGGTAATGTAAGCAGAGCTTGTAAAATATTTGGATATTCCCGAGATAGTTTCTATCGATTTAAGAAACTATATGAAGAAGGAGGAGAGTCAGCCTTACTAGAAATAAGTCGAAAGAAACCAAACCTAAAAAACAGAGTATCAGAAGAAGTAGAAGCCTCAGTAGTAACCCTGGCAGTAGAATATCCAGCCTATGGTCAACAAAGAGCATCAAATGAATTGAAGAAACAAGGAATATTAATTTCCCCGGGAGGAGTAAGAAATATTTGGTTAAGACATAATATAGAGACCTTTAATAAACGTCTGTTAAAGCTTGAAGAGAAAATGGCAAAAGAGAATTTAATATTAACGGAAGCTCAATTAGTAGCCATGGAAAGACGCAAAGAAACCAAAGAAGCTCACGGCGAAATAGAAACCGAACATCCTGGCTATCTAGGAGCACAGGACACTTACTACGTTGGAAACCTTAAAGGAGTTGGGAGAATCTATCAGCAAACATTTATTGATACTTATGCTAAAGTAGCTCACGTAAAGCTCTATGACCGTAAGAACGCACTTGTAGCAGCAGATTTGCTCAATGATCGAGTAATACCGTTTTATGAAGATCAAGCAATACCACTGTTGAGAATATTAACCGACAGAGGTACAGAGTATTGTGGAAGACCAGAACATCATGAATATGAGCTTTATCTTGCTGTTGAAAATATCGACCATAGTAAAACCAAGGCTAGACATCCACAGACAAATGGGATATGTGAACGCTTTCATAAAACGATACTGAATGAATTTTATCAAATTGCCTTCAGAAAAAAAGTTTACAAAACTCTTGAAGAATTACAAAATGATGTTGATCTTTGGATTAATCATTACAATCAACAAAGACCGCATTCTGGTAAACACTGTGACGGTAGAACACCTATGGAAACGTTTTTACAAACAAAGCACATGGCTAAGAATAAAATGATTGGTTATAATCTTACACTTAATATGTAACTTACAATTGAAGTTGTCAGATTAAGTAATGACTAGTACACATTAAGAGATTCTAGTTTCTCAATACAGTCAACCGAAGGAGCAAATATTTTCCAGTTAATAAAATCGGATGCAATTAAAGTAAAGTTATACCCTTCACCACTTTTAAGAAGTCCTAATAAATAACCGGCAAGTTGTTCTTTAGCATGATTAAGAGTAGTGCTTAGATTATTTTCAAATTCAATTAATACTTTATTGTAAAGAGTATCGGCACTACCTTTGTGGAGTTTATCTTTTCTTGGGATATTAACAATTGTACTTTCTGCACCGAGAGTAATTTTATCGATAAGTTTTAATATTTCTTTATCCCCTGTGTAAAGCCTATTTAAAAGGTCTTTAAATGCTTCTTTTTTGGTATGCTCTTTATTAGCAGATTTTACTTTGTTGTAGTATTCAAGAATAAGCCGGTTTTTCATTAATCACTCTAATAATTAATGTGAAAAAGAATAGTTCATTTTTAAGTAGTTAATATAATAAAGGTGATATAAAAAATTACGCTGAAATAAATTTCTTTTAGTTTTTTATTAGTTACTTTGAAAAAATTATAAAAGTACCGGAGAAATAACACAATTCTTAATAATAACTTAATACAACAATTATTATATTTCGCTAAATAACGAAATGATTTAGATGACAGAGAATACAAAAATATTTAAAGCCTTATCGGATATGAATCGTTTAAGAATTCTTAAAATGCTTCAAAGAAAACATTTATGTGTTTGTGAAATTACTGCAGTTCTTAATTTGGCTGCTTCTACTGTTTCAAAACATTTAAGTATTTTAAAGGAGAACGGCTTTATTACTGAGCAAAAAGAAGGAAGATGGGTTAATTATCAAATCAATCCAACTCCAAAAGATCAAAGAATTTCTGCATTATTATCTTCATTAGATTTTTGGATTGGTGATGATTCAATTATTAAAAAAGATTCTGAAATATTATTGAAAGTAGATAGAAATATAGTTTGCAAGTAGTTTATATTTCGTTACTTATCGAATAAAGAATAAATATAAAAATTATTGTTTCTCTTTAATTAAGGATATCAAATGAGCGGAATAACTAAGAAACTTTCATTTTTAGACAGGTATTTAACATTGTGGATTTTTACCGCAATGTTTATCGGTGTTTTTTCTGGGCATTTATTTCCTTCCGTTGCAGTTTTCTGGGATTCATTTAGTGTTGGAACTACAAATATCCCAATAGCAATCGGGTTAATCCTTATGATGTATCCCCCTTTAGCAAAAGTAAAATATGAAGAACTCCCTGATGTTTTTAGAAATGTAAAAATTCTCGTTTTATCACTTGTTCAAAACTGGTTAATTGGACCTTTGTTGATGTTTGCTCTTGCAGTATTGTTTTTGCAAGATTACCCGGAATATATGGCCGGATTAATTTTAATTGGACTTGCACGCTGCATAGCTATGGTTATTGTCTGGAATCAATTAGCTAAAGGAGATACCGAATATGCAGCCGGTCTTGTAGCATTTAACTCTATTTTCCAAGTCCTTTTCTTTTCTCTTTATGCTTATCTCTTTTTAACAATTTTACCAGAGTGGCTGGGATTGCAGACATTTGCAGTAGATATTACAATCGGACAAATAGCCGAAAGTGTTTTTATTTATTTGGGTATCCCTTTTATTGGCGGAATGATAACAAGGTATCTTGCATTAAAATATAAATCTAAAGAATGGTATGAGAAGAAATTTATACCGCGTATTAGTCCCCTAACATTAATAGCATTACTTTTTACAATATTAGTTATGTTTTCACTTAAGGGAGAATATATAATAAAGATTCCCTTAGATGTAGTTAGAATTGCAGTTCCTCTTCTCCTCTATTTTGTAATAATGTTTCTTGTATCATTCTATATGGGAAAAAAGATTGGTGCAGATTATTCAAAAACAACAACACTTTCTTTTACTGCGGCAAGTAATAATTTTGAACTGGCAATAGCTGTTGCAATAGCAGTATTCGGTATTAACAGCGGTGAAGCATTTGCGGCTGTAATCGGTCCTTTAGTAGAAGTTCCGGTTTTAATAGCTCTTGTAAATGTAGCTTTGTGGTTTCAGAAAAAATACTTTAAAGGAAATGTGGCAGAAGCTGATATTAAATCTCCAAATGTTTGTCCGTAACTTAAAAGGAATTTATTTATGGTGATTAAGGAAATAGAAAACAACATTATAAAATTAAATGATACTTTCGCATTAATTTCTAATGAACGAAAGGAATTATTAAATGAACTTGCCCGATATATATCCGAAAAAGTAAAAGCCGGTGATGAAGTTAATCTAAATTTTATCTGTACACATAATTCCAGAAGAAGTCATATGGGACAAATATGGGGACAAACAGCAGCCGAATATTATGGAATAGAAAATGTTAAATGTTTTTCCGGCGGAACAGAAGCAACAGCTTTTAATCCCAGAGCAGTAAATGCAATTAGAGATTATGGATATGAAATTATTCAAAAAGATAATAGCGGCAATCCGTTATACTTAGTAAAGTATTCTGATGAAAAAGAACCTTTGATATGTTTTTCAAAAGTTTATAATGATGAATTTAATCCCCAGAATAATTTTGCCGCAATAATGACATGCTCGGATGCGGATGAAAATTGTCCAGTTGTTTTTGGTGCTGAAGCAAGATTTCCTATACGCTATAAAGATCCGAAGGAATATGATAATACTGATTTGGAAGCAAAGATGTATAAAGAAAGATTTGAAGAAATTGGCAGAGAGATGCTTTATCTTTTTTCAAATGTAAATGAAGGGTAAATGAACCTAATCCTACTTAATCGATTAAAATAAATTTAATTTTCGAACTATTAACATCTCCTCACTACTCTTCAAAGCATAATTCGTTAACGAATTTCTTAATGACTCTAATTAACTTATAGATATACAGCCAATATTACCAATAATAATTCTTAAATAAGAAGTTTTTGGGATTAAGAAATCCGTTTTTACTTTTGACTTTGTAAGTAAATAATTATTTTAGAAAATTGTTCTTAATAAGAACTATACGATAATGAGAGCCAAACAAATTAAGGAGTAGTTTATGTTCAAAAATCATCCGAAAGGACTCCCGGTTTTATTCTTTACTGAAATGTGGGAACGATTCGGTTTCTACACTATGCTGGCAATTTTTGTTTTATATCTTCAAGAAAACTTCAAATGGGATACTGCAACTGTAACAAACGTTTACGGTATATTTTTAGCCGCAGTATATTTCACTCCAATTCTTGGCGGCTGGATTGCTGATAATGTTCTTGGATATGGAAAAACAATTATAATTGGTGCTATTACGATGGGGGTTGGTTATGCATTAATGGCAATTCCAACTGAATCTTCATTCCAATTATATGTTGCACTAGGTGTAGTTGCTGTTGGTAACGGTTTATTTAAGGCTAATATTTCCGTGTTAGTCGGTAATTTATATGCTCATAAAGACGGCTCAATTAAAGATGCCGGTTATAATATATTTTATATGGGTATTAACATAGGTGCATTTTATGCTCCAATGGCAGCATCCGGAATTAAAAACTTTATGGTTAATAATTTTGGTACTTCCCTTTCTTATGGTTATAATGCCGGATTTGCAGTTGCGGCAATCGGTATGGTAATCTCAATCTTAATTTTTGTGATATTCAAAAAATATTACAAGGATGCGGACTATCAATCGAAGAATCAAGTTAATAATGACAAAGATATTGTTTTAACTAAGGAACAAGAAAAAGATAGAATTACAGCACTACTTATAATATTTGCAATTGTAATTTTCTTCTGGATGTCATTCCATCAAAATGGTGCAGCTTTAACATTATTTGCAAGAGATTATACTCATGCAATTGTAGGAAGCATCACATACATTCTATTTGATGTTGTTGGACTTCATGCTTTATTAGCAGTTGTATTCGGCGGAGCATTCTTATTAAACAAAAAAAGTTCATCAAAAGCTAAAATGTATTCCGGAATTGCGGCGGTTGCCGGTGCAGCAGTATTAGTTTATAAATATATAAGTCTACCTGCTGAAAACAGTATTTCTCCTGAACAGTTCGCATATTTCAATCCGATGTTTATTGTTTTAATGACACCTGTTGTGGTTGGATATTTTAATCATCTTAATAAAAAAGGAAAAGAGCCTTCATCTCCGGCTAAAATTGGAATTGGAATGCTTTTAACTGCTGCTGCATTTATGGTTATGGTAGCGGCTTCTTATGGTTTACCGGGTGTTTATACTTTAAATGAAGGAGTAAGCCCAGTTACTGTTAGTCCATATTGGTTAATAATGACTTATTTTGTTGTAACAATAGGTGAGCTTCACTTAAGTCCAATGGGATTATCATTTGTATCAAAAGTTGCTCCTCCAAAGATGAAAGGATTGATGATGGGATTGTGGTTTGGTGCTACTGCAGTTGGTAATTATTTATCAGGTTTCGTAGGCAGATTCTACCAAAACTGGGAAGTATGGCAGTTCTTCTTGTTATTGGTTACTACTTCTCTTTTGGCAGCAGGATTAATAAAATTATTCTTGAAAAAATTAAAACATGCAACAAGATAGATTTTAATACTTCTTTTTATAACCCCCTTATGATAAGCTCATCTGGGGGTTTTTTATTTCCTAACAAAAATACCTAACTCATGATGCAAATAAAAATAATTACTAAAAGTTATAACTATGTCTTTATATTAATATTTTTTTTCTCCCTTTATTCCATTGCTGAAGCACAATATTTAAGGGATAAAACGAATTATATTAATCTCGATAATTACTATCCGACTGATTTTGAAATCACAGAGCATTATAATAATTACAAAACTTACTCACTTACTTACAATAATATTTTTGGCATTCCGGAGGTTGAAGTAAAATTTAAGAATAACTCTTCTCCGCTTCACTTTGATTTTGGGAATAGTAAGAATATTATCATTACGAGCGAGTTGCAAAATTTAGTTGAATACAATTTTATTGATACATCATTTACATATCATCCGGATGGATCGATAAGAGATAAAGTATTAGAAATAATCATTCCCTATTTTAATGTATTTGACAAAGATTATTATAACGAAGAAAGTGCTTTAGTTGATTGGAATACATTTTCAACAAATCCATTTAACGGTTTAATCGGCTTAAAATATCTTACAGATAAATCATTTACACTCGATAATGAATCCAAACAATTAATCATTTCATCTGAATCAATTGCAGAAAAAATAGACAGTAATAAAGCAGTCATAATAGATTTACTTAATTTTGCTTATCATCCTTACGGTATTCATTTTGTCGGGGAAATCAACAATAAAAAGAGAATATTTTATTTTGATACCGGAAAAAGTCACACAGCCTTAAATAGAGATTTATTCCCTAATGAAAAAATATTGACTGATAAAAGCGGAAGTTTTTATGACGGAAAAGTAAATATTTCTTTCGGTAAAATTAATTTTGATATTGAATACCCTAGAGTAAAATCGCTAAAAAGAAATATTGAAAACAATTACGAAATGGGAATTGAAATTGGAATAGATATTCTAAAATATTTTCTGATATCAGTTGATAGAACTAATAACAAGAATACCATGATAATTCACATTGATGAATAAACCGTTAAATAAATCTTAATTGAACAGAAAATCTTATCTTTAATTATATTTACGATTATTTTTTATCAATAAGAGAAAATAAATGTTAGTAATAGTTAAAGAAAAATATGAAGAAGTAAGTAAAGAGGCAGCAAAATTAATTGCGGCTAAAATTAGAAAAAAACCTGATCTAGTTCTTGGACTTGCAACCGGAAGTTCACCTTTAGGTATTTATAAAGAATTGATTAGAATGCACATAGAAGAAGGACTCGATTTTTCTAAAATTACAACTTTTAATCTGGATGAATACATTGGACTTCCCCCTACTCATAATCAAAGCTACCATTATTTTATGAAACAAAATCTTTTTGATCATATTAATGTTGATGAAAGATTTGTTCATGTTCCACACGGAATGGCAAAAGATATTGATAAATTCTGCAGTTGGTATGAAAAGAGAATTAAAGATGCCGGCGGAATTGATTTACAAATTTTAGGAATCGGTTCAAATGGGCATATTGCATTTAATGAACCCGGGTCTTCCTTAGGATCAAGAACTAGAATTAAAACTTTAACTGAAAAAACAAGATTGGATAATGCAAGATTTTTTGCAGACATGGATGAAGTTCCAAAGTATGCTATTACAATGGGTGTTGGAACTATAATGGACTCAAAAGAAATTGTTTTAATTGCAAATGGTAAAGGAAAAGCCAATGCTGTTAAAGCTGCTGCCGAAGGTCCGATTACGGCAATGTGTCCGGCTTCTATTATTCAAATGCATCAGAGAGCATATTTGTTTGCAGATAAAGATGCATCTGAATTATTAATTGGTGATTATGTTGATAATTGGGAATCAGTAATTTTTGAATAGGAATTATTATGGCGAATAAAATCTGTATTTTTGAAGGGATTAATTATAGAAATTTACTCCCTTTGGTTCATTTTAGACCTGTTTATAATTTAAGAACCGGAATCCTTTCATTAAGAGAAAAGATAGAAAGAAATTATCCGAATACACCAATAGTTCTTCATGCAAGAGATTACTTAAAAGATGTAGTTCAGCAGAATAATCCATCTTTGGTTGTTAATAATTTTGAGGGCAATAACATTTTATTTATTAACGGAAGAGTAATTGCCAAAGAAAATTTTTCTGAAATGATTCCTTTAAAGGGGACTGACAGACTTTATGTTAACGGTGATGATATTGTTGCTGCAAGAATTAGCGGAAGCAAATTAAAAGAAATTAAAAGAGCTTTACATGGTCTGTTAGATCATGAAAGTTTTGAGGGATTAATTAAGGAAGAAGTCGATGTTCAATTAATAAAATATCCTTGGGATCTTGTACACACAAACGGAGACCAAATTATTAATGATTTCAAATTAATCGATAAGTCAAATAATTTAGAAAATGCAAAGATTTATGATGGAGTTTACTTATTAAATAAAGATTCGATTTATATTGGCGAAGGAACCTCTATTAAACCGGGTGTAACTATTGATGCAGAAGAAGGACCCGTTTATATAGGTAAAAATGTAACTATTTATCCGAACGCTTATATTCAAGGTCCATGTTATATTGGTGATAAATCAATAATAAAAGTCAATGCCGCAATCTATAAGAACACAAGTATTGGAAAAGTCTGCAAAGTTGGCGGAGAAATTGAAGACAGTATAATTCATGGATATTCAAATAAGCAGCACGACGGTTTTCTCGGTCATTCATATTTGGGTTCCTGGGTAAATCTCGGTGCTTCAACTACAAACAGCGATCTAAAAAATAATTACGGAAGTGTTAAAGTAATTATTAATAATGAACAGATTGATTCCGGTCAGCAGTTTGTCGGCTTAACTATGGGAGATCACTCAAAAGCTTCAATCAATTCTATTTTCAATACCGGAACTGTAGTTGGAGTTTCATGCAATATTTTTGGCGAAGGATTTCCTCCTAAATATATTCCATCTTTCAGTTGGGGCGGGAAAGAAATGTTAACAACTTATAATATTGATAAAGCCGAAGAAGTTGCAGAGAGAGTGATGTTAAGAAGAAATATTCCTTTTACGGATATCGATAAAAATCTCTTTGCCGCAGTTTATGATTTTACGTCAGAGGAAAGACGTAAAAGAGGAATGCCTTTCTAATTATGTTTAATAATTATCTTTACCTTAAAAGAGCTGTAATAGAATTAAATGAATTAATAATTGGATGCAAGATTGTCGATGTTTTTTCTCAAGAAAAAGATAAAGCAGTTATTGTTCTGCAGAAAAACAATCAAGATGTTTTTTTAATTATAAATACAACTGCAAATCTCCCCTATTTGCTTCTTCGTAATAAATATTCAAAAGCTAAAAAGAATACTTATGATTTCTTTAGAGATACTTCTTATAAATCAGTTGAAAAAGTATTGATAGCCGAAAGTGACAGAATAATTAAATTAGTTCTAAATGAATATGAAATTATATTTTCTATCAGAGGTGCTAAAACAAATTTGTTTTTATTTAAGGGAAATGATTTATTAGAATCATTTAAGAAAACTGATGAATCAGAAATACAAAAATTTAATGAAGAATTGAATGAATTACGGTTTACATCCCTATTTAAAACAATTGTTACAGATATTAAAGAATATGATAAAACAATTATTAAAAATGAATTCCCTTTCGTCAATAATATTATTTTAAATGAAATAAAGATTAGATCGAATGAAAATAATTCCTTTACTCAGGTAATTAATGAAATATTTTACTCATTTATTTCCGGTGATATTTCAGTCGGTTATCTTGATGGTAAACTTAGATTTTTTCCAAATGACCTTGTAGTTTCTAAAGAATTGACCGAAGTAAATGAATTCGAAAATTATTTTGATGCTTTAAATTACTTCCTAACATCAAATTTTAAGAAAGATAAATTTGATGAAGTTTATAAAACAGTAAATAATGAATTGGAAAAAAGACTCTCATTTTTATCTAATAAAATTTATAATCTTGAGCAGAGGATTAATAATGGTTCTAAAGAAAATGAGTATTACAAATTCGGCAATTTAATTCTTAGCAATATCTATTCAATAAAAACTGATGAAGATATTATCGAATTGACAGATTACGAGACTGATTCGCAAATAAAAATAAAGATAGATAAACAATTATCCCCTTCTGAAAATGCGAATAAATATTTTGACAAAGCAAAAGATGAAAGAAAAAATTATGCTGTATCTGTGGATCTTTATAATAAATCAAAAATTGAATATGAATCTTTATTGAAAGTAAAAAATAAGTTATCAACTTTGAATAATATTAATGAATTAAAAGAAATAAAAGATTATCTAAAAATAAAAGAAAAGCATCTGCCCAAAATGAATAAAGAAGAAATAAATATAAAATATTATCACTTTATACTGGAAGATAAATATCACGTTTATGTTGGAAGAGACAGCAAGAGTAATGATCTTCTTACACTTAAATTTGCTAAGCAGAATGATTTGTGGTTTCATGCAAGAGGATTACCAGGTTCTCATGTTGTACTTCGGATTGAAAATACGAAAGAAGCAGTTCCAAAAAATATTATTAAATCTGCCGCTTCTATAGCTGCGTTTTACAGTAAAGCAAAGACAGCCGGAACTGTACCGGTTTCTTATACTTTCAAAAAGTTTGTTATCAAAAAGAAAGGAATGGAACCGGGAAAAGTATTATTGCTTAAAGAAAGCTCAATACTTGTTAAGCCTGAAATACCAGCAAATGCAGTAATGGAAAATGAAGAATAATTTTAATTTCCTCTTCCTTTGAATGAACTCATACTATTGTGAACTCCCATAATTTTCATTAATTGCTGGAATAATTTATCCGGTAAAATTCCTCTTAAGAGAATTGATAATCTTAATGTTCTTGGTCTTAACACTGCATACTTCCCTTTTTTTAGTGCATCTTCAACTATTCCCTTTGCAATAACATCATGGTCTTTAACTAACGGAACAATTAAGTTTCCTAGGAAACCAAGTTTTGCACCTTCAAACATTCCGGTTTTTATGTAGCTCGGATGAACCGAAGAAAACTTTACATTCTTATTTCTTTTCTGTGCTTCAAATCTCATCGATTCTGTAAATCCCCAAACTCCCCATTTAGTAGCTGTATAAACAGCTAAATTCGGAACACCTAAAGTAGAAGAAGCTGAACTAATATTTACAACATGTCCAAAATTATTATCATACATTTTTGGTAGAACTTTTTGAGTAAGATAAACTATGCTGTTAAGATTTATTTCAATAGTTTTCTCCCAATCATTATAATCTCTTTCAATTAATTCTCCTTCTTTTACAAATCCCGCATTGTTAATTAAATAATCTATTCTGTTCATTTCAGAGAAAGCTTTTTCAATAAGTTCATCAACCCTATTATAATCAGTAACATCGCAGACATGAACGAATAAAGATTCACTATAATTTGATAAATCTTCTTTAACTTTTTCTAAGTGCAGTTGATTCAAATCCCAAATTGTAACTTTTACTCCATTTTTTAGAAGTCTTTTAACAGTAGCAAGACCAATTCCCATTGCACCGCCGGTAACTAATGCAGTTTTTCCTTTAAGACTCATTTCATTTCCAATTTATTGTTTGAAATCATTTCGTTAACTTAGCAATATGTTTTCAACAAAAATAAATATAAAAGTTCTATTTTCAATTGTGATTATCTCTTCGGTAATAGGATTGATATTCAATTCATTTTCTTCAGAAAGAATTCCTTTAATAAGAGATAAAGAAGAAATATTGTTTACTAATATTACTGATCTTAATCCTGACAGTACCTCAACTGAAATTAGAGCCTTAGATACAAAAACAGTAAAAGAATTATTTGATCAAGAGAAAGCAGTTTTTATTGATGCAAGAGATAAATGGGAATTTGGTGAAGGACATATTTCCGGTGCACTTAATGTTGCAGAATACAAATATGAGGAAGATAAATCCAAGTTAGAAAATATTGCTAAAGATAGACTAATTATTATATACTGCGGCGGCGATGATTGTGATTTGAGTAAACGTGTTTATAAAAAAATGCAGTCAGATGGATTTAAAAACACTTTTGTTTACTTAGATGGATTTTCAATCTGGCTAGAAAATAATTTGCCTATTCAGAAAGTTGAAGAATGATAAAAGTTTTACAGAATAAATATTTGCTGATCTCAGTCCAGTTTTTTCTCGGTTTAATTTTTATTATTGCCGGAGCGCAAAAAATTATTAATCCAAATGGATTTGCAGAATCAATAATGAATTACAGAATATTTCCTTTAGTATCAATTAACTACATTGCAATAACTTTACCATGGATAGAATTAATAAGCGGCATTCTTTTAATCTTTGGAAAATATGTTAAGGAAAATGCTTTAATTTATTCGGTACTTATGGCAGCATTTATAATTTTAGTTATGAGTGCAATTTTTAGAGGATTAGATTTTGAATGCGGTTGTTTTGGAACAAATGACGCAACGAGAGTCGGCTGGATGAAAATACTTGAGAATGTCGGGCTTTTAACTCTTTCGGTTTATGTTTATTTATTTGGTGAGAAATAAGTGATTAATATTGAAAGAGATAAAGTAAAGAAAATCCTTCTTATAAAGCTTCGTGGAATTGGTGATGTTGTTTTATCCACAACAACATTTGAAAACCTTAAAAATAGTTTCCCAAATGCAGAAATTGATTTCCTAACTGAAAAACCAAGTTATGATTTCTTGAATAATCTTCATTTTATTAATAAAGTTATTTTATTTAATAGAAAAAGTACTTGGGCAAGATTTAAACAGTTATTCGAAATCAGATCAAAAAAATATGATTTCATTATAGATTTCTTCAGTAATCCGGCTACTGCTTTAGTTACATTTTTTAGTGGAGCAAAATATAAAGCCGGTTATCCTTATAAAGGAAGAACTTACGCATATAATATTTTTGGTCCGGAAGAAAGAGATAAATATCATGCCGGAGAACTTCATTTAAAATTCTTAGAAAAAATAGGATTAGAAGTAACTTCAAATAATCTTCACTTTGGAATTGATGAATCATCTCAGAAATTTGCAGAAGATTTTTTCAATAAAACATTTGATAAAAATGATTTGGTTTGCGGTATTAGTCCGAGTGGAGGCTGGGAATCAAAAAAATGTGATCCGGTTAAGTTTGCTGAAATTGCTGATGAATGTGTAAAAAGATTTAATGCTAAAATTCTTATTTTGTGGGGACCAGGTGATAAGAAAGAAGCCGTAGAAATAAAAAATTTAATGAAACATGAATCTATTTTTGCTCCCGATTCCTCAATAATTCAAATGGCTGCTTTGCTAAAAAAATGTTCATTTGTAATTGCAAATGACAGCGGCCCCATGCATATCTCAACTGCTGTTGGAACTCCGGTTTTAAGTCTGCACGGACCTACAAATCCAAGACTGCAAGGACCTTACGGAAGTAAACATGAATGGTTGAGATTAGATGAATTGGAATGCATTGAATGTAATTTATTAACGTGTCCAAGAAATCACGAATGTTTTATGGATCTTGATGTGAATTTAGTTATGCAGAAAGTACAACTTCTTCTTGATAAAAATAGTATTGCCGTATGAAAGAGATTGAAATCTATTTAAGAAAATTACTTTTATCACTCTACTTATTTTTTAGAAGGGATGAAAAGAAAAAGGATAATTTAGAATTAACAAAAAAAGATAAAATTCTATTTGTGAGATTAAATAGAATTGGTGATGCCCTTGTTACTACGCATTTAATGGAAAGCATTAAAAAGCATACCGGATGTGAAATTCATGTCCTTGCAGATAAAAAGAATTTCTTCATTTTTGAAAATGATAAAAATATTGATAAGACTTTAATCTTTCCAAAAAAGATTAAAGAAATAAAAGAACTGGCAAACCAAATTAACAGCAGCAATTATACGACAGTTTTTGATCTTCATGATGATGTTTCTACTACTGTTACTTTTTTTATCGGCGGATTAAAGATTAAAAATAAAATCGGTTACAATAAACAATCCAGAAAAATATTTACTCATTTAATTCCATATATTGATCCGACAAAACACCACATAATTGAGAGATATCTTCAGTTTTTAGAGTTTCTAAATATACCTTATGATAAGAATACGATTGGAGTAAATTATAAAATATCGGATGAGTCAAAGGAATATGCAGAATCATACATTCAAAAAGTTTTTCAGAATAAAAAATATTTAGTAGGAATAAATATCTCTGCCGGAAGCAGAGCAAGATTTTGGGGTGTAGAGAATTATAAAAATATTATTCAGTTTTTCGAAAATTATGATGTAGATATTTTACTTTTTGCTTCACCAAATGATTTAAGTCTTGCAGAAGAAATATGTAATAATAAAACAAAAATATCCGCCGAACCTAGTTATGATAAGATGGCAGCGGTATTAACTCATCTTGATTTCCTATTCTCTCCCGATACTTCAGTAGTTCATCTTGCATCCGGATTTAAGATACCTATATTTGGTATATACATAAACTTTGATACCGATCATGTAGTTTGGTATCCTTATAATACAATTCATGAAATGGTTATAACTGAAAAACCTACTTTCAACGAATTGGAATTTGAAACAGTAATTAACAAATTAAAAATATTTTTCGAGCAAAATTATTATGGCAAAAGAAATTCCTAATTGTAAACGATTTACCGGTTATAAACCTTGTTTTCCTGATCATAACTGCTGGGAAGATGGATGTAAAGACTGTATGCCCGGCGGAAAGAAACTTTTAATAATTAATTTAGATGCAATGGGCGATGTAGTTATGACAACTGCTCAATTGCATGGACTAAAAAGAAAATATCCCGAATCAACTATATATTGGATTACCCTTAAAATAGCTGCTCCTCTTTTGCATAACAATCCATTAATAGATCATGTCTTTGATTATTCTTTTGAAAGTCTTTTAATATTAGAGCAGATTGAATTTGATGTTGTTATGAATGTTGATAAATCTCAACGTTCCGGTGCAATTGCAATGAAGATGAAAGCAAAAGAAAAACTTGGTTTCGGAATAAATGAGAATGGTAAAATATATCCTTTTAATGAAGGGGCTAATTACAATTATTTACTTGGAATGGATGATCATCTGAAATTCAAAGTGAATCAGAGAACAGGACAAGATTATTTAGCTGAAACTTTTGAAATTGATTATCAAAAAGATGATTATGTTTTTCATTTTACAGATGATGAATTGAAATTTATTGATGAATATAAAGCTAAAGTCGGTTTATCTAATAATGATGAAGTAATTGGATTTAATACGGGATGTTCAAATACATTTCCAAATAAAAAGATGACATTGGAACAGCACGAAGTATTGATTGAAAGATTTTTGAGTTACAATAGATTTAAGATTGTTCTTGTAGGCGGACCGGAAGATTATGAAAGAAATAAATATTTAGAAGATAAATTCCCCGGTAAAATTATAAATACTCCTACAAATGAGGGAATAAGAAAAGGGGCTTGTTATGAAAATGTTCCTGATCTTATAATTACCGGTGATTCTTTCGGAATGCACATGGCAATTGCTTTAAAGAAATATGTTATTGCCTGGTTTGGTTTAAGCTGCTGGACAGAAATTGAAATGTACGGCAGAGGAATAAAACTTTATCCCGAAGGTTTACACTGCGCTCCTTGCTGGAAAAAGGTTTGTCCTTATAATTTAGAATGTATCCAAATGATTGATTTGGAAAAGATAGAAAAAGAGACTCTGAATTATTTCGATAATATTCATAACAAATAAAAGCAATGGATATTACTTCATTCATTAGGAATTCTAATAAACCTTTGATTCTAGATGGAGCAATGGGAAGTTTACTGCAACAGAAAGGAATTCCTTTTGATGAATATTTGTGGACTGCAAAAGCTAATATTAGTAATCCTAATCTTGTAAAAGATATTCATGAGAATTATATAAGTGCCGGTGCTGATATTATTTCTACTAATACTTTCAGAACAAATCCGGCAATATATAACAAAAGTTATTTGAAAGTATCGAATAAAGATTTTATCAAATCAGCAGTTGATATTGCAAAATCAGTAAAAACTAAAAACACATTAATTGCGGGATGTAACCCTCCGGCAGAAGATTCTTATAAATCAAAAAGAGAAATCTCGCAAAATGAATTAGAGATTAATCACCAATTTCATATCAATACTCTATGGGAAAATGGAGTTGACTTCATTCTTAATGAAACATTGAGTCATAAAGATGAAATTATTTTTACTGCACAATATTGCAACAATAATAAGATTCCTTTTATCACTTCCCTATTTTTTAATAACGATTTAACATTATTAAGCCGTGAAAAGTTAATAGATATAATTGAAGAGCTTCAAAGTTATAATCCGATTCTAATTTCTTTTAACTGCATCTCATTAAATAGTTTTGAAAACTTAGTTAATACTGTTGATCTAAAAAAAATATATTTTGGATTTTACTTAAACTGTGGTTCCGGAAATTATACAGATAAGAATATTACATGCGGAGTAACTCCGGAAAGTTATTCTCAATTTGTTAATAAGTATTTATATATAAATCCCAAAGTAATTGGAAGCTGCTGTGGTTCTTATTATAATCACACTAAGGAAATAAGGAAATTAATTGGTGAAGTATATAGAGATTAAAAGTCCGGCTAAAATAAATATTGGTCTTGATATTGTTTCAAAGAGAGCTGATGGATATCATAATCTTCAAACAATATTTTATCCTTTATATGAACTATATGATATAATTAAAATTGAACGTTCGCATGAATTTAGTTTTACTTCATCAAAAAAAGAATTAAATGATGATAACAATCTTATAGTTAAGGCGAAAAATTTACTTGAAAAGAAATTCAGCAGAAAACTTCCGGTAAATATTCATCTTGAAAAGAATATCCCGGTCGGTGCAGGTTTAGGAGGAGGCAGTTCAAATGCTGCTTCAGTGTTATTAGCTCTTAATGATATGTTTAATTTGGGAATGAAAAAGGATATTTTAATTCGCTATGCATTAGAACTTGGTAGTGATGTTCCTTTTTTTATTAAAGCTAAACCGGCAATTGGTAAAAGCCGAGGAGAAATTTTAATTGAGGTAAAACTTAATATTACAAAACCTTTTTTAATTGTAAATCCCGGTATTCACATTTCAACAAAAGAGGCATTTGCAAATATCCAACCAAAAGAAAGTAAAATTGATTTTAAAGCTATTAATGAAAATGATTTGAATAATATTTCATTGTTTAATAAGCTATTTAAAAATGACTTTGAAGAGTATGTATTTAAAACTTATCCTGAGATAAGTGATATAAAAAAAATAATGACTGACAATGGTGCTCTCTTTTCTTTGATGAGTGGAAGCGGTTCGACTGTTTATGGTATTTTTAAAGATATTGGAACTGCTGAAAAAGTAAGAAAATCTTTTCCTTCAAAATATCTCAGCATGGTCCTCGAAGGTGATTTCTGATTTCTTCTTTTTTGAATTTAGCGGAAGTTCAATAATAACAACGGTTCCCGGTCTTTTTTCAGTTTTAATTCTAGATGGACTGTCAATATGAAGATGTCCTTTATGTTTTTCGATTATTTCTTTAACTAAAGATAATCCCATTCCGCTTCCTTCAGTTTGATTTTTATTTGTATTGGAAGCTCTGAAAAACTGTTCCGTAACTTTTTCCAAATCCTCTTTAGGAATTCCAATTCCATCATCTTCAAAGATTATTGTAATAAATTCTTTAGATTCGTAAATCTCAATATTGATATGCCCCTCAAAGCCAATATACTTTATAGAATTATTAACTATGTTAGAAAAGGCAAGATCAATTAATAGTCTGTCACCGTAAAAATGATATTTATATTTTCTATTATCCTGAGTTGAGAAATCAATATGTCTTTCTGCAGCTTTATCGGCAAACCTTTCTAAAGCAGATTTTATAATTTCTTCAACGGCAATATCTTCTACTGTTGTTAAGTCTAGTAATTTTAATTTAGAAATCCTTAATACATTATTGATCATGTTAATTGCTTCATCACTTCTAGATTTTGCCCGTTTTAATTTATCCTCAATTTTAACGTCTATGGGACCAAGATAGTTACCCAGTAAAATATCAAGCAAAGAAATTACTGCTGAGATTGGAGTTTTAATTTCATGAACAATTCCCATAATATATTTCTGTTTTGCAATCTCAGTATCTTTTAATTTTTCTAATGAATTTCTAAGCTGCTGTTCCCTCTTATATAATTGTGAGGCGATATAATTTGCTAAGTATATACTGAATAATATCGTAATGTTAAAGATTATTATGAAAACTAAATCATAATTAATAGAATGGTTTTGAGGAAGCATAACAATTCCATTTATGTTATGCGTTGGAATAAATGAATAATGTTGTAAAAGAATTAATGAGTTAAAAATGAACAGACAAATAGTCGATAAGAAATAAATAACTTTTACAGGTAAAATTAAACTCCCAATAATTGTATGAAAGACAAAAAAGTAATATAACGGAGAATGTATAATTCCAGTGTAATAAACTAAAACAAGCAGTGCTCCTAAATCCAAAGTGCTTTGAATTAGAGATAAGTGAAGACTATTAAATTTACCTGGTGTGCATCCAACATACTTTCTGATTTTATCCAGTATAATATTATAGCATAAAATTGAGATTACAATTATGAATAGGATGATTGCTTGTTTTTCAGAAAAATCAAATTCAAATAAAAATTCACCAATTATAAAAAATAGGATAAGTGCAGCTACAAAAAGATAACGTAATTTTATCAGCCATAAATTTCTTACTTTTATGGCAGTCCAAAATTCATCATAATGATATGCCCATTTGGGTGCAAGCTTAATCATGTTCTTAACCTGATTAATGCTTAAAAAATATAATAATATCTCCTTATAAAGTAAAGATTATTCAATCGGAAGTTTAACTGTAAATTCTACACCTGGTCTGTTATTAGAACTTAGTTTTGAGGGAGAATCAACTTCAATAATACCGTTATGTTTATCAATTATTTGTTTTACAATATTTAATCCGGTTCCTGTTCCTTCAATTTTATTTTTCTTTGCATTTGATGCTCTAAAATATTCTTCAAATATTTTTTCTAATTCATTCTTTGGAATTCCAATTCCATCATCCGAAAAAGAAATAAATAAGTAATCATTTTTTCTTTCATATTCTATTTCAATATTTCCGTTTTCAGGAGTATACTTTATGCTGTTACTAATTATATTAGAAAATGCAAGTTCGAGTAAGATTTCATCAGCTATAATTTTATCAATCGAATCGTCATTCTTAATTCTAATTTCTATATTTTTTCTTGATGCAATATCATGATATTTATTTATAACCTTTTGAAACAATTTAACCAAAGATATTTCATCCTTGTGAATTTTATTCAACAGTTTGAATCTGGATACATGCAGAATTGAATTAATACTATTTATTGCATCAATTCCCCTTTCCTTTGCGCGTAAAGCTTTATCCATAATTTTATCGGGAACTTCACCTAGGTAATTGCCTGTAATCAATTCTATATTTGATATCATTGCGGTAATTGGACTTTTAAGTTCATGTACTACAGCAATTATATATTTCTGTTTAGATTCTTCGGCACTATGCAAATCATCTAAAGCTAACTTTAATTGTGACTCTCGAGAATATAAATCATGTACAATTTTTGAAGTTAAAAATATGCTTACAAATACAACGAATGAAAATGAGAATAAGAATCCTATTACGAAATTAAGATCATTATAAAGTTCATACTTATACAAGCCTACTATGCTTTGATGCGGAATTACTTCAAAGTATTCTAATAAACTAAATGATGAAAAAAAGATGATCATAGTTCCGGCAATAAAATACATTATTGTAGAAGGTAAAATTAAACTTCCAATAATCATGTGGAAAATAAAAAACAT
The DNA here is from genome assembly GCA_002698995.1 of Ignavibacteriota bacterium. Classification (GTDB taxonomy): domain Bacteria; phylum Bacteroidota; class Ignavibacteria; order Ignavibacteriales; family Melioribacteraceae. The sequence goes on along the minus strand of PAAX01000025.1, from coordinate 14,106 downwards.
GAAGAGAGGAGTTTCAATTCCCCCGGTAAAATAGACTAATATACTTAGGGAAAATAAATCTAATAATATTTGCAGAAGAGAAAAATGAATTGGAGTTATTTTCGAATTTAAGTCTGTAATTTGATCTTTTATTCTGTCAAATAGAATATTATATGCAAGAATAAATCCGGTAACAATTATAAATGAATAGAGTTGAATATCTGTAAGCTCAAATCTGAAGAAGTATTTTATTGCAAGAATAAAATTTATTAATGAAACAAATGCAATAAAACGAAGTTTGATAAACCAGTTGTTGTATTTAACAATCGATTTCCAATATTCATTGTAGTGATAAGCAGATTTAGGAAGTAATTTCATGATTACCAATAATTAAAAAGGTCATACTAAGACTAAGCAAAGTATGACCTTTAATCAAGAAATATTAATTATGCTATGTATTTTCCTCTTTCGGTATAATGAGTGTGTAAGAGTTTATGAGACTTATGACTGCAAGGTCCTTCAGGTAAAAATTCTTCATATAATCTCAATACATTTTCATTCATGTGTGATTTTCTAAGAGTTAAAGATTCATCTTCATTATAAATAGCTTGAGCTCTTTTTGCTCTTATTTCTTTGTTTGTTGGAATTGGCTGACCGCCGCCTCCTAAACATCCGCCAGGACAAGCCATAAATTCAATAAAATGACATTCACTAAATTTACCACCGGCTTTAATATCTTCCATAACCTTTTTAGCGTTGGCTGTTCCGTGAACTACTGCAACTTTTAGAGTTGCTCCTTTAACCCAATCCCAATTTGGAACTAATGGTTTTAAAATGTCGGGTACTGGTCCAACTTCTGTTATCGGAAGTTCTGCATATTTAACTCCTTCAAAACCTCTAACAGGTGTAACATTCATATTTTCGAAGAAATCTTCTACATTCTTTCCTGTTATCAATTCATATACAGTTCTTATTGCTGCTTCCATAACTCCACCTGTAGCACCAAATATAAGTCCGGCACCTGATGCTTCGCCGAATGGATTATCGAAATTGCTCTTTGGCATTTCAGGCAAAAATATTCCGGCTTCTTTAATCATTTGTGCTAACTCTCTTGTAGTCAAACCATAATCAACATCTTTAAAGCCGGAGTCGTGCATTTCAGGTCTGTTGCATTCAAACTTTTTAGCTGAACAAGGCATTAAAGCTACAGATACTATATCTTCAGGATTTATACCATTCTTTTCCGCATAATAAGTTTTGATCAATGCACCAAACATCTGCTGTGGTGATTTTGCAGAGCTTAAATTGTCTATATATTCTGGATAGAAATGCTCTAAATATTTTACCCAGCCCGGAGAACAAGAAGTAAATTGAGGTACTTTAACAGAATTATCTTTTTCAACAAGAGCTTTATATAATCGTAAAATTAATTCAGTCCCTTCTTCCATAATTGTAAGATCAGCTGTAAAGTTTGTATCGAATACTTTATCAAAACCAATTCTTCTTAAAGCTGTAGTCATTTCTTTTGTATATGATAAACCAGGTTCCTGTCCAAATTCTTCTCCTATTGCAGCTCTAGGTGATGGTGCTGTTTGAATTATAACATGCTTTTTAGGATCATCAATTGCTTCCCATATTTCATCTCTAGGATCGTTAGCCCTTAATGCCCCGGTTGGACAGCGGTTTATACATTGTCCGCAATTTATACATACTACATCAGCTAATGGTTTATCTAAAAATGTACTTATTCTAGTTTGATCTCCTCTTCCCACAGCTTCAAGCACACCAACTTCTTGAAGATCAATACATGTTCTTACACATCTTTTGCAAAGTACACATTTATCCATATCTCTAATAACCGAGTATGACGATTTATCAACTTCATATCTAGGTTTTTCGATATGACCGAAATTATAATGATCAACACCATATTCTTTTGCTAATGATTGTAATTCACAATTGTTATTTCTAAAACATGAATAACATTCACCGTAATGTTCGCTTATTAATAAATCGATTATATGTTTTCTTGCTTGACGAACCATTGGAGTGGATGTATGAACTTTAATTGGAGATGTAATAGGATAAGCACATGATGCTTGAAGTGTTCTCATTCCTTCAACTTCAACAACGCAAAGTCTGCATACACCGGCAACACATAAATCTTCGTGATGACATAGAGTTGGTATATGAATATTGTTTTCTTTACAAGCATCTAAAATTGTAGTACCTAACGGAACAGTTACTTTTTTCTCATTTAATTCAAGAGTTACTGTTCCCCCAATAGTATCTATATTTTCTGGTTTTTCAACTACGTGAGGTTTTTGACTTACCGGAGCTCTTAATTCTTCTTTTTTATGCATGGCTGCCTCCGTTTACATTATTAAATATTTCATCGCTAAAATTATCAAGAATTGATATGAATGAGTTTGGACTTGACTGCCCTAACCCGCATTTGGAAGCAACTTTCATTGTATTACCAAGATCCTTAAGTTTCTTAATATATGAGAAAGTATATTCACCTCTTTCTATCATTTCAATACCTTCAAGAAGCTTAACATTACCAATTCTGCAAGGTGTACATTGTCCGCATGATTCTTCAACAAAGAATTCCATGAAGTTTTTTAGAACTTTCAACATATCTCTGTTTTCATTAAATATCATTATTGATCCGCCGGTTGCAGCATCTTCATAAGCTAAAGTTCTATCAAATTCTGATCTTGAAAGACATATTCCCGATGCACCGCCAACTTGAACTGCTTTAGTATTTTCAGCTCCAACCAGTTCAAGTAATTCAGAAATTTTAGTTCCCCAAGGCAATTCATAAACTCCGGGTTTTTTACAGTCACCTGAAATTGACAACAATTTAGAACCGGTTGATTTATCAGTACCATGCTGCTTAAACCAAGCTCCGCTTTTAACTACAATATGAGAAACGGCAGCTAAAGTTTCTACATTATTAACAGCAGTAGGCATTCCCATAAATCCTGTATTAACCGGGTAAGGAGGTTTGTTGCGGGCTTCACCTCTTTGTCCTTCCATCGATTCAATTAATGCAGTCTCTTCACCGCATACATAAGCTCCTGATCCTAAGAAAATACTAATGTCAAAATTAAATCCTTCTTTTCCTAAGATATTATTTCCAAGAAGATTATCTTTTCTCATTGCTTCCAAGTAATCTTCCAGAGATTTTTTCATATATTCATATTCACCGCGTAAATATACAACGCCATGTTTTGCACCTAAAGTGTAACCTCCAACAACCATAGCATCAAAAACTAATTCAGGATATTCAAGAAGTAGAACTCTATCTTTAAATGTACCGGGTTCACCTTCATCGGCATTGCAAATTAAATACTTCTCTTCAGCTTTTGCTGCTGCAACAAGCATCCATTTAGTAGAAGTAGGAAATCCAGCTCCCCCTCTTCCCTTTAATTTTGATTCACGCAATTCAAAAAGTATATCATCTCTTCCCATAGAAAGAGCTTTTTTGATGGCACTTCCTCTTTCGTATTCAGAGAAAATTACAGCACCTTCTCTTTTTTGTTTATTAGTCGTCATTGTTTTCTCCTACTTAATATTACTTAATATTTGGACAGCTTTTTCCGGTGTTAAATGTGAATATACTTTATCATTCACAATCATAGCCGGACCTTGATCGCACATTCCTAAACAGTTGGCAAATTCAAGCGAGAACTTTTTATCTTGAGTAGTTTCACCAAATTTGCAGTTTAATTCTCTCTCAATTGCTTTTGCAATTGCAGCTTTTCCTTGAAGATCACATGTTATTGTTTGGCATAAACGAACAATGTTTCTTCCTTTTGGCTTAGTGTTTAGAAATGCGTAGAAGGAGACGACGGAATAAACTTCTACGGGATGAATATCTAATAATCTTGCTACTTCTTGTTGAGCAAAATCAGAAATATGGCTGTGCTTTCTTTGAATATCTTGAAGTATTGGAATAAGAGCAGATCTATTATTGCCATGAAGTTTTATTGATTCTTCAATCTCTTCGGTTATGGCATTTTTTTCTAAAACCAGCATAACAGCACCCCCTAATTATTTAACAATTTTGTTACTTTAGCTACAAGTTCATCAGGAGAAATTGGTTTTTCTACAAAATCATCAACAGGAACCATTTCACTCTGACCATAATCAAATCCAATTGTTTTAGATACTGAAGTATACATTAAAATTGGAGTGCTGATTTTTTCTCTACGTAATTTTTGAGCTAAGAAAAATCCATCATCTGGTTCATCCATCATTACATCAAGTATTATTAAATCTGGATTTTTTTCTTTAATTATTTTGTAACCATCATCTGGATTGTTTGCGGTTACAACTTCATAACCTTTGGACTGCAGGACTAAACTACTTGCTTCGATGATATCCGGATCATCATCAATAAGTGCAATTAACTTCATTTCCTTCTCCTAGTTTGTTATTTATTTAATGGTAAAAAGACTTTGAAGTTTGTTCCTTCACCATATTCTGATTCTACTTCAATTTTACCATGATAAGAATCAACAATTCTTTTAACTATTGTTAATCCTAATCCGGTACCGCTTATTCCTCTCGTCTTTTCATTTTTAGCCCGGTAAAATTCCAGGTAAAGTTTTTCTTTTTCTTCCGGCTTTAAACCAATGCCGGTATCTTTAATTGCTACAGAGAGGTAATTATCCGTAGTACATATATTTATATTTATTTTACCATTTTCGGAATTATATTTAATTGCGTTGCTTAGAATATTTGTGAATAACCGAATAATCTCGTTTTGATCTGCTTTTATGATTGGTAAGTTTTTTTGATATTCTTTTGTTACTTCTATATTTCTTTTCTGAATTTCTATTTCTAAAAATTGTATTGTTGTATCAATAATTTCTTCAATATTTATTTCTATAATTTCTCTCTGCTTAGTTTGTAATTCCATTCTTGATATATCAAGTAAATCATTTACTAAATCTAATAATCCCTTTAATCTAACAACCGATCTGTTTAAGAATTCATCAAGTTTATCTTGTGAAACCGGAATTGACTTATCTAATATAATTTTTAGAAATCCTAATACTGCAGCCATCGGAGTTTTTAATTCATGCGCCACCATAGAAACAAACTGAGATTTAATCAATTCAATTTTCTTCAGCTCAGTTATATTTCTGATTACTAGAACAACTCCGGCAAATGTCCCATCCGGATTTTCAACACTGCTGCAGATACATTCTACAAAAAGTTCTCCCTTCGGTTTAATCTCAATCTGTTTTAAAATTGATTTCTGCTTCTTGTTTTCCGAATCAATAAATGATCTTACTAAATCATTAATTTTCTTTGGACATTTATCAAGAATTTTCTCGCCAATTTTTATCGATTCCAAATCGAGATATTTAATTGCAGCATAATTATAGTAGACAACTTCAGTTGATTTGTTTATAACCAGTACACCATCGGCAATTGTTTTTACAATTGTGTTTAATCTGCTCTTTTCATTTGCAAGTTCTAATAGTTTTTCTTCTCGTTCTTTTTTCAATTTATCCGATTCTTGAAGAAGAACTCTCTGTTTATAACCTTGTTCTAAATTCTGCAATATTTCTTCAGGAGAAAAAGGTTTTGGTATATAAGTAAATGCACCTTCTCTTGTAGCTTCAATTGCAGTATCGTAACTTGCAAATGCCGTCGCAATAAAACATATAGTATTAGGATGAACTTTTTTAATTTCCCTTAAAACCTCAATTCCTTCTATATCAGGCATTTTAAGATCAATTACAGCTAGATCATAATCTTTTGAAGATCCAAGTTTAATACCCTCTGTTCCGTTTTCTGCAACATCAACATAGTAACCTTCGTCTTCTAAAAGACGCTGAGTACCGATTCTTAAACCTTTTTCGTCATCTACAATTAATATGTTAATTTTTTGTTTTTCCAAAGCCTTAATAAGATTAAAATATCTTTATATATATTACTAAAAATAATAAATTTATGTACAATTATTTTATCAATTGTTTGAAAAATCTTCAAGCTTTGCCAATAATTCATGAACCACAACAGGCTTATTTAAAAACCCATCGCATTTTATCCACTCCTTTTCTTCCATAGTTGAAGCATCAAATTTAAATCCAGTTTCGTAAGTTGCTGAAGTTAATATTAAAACCGGAATTTTTTTACCAAGTTCTGTTCTTTTTATTTTATGACAAAGAATAAAACCTGAATCATATTCTTCCATAATTAAATCAACAATTACTGCATCCGGTTTTTCTTTTTGAAATACTTGAAAGCCTGCCTCGGCACTTTCTGCAGTAACAACTTCAAATCCTTTAGATTCCATAAGTATTTTATGCTGGTCTAATAGATCAATATCATCATCCACAATTAGAATTTTTTTGATATCCATTTATAACTCCTTAGTTCATATTTGTTTTTGTAATATTCAGTTTTATAGGGAGCTTAACCGTAAAAGTAGAACCATGATCAATGCTGCTTTTAGCTTTGATATCCCCTTTATGCATTTTAATTATACCGTATGATATCGCTAAACCTAAGCCGGTTCCTCTTCCCATTTTTTTTGTAGTAAAGAATGGAGTAAACAACATGTTCATATTTTCTTGAGGAATACCGCATCCGGTATCTATTATATCTACTATTAAATTATTCTCATCATTTCTTAAATTAATGTTGATATTTTTTATAACACTAAATTCTAGTGATTCTACAGCATTAGAAATTAAATTTATAAAAACCTGTTTAAGCTGATCGGAATCACCTTCTATTTCTAAAACTTCCGAATTGTTATTTATGTTAATTATTATATCGCTGTTTTCTTCTTTTAGTTTTATTCCTTTTACAATCATCTCAAGTATTTTGTGAATGTTTGTCTTAGCAAGTTTTAATTTACCATGCCGAGCAAAATTCAATAAATTTGATACGATATTTTTACATCGATTAGCTTCTTCAATTATTGTTTGAATATCTTGAATATTTGTATTACATCCTTTCTTTTGAACATCTCTAATAAGCATATTAGCATATAACATTATTGTTCCTAAAGGATTATTAATTTCATGTGCTACACCAGCTGCAAGCTGACCTATAGAAGCAAGCTTTTCTGCACTCTGCAGCTGCTCTTGTGCATTTTTGAGTTCGCTGTATGCCGTTTCAAGCCTATCAATTAAATAATTAAGACACATATCCTCTTCTGCAAGTCCTTTAGCAATTGCAACTGCATATTCTCTGCAAGTTGGATAACCGCAGCTTCCACAGTTCAATTCATCTTCCGGATTGAACTTATTTGTTCTGGCTAAAATTTCTCTAATCTTTTCTTCCGAAGGCATTGGTCTGCGTTGGTTATTTGGTCTAAATTTTCTTGACAGATCAAGATCTCTATTGTTATAAATTTCACTCATCCAAATTTGTTTATCGATATGAGGATTATTCGATTCAATGTAATCAATTAGCGCTTCTCTTTTGGAATAGTAATTCATATCGGAATCAATTGCAGGACCATTTATGCATCCTTCACAGAAGAGAATATCAACAAACTTATTTTTGATTTTATTCTTAAAGATATCTACAATTATTTCTTCTGCTTTATCTTTACCATCAACTATAATTACTTTTTTCTCAAGGATATCATTGTTAATATTGGCTGTTTTTAATAAACCACCGGTTAATGGAAATGATTTGCCCAAGAAAGAATAAGGGGGATCGAAAGATGAATCTTCTAATGATTCTAATTCTATATGAAGCAGTTCAAATATTTCTTTTAATTCAATAAATGTAATTACTGAATCAATGGCATCATGAACTTCATCATCTTTATATTCATCCTTTTTTGCAATACAAGGTCCAATAAAAACAACTTTTGTATCAGAGCCATAATTCTTCATTAAGTATCTCCCAATTGCAACCATTGGAGAAACAACCTCTGCAATATTAGGAACCAAATCAACATAATATTTTTCTATAAAATTGAATATTGCGGGACATGGAGAACTAATAATGGTCTTATCAAAATTCTCTTTTTCAAAATATGATTCATAATACTTTGCAACCAAGTCAGCTCCAAATGCAACCTCTACAACCTGCTTAAATCCAATTTTTCGCAATGCAGAAATTACTTTTGGATAGATTTCAGGGAAAGATACTACAAATGAAGGAGCTAAAACTGCAACTGTATTATGTGAAGGGAGAAGATCATACAATACTTTATCAACATCAGAAAGAGTATTTTTAGCATGCTGCGAACATACTTTTACGCAGTGTCCGCAGCTTATACATCTTTCTTCAATAACAACGGCTTGACCGTTGATAACTCTAATTGCTTTGGCGGGACATTCTCGAATGCATGAATAGCATCTTTTGCATTTCTGCCCAATTGTACTTACAATTCCCGCTGTCATATTAATCTTCTTTTATGAATTTAAAATTGCTTTTCTATCAACATATGTTGTGTGCAATATTTCATGTGCCTTATGACTATTAGGATATTCCAAAAATTCATCATAGAGTTTTTGTACTGATTTATTTTCATGCGATCTTCTGTTCTTCATCTTATTATCTATTGTATATAAAGCTTCAACTCTCTTCTTAAGTTTTTCAGGTTTTTGATGAATTGGCTGACCGCCGCCATTTATACATCCGCCAGGGCAAGCCATTACTTCTATAAAGTGATATTTTGATTCGCCATGTTCAATCTCATCCAAAATCTGATCTACATTTCCAATTCCATTTACGACTGCAACATTTACAGTAGTTCCTTTTAAATCAAGTGAACTTTCTTTAATTCCGCTCATTCCCCTTATATCAGAAAGTTCTAAGTTTTCTAACTCTTCACCTGTTACTTTATAATAAGCTGTTCTAACTGCAGCTTCCATAACTCCACCGCTTGTACCGAATATCGCAGCTGCTCCGGTAGATTCACCTAAAGGATTGTCAAATTCACTTTCTGGGATATCATTAAAATCTATACCGGCCATTTTGAACAACCTTACTAATTCTCTTGTAGTTAGAACTGCATCCACATCTTTAATATGATTTTCAGATAATTCGGGTCTGCTCGATTCAAATTTCTTAACAGTACACGGCATTATAGAAACTACATAAATATCTTTCGGATCAAGTCCCATTTTCTTTGCGTAATAAGTTTTTAAAACAGCCCCTTCCATTTCATGAGGTGATTTACAAGAAGATACATGCTTTAGAAGAGATGGTCTGTTTTGTTCAATATATTTAACCCAGCCAGGGCAGCAGCTTGTAAACATTGGAAGTGTTTTCCCGTTTGTAACTCTGTCAATTAATTCTGTAGCTTCTTCCAAGATTGTTAAATCGGCTGCAAAATTTGTATCGAATACTTTATCAAAACCTAATCTTCTTAAACCGGTTATTAATTGTCCGGTTACATTTGTACCCAAAGGAAGATTATACTCTTCCCCTAAAGTAGCTCTTACAGCTGGAGCAATTTGTGCTACTGTAAATTTCTTTTTGTCATTTATTGCATTTTGTACTTCTTTGCCATGACTCTTTTCTCTTAAAGCTGCAGTAGGACAAACTAAAATACATTGTCCGCATAAAATACAATCACTTACGTTCAATCCTTTATTATAAGGAGTAGTTACATTAGTTTTAAATCCGCGGTTTGTAAAATCGATTGCACCAACTTGCTGAACTTCGTTACAGGTTCTAACGCATCTTCCGCATAAAATACATTTAGCCGGATCTCTTTCCATTGATGCACTTGAAATATCAATCGCATGATCTTTCTTTTCTCCGCTGAATCTATGTTCTCTTACACTATATCTTTCAGATAAATCCTGTAATTCACAATTTTTGTTTCTAACACAAACCAGACAGTCCTGCGGATGATTTTCAATAAGAAGTTCAACAATAGTTTTTCTCGATCTTCTTACTCTAGGAGAATTTGTATCTACTTTCATTCCCTCTGAAACCGGAAAAGCACAGCTTGGTACAAGTCCCTTCATTCCATCAACTTCAACAACGCAAATTCTGCATGCTCCTGTTGGGAATAAATCTTTCATATGACAGAGAGTTGGAACTTTAATTCCAACTGATTTAGCAGCATCAAGAATTGTCATTCCCTCTTCTGCTTTAACCTTGATGTTATTTATAGTTAATTCAATCATTTAATCTCCTTCCGCCAATGCGGTTCATAATTTCAAATTAGTTTGTAGAAATAGCATCGAATCGGCATGTTTCTACGCACATACCGCATTTTATACATTTAGCTTGAATTATAGTATGAGGCTGTTTTTTATCCCCAATAATTGCTTCACTCGGGCATTTACGCGCACACAATCCGCAGCCGCTGCAATTTTCAGCTACAACTGTAAATGTTAATAACTCATTACAAACACCGGCATTACATTTTCTATCGAATAAATGCTCTTCATATTCATCTTTGAAATATCTTAATCCCGATAAAACCGGATTTGGAGCACTTTGTCCCAATCCGCACAATGATGTATCTTTAATTACTTCTGCTAATCTATTTAAGTGAATAATTCCTTTAAATCTTTGGAGCTGTTCTAATTTATCTCCATTATATTTTTTCGGAATTCTTTCAATTATTTCGAGCATTCTTTTCGTTCCTTCACGGCATGGAACACATTTTCCGCATGATTCATTTTGAATGAATGTTAAGAAATATTTAGCAACATCAACCATACATGTATCTTCATCCATTACTACAAATCCACCGGAACCCATCATTGCACCGACAGATTTCAATGATTCATAATCAACCGGAGTATCCATAACTTCTTCCGGTAAACAGCCACCGGAAGGACCGCCAATTTGAACTGCTTTGAATTTTTTACCATCTGGAATTCCACCAGCAATATCAAATACTACTTCTCTTAAAGAAATTCCCATTGGAATTTCTACAAGTCCGCTGTATTTAATTTTACCTGATATTGCAAATACTTTTGTTCCTTTACTTGATTCCGTACCAATTGAAGAAAACCAAGCTGCTCCTTTATTTATTAGCGTTGGAATATTTGCAAGTGTCTCAACATTATTTATAATTGTAGGTTTACCCCATAAGCCGGATACAGCCGGATAAGGAGGACGAGGAGAAGGCATTCCTCTCTTTCCTTCTATTGATGCGATTAATGCTGTTTCTTCACCGCATACAAAAGCACCGGCACCTTTTTTTATCTTAAGATCAAAATTAAATCCGCTTCCTAAAATATTTTTACCGAGCAATCCATATTCTTTACATTTTTTGATTGTATTTTCTAATCTTTGAATTGCAAGAGGATATTCAGCACGACAGTATATATAACCGAAATTAGCACCTATTGCATAAGCGCCGATTATCATTCCTTCTATTAATCTAAATGGATCGCTTTCTAGGATTGAACGATCCATAAAAGCTCCCGGATCACCTTCATCTGCGTTACATATTATATATTTTTGATCATTCTTCTGCTGATGAGCAAACTGCCATTTTTTACCGGTTGGGAATCCTCCGCCTCCTCTTCCTCTTAAGCCGCTTTCTAATACTTCATTTACAACAGCTTCGGGATTCATAATTCTAATTGCTTTATCTAACGCCTTAAATCCGCCGTTTGCTATATATTCATCAATTGAAGTCGGATTTATAATACCGCAATTTTCCAATACAACTTTTTTCTGTTTTCTGAAGAAAGGAAGATCATTTAATCTAGGTACATTTTCATTTCCTTCGCCGTGGCTTCCGAGTAAATTCTTTTGATAAACCTCGTTATCAACCAATGTTGTTTTTATTAATGCAGGAACATCTTTAGGGGTTACTTCACAGTATGAAATTCTTTCTCCGTTTGGAAGTTTAATATCAACAATTACTTCCTTTGCACAATAACCAATACAGCCGGTTGGAATAATTTCGGCAAATATATTGTTCTTTATCAACTCATTTTCAATTGCTACTTTAACTTTATCTGCACCTGAAGCTAAACCGCAGGTTCCCATTCCAATAAAAATTACCGGATTATCATGAACTTCGTATCTTAACATCTTATTATACTGCACAATATCACCCTCTTGGTTAGGAGAGAGTGAAGGATTAGTACAATGAGCTATAAATTCACCCTTGGGGCTTTCAGGTGAATGAAATTCGTTATCAATTTTTATTTCTAAAAAGCTTTTCATTTCCCCTCACGCATTAATTTTTTCTATAGTATTCTTTTCTAATTTTGCTTCACTTTTGTATTTCTGAAGAATTTTTGGAATATCTTTTACTGCAATTCTACCAAAATAATCTTCATTTACATTTATAACCGGAGCAATTGAACAAGCACCTATGCAGGCTACTGTTTCCAAAGTAAACAACTTATCCCTTGTTGTTCCTCCCGATTTAACTCCAAGTTCATTTTCTAATGCAGTTAAAATATTAGCTGAATTTTTAACATGACAAGCAGTTCCGCGGCAGACTCTAATAATGTTTTTTCCGAGCGGGGTTAACCTGAACTGATTATAAAATGTTGCTACGCCATAAACACCACTGACCGGCATTCCTACAAATTCCGCAACATCTTTTATCGCTTTTTCAGGTAAATACCCATAAACTTCCTGAACATCTTGAAGTAATGCAATTAGACTGCTTTTATCTTTTGAATGGTAGTTTTCAAATATTTTGTGATGCATTATTGCCCCTTCATTTTTGGATATTCTATCAATTACCAAAGAATGTGCCATATATAAAGATTTATTTATCGATTGAAATGGAGAATTATTTCCTTATTAATTCATTTTCTTTCCTATTTCTAAGAATTACCATTTTATTCTTTCCAAAATTTGATATATATAGGATAATTTGATAGTAATTCATATTTAATGGTTATATTTGTCTTAACAATCTTAAATTATGAAATGACCTTAGAAGAAAACATTCATCTCAAAAGAAAAGCTGCTTATATCTCTCTTATTGTTGGTATCCTAATGTTTATCGGGAAAATTACTGCTTATTTTCTCACCGATTCCAAAGCTATTTTTTCTGATGCTGCTGAATCAGTAGTGCATGTTCTTGCAACTTCAATGGCACTTTACAGTATTATTTTAAGTTCTCGTCCGCCAGATAAATCTCATTTATACGGACATGGAAATGTTGAATATTTTTCTGCCGGTATTGAAGGACTTCTTATCATTCTTGCCGCACTTGTAATTATTTACACCTCAATTGAAGGATTAATTACCGGGATTGAACTAAAGGCTCTTGATTATGGAACAATTATAATTGCTGCTGCCGGTATAGTAAATTTAGTATTGGGATTCTACTTAATTAAAAAAGGGAGACAGACTAACTCACTTGCTCTTGTTGCAGATGGCAAACATGTTTTAACCGATTCTTATACAAGTATCGGTGTTATGATTGGATTGATTATAGTTCTCTTAACGGGAATTGAAGTAATCGACCCGATATTTGCAATTATTGTTGCACTTAATATTTTATTTACCGGATTTAAGTTAATACGAGAATCCATCGGCGGATTAATGAATGAAACTGATGTTGAGCTTCTAAATAAATTATCTATGAAATTTGATATGATCAAAAAAGATGATTGGATTGATCTTCATCATCTGAGGTTTTGGCAGTCGGCTGAACATCTTTTTGCCGATTTTCACCTAACTCTTCCCTATTATTATTCAATTCAGCAATCACATGAAATTGAGCAGGAAATTGAAAAAAGATTAAATGAAGATTTTACCAGTGTTCAGGTAAGGATTCATTTTGATTATTGTTCTGAGGAATTATGTCCATTCTGCAGATTTTCAAATTGTAAAGTGAGGAAATATCCTTTCGAAAAATCGTATAATTGGAATTCCGAAAAATTAATCGGAGAACCAATTCAAAAATTAATTGGCGTAAAGGCAAATTAAATAGCTTTTACTTAATCATCTTGGTGTTTTATAATGCAAACCTCCGTGGTTTACTAGGAAGTTAAGAACCATTTCGTAACTTCAATAAATTAAATAAAATTGTTTTTGTTAATATATTTTTATGACCGCCCTAATTTTTTTAGTATAAATTTTCAAGCTCATTTTCCAAGTCCCATTTTAACGGATTTTGTTCAATATATTTTCTGATGTTAAAAAGTTCGGTTTCATTTCTTATTATTCTATCGTAAAAAGATCGCTGCC
>PAAX01000024.1 GCA_002698995.1 Ignavibacteriota bacterium | reverse complement strand
TCGTATCAAGTTTACCTACGCTAGTAGGCACTCCAAAGGAGCAGAATATTGTCAGTTCGAGTAGCGAACTATGTGAGCATATCGAGAACCAAAATTTTCATTAACCAACACTTTCAAGTGTTGGTCCCAGATTGTAAAGACGTAGCGTGTTTACCAACCTTTGGTTGGCTACGTCTCTACTATTTAGAATAAACGCAATCCTGAATGCCAAGTCTTTGTCGGCAAGACAGGCATCTCATACAATACTTCATTCACGAAAAGGGGCGCAAATTTGCTATACATACAAACACAATTCTCAATTCAACTAGCGTCAGTTCGAGTAGCGAACTATGTGAGCGTATCGAGAACCAAAATTTTCATTAACCAACACTTTCAAGTGTTGGTACCAGATTGTAAAGACGTAGCGTGTTTACCAACCTTTGGTTGGCTACGTCTCTACTTTTAATTATCAATTAATCAACGAATCAATCAATCAACCATTCCACCCAAATGACCAATGACAACTGACCAATGACCAATCACTGCTATTCATCACCCCTTTTTTCCCAATTGCCTTTCATCACTCCATTTGATAGATTTACCTTTTCAATTAAATGAATTCACCCGCTTGAAATATTTCCGTTTTATTAAATATCTGGTAATAATTATTGCTGCAGCACTCCCTGCAAGGGCACAGCAGTCAATGGGAATATTTGTAAGCGATACAATTCAAATTAATCTTGAAAATACATATCATATTTCTTCACCATCAATTATTCCTTTTACTGAAGAGATATCCCTTAAAAACAAAATCATTGATAAGAAATATATCGACTTTAACTACTCGCAAGGTTATTTCTCTTTATCTGATTCTCTCAAATACTCATTGTTCGATACTCTAATTGTTACTTACCATTCACTAAATCTTTCCCTGCAGAAAGAGTATAAAAGAAGAACCCTTGTCAAAGTTTATGATGAAGTAACTAATACAACTATTCGAAGTGTCCGTGAACAGTCCGTTAATCTTTCTAGCGAATCCATCTTCGGAAGCGATATTAGATCAACCGGTACTATTGTGCGCGGATTTACTCTCGGGACAAATAGAGATCTTAATGTTAACAGCGGACTCCGGCTTCAGCTCTCAGGTAGACTCTCAGACGATATTGAAATTGTTGCCGCTTTAACCGATGAAAATACTCCAATCCAACCCGAAGGAAATACCGAAACCCTTGAAGAACTTGATAAGGTTTTTATTGAAGTCCGCCATCCCAATGCAATAGGTACATTCGGAGATTACGATTACACAGAACGAATTGGCGAGTTTGGTAAGATTGATAGAAAACTCCAGGGCTTGAAAGGGGAATTCTTTTACGAAGATAATCAACTTAAATCTGCAGTCGCAAGTTCAAGAGGGAAGTATAATTCTAATCAGTTTAACGGCATCGACGGAGTCCAAGGTCCTTACCGCCTCAGCGGTATCAACAACGAAAGAGAAATTATAATTATTGCCGGTAGTGAAAAAGTTTTTGTTGATGGACAGGAAATGAGGAGAGGTGAAAATAATGATTACACCATCGAATATGCAAACGCACAAATTACATTTACTGCAAATAGATTGATAACTTCCGCTAGCAGAATTACCGTTGATTTTGAATATACCGATCGGCAGTACCAGCGTAACTTCTTTGCCGGAAGCGGAAGTACAGCACTTTTTAATAACAGACTTAAAATTGCAGTCTCTTATGCACAAGAAGGGGATGATGAAAATAGTCCTATAGATTTTATCTTAAGTGAAGAGGATAAGGAAATTCTTGAGAATGCAGGGGATGATAGAAATAAAGCTGTCCGTGATGGCGCCTCTCTTGCTCTTCCCGACAGCAATGGTATTATTAAAGGTATTTATACTAAGATTGATACAACAATTAATAACGAGCCTTTTTCTTATTACCAATATAATCCCGGCGATCCTAGTTCACTTTATAATGTTATCTTCAGCTTTGTTGGTGAAGGAGTTGGTGATTACCGTAAAGAGAGTATAGGTCGCTACACCTTTGTTGGTAAAGGGAACGGCGGTTATCTTCCTATTAGATATATCCCTATCCCGGAACTTCGCCAGGTTGGAAATTTCTTAATTACTGCCGAACCTTTTGATGATCTGATTCTCAATCTTGAACTTGCCGGAAGTCTTTATGACCGTAATCGTCTTTCTGCTGTTGATGATACCGATAACGGTGGTTATGCAAGAAATATTGAACTGAAACTTAATCCGAAAAAGATTGAAGTAGGTGATCTTAGTCTTGGAAAAATCGGCTTTTCTTATAAAGATAGATTCAAACAAGATAAATATGAATCGATTGACCGCATCGATAATGTTGAGTTTAACAGGGATTATAACCTTACCGATCAAACCAGAGTTAATGAGGAACTTAGAGAGATTGGAATTAATCTTATTCCGGTTGATGAACTTAATGTCAGATCTAAGTATGGTTTTCTTAAAAGAGGAAATATTTTTGAATCAAACCGGTACTTGACTAATGTTTCTCTCACCAAACAGGATGCTTATAATTTTATATACGATTTTGATTACGTCGATTCTAAAAACAGACTGATTAAAACTAATTGGTTCAGACAAAAAGGGGATCTCTCTTACCTTATCAATTTTATTAAACCTGGTTTTCAATTTGAAACTGAAAATAAAAAGGATAATACTAGCAGCAAGGATTCACTCCTCTCATCTAGTCTTAGCTTTAATGAATATGCCCCTTATCTTCAGCTTGTTGATCTTGGCGGATTGAATCTGACTGCAAAATATTCTCTGCGCGAAGAATCTTATCCCATTCAAGGTAAACTTGTTAAAGAATCCCTTGCCAAAACACAGAACTACCAAGTAGATTATTCCGGAATAAAAGAAGTCAATACTACTTTAAGCATCACCTTAAGAAAGAAAGAATTTACTGATGAGTTTAAAGATCAAAACAGACTTGATAACGAAACTGTATTGATAAGGTCTCAGTCTAGATTTAATTTCTGGGATAGATTCATTCAAAGTGATCTCTTTTATGAAACTACAACACAGAGATCAGCTAGACTGGAAAGGGTTTTCGTTAAAGTTGAACAGGGAACCGGGAACTATATATATCTTGGTGATCTCAACAATAACGGTATTGCTGATGAAGATGAATTTGAGCAGACTATATTTGACGGCGACTATATCTTAACTACTATCCCCACCGATGAACTATTTCCTGTTATCGATCTTAAAACCAGCACCCGCTGGAAACTTGATTTTGCAAGATTATTTGATAAAGATTATTCTTTATTAGGGACATTAATCAAACCAATCTTCACAGAAACATTTTGGAGAGTTGAAGAGAACAGCAGATTAGAAGATACCAAACAGATTTACCTTCTTAACTTTTCTAAATTCTTAAATGATTCAACTACGGTTCGTGGTTCTAATCTTTTTCAACAGGATGTTTATCTTTTCAGAAATTCATCCGAATTATCCTTCCGCTTTCGTTTTACACAGAGAAGAAATCTGAATCAATTCAGCGGTGGTACCGAAAGAGGATTCTTTAATGAGCAGGCTCTACGTATAAATTTTAAGATGGTTGAGGAGATTAATAATCAGACCGAAATTATTACTCAAAATGATAATGTAGCCTCTAAAGCTAGAAACAATAGAGCTAGAGAAGTCAATACTACAGAGGTTAAAACAGATTTTTCTTATCGTCCTATTAGAAATCTGGAAGTTGGATTTATTATTGGAGCCGGTAGAAGTGAAGATACATTTCCCGATGAGCCTACAATTATTGATCTTAATTCACAAGGATTAAGAGTTACATATTCCTTTGCCGGTAAAGGGAGAATCCGTGCTGAAGTTGAGAGAAAAGAACTTAATGCCAATACAACTGAAAACTATATTCCTTTCGAAGTAACCAAAGGAAATACACTTGGAAAGAATTACTACTGGCGACTAAATTTTGATTATAGAATTGCAAATAATCTGCAGACAACCTTCAGCTACGACGGCAGACTTCAAGGTGCCGGTAAAGTTATTAATACAATGAGAGCAGAAGCTCGTGCATATTTTTAATATATTTGTTCCTTTGTTCTTTGCTTATTGATAGATTATAAATTTGAGAATTTAGAATAGAATTAGAACCTGGTTGACACTACTGTCATACCGGTTTCCGCTTTAGCGGAATACCGGCATCTAATCCCTGTCATTTCGACGAGAGAATAGAGGAGAAATCCTAAGTCTTTATTCTTGTGTCTAACAGTCTAACCTATACTCCCGTCATTGCGAGACGATTTTTTTAAAAGCAATCTCAAGCCAAAATTAACTATGAGATTCCGGTATCCCTTCGGGAACCGGAATGACACAAAAGCACTGAATTACCCTGTCATGCCGGTTTTCGCTTTAGCGGAATACCGGTATCTCAGCCATTCTCCTTTGTAATTTTTCCTTTTTAATTTGTAATTACAAAGCCTTGTCATTTCGACTAGTTTACCTGACGATGTCAGGCAGAGTGAGGAGAAATCCTAAGTCTTTTGTCTTGAGTCTAATTGTCTTGAATCTATTTAAGTCATTGCGAGACGATTTTTGTCGAAGCAATCTCAAGAGATTCCGGCCTGCATTATCAGCAAGACAGATATTCTTGAAAACACAAACCGGAATGATCGTTAATTTTGGGTTTGATAATGTCATACCGGTTTTCGCTTTAGCGGAATACCGGTATCTATAAAATGTTACGAAAGAGATTCCGGTATCCCTTCGGGAACCGGAATGACAAGAATAACCTCCCTGTCATTTCGACGAGTAAAACGAGGAGAAATCTTTAGTCTTTTGTCTTGTGTCTAATTTCTAACTTCTTACTTCTAACTTTTTAATTCCTAACCTGTCCGGCTGTTTTTTAGACGGATTCTTAATTCTTAATTCTTAATTCTTAATTATTAATTAAATATAGTCTATCATCTATTTTATCAAAAAAATATCGAGAAAATGAACGTTACATCATTTTTAATTGAAGCACACATATTCAGAAGAAAAGAAAAAAACATTGAATTTCTTCTACTTAAAAGAGCCGAGCATGAAAAGTATAACGGCATCTGGCAGATGGTTACAGGCTCCATCGATAACGATGAAAAAGCCTACCAGACTGCAATTCGTGAAATTAAAGAGGAGACAAATTTAGCAATCGATAAATTATGGGTCGTCCCTCATGTTAATTCTTTCTATTCCCCCGAAAGGGATATGGTCTGTATGGTTCCCGTTTTTGTTGCTGAAGTAGATAAGAATAAAGAGGTTAAAATATCATATGAGCATGATGAATATAAATGGGTTGATAAAGAGGAAGCTTTGAAACTTCTTGCATGGCCCGGACAGCGCAAAGCAGTCCAAATTATTTATGAGTATTTTTCTCAGCAGACAAGTCTATTAGAGTTTATTGAAATAAAAGAAAGGAGTTGAAATTGAGTTTACTTATTGTCGGTTCACTTGCATACGATAGTATCGAAACCCCGTACGAAAAAGTTGAAGATGCTTTAGGTGGTTCTTCTTCTTACATATCACTTGCGTCAAGCTATTTTACAAAACCGATTGAAATTGTAGGAGTTGTTGGTGATGATTTCAAGTCAGAACATTTACAGCTTTTTAAGGATAAAAATATTGGTCTAGAAGGTGTCCAGATTATTGAAGGAGGTAAAACTTTTAGATGGGGTGGAAAGTATCATCACGATTTTAACCAAAGAGATACTATCTATACCGATCTTAATGTATTCGCCGATTTTAATCCCGTTATACCTGAGAGCTGCAAAGAAAGCGAATATGTTATGCTTGGAAATATCGATCCAGCACTACAGCTTTCTGTTTTAGATCAAGTTAGAAATTCAAAGTTTGTAGTCTGCGATACTATGAATCTATGGATTGATATTAAAAAAGATGACCTCTTAAAAGTTCTTAAAAGAATTGATGTAATTATTGTAAATGATTCCGAAGCAAAATTACTTACAAGCGAACCTAACCTGATTAAAGCTGCAAAATTAATCAAGGAAATGGGTCCTAAGATTGTAATCATCAAAAAAGGGGAACATGGTGCACTCCTTTTTGCAGAAGATAAAATTTTCTCGGCTCCCGCTCTCCCTATGGAAGTTGTTTTTGATCCAACCGGTGCCGGAGATACCTTTGCAGGTGGATTTATCGGTTACCTTCATCGTACTAAAAATCATTCGTTTGAAAATCTTAAAAGAGCTGTTGTTTACGGCAGTACTTTAGCTTCATTCTGTGTTGAGCATTTCAGTACTAGAGGTATTGAAAATCTGGATAACGAAAAAATAAAAAATAGATTTAATCAGTTTGTTGAATTAGCAAGGTTCGAATCAGATGAGCAGTTTTAAGTGTATAGAATTTATTGATGATAAATTAAAATTAATTGATCAGACAAAACTCCCTTTGATTGAAGAGTATATTATTTCTGATGACTATGAAAGAATATCTGTTTCAATTGAAAGACTTGAAGTTAGAGGCGCACCGGCTATTGGGGTTTCCGCCGCTTATGCGCTTGCACTCGCTTTTAAGAATAATAATGTAAAAGATGATTCGTATTTTGAAAAAGTATATCAAAGATTGGCTTCTACCAGACCTACAGCAGTAAATCTTTTCTGGGCTTTGGATGAAATGAAAAAAACTTATTATTCATTAACTGATAATTTCTATTCTTCCTTATTGAATAAAGCAGTTGAAATCCATAATGATGATATTGATAAGTGCAATAAGATGGCACAGAATGGTTTGGAAATATTTACTAAGAAATCTAAAGTTCTTACTCACTGCAATACTGGACAGTTAGCAACAGGAGGCGGGGGAACAGCATTCTATGTGATTCAAAAAGCTTTTGAAAATGGATTGGTTGAGTTCGTTCATGCAGATGAAACCAGACCTCTTCTTCAGGGTTCCAGATTAACAGCTTTTGAACTCGATAAAGCTGGGATCCCTTTTTCTATCAATTCAGATTCTTCTGCCGCTGTCCTTATGCAGAAAGGGGAAGTTGATCTTGTTATAACCGGGGCAGATAGAATTGCATCTAACGGTGATTCTGCTAATAAAATTGGGACATACAGTTTAGCAGTTTTATGTAAGCATCATAATATCCCTTTTTATATTGCAGCTCCTACTTCTACAATTGATAAAAACTGCAAGAGCGGAAATGATATTAAGATTGAGTTTAGAAGTCCCGATGAACTTAACAAGATTAAAGATGTTCTTATTACCAAACCTGAATATAAAACTTATACTCCCGCTTTTGATGTTACTCCAAATGAACTTATTGCCGGTATAATTACAGAAACTGGTCTTCATAAACCTCCTTATAATTTTAATGTCTGAAATAGTTAAAACTAAGGGAATTATCTTAAAGAGAATTGATTTCAGCGATTCAAGTCGAATCGCTTCTCTTTATACTGAAAAACTTGGCAAACTTTCTTGCATTATAAAAGGGGCTCGTTCCCCTAAGTCTAAATCCGGTAAAATTGCCGATATACTAAATCTCCTTACCGTAGTAATTTATAACAAAGAGGGAAGAGAAGTTCAGATCATTTCCGAAATTGATTTGATAAATCATTTCACGAAAATTAAAGCCGATCTCGAAGCTTCAAGTTATGCGTTTTCTATTTCTGAAATTATTGATCAGCTTATCCCTGAGCATGAACCTAATAATAAAATATTTTTAGCTACCGAAAAAATCCTCAATCTTATAAATGAAAACGTTGATCAAGCACAATTCTTTTTTACTAAATATCTTCTCTTCATAATTAAAGAGACTGGTTATGAATTCGAATTTGAATCATGCAGTCAGTGCAGTAAAAACTTAGGCGAATCTGAGAAAGTTGGATTTAATTATGAACTTGGTTTTTTATGCGGCGATTGTTCGAAAGATCATTTAATTAACTTTGAATTCGAAAAGGAACTTTTCAATTTCATTATTTGTCTAAGCAAGCGTATTGAAATTAAGAATTACAAATCAGCTGATTTAGATAAAATTATTTTCTTTCTGGAAAAGTATCTTAGTTATCACGTTGATCAATTTAAAGGATTGAAATCAATTAAGTTTTTTAAAAGTTAATTATAGTTGAGGAATATATATGAAAAGCAAAAATCTTCTAAAAGCTTCTGCGCTTTTGATAATAGGTGTTGTATTCGGTGCAATTTTAGTCTCTAATTTTGGCTGGGTAAGACCCTCATTAGCAGATGTTCAAATTGGTACTAATCAGCCCCCCGTGCAGCAAGTCGATCCGAATGCTCAAGCTTTTAATGATGCATTCGTTAATGTTGCAGAAAAAGTTACTCCTTCCATAGTTCAAATTACTACCGTAAGTGAAGTTAAAAATAGAATACCCGATGAATTTCATTTCTTCTTCCCATTTAGAGATGATGTTCCCAGAAATCAACAAGGGGGTGGAAGTGGTGTTATTATTTCCGAAGATGGTTATATATTAACAAACAACCATGTTGTTGAAGATGCAGTTCAAGTTACTGTTGGTTTATTGGATAGAAGAGAATTTGAAGCTAAAGTTGTTGGTACAGATCCTTTAACAGATTTAGCTGTAATAAAAATTGATGCTGAAGATTTACCGGCTGCTTATTTGGGAAATTCTGATGAGTTGAAAGTCGGTCAGTGGGTTATGGCTATTGGAAATCCTTTGGCTCTCGCTTCTACTGTTACGGCTGGAATTGTAAGTGCTAAGGGAAGAAACCTCGGAATCATCGCAGATAGTTACAGAGTAGAAAATTTTATCCAGACAGATGCTGCTATTAATCCGGGTAACAGCGGCGGCGCTCTGGTTGATCTTAATGGTGCGGTAGTTGGAATTAACTCTGCTATTGCTACTAACGGTATGACTAAAAGCTATATCGGTTATGGTTTTGCTATTCCGTCAAATCTTGCTAAATCAGTCTCGGAAGACTTGATAGCAAATGGTAAAGTTACTCGCGGCTACATTGGCGTTAGTATTTCTCCTGTTGATGATGCTATTGCCAAAGCTGTAGGTTTAGATAAACCAAAAGGAGTTTTAATTCAATCAATTGTTGAAGATGGTTCTGCCGCTGATGCAGATATCAAACCTATGGATATCATCATTAAAGTTGATGATAGAGAAGTTAATCAGCCGAATGAATTACAGTCCTATGTAGCTTCAAAACGTGCCGGAGAAAAAGTTGTATTGACTCTATTCAGAGATGGTGATATGATTACCAGAACAGTTACATTAAAATCTAAAGATGGTGAAGAAACAGTTGCTTCTTCTAAAGAGACTAAAGAACCGGAAGAGAAAAAAGAAGTAGAAAAGAAAGAAATCTCTTTCGATGAAATTGGTTTTTCAGTAAGAAATATGTCAGAGAGCGAATTGGAAAGTTATAAAGCAGATGCCGGTGTTTTAATCACTAAAGTTGAACCTTACAGCAAAGCTTTTAATCAAAGATTAAGAGCTACTTTGGTTATTGTTGAGGCAGATAAAAATAAAATATCAAGCGTATCAGAATTGGAAGATATTATTAACGATAAAAAGGGAAGTGCTGTTCTTCTTAAAATGGTTGATAAAAATGGTAATTCACAATTTGTTGGATTGGAAATACCAAATTAAATAATTGAAAACGTTCTTAGAAATTTATGAAAATTTAGTATTGTCATTTCGAAGGAGCCTATTTTTATTATTCTTGTTGGCGACTGAGAAATCTAAGTATTAAAGTATTTCGTTTACAAGCCCGATTTTCCACCAAAAAGTCGGGCTTTTTTATTTCTTAAATATTACTTTGTAAAGAAAAAATCGGAGATTTAAATGCATCGTTTTTTTCTTTTCTTAATCCTTCTCTCATCCACTATTTATGCGGGTAATCAAAAAGTTAATCAGTTTTTACATTTAGGTAAGATTGAAATACCAACACTAAAATCGGAAATTGATTTTTCATCAGTTTTAGAATTTCAGCATTTTGATAAACTAAATTGGTATCCGGCAGAGAATCAAAAATTCATATTAAATGAAAATCAAAGTCTGGAATGGAAGAAGATTTCTGATTCCCAAATTTCTCTTTCTAATCAAAGCAGTAAAACTAGAATTGATTACTTTGCGTTATATGTCCGCACAGAAAGATTTAATGAGTTAACTGTTAACATTGAAACCGATGGTTACACTTCACTTTATATTGATAATCAATTAAAGGAATCAAACAAACAGAATAGTAAGATTGATACAATTTCCACTAAAGTTAATGTAGAACCGGGGAATAAACTTTTCTTAATTAAAGTAGTAACTCCATCTGAAAAAGAATCTAATTTATCGGTTAATATTGAATCTAAATTTGAAATTGAAGTTACAACTGATAATAAGAGATATACTACAGTTGAGGATTTGCTGAACAATCCAAAAACTTCCGGTGTTGATATTTCTTTTGACGGCAGATATGGAATTGTAAAATTAAATGAAAGATCATCGGATAGAAAAAGCAGCGAAAGCTCAATCGAGATTTATAATTTAACTCAGAACAAATTGGTCACAAATTTTGCGGGTGGAATGAAACTAAGTTCTGCAGAATGGCTCCCGAATAAAAATGTTATTTCATATCAAGTAAGCAGCATTAATTCAATTTGGTTATACGATTTTGATTCTAAGACTAATAAACTATTTGCAGAGAATCTTGAAAATATGTCAGGCTATACTTGGGCGCCAAATGGAAATTATATCATTTATTCAGTTACTGAAAAATATAAAGATGATGGAAGCGGACTCAAAAAATATACTTCTATAAACGACAGAATGACTTCCAATAAAAACAAAAGTAAACTTTTTAGGATGGATTATCCTTCCGGATTCAAAACTGAAATACAAATTGATGACGATTCTCCTTCATTAAATTCAATCAGTTCTGATGGTAAGTTTATTATTTATTCTAAATCAAGAGTTGATTTAACTGAACGTCCTTTCACAAAAAATTCATATTATAAATTGAATCTTGAAAATATGGAAGAAGATTCACTATTTACTTTAAGCTGGAGCGGAACTGCAAAAGTATCTCCTAATGGAGATAAGATTTTAATCACAGCCGGACCAACAGCATTCAATGGTATAGGGTTAAATCTGGAAAAGGATTTAATTGCTAACGAATATGATACTCAAGCTTATATTTATGATTTGAAATCAGAAAAAGTATCTGCAATTACTAAAGATTTCAATCCTCAAATTAATAGCGCCGAATGGATTAATGATAAAGAAATTCTCTTTCAAGTTACCGAAGAATCTTATTCAAAAGTTTATAAATATAATTTGGAAAATGAATCATTTAGTTTAATCCCTCTAATGAATGAAGATATTGATAAGAATGATTTCAGTAGAGATTATTCAATAGCTCTTTACACTGCTTCATCTTCAAATATACCGGTAAAGATTTATAAGTTTAATGCGGCAGAAAATAAATCCGAGGTAGTAAGTAATATCGATCAAACCTATGATAATATTGAGTTAGGAGAAGTTAAGAACTGGGATTTTATCTCATCTAAAGGATCCAAAATAAAAGGAAGAATTTATTTCCCTCCAAATTTTGATGAATCAAAAAAATATCCCGTAATTGTAAATTACTACGGCGGAACATCACCAACTACAAGAGAGTTTGAAGGAAGATATCCTAAAAATATTTGGGCTGCAAATGGATATATTGTTTATGTGCTTCAGCCAAGCGGTGCAACCGGTTTTGGTCAAACGTTCTCTGCTTATCATGTTAATGACTGGGGAACTACCACCGCTGATGAAATTATAGAAGGAACTAAGAAATTTTTAGCTGATCATAAATTTGCTGATCCGAAAAATGTTGGATGCATCGGTGCTTCTTACGGCGGATTTATGACTATGACTCTCCTAACCAAAACGGATATCTTTTCTGCCGCTGTTAGTCATGCCGGAATTAGTGCTCTTACTAGCTACTGGGGAGAAGGTTACTGGGGATATTCATACAGCGCGATTGCTACTGCAGATAGTTATCCTTGGAATCGTAAAGATATTTATGTTGATAAAAGTCCAATCTATCATGCAGATAAAATTAAAACTCCCTTGCTTCTTCTTCACGGTGCTTCAGATACAAACGTTCCGGTTGGAGAAAGCTTAACTATGTTTACCGCATTAAAACTACTTGGACAGAATGTTGAGTTTGTTGAAGTTGCCGGACAGGATCATTGGATATTAGATTATGATAAACGAATGAAATGGACAAAAACTATTATTGCTTATTTCGATAGATTATTAAAAGAGCAGCCAGAGTGGTGGGATAATTTATATCCGGAGAAATTAAAAGACTAATGGGAAAGTTCACAGATTCAGTTCACTTAGGATTTGAGGGGGATAAACAGTTTAATTCTGTTAATCCTCCTATTTATCAAACATCAACATTTTTTAAGAATGATTTTGATGATATCAATAAACACGATTACAGCAGAGTATCAAATCCAACTAGGGAAGTGCTTGAAAATGCAATTGCCAAATTAGAGAAAGGGGAGTACGGATTGGCTTTCTCTTCCGGTGTTGCAGCTGTTCAATCCCTTATGGGTTTATTAAAATCGGGTGATAAAATATTAGCTTCCCAAGATCTCTATGGCGGAACATTACGACTCTTTAATAACTTTTTCAGAAATTACGGAATTGATATTATTTATCATGATTTTATTTCTTTGAGTGATATTCCAGACTCATTACTAAAAGAAGTAAAGATAATTTATTTTGAAACTCCAACGAATCCTCTTCTTAAGATTTATGATATTTCTAAGATTGCAGCATTTGCTAAAAGGCATAACCTGATTAGTGTTATCGATAATACTTTTGCGACCCCATTTAATCAGAATCCACTTGAGCTTGGTATTGATTTGGTAATACACAGCTCATCAAAGTTTTTATCGGGACACAGTGATATTATAGGTGGATTAACTGTTACAAACAATCTTGAAATAAATGATAAACTAAAGTATGTTCAAAAAGTTGTTGGGGGAATCCCTTCTCCGTTCGACTGTTGGCTGATATTTCGTTCTATGAAAACTTTTGCAGTTAGGATGGAAAGACACAATTCCAATGCACTGCATATTGCAGAAAAGTTAAAATCAGTAAATAACATTAAGCATATTTTTTATCCTATTCTCAATAAGGATAAGGAATTAGCTGAAAAGCAGATGAATGGCTTTGGTGCAGTTATTACAATCGAATTAAATGAAAATGTTGATTACAAAAAATTCATAAAGAATTTGAAATTAATAAAATTAGCAGAAAGTCTTGGTGGAGTTGAATCATTAATAAATCATTCATATTCAATGTCTCATGGTTCAATCCCACATGAAGAGAAAATAAGAAGCGGAATTAATGAAAGAGTATTCAGAATATCAGTCGGTTTAGAAGATGTAGATGATATTTATGAAGATATTTTAACAGCAATTAGTTTATCAAGTTCTTAAAGTTCATCAAGTTTGTAAAGTTATAAAGTTGATGGAGTAATTTAAATTCTATGGCTGTCACGGTCTCAGAGGCTGTCTCAAAAGTCTTTGATTTTGTGTCTAATGGTAATTATTTTTCAAGGCTGTCACGGTCGCACCGTGACAGAGCATATGAGCTAGAAGTGTAATCAATATTAGTGTCATGGTACGACCATGACACACGAGGATAAATTAGAGCGTTGTATGGAAAAAACAATATTAAAAAAATACAGTTTAGCAACTATAATCGATTTACTAATACCAGTGATTCCTGTTATTTACTCATATTATTATGAAAATCTTATAATATTTGATTATTTAGGATTTTTTGAATTACTAGGAATAATATACTTGATATTTAATATTATAGCCTATATTG